>CAYXKX010000032.1:0-22135 GCA_964465185.1 uncultured Chitinophagaceae bacterium
ACAGTCAACGGTTTTCAAGACCGCCGCATTCGACCGCTCTGCCATCTCTCCGGGTGCAAAACTAAAAGTTTTGACTTTATTGAATGTTTTTTTTTGTAAAATTAAAGATTCGAAGTCCCAAGAGACGGGATTTCAATAAGATAGATAATCAGAAATAATTCTAAATACTAGCGAATGTTCAGTTGTAAGTTTTTCGTAATCATACCAACTGCGATGGCTAACAGTATGACCCCAAACATTTTTCTCATAACCAGAATAGTACTTTCAGAAATTTTATCCTTCAAGAAATTTAAATAACGCAGAACAAGAAACACGATAACGACATTGATGACAATGGCTACAGCAATTTCTAAATAGTTGTACTGAGATTTCAAGGTTAGTATGGTCGTAATTGTGCCTGCTCCAGATATGAGTGGAAATGCCACTGGAACTAAAGCGGTTGCCTTATTTTGCTGCTTCGCTTGTTTGATAATATTTCTTCCTAGGACCATTTCCATTGCTAGTATAAATAATATAATACCACCAGCAATAGCAAAGGATGATTTGGTAACACCAAGGAAAATTAAAAACTTCTCCCCTAGAAATAGTGCCGTAAGCATGATAAACAAGGATGCTATAGAAGCTCGCTCTGGGTGTATTTCGCCGGAATTTTTAGTGATGTCTATCAATAATGGCAAAACACCTATGATATCTATTACTGTAAATAGAGTAACAGTGACTGTGAAAATTTCTTTTATACCTATACTATCCATAATCCTTTAACCGTGCAAAATTAGCTTATTTACGTCAGATCATGTTTAAACATTCGTTATAGATTTTGTTAATTTTCTGTGAAATAGGAACAGGAGAAAAATTCGATTTAGCATATTCAACTAATTCGTCTTGGTTTGGACATATCCTTCCTTGAATCATTGCTGCCATGGCCTCTACCAATTGATTTATATTTCCTCTTTCTATAATCATGCAGCTATTATCCACTATAAATTCTTCTACGCCCCCAACACGCGTCGATATAAACGGTAATCCAGAGGCCATAGCTTCTGCTAGCACGCATGGTTGATTTTCAAAGTCACTAAAGAGAATAAAACAATCTGCCCGTCTCATTTGGTCTGCAACTTCTTCATGAGTGAGTGAAGGCAATATTTCAAGGGTTGATTCCATATTTTCTTTTTTCCTGAATTCATCTATCCCTTGCGTATCGCCATTTCCTCCGAGGAAGAATTTAAATATAAACCCTTGTTTTTTGAGGTTAAGCGAAGCCTCCAAGATTCCTGATATGTTTTTTACGGGGCTCAGATTGGAAATATGAAGAAAGGTGAATGGTTCATTATGTTTCTTCATTGGATAAAATATAGTTGTATTTACTACATTAGGTATTACCTGAAATGCCAGGGGACCGAATAGATTTTCCAATTTTCTTCCTAAATGCATGCTTACAGTCAAAACAGCCTTGGCTTGCCGGAAGATAGGTTTGTAAACTATTTTTTTCAACCACGCATTCGGAAGTGTATTCAGTCTATGATACTGTGTAGCATGCTCCGTGATGATGTAGGGTATAGACTGAAAAATTAAAAAGATAAAATGGTAATGAACCACATTGGCGTGGATTAGATCTATGGATCCAATTTGTCTCATTCCCTTCGCAATTCCTCGCATTTTTTGAATGAAATTGACAACCGACCATCGAGATTTAGGGAAATAATAAAGATATTCTGTTAGTTGATCATTTATTTTTTGGACCGTGCATTGCCAGTGGTTCAGCGCTGGATCACCTTCTGCATGTATAACAGATACTTGATTTAATAGTGATATAGCCATAGCATGACGCTGAACAAAATCCCCGTTAAACGGATTTAGTCTATTGGGGTACCAGCTAGACAGAAGCATGATATGTTTTCTCTTTTCTATGACTAATAAAATATTCACAAATTTATAACGATTAGAAATACTGGGTTAATTTCATTTGAAACTAAATACATTTGGACTTTTCGAATACGGGAATCATGATATGGAGGACAAGGAAGTTGAGGCTGAACAGACTAGTTTGGATAGGATTGTTTTTAGTCCTATCGTTTTTCATCTTTAAATTTTTTTCAACGATACGTCCCGCTTTCTTTTTCCCAAAATGGAAAGAATATTCCGTGCATGGGGTAGATATTTCCAAGTACCAAGGAACTATAGATTGGTATCAGCTGAAAAATCATGAGGTGAAGTTTGCTTTTATAAAAGATACAGAGGGCAAGGAGCTTGTGGATAGAGAGTTTCAGACAAACTGGAAACGCGCAAGGGAGGCTGGTGTAGCCCGTGGAGCATATCATTTTTACAGCCCACATTTGGATTGGAAGATTCAGGCCAGAAATTTTATTTCACAAGTAGAACTTGAAAAGGGGGATTTGCCTCCTGTGCTAGACATAGAATTGGTGCATCATCGAGATCAGTTGAATCTGCTTTTAGATATTCGAAAATGGCTTGAAGTGGTAGAAAAGCACTATGGAGTGCGCCCTATACTCTATACTTACGAGAATTATTATAATCGCTTTTTATTGAATGAGTTTAGACACTATAACTTATGGATAGCAAAGTATAGTAATAGTGCGCCTGAGTTGGATGACGCCGCTCGCTGGGAATTTTGGCAATATTCAGAAACTGGCGATATAAAAGGAGTTGAAAATAAAATAGATTTGAATTGTTTCTATGGCACAGAAGCACAGTTTAGAAAAATTTTAAAGAAATAGAATGAGAGTTTATGTGACAAAATTGTATAGGTTTCTTAATAGTATGGGCAACGAAGATATCGCTGAAAAGCAGGCGAAGTATATGCGATATCGTTTTCCATTTTTCGGATTGATGAATACGGTGAGAGATAAGTATTGGAAAGAATTTCAAGAAACTGAAGGAAAATTAGATAGAATTCAAACGATTGAATTTGCCAAATGTTGTATAACCTATCCAGAAAGGGAAATGTGGTATATCGCCTCGCAAGTACTCAAATTGAATAAGAAAAGACTAAAAGCCGAAGACCTTGATTTTATAAAGGAAATGATCGTAAAGTCAGACTGGTGGGATATAGTGGATTTATTAGCCTCAAACTGCATTGGAGCCATTTGTATAAATTTTCCCGAGCTAAGAGAGGAAGTGAATAGCTGGATTCATAGTGAGAATTTTTGGCTTCGCCGCACAGCGATAATATACCAACTAGGCTATGGAAAGCAAACGGACGAAGAAGTTTTATATAAACATATGCTTCTGACTTGTCATGAAAAAGAGTTCTTCATTCGAAAGGCTATAGGATGGGCACTTCGCTCGTATTCAAAGATAAATCCTGAATCGGTAAGAAGCTTTATAGAATCTAATCAGGATAAATTATCTAATTTGAGCATAAAAGAGGGGAGTAAGTATTTGTAATACAAGCTCTGAAAGGTCTCTATAAATTAACCCTGCTCGCATGACATCGTTGTTAGGCCATGGTTATCTGCAAAACTTAAAACATCACTGCCTTGAACCAGACTCTCTTTGCATCTAAATCTACCTTATCGACTAAGATGGTAACTACCTGTCCCATATGAAATTCGATATGTGATTCATGACCTTTTAGCGACAGTGTAGTTGGATTGAAGCTGAAATTTTCTTTGAAATTGGAGCTGAGTTCCACATAGCCTTCGCATTTATTGGCTTTAAGTTCTACCCAAAAACCCGTGCCATTCATGCCACTTATGATACCTTCAAATTCTTGCTTTAGATGATAGCTGAGATATTCTACTTGTTTGTATTTAATGCCTTCTCGCTCGCATTCCGTCGCCTTGCGTTCCTGATCCGAACAGTGCTGACACATTTCTTCCATTTGAGCAGCTGTATATTCAATTTTTTTCTTTTTGAGCACATTGGTGAGTAATCTATGCGCTATTAAATCTGGGTAGCGGCGAATAGGGGATGTGAAGTGCGAATAATGGGTAAAGCCTAGGCCGTAATGTCCTATATTTTCTGTGGAATAGTAGGCTTTAGCCATCGATCTTATGGCGAGTTGGTTGAGAATATCGGACTCTGGCGCATCTGATATAGAGGATAAAAACTCATTTAATATATCGGCAGCTTGATCTGGTTTAGTTATTTTTTTGAGCTTATGTCCTCCTAGTCTAAGGGCTGCATCACTAAACTGCTCTAACTTGGCCATATCTGGCGTATCATGGTCTCGATAGATACCTGCAGGAATCATTTTTTTCTTTGTATACACGTCTAAAGCTAGTGCTACACTTGTGTTCGCGCGAAGCATATACTCCTCGATGAGCCAGTTAGCTTCCTTCTGAATTTTTGGAATGATTTCTATAGGTTTTCCATTTTCATCTAATACGAATTGCACCTCAGTTGCTTCAAAATTAATCCCACCTTTTTTAAATCTCGCTTCACGCCAGATAGAAGCTATTTTTTGTAGTAGGAGAATCGTGTCGGCATGATCCCCTTTTCCAGTTTCAATGACTTCTTGCGCCTCTTCGTAGCTAAATCTTCGATCAGAGTGTATGATGGTTTTGGCTAAATATTCGTCATGAACTTTTCCAGTGTCGTCTATATGGTAAATCATAGAAAATGCCAATCTATCCACTTTAGGATTAAGTGAACATAAGTCGTTGGATAATTTCTCAGGTAGCATAGGTGCAACTCTATCGGGGAGATAAACAGAGGTAGCGCGTCTCAGTGCTTCTTTATCTAGTTCAGTTCCCAGCTGAACATAATGTGCTACATCTGCTATATGAACGCCTACTTCATAAAGATGGTCATCTAGTTTTTTTACAGAAAGAGCGTCATCGAAATCACGAGCTGTTTTTGGATCTATTGTCAACGTCAAAGTAGATCGCATATCTAGTCTATCTTCAAAATCTTTCTCCGTGAGTTTAGATTTGATTGGTTTTAATTCTTCAAGAACCGCCTCAGGAAACTCCTGATGGAATTCACGTTCAAGAAGTATAGTTCGCATGGTCAGTTCATTAGGATTGAAGTTTTTCAATACTTCTATCACCTTGCCTCTTGGATTTTTTTCTTTCTCTCCCCATTCTAGAAACTCTATCTCCACATAGTCGCCATCTTTCGCTTCGTGTATAAATTTTGAGGAAATATAAAAATCAAACAAAGCTTTTGAAGAAACAGGTGTGACGAAATAGACTTCAAAATCTTTTGATTTGTGAACAGAGAATTTCCCGATAAAACTCTTGAGTTTTCGTTCTACCACTTTTATAAATCTAGCTTCTGTGCGCTTACCTTCTCGCACTTTATCTAATTTAACGAGAATGCGGTCTCCACTAAAAGCTGGCACGTTTTTACTGCGCATAATGGCATCTCGGTCCATTCCTTCTATCGCTACAAACATAGCGCCTGTCGCTGTAATGTCTAATATACCTTCCACCTCATCGCTTCCTGCTATTATAGGTTCTTTTTTTGTTGTAATTTCTTTGATATCTTTTTCTTTAGTTGTTTTGATAAATGTTTTGGGTTTTGTTGTGAGTTCATTTTCCCATTGTTTGAGCATATAGACATCCATTTCGATCTCTACTATTTTCTTTTGACGTTTGAGTACCATCAGAGCATGAACGAGCTTTTCTTTTCTAGTTGTTTTGGGTAAAAGCTCCTTTAATTTATCAAAACTAAATTTCTTTTCATAGTTCTTCCCAAAGAGCGTCAACACTTTGGTTTCTGTTTTTTCGTTTTTTTCTTTCACGACGATTCTTATCTTTTTTGTTAAATTTTTGGAGAGTTAGAGCATCAATTCACTGGCTATATGATCTGCTAAAACCTTGCCTGAATTGGTTAATTTAAAGGTATTGTTTTCTTGTAGTATCCAATCTTGAGCTTCTATTTTTTCTAGTGTTTTTAGAAAATGAGTTTCAAAACTAGCTCCAAAGATAGTCTTTATTTCCTCAATTCGCACACCAAAGATTGTTCTTAACCTAGTCATAACAAATTCATTATATTTATTTTCTATGCTCAAAACCTCTTTTTCCCAATAGCTTTGGCTATTTTGTATGGCATCGATATAGTTTTTTAAATTTGATACATTCCATCTTCTTTCCTCACCATTATAGCTGTGAGCAGAGGGCCCAAAACCCATATAAGGTTGTTGTGTCCAGTAGCTAATATTATGTTGTGACCAAAAATTTTGCTTACCAAAATTGGAAATCTCATACTGCGTTAGGCCATGATTGGAAAGAAAATCTATGGTATGCAAATACATATTGTTGAGCGTATAGTCAGGCTCTAAAGGCAGTTCCCTTCTCTCTACTTTGCGCGCCAATGCAGTTTTTTCCTCTACCGTTAGGTTATAAGTTGATATGTGATCTACCTCCAACTCCATAGCTAGTCGAAGATTAGTCTGCCATTGTTCTATTCCGGAGTAGGGTAGACCAAATATTAAATCAATGGATAAATTGTCAAAAACTTTTCTTGCCAATTTTAATGCATGTATGGCCTGCTTGGCATCGTGATTTCTATTCATCACTTCCAGGTCTATGCTAGAAAACGACTGCACTCCCACGCTCAGTCTATTGATGGTTAGTGCTTTTAACTCTTTGAGATAGCTTTCTGAAAGATTTTCAGGATTGGATTCAATGGTGATCTCTGGTTTTTCACTTATTTTATAATGCCTATAGATGGTTTGCATAATGCTATCTAAGTCATTATAACTTAGTAAGGAAGGGGTTCCGCCTCCAAAATAAATGGAATTAACAGTTTGATCTTTTAATTCATAACTCCTTGTCTCTATTTCTTTACAAAGGGCTTGAATAAAACTAACCTTCTTTACTATACTCAGAGTAAAATAGAATGAGCAATAGTGACAAGCTTTTTTACAAAATGGAATATGGATATAAAGCGCTGCCATATATCATTGTTTTTCAATTTGAGCTATATCTTGACCGATAGCCACTTTCAAAGCTTCCAGGTTGTCGTATTTTTTTTCTGCTCTTATGTAGTCATGAAATTTTAATGTGATTAATTCACCATATATGTCGCCCTCAAAATCGAGAATATGCTGGTTGCGGCTTTGTGCCATACACCGCCCACTTTGATGGTTGTATTGTATACGCCTAAGGCTGGGATTAGTTTATTTATATTTTCAGTCAGAATGTTAGCCGTCGGATACCCTAGAGTTCTTCCTAGTTTTTTACCTTCTACTACTTTGCCCGATAATTCGTATGTGTGTCCTAACAAGCCATTAGCTTCTTTAATTTGCCCATTCTGTATCAACTGACGAATCGTCGTAGAGCTAACATGAGATCGCTGATTCATGTATTCTTGTAACTGAATTACATCTATATTCAGTCCTAATCGGCTCTTCAAAGCTAGAAATGTGTCTTTGGAACCTTGTCTATCTTTTCCAAATTTATGATCGTAACCGAGAACAACGATTCTTGGATTCAAGGGCTTTAGTATATAGTCTAGGATAAACTCTTCTGCGCTTTTCTGCGAAAGCTCAGTTGTAAAAGGAATCGCTATTAAATTACAAACACCGAACTGTTCTAAAAGCGCCGTTTTTTCATTCCAGGTTTGTAATAGTTTAAAATCACTATTGTGTTGTAAAACCAATCTTGGGTGTGGTTCGAAACTAATGAGGTAAAACGGTAGTTTATTTTCATTGGCAATCTTTTGAACTTCCCGAATGAGGTACTGATGTCCTAGATGGAGCCCATCAAAGGATCCAATAGTTATAACACAATCGGTAAGGAGAGGAAGTTCGTGGTAAATATTCATTTTTCCTCTCTAGTGGCTAAAGCATTATGAATTGAATCGATATCCATGGATTGTTCTATTGTATAATCTCCCACCTTGCTTCTGATTAAATGGTCTAAGTAGGCTCCAGAATTTAACTTTTTACCAATGTCATAAGCTAATGCACGTATATACGTTCCTTTGGATACCGTAACTTCTATTTTTATATAAGGTAAACTGAATTCAACTAATTGAATAGCATAAATTTCAACTTCTCGAGATCTCACCTCTACTTCTATTCCTTTTCTTGCTTTAAGAAATAATCGCTTTCCGTCTTGTTTTATAGCAGAATAAACAGGCGGTATCTGATTTTGCGTTCCTAGAAAGCTTTTAAGAGTTTCTACTACTAAATTTTCATTTATATGCTCTATCGGGTAGTTGGCGGATATTTCTGTTTCTTTGTCATAGGAAGGACGCTCTGCTCCTATAAAAATTTTGGCTATATAGGTTTTTGGTAAAGCATGAATGGCATCTACTTGCTTCGTCATTTTTTGGGTACAAATGATGAGCAAACCTTCGGCTAGTGGATCTAAAGTCCCTGCGTGCCCTATTTTAAGCTTAGGTATGGATTTTCTAGTCATACCTTTTATTTTCTTTACGACATCAAAGGACGTCCATTGCAGAGGCTTATAAATGGGTAAAATTATACCGGCTTCTAGTTCCTTTAACAAATTCATACTTTCTTCTGATTTTACCAATCACTAAATCATTTGTAATGAAAAACCAAAATATTTAAACAATAAAAGCACTAGAATGCCCATTAGAATCCTATAATAGGCAAATACTTTGAAGCCATTTTTTACTATATAAGAAACGAAGAATTTGATAGCTAGAATAGCTACAAAAAATGCGGCAACATTTCCGAAAGCTAACAAGGATAACTCTTGCGTTGAAATAGAGTTCAATCCACCTTTCATAAAGTCATATAGATCTTTGACCGTAGCCATGAACATAATAGGGACCGCTAAAACAAAGGAAAACTCTGCGGCATCTTTCCTGTTCATACCTTGAAACATCCCACCATAAATCGTAGCAGCAGAGCGAGATACACCAGGAAATATGGAAATAGCCTGAAACAAACCTATAGAGAAATAATTCAAAGGCTTTAGATTTTCATTTGACTTGGTTTGATTTTTGAAATAGGATTCTAAATACAACATAACAAAACCTCCGAGCAATAAATTGATTCCCACAATAACTACACTCCCTAGAGCCTGATCTACATATTTTTTTAGTAGAAAAGCAATGATAACTGTGGGAATAGCAGCATAGATAATACAGATGTAAAACTGAACGGAGACAATAAAACGCCTCCAGTATAGCGCTACCACAGAGAGAATAGCCCCAAATTGAATGGAAATAATAAAAAGGTTGAGAAATGGACTAGTTTTTAGACCTAAAGCGGCTGAAGCCAAAATCATATGCCCTGTAGAGGACACAGGAAGAAACTCAGTAAGACCTTCTACCAGCGCCAATACAAACGCTTCGAAATAGGTCATTAGTTATTTTTTTTTGCAGAGAGGATTGCGTAAATTTCAATAATAAAACCAAGTACAATCACGATAGGAGCTATTATGATTCTGCGTGCACTGTACACATCTTCATTTGGAAATTTAGCCGTAAGACTTTCTATATCATTATTGGTACCCATCATAAGTCCATACCCTGCAAATATTACTAGCAAACCAAGCAGCATTAACTGATAATTCTTTTTTTCAAATAGCAATGGAGATTTAAAATTGCTCGTTTCTTCAACATGAGTGGTCGCTTTTTTATCGACGTCTAGACTTGTTTTTACCTGTGCTTTTTTTGACATTGTATGGAATATTTATTATTTATATACTAATAAAGTGAATCTAATTTCATCCGTAAATACTTATTGACAGCAAAGAATGTACTGATAAATGATAGAATAACACCAAGCAAAATTAATCCAAAAAATATGATGGAAAGATATTTTATTTCTTTTTGTAATTCTAGCAATTGGGTATATTTATCGAATAAGTATAAAATAAGTACCAATAGTCCTGAAGCAATCAGAGCACTCAAAATACCATTCAATATACCTCTCCAAATATAAGGTCGGATAATAAACCATCTTGTGGCACCCACAAGTTGCATACTTTTAATAAGAAATCTATCCGAAAACATTGCTAAGCGTATGGTACTATCGATAAGTACTACAGCTATGATTAGCAGGAATAGTGTAATAGCTCCTAAAATCAAAGTAATTTTCCTGAGATTTTTATTTAAGGTTTTAGAAATAACTTTAGGATATGTTGCATCCTTTACCAAAGAACTTTTCAGAATCGTATTTTTGGTAGATTCCAATACCTCTGGGTTGAATTGTTCGGATTTTATATTGACTTCGAATGAATTAAATAGTGGATTATATCCTATGACATTGATAAAATCATCGTTGATTTCCTTCTTTAGTTTTGCCGCTGCAATATCTTTAGAAACAAACTTTACCTGTTTTACACCATTTAAATTTTCTAACTCGGCTTTGAAATTATCATAGGTACTTTGGGTCGTATCTACCATCTCCACCTGTATAAACACACTTTCCTTCAAGGCATCGCTCGTATTTTTTGCTATCCAAATAAATATACCTAAAAAACCTGTTAGGAATAGAACGGTTGTAATACTGAATACGGAGTTCCAATAGGATATTTTATTTCTGGCTGGCTTGGATTGTGTTTCCATTTATTTTCTTATATTTTTAATCAAAAGATTTACCTCGCGCATTGGTAATTTTTACTATTTCTTCAAACTGCTCCTTGTTGAGATCATTATAAAAAAAGAGAGCAGGGTCTACTTTTTGGTCATTGTACTCTACTTCATAATGCAGGTGAGGTCCTACCGAGGCGCCTGTATTTCCAACAAGTCCAATTTTTTGCCCGCGTTTCACTCTATCTCCAGCTCGCACAGCATAGCTAGATAGGTGCGCGTACCGTGTCTTATAACCATAACCATGATTCACAATAATGCAGTTTCCATAGCCTCCATCATAATTGCAATTGAGGATGACCCCATCACCTGACACGTATATAGGGGTGCCAGTCGGTGCCGTAAAATCTACTCCTTCATGCCTTTTTGGTATTCTATATATCGGATGCATTCTCCAACCAAATCCTGAGGCTATTCGGGTCAAATCCTTGTTGGAAACTGGTTGAATAGAGGGTATGGAGCTGAGCATTTCATCTTTTCTACGAACGAGGTCTGCGAGTTCATTATATGAGCTTTCTTGCAGTTTCATGGTATTTCTTACCATGGTTATTTTCTTGAGTATCTCACCAATTACTTTATATTCAGACTCTTTGGTCAATAAATCATATTTATCCGTACCATTTTCCACTGACTTCCATATTTTATCGTCTATGGGATCTCGTTGGTAAATAACACGATACATATTTTCGTCCCTCTTTCGAAGTGTACCCAAATCTTCACTAACTAAATCTAAGTGTTTATCTAGTGTTTGGTACTCTTTTTGGAGTAGTTTGATTCTCCTATTTAGATTTTGTTCATTGGGGGACGGGAAGATTTTGTGAGATATCATAACGGAGATAAAGCCAAAAACTAAAATCCCACTCAAAATCATCAGCCCATAGCCTAATCTTGACTGCCAACTGACTTTCTTCTGCTCAAAGGTCAGATTTGCGTGATTAAAAACTAAGGTTGGTTTTTTTTTTGCCATTAATTCTATATCTTTGCCCATTTAATTTTAAAATGGAAAAAGTGGAGTTTAGCCTACAAATAAAGCGAATTTTACTCAAATATCCCCTAAATTATTCATATTAACCTCTATAGATAATAATAGAATGAACGCCAACGAGATTAGGAATCAATTCCTGGAGTTTTTTGCTTCCAAAGGTCATAAAATTGTGCCATCGGCCCCGATGGTAGTTAAAAATGACCCGACCCTTATGTTTATCAATGCCGGTATGAATCCTTTTAAAGATATTTTTTTAGGAAATAGGGCTGCAGAAGTAGGACGCATAGCGGATACACAGAAATGTCTTAGGGTTTCTGGCAAGCACAATGATTTGGAGGAAGTGGGAGTAGATACTTATCATCATACCATGTTTGAAATGCTGGGCAATTGGTCTTTTGGTGATTATTTCAAAGAAGAGGCTATTCAGTGGGCATGGGAATTATTGACAGAAGTCTATCAATTGCCAAAAGATAGATTATATGTAACCATTTTTGAAGGCGATGCAAGTGAAAAATTGGCCAAGGATGATGATGCAGCGAGAATTTGGGAAAAATATATAGCCAAGGACAGAATTTTGTTGGGAAATAAAAAAGATAATTTTTGGGAAATGGGGGATGTTGGTCCATGTGGACCTTGCACTGAGATCCATTTTGATAGCAGAACTGATGAAGAAAGAGCTCGAGTAGATGGGGCTAGTTTAGTCAATGCAGACGATCCTTATGTCATCGAAATATGGAATAATGTCTTTATGGAGTTTAATCGCAAAGCGGATGGTTCCTTAGAATATCTACCTGCCAAGCATGTGGATACAGGTATGGGATTTGAACGCTTAGTCCGCGTGATCCAGGGAAAAAACTCTAATTATGACACCGATTTATTTACTCCGCTTTTAGCAAAAGTTGAAAGCCTTTCTAAGAAAAATTATGGACGATCTGATCGCAGAGAAGATATCGCCATGCGGGTTATTGTAGACCATATTCGCGCTATTTCTCTATCCATTGCCGATGGTCAGATTCCATCCAATACTGGCGCAGGCTATGTGATAAGAAGGATATTGCGACGTGCCATTCGTTTTGGCTATACCTATTTGGGATTCGAAACACCTTTTATGTTTCAATTAGTAGAAGTATTAGCTAATCAGTTCAAAGATGTATTTCCTGAAGTTATTGCTCAGCAATCTTATATTGAAAATGTGATACGTGAAGAAGAATCATCTTTCTTCAAGACCTTGAGTGTAGGGGTTAAATTATTTCAAGAAAAAGCCAATAATTCTACCAATAAAACTATTTCAGGAAAAGATGCTTTTGAATTATATGATACATTCGGTTTCCCTATAGATTTGACAAGACTAATGGCGAGAGAGCTCGATATGGAATTAGATGAGAAAGAATTTGAGAAGGAATTAGATATTCAAAAAGATAGATCACGACAAGCAACTAAGCTAGAGACTGAAGATTGGGTAGAGGTCAATACCTCTGCAGCGCATTCAGAGTTTATTGGGTATACGGATTATGCAGCTTCTGTGAGAATTTTGAGATATAGACAAGTCAAAACGAAAAAAGAAGTCCTGTATCAAATCGTGTTAGATAAAACGCCTTTTTATGCTGAGAGTGGCGGACAGGTGGGAGATACAGGCGTCCTGAAAGCAGTGAATGGCGAGTTAATCAATATAGTCAATACGTTGAAAGAGAATGATACGATTGTTCATTTTACAGATAAATTATTAGATGATTTATCGGGAAGTTTCCACGCTGAAATCAATCTAGAAAATAGAAAGCGTACAGCGAAAAACCACACCGCCACTCACTTATTACAATCAGCATTAAGATTGGTATTAGGAGATCACGTGCAACAAAAAGGATCTTTGGTTACACCAGAATATCTTCGTTTTGACTTCTCCCATTTCGCTAAAATGACGAATGAAGAATTAAAAAATGTAGAACAAATCGTCAATGAAAAAATAGCAGCAGAAATCAAAGGAAATATCGATCAGGATATTCCTTTAAAGGAGGCTATGGATAGAGGTGTGACAGCACTTTTCGGAGAGAAATACGGAGATAAGGTTCGCGTGGTGACTTTTGATAAAAACTATTCGATGGAGCTCTGCGGCGGAACTCATGTGTCTAATACGAGCGAAATCGGATTTTTCAAAATACTTTCTGAATCTTCAATAGCTGCTGGTATCCGCAGGATAGAAGCTACGACTTCTACCAATGTTTTGGATTATTATCAGCAGAAGGAATCGACCTTAGATGAAGTGAGTCAGATTTTGAAAAACCCTCAAAAGTTGGTTCAGACAGTTCAAACTCTTTCCAATGAGCATGCACAATTGAGAAAGACCCTAACTAGTTATGAGCAAGTGATAGCGAATTTAGAATTTGAAAAACTAGTTCAGAATCCTGCTAATATCAGTAAGGTGATGAGTTATGATCATTTGTCGAGTGAAATTGTCAAAGTCCTAGCTTCTAAACTGAGAAATCATTTTCAAGAGAATTCATTTATCCTAACTACCAAAGAGGATGGCAAACTCAAACTGACAATCGTTTGCGGCGACGCCTATCTTCAAGCAGGCAAACCAGATGCGAAATCTATCGTTAAGGACATATCGACTATCATCAAAGGCGGTGGCGGCGGTCAACCTGCTATAGCGAATGCGGTAGGGGATATCAGTACAGATTTAGGCTTGTTGTCGAGTAGAATATAAGTATTTTCACCGCAGAGACGCAGTGTCGTTTTAGTAATGGTCTAGAGATTTTTTAACCACATAGACACATGGTTTATGTATTTAGGTTAAGAGTGCTAAAGCACTTAAACATAGAAAGCCATTAATATGTGAAGCGATTTATCGCCTCTGTCAGACTTTATTCTATGTTACTATGTGGTTACCAAATTAAGATTAAGTTTTTTATTTCAAACTTTATCAAATACCCTTAAATTTGCAGTACTAAAATCAGTATTTTAAATTTATATATGAATAGCTTTTCTCATTTAACAGCAGATGAATTTTCAAAATTAACCGAAGCCCCTCTTTATATTGGTCTTCTCATAGCAGAAGCAGATGGAGTATTAGATCATAAAGAGTTGGAGTGGATAGAAAAAATCACTCATTTCAGAATCAAAACTTCACATCATACCTTGAGAAAATACTATACCGAATCAAACACCTATATCAAAGAAAATTTAGGCTTAGTTAGGAATTCTCTGCCTTCTCAGCAAGAGCAAAAAATGCAGCAGCTTTCAGATAAGTTGGCAGAAATGAAACCAATTCTAGCTAAGTTAGACGAAGGGTTTAGAAATAGATTGATAGATAGTTATCACTCTATGGCACTTAGTGTAGCTGAAATCAGCGGTGGATTGCTCAATTTTTTCTCTACCAATCCAGCAGAGGAGAAGTGGTTAGCATTGGAAATGCTTGTAGATTAAAATATTAAATACTCTGTGACATGAAAAGCAAATTTGTTTTTTTGATCACAGTCGTCTTTGGAGTTTATCTCATCTTATATTTTTTACTTCAGGTTCTTTCAGTCAACACTGTGTTGACTATGATCGGTCAGAATAGCGACGAGAATACGCAGCGAGCTATAGAGAAGCAATTTCGCGTGCATTTGCCGCCATGGAAGCGGCTCGCTATTCACCTCAATGACTTATCTCCTCTTAGTTTTTATTCCTACGAAATGGAGAGTGATTGGTACAATCAGGATATTAAATTGTCTGGTTGGAATTTCTTAACTGTTTATAATACAGGGCTGGGGCTAAAATTTCCATACTTGGGTAGAAGCTTTCAAAATCAAGAATTAGTTAGTCATCTCGTTTGGACTAGGTCTAAGACCACCTTTATTTTAGCTTTAATATCTATCGTTTTAGCTTCTTTTATAGGAATAATTCTTGGTATTTTGGCATCCACAAATTACCAGAAATGGCAAGATCAACTAATTCTGATATTTTCGTCTATTGGAGTCTCTGCTCCTTCCTTTTTTATAGCAATAATACTATCTATGGCGCTAGGCTACTATTTAAGCGGCTTCACAGGACTTTCATTCAAAGGGTCTCTGGTAGAATACGATGATATTGGCAATGCTTTTTTCAGTTGGCGCAATTTAATTTTACCAGTTTTGGCACTTAGTCTTCGCCCTTTGGCCATAATTACCCAGATGACAAGAAACTCTATGCTCGATACCTTAAAGGAAGATTACATCCGGACTGCCTTAGCCAAGGGCCTATCTATGAAAACGGTCGTTTGGAAACATGGCCTAGTCAATGCTTTAAATCCCGTAGTAAGTTCTATAGCGGGATGGTTTGGCTCACTGCTTGCAGGGGCTTATTTTATTGAGATTATTTTTGATATGAAAGGTCTTGGTTCATTATCCGTCAATGCCTTGATGAAATTTGATATCCCTGTTGTTCTAGGTGCTTCTCTATTTATAGCCTTATTGTTTGTAAGTATATCTTTTTTGCTAGATATGGTCTATCGGTGGCTGGATCCTAGGGTGGGGGAGAATTAATTTATTTTGTCTTTAATTTCTCTTTATTTGCCATAAAGTATTGGAAATATTTTAAGAGAACTTCTAGAGAATATTCTTTTTCATTTTTGAATTCTTCCATTTTTACTTTATCTTTTAAGCGCTTTAAATTGATTTCAATTTGATGCTTATTAAGATTATAGGTTTTATCTGAATTGGCAGTGAAGATGAATGGTGTCGCATGAGCCGAAGCTGTAGAGAGTATATATCCTGTAACTCCAAGCAATAGGGTTGGTGCAGTATGATTCGGCATATAAAATAGAACATAGAGACTGTCATGACGTAATAACTTACCATATTTCAATCTATCTGAAAAATACCTAAGATTGATTAAGGTATCTTTTTCTGTAATGATGGCAAAAATATCTCTGTTAATTTCTTTATTTGAAATATCCTTGAGAAATGGATTGACTTCATACATAGAAAGGCGATCTTTACGAATATCAAAATATGTAGTGTCTGCTTTTTCATTGTTTATAAAATCTGCCTTTGATTTATAATAGATACCTTTAAAACCCTTGATATTTTCAAACCGCTCATTATATATGCCCTCTTGGGCACTAATTTTGAAACTAAAAATAATAGTGAGATAAAAGACTAAATAGAATTTCCCCATAGAGTGCATATGATTACTGTAGTTAAAACATATTAACCTTTACAGTTCTATTTTTAATAAGCTCTTTACATCAACTTATCCATCGCTATACCCAATGCGACTTTTTGTAAACCTACTAGGTCGCTGGAAGAGCGGAAGCAGTCGTGCAAGGCATTTTTTATAGTTATAGATACATCTTGGAATATAGCTTCTTCGGTGAGCGTCACTCCCGTTGGCTGCATCAAATAGGCGAATACGCGAGCCATGCCACAATTGGCTATGAAATCTGGGACTACACTGCATTTTGTATCTGTGTATTGAGCTATTTCCCCATAGAAGACTTCCGCATCAGCAAACGGCACGTTGGCACCACAACTGATTACTTCTAGACCATTAGCGCAGAGACTATCAATTTGAGATTTCTGCACGATTTTCGAAGCTGCCGCTGGGATAAATATATCCGATTTCACCTTCCATATTTTTTCATTGATTTCATCAAAACTTAGCATGTTAGGATGCGAGAGGGCATTGCCATTTCTCGTCTCCATCAAGTTTTTGATATCTTCGAGATTATATCCATCGTCAGAGATCAATCCTCCGTCTTTATCTATAATTCCAACGATTATAGCACCTTGCTGTGCGAGGTAATAGGCCGCAGCACCCGCTACATTGCCCCATCCTTGAATGATAGCACGCTTACCCTCGAGGTTCTGATTTTTATAAATCTCATAAAAATGGCGCACGGATTCAGAAACACCATATCCTGTTATCAAATCAGCTACTAAATAGGTCTTGGTTGGATTTGGGGATAGAGCTACAGATTTCACATCGAGCTCAACCCCTTTTTGTAATTGATAAATTTGGACTTTTTTTTGTTCAGCGCTTGGGGTATAATGTCCTACGACTATACCTTCCTGAGGGTGATGCAACCCATATTTTTCTGTAATAGGCACAACGTCTTTGACTTCATCTACATTCATATCACCGCCAGTTCCATAATAATTCTGAAGGAGTGGCACCACTCTTTTATACCATTTATTGAGGACGAGTTGTTTTCTAGGGTCTTTAGGGTCGAAGTTGATACCGGATTTGGCTCCACCTATTTGTGGACCAGCTACAGTAAATTTTATTTCCATTGTTTTGGCTAAGGAAAGGACTTCATCTTTTGTGCAACCTAGTCTCATCCTTGTACCACCTCCGGCAGCTCCACCTCTTAGGCTATTGATTACTACCCAGCCTTCAGCACCTGTTTCATCGTCTTTCCATTCGAATACAATCTCTGGAGCCTTGGTCTTATATTGATTTAGTTTTTCTAACATTTGACAAATGTTGAATGATTAATTTTTAATGTTGAATAAAGACATTGAGCCTTGTTGTCACTTGTGGGCTAATATTTTAGCTATTAGTTATTAACTATTCGCTATTAATTGACCATAATAGGCATAATGAGCATCAAGATACTCTCTTTATCATTGGTTTCATTTGGGAGAATAAGGCAGGCTCTAGCCGGTGTAGACATCTCTATCATCACTTCTTCGGAGTGAATCGTAGAAAGAATTTCAGATAAATATTTAGAATTAAAACCTATGGTGAAATCTTCGCCATTGTAGTTGACCATTAGATTTTCTCTACCTTCACTCGCATAGTCGATATCGGTAGCAGATACGGTCAATTGACTTCCTGCTAGTTGGAATACAACCTGATGGGTTGTTTGGCTTGTATACGGCGTCAATCGTCGCAAAGAGGATAATAATTCCTCTCTATTTATGATTAGAATATTCGGGTTGTTGGTTGGTATGACTGCGTTATAATCAGGATATTGACTTTCTATCAAACGACATATTAAATAAATATTGCCAAATTTGAACGAGCAATGGTTTTTATTAAAGCTTATATCTACTGCAGAATTTTCGCTCGGTAGGGACGTCTTTAGTTGGGTTAGAACTTTTTTGGGCAATATGAAATTGAAAGTACCATTCGTACTCACATCTCTTCGCTTAAATCTCACAAGCTTTTGGGCATCTGTGGCTACGAAGGTGGCTCCATCTTTGTCAAATTGGCAATACAATCCAGTCATAGCCTTTCTTGACTCATCATTTCCAATAGCGAAACTGGCTTGACCTATGGCATGATTTAATATTGTAGATTCAATGGAAACCGCTTGTGCATCTTTAATCTGGCTTAGTTCAGGAAACTCTTTCGCGTTGAACCCTGTCAATTTATAGTTACCGTTGTTCGTTTGAATATCTAAAACATTATCCGTTTCATTGATAGACATCAAGAGTGGCTGGTCAGCAATAAATTTTATGGTATCCATCAATTTCTTAGCAGGAACTGCTAATGCTCCAGTTTCAGAGGATTGCACTGGAATTTCTACCTTCATAGAATTCTCTACATCGGACGAAATAACAGTAAGATTGTCTTTCTCGAGCTTAAAAAGGAAATTATCCAAAATGGTGATGACGTTATTAGAACCAACTACACCATAGATTTTACTTAGGTTGTCTCTTAATAATTGTGAAGATACAGTAAACTTCATTTTTTAATATTAATTTTACGCAAAAATATGTTTTTTAGATTAATGCGCTTTCATATTTTAAACATTTTGAGTAAGTAGTGAACCTCCGGTATATAATTGTTATTATTATTGTAGCACTTATCTCTATGATAGGATTGGTGGCTATTCAGGTTTATTTTATCGAGAGCTCCTTTGAGCAGCAGGTAGAAAATTTTGATAATCGAGTATATTCTGCGCTAGCAGGTGCATTAGATGAATATGAAAAGGAGTCCAATATCATATTTTTCAGCAATAACCCTATAGCCCAGAAGGCATTTACCGCTCAGGAAGAGTATCTCAACATTGAAGAGGGTGTAAGCGATATAAATTTCACTTACACACTGAAAGATACCAATAGTAAATTTTTTAAAATTTTAACATCTGAACTTAATATACCAAAGTCTAGGATTCTAAATATGAAACCTAATGAGTTTGAGCGTCTGAAAAGGCATTATAATGAATTTAATGAGGCGATGCGTAATCGGGGTAAAATCATGTTGTTTGAAAATACATGTATCGATGAAAAGGTGTTTCCTGATACGTTGAGAAATCTTATTAAAAAGCATTTTATTGACAATAATATTCTTCTAGAATTTAAAATATGCATAGTCGACAATAAGACCAAATCAGTTATATTCTCAGATTATCCTAGTCTGAATGAAAGTATTTTGGAAAAAAGTTACAAATCAAAAATTTTCCCAAACAGTATATATAACGAGTACGCATTATTATTTATTTATTTTCCACTGAAAGATAAATACATCAATCAACAGGTGCTCCCTATGCTATTTACTTCATTTTTCCTGATTGCCTTAGTCATTGGTTCTTTTATGATCACGATTTATACTATCTATAGGCAGAAGCGCCTTGGCGATATGAAAACGGATTTTATTAATAACATGACCCATGAGTTGAAAACTCCTGTGGCCACTATTGGCTTGGCCAGCAATATGATTCGCAATGAAAAAATACTGACAAATAAAGAAAAGGTGTTCCACTATGCTACTGTAATAAAACAAGAGAATGAACGCTTATTAAATAATATTGAAAAAGTGCTCCAAGCTGCTAGACTTAAAAAATCGAGTATAAAATTGAAAATTTCTGAAATCGACTTAAATGAAATTATTGCAGAAATTGTGAGCCGAAATCAAATCAATATAGATGAAGTTAATGGAACAATAACCTACAGTCCTAATGCCATAAATAGTATTATTGAAGCAGATAAAATACATGTTTCTAATATGGTAAATAATTTGATTGAAAATTCGATAAAGTATAGAAAAGAAGACGTACCTTTAGAATTGCACGTAGCTACATATAACAAATCGAAGGGTATAGAGATCGTGATAGAAGACAACGGAATTGGAATACCTACAGAGGTTTTAGAACGCGTATTTGAAAAATTTTATCGAGTACCTACAGGAAATGTACATAATGTCAAGGGCTTTGGATTGGGTCTAAATTATGTCAAGGAAATGGCTGAAGCGCATTATGGAAATGTAACTGTGCATAGTGAATTAGGCAAAGGCAGTATATTTACCATTTATTTACCTTCAGAATATATAGGGACAGAGGATGTCGAAACAGAGTAATTAGTGCTTTAACCATTAAAAAATTGAATTTACAAATTGTCAATTATGCAGACTAAAATAAATCTAGATCAGTTTTTAGGAAACAAAGAGATCACACTTCAAACCGAACCAGGCTTGAAAGAGATATACTATAAATTAGAGGAAGCTACAAAAAAGATTAGCCATGTGGTGAATCATGCTGCACTCGTTGGTATACTGGGGAAGGCAGATAAAGAAAATGTACAAGGTGAGGAGGTAATGAAGCTCGATGAACTATCCAATGATTGGTTGATAGCATCTTTAAAATCTTCTAAATATTGTGCGGGTGTGGCTTCTGAGGAAATGGAGGACTTCATATCTTTTGATCAAAGCAAGAATCCAGAAGCACAGTATATCGTGCTATTTGATCCCTTGGATGGCAGCAGTAATATTGATACCTGTTCTGCAATAGGTACTATTTTTAGTATCTACAAACGAAAGTCTAAAGGCGAGTTGTTGCTTTCTGATTTTCTCCAAAAAGGGAATGATATTTTGAGTGCAGGCTATGTAATTTATGGTAGTTCGACCATCTTAGTTTATTCAATGGGCCATGGAGTGAATGCATTTACTTTAGATCATAAAGAGGGAGAATATATTCTATCGCATGAAAAAATTCAAACGCCGACCTCTTCGACCATATTGTCTATAAGTTTTGGGTATTATAATTTCTATGAGAAACGCGTTATAGACTTTTGCCATTGGTGTTTGGAAGAAGATAAAGCTACGAATCGGCCGCTTACTCAGCGATACATTGGTTCTATGGTCGCTGATATCCACAGAAATTTGTTAAAAGGAGGAATATTTTTGTATCCAGCTACGACCAAGTCTCCCAATGGAAAGTTAAGACTTCAATACGAATGCAATCCGCTGAGCTTTATTCAAAAACAGGCGGGAGGCAAGTATACCAATGGTGTTTCGGATATTTTAGAGATAGTTCCGACAGAGCTTCATCAGCGTGTACCTATAGCTCTAGGTTCAAGTGATTTAGTTGATAAATACCTAAGTTTCAAATAGCGTAATTCTGACGTGGATATAGTCTCGTATTGGTCTAAATTAGTCACAATTTTTCTATTTTCTATAGTTAAATATGGCCTGGGCTTGTTTACGGCTATCAATCTCGATACGGGTATTTTGCCATCTATTATGGCAAATCTAGCTGGAGGTGCTATTGGGTTGCTTATTTTTATCAATTTCGGGAGCTTCGTTACTAAAAAATACTATGCTATACGATATAAAAACAAACCCTATCATCGGTTTAATCAATGGAATAAATTTCTAGTCAAGGTGAGGAAGAGTATGGGCTTATTGGGCATTTCAATATTATCTCCTATATTATTGACACTGCCTGTCGGGGCTATGCTGGCATTGCAAATCACCCCAAATAAG
>CAYXKX010000032.1:22145-25490 GCA_964465185.1 uncultured Chitinophagaceae bacterium
AATAAGACCAAGATTTTCATTTATATGTTCTCCTGCTGTATTTTATGGAGTTCCTTGTTTTTCTTTTTAAGTTTATATCTTGATATTAACCTTTATGAAGTGATTATGAGTTATTTTGCCTAATTTTGTGATGTGATTAAGAAGAGAATTTTATCTAATATTTTCATTCTACTTTACCTTTTGTTCTTAGGTAATGCAAATTTGTATGCCTATACTTCTATCAACGAAGTCGTCAGTTCATGTTGTAGTGAAGAAGAAACAAGTTGCTGTGGTAGCTGCACATCAGATGAAGAATCATCTAATACAGATATAGACTGCTGTCAGGGCAATGGCTGCTGTGGATGGCAGGAAACACGAATACCAAGTACAATATACTATTCTGAATCGAGTCAGGAAGTTAAGGATGAAAATAATATCCAAGTAAGATCAATTCAAATATTTAATAAGGCTAGTTTTTACACCTTGAATTTTCACTTTGTACCTGTTGAAAAGTTTAGACTAGATTTTTATCCTAAGCGAAACTTGATTTGCGATAGGTTATCTAGTTTCAGTATTTGGCATTGTTAGGCCAATATTAATGCGGAAATTATTCATTTCCTCATCATTTCTTTCTTTAATAATTTAAAATAATTTCTATTGTCTTTTGTTAAAGGACAATAGACTACTAAACATAACAAATTATGCATTTTAACATAAAATTTATCCTCTTTATCTTCTTTTCTATTGGCTCTATTAGAATTGAGGCGCAGGAGTATCAACTTGAAGTCGTCAATATTGAAAATCAACCCATAGAAAACGTACAAGTCATTAATGGTGCTGGAAAAACTATTGGGGTCACAGATTCTAAGGGAAGTCTTAGGATTTCACAAACAATTACACCTCCCCTCAAGCTGAAAAAAATCGGGTACGAGGAAATGAGTATCGTAGAGCTTCAATTATACAACAAAGTCGAATTGAAAGTGAAGTCATTGTCAGAAGTTAGTATCGTAGGAAATAAAACAGAAGAACTCCGAAAAGAAGGTACAGAGGTATTGGATAAGTGTGAACTTGGTAAACTCGCCTGCTGCAATCTAGCAGAGAGTTTAGAAAACACCAATACGGTTGATGTCAACTACTCCGATGGGATTACAGGCGGCAGAGAAATTCAGATGTTAGCATTGGCTGGGAGTTATTCCTCACAGATGAACGAAGGCATACCTTATCATCGAGGGATTTTGAGTAAAATTGGCCTAGAATTAGTCCCTGGCCCTTGGATTGAATCAATTGGAATCAGCAAAGGAATTGGCTCAGTCACCAACGGTTATGACAATATTAGTGGTACTATGAATTTGGAATTTCTTAAACCAAAGAAAACACTCGATTGGAATGTCAACGGTTATATTTCCGAAATAGCAAAAACGGATGTCAATATTGTCAAAGGCTTTCAGCTGAATGATAACCTCCATACCAATTTCCTAGCGCACACATCATTTTCTCGAATAACCATGGATAATAACCACGATGGATTCACCGATATGCCTGTATTTACGAATCTCAATTTGATGAACAAATGGAATTACTTAAGTGAAAATGGATTTCGATTTCAGGCTATGCTGCAAGGAGAATCTTATGAGAGTCAAGCAGGGCAGATAGACCATTCGCACCATACTAGCCACCTTGGTTCGGATTATGTCATCAATCAAAATCATAAGTCGCTTCAAGCGCAATTCAAGACTGGCTGGGAATTAGACCATGAAAAGGAATCGAGTTTCGCTATCCTTTATAAGTTTAATTATGCGACTCAAAACGGGGATATTGCTAAGCGAATCATCAACAATGACCAAGTCTATGCCAGTATTTCTCCGATTTATTACACCAATTTGAGTGGTGAAAATTCTAAAATAAAGCTAGGTTTTCAGTCTTTGTATAATAATGAGCATGAACGAATAGGAAGTTTGCATTTCAGTAAAAAGGAGTTTGTCAATGGTGCCTTCGCAGAATGGACGGGAAAGAAAGAGGCTCTAACAGCTATATTAGGATTACGAGGAGATTATCACAACGAACTCGGTTTCTTCTTTTCACCTAGAGCTACATTTATTTTTGCACCTACAGAGCAGCATAGTTTCAAATTCAATGGTGGCTTTGGATTCAAAACGCCCACTATTTTGACAGAAGCATTCGGTTTTTTGATTTCCAATAGAACTGTGCAGATGCCCACGACCTTAGAAGCCGAAAGAGCCTTTAATGGTGGAGTGAGTTATCGATTTAGCTATAAACTTTTTGGTATGGCCTCCACGGTGGATGCTAGTTATTTCCTCACGTTATTCCAGAACCAACTCATCATGAATTTGGAAACGCCCGAACTTCTTAGAATAGAATATTTGAAAGAAAAGAGCCGTGCACAGAGTTTTCAAATAGATAATGATATGAAGATAAATGCGAACTGGAGCCTGAGGTTGTCTTATAAAAATGATCAGACACTCGTAGTCTATGATGGAAAGGAAAAACTTCTACCTCTTCTCAAAACGGATAAGTTCTTGGCTAATCTTTACTGGGTTTCTACCAAAGAAAAATGGAGATTTTCTACAACCCTTCTTGTCAATGGAAGAGCCCGCATTCCCAATATGAGCCTTGCTTCAGAGAATTTTTCCCCTTGGTATCCAATAGTCCATGCACAGATTAACTATGTGCCAAATGATCGCATGGATTTCTATATAGGTTCGGAAAATATCTTTGCCTACAATCAGTATGACCGTATCCAGAGTTTTGAAAACACCAATCTCAAATCCTTCGACGCGGGTATGATATGGGGTCCTATGGATGTGAGAAGAATGTATATAGGAGGGAAGGTTAGATTTTAGAATGATGCCTATCGTTCTTACTTTCAGAAAGTAGTATGACTTTCTGAAAGTAAGAAAATTACCCCTTTGATGGGGTTATTCATCAATAACTATGAGATGCACCTAGAAAAAAATGAAGTGTTATGTTTGTAGGTCAATAAGACCAACCAAGGAGAAAAGGTGATGTGACCTTGCTACGTTATCTATTCCCCATAAACAGAAAGCAACATTTGAATTTTAGGATTCTTTTCCATTTCGGGTAGTTTTTCGAAGACTAATGTATGTGCAGAAAAGTCTTGTTCTAAGCCCTGTGCGAAAGCTTGATAGCCGTCTTCTTCTTTATCAAAAATAAAATATAAAACAGCTTTGTGAAAATGCAAAGTGGGATGTTGATTAGATTCTATCCCATTGTCTAAAATTTCTATCGCTTCTTCAAGACTATATTTCAGTGCTAGGATATAAGCGAATTTACTAATATAATAGGACGTGGAACTATGAAGAAGGATAATATTTTTATATAATTCAC
>CAYXKX010000032.1:25500-27498 GCA_964465185.1 uncultured Chitinophagaceae bacterium
AAAAATATCCGCTTTGAGTTCGAGGTAATGCGCCAGTTCTTTGCTCTTTTCTAGAGCCTTATTTACCAATGGCAGCGCCGCTTCGTACTTTTTTTCTTGGTAGTAGGTTTTAGCCAGTTCATAATAAATATCATCATTGGATTCATCGATACTCAGTGCTTCTTTGAAAAAGATTTTGGCTTTGTGCAAATTGCCGAGTTCTCTATAGGCCTTGGCATAGGTCTGATAATCCAAACTCTCTAAGTCATCATCTTTTTCTAATTCTTTCAAACAATCAATCGCTTTTTCATATTCTCCTGCTTCGTAAAATACTTGTGCCATATCACCAAGTACATTGACATCTTCATCTATAGCACTGATATATTCGAGACATTCTATCGCCTTTTCATACATTCCGAGTTCACGGTAAGTGACTGCCAAGTAATACCAAGCTTCATCATTAAATGGATCAGTATCAATGAGTCCTTGGAAGAATTCAGCCTTCTCTGGAATTTTGTCTAAGATGGACATAGTAATAGAGTAGAGATAGAGCGCGTCCTCGTTCGTAGGATTCAGTTCTAAGGTCTTTTCTAGGAGAGGAATCACTTCCTTATATTCTCCTTGATGATCAAAAATCTCAGCCAGGTGGAGGTAGAGTTCATCGAGATTATCACGGCATTCTTCTAGCCCTTGCTCACAAATCTCAATTGCTTTTTCATAATTATTTCGCAATACATAAACTTCGGAAAGAATGATATAATAGTCTATGTCTGTTTTATCTATTTTGAAGTTATTGATCAGATAGTCTTCGGCATGGTCTAGTTCGCCTAATTCGATATGGGCATCCGCTTTTGTCAGACAAAATTCAGATGAGAAAGGGTAGAGGATAAGCGCCATTTCACTTGCGTCCAAGGCCATCTGCGCTTGGTTATTTTGTAAATAATAGTGAATGATTGATTCAAATTCATCTTCGTCAAAACGGATGGTTTCGTTCTGAGCTAGTGCCGCCTCAAACTGCTGGAGCAGCTCTTGGAGAGTTTCGAATTCTAATTGGTCTTTTTTACCCATGGCTCACTATGAAATACTCAATTTGTTATCATAAAAGTAAATGATTCAAAACTTATTTTATCAATTAGATTTCAACATTTTTCTAACTAAATATTAAGATAATAATACAATCTTTAATAGATTGAACACTATTGTATAACGCAACGGTTTGAAATTAGTTTTAAACTTAGGAATTTTTAGAGAAATAAGTATCGCTTAGGAATTATCAATTATCATTTTGGTATATTGTTTTGGAAAGTAGATTCCTTTCTTTACTGCAATGACGAATTCTCTAGCAAACGTCATTCCTGATGCAGCGAAGCCCTGTCTGCCTACTAGGCAGGGGAATTCAGGAATCTTGTTATAGTGCATTACCTCGTATATTAACGTTTTCATCAATAATTTAAAGACGTGATTAAAATTTTAATTGTATATTTGCACTCCCATAGCGCGGGGTAGAGCAGTAGGTAGCTCGTCGGGCTCATAACCCGAAGGTCGCACGTTCGAGTCGTGTCCCCGCTACTAATTTTTTAAGAGACCCAGACGGTCTCTTTTTTTATGGAAGAATATGTTGTTTATGTTTTGTATTCCAAGTCTTATTTCAAACGATATGTTGGATATACGAGTAATTTGATTGAACGATTTAAGTCTCATAATACCTTATCTAAAAAGGGATATACGGTTAGATTTCGTCCTTGGTATGTTATACATATTGAGGTCTTTTACGATAAAAAGCAAGCTATGGAGCGAGAATTTTTTTTTAAATCTGGAATAGGTAGAAAATGGTTGGACGAAAATATTAGTATGGAAATATAGGCTCTTATCCGCCAAAGGCGGACGCACATTCGAGTCGTGTCCCCGCTACTAATTTTTTTAAGAGACCCAGACGGTCTCTTTTTTTTATGGAAGATAGGCAGTATTTATAGGAATGCTTTTATTAATAGAGGTTTTTTTACGAATATAATTCAATGT
>CAYXKX010000033.1:0-21884 GCA_964465185.1 uncultured Chitinophagaceae bacterium
CCAAAGCAATTCTTCGGCGCCGCTCGTAAAATCGAAAACGGAGGCTCGTTGACAATTATCGCTACTGCCCTTGTAGATACAGGCTCTAAAATGGATGAAGTGATCTTTGAAGAATTTAAGGGAACCGGTAATATGGAACTCCAATTAGAAAGAAAACTTTCGAATAAGCGAATCTATCCAGCGATAGATTTAGTGCCGTCGTCCACTCGAAGAGATGACCTTTTACAACCAAAAGAAATTCATCAGAAAATGCAAATACTTCGCCAACAGATGGGAGATATGAATGCAGATGAAGCCATGCAGTTTTTACTTCAACACATGCGCGGAACCAGCAGCAATGAAGAATTTTTCATTCGGATGAATAGTTAAAAGTCGTTCTAAAGAAACTACTACGGGATATGTTATGACATAAATAGTGTCATTTTTACCTCCATTTTACCAAAATTTTATGAATTGCTGACAGAATAGCACTAAAATGGCTCTGGCATGGAATCTGATGGTATAAATGCAGAATCTAAAATAAATCAATAATCATAAAAATTTAATCACATGAACGTAAAACCATTAGCAGACAGAGTGTTGGTTCAACCAGCCGAAGCAGAAGAAAAAACAGCATCTGGTATCATTATTCCAGATACAGCCAAGGAAAAACCCATGAGAGGAACAGTCATAGCCGCTGGACCTGGGAAAAAAGATGAGCCAACGATGGTGAAAGTAGGCGATACAGTTCTTTATGGAAAGTATAGCGGTACCGAAATTCAAGTTGATGGGAAAGATTTTCTCATGATGAGAGAAAGCGATATTTTCGCTATCGTCTAACCTTATTCAAAATTCATAATTCAAAATTAAAAATTAGATAGTATGTCAAAAATTATAAGTTATAACACAGAATCAAGAGACAAATTAAAAAGTGGTGTAGATCAACTCGCCAATGCAGTGAAGGTAACCCTAGGTCCAAAAGGTAGAAATGTAGTTATCGAGAAAAAATACGGTGCGCCTCATATCACAAAGGATGGTGTCACGGTGGCAAAAGAAATAGAGCTAGAAGATCCAATCGAAAACATGGGTGCACAAATGGTGAAAGAAGTTGCTTCTAAAACCAATGATCAGGCGGGTGATGGAACAACAACAGCTACCGTTTTAGCTCAGGCTATTATCACTCCAGGTTTAAAAGCATTGGTGAGTGGAGCCAATCCAATGGATTTGAAAAAAGGTATTGACTTAGCAGTCAGTAAAGTAGTGGCTCATTTGAAAGAAAATTCTCAAATGGTAGGCGATGATAATGATAAAATCAAGCAAATAGCGACAATTTCTGCGAATAATGATATCGAAATAGGAACTTTAATTGCTGAAGCTATGGCTAAGGTGAAAAAAGAAGGTGTGATCACAGTAGAGGAAGCTAAAGGAACCCAAACAGAAGTGAAGGTAGTAGAAGGAATGCAGTTTGATAGAGGTTATATCTCTCCTTATTTCATTACGAATACTGAGAAAATGGAAGCTGATTTGGAAAATCCATTTATCCTCATTACCGATAAGAAAATATCTACGATGAAAGATATTCTTCCAATTTTGGAGAAAACGGTTCAAACAGGAAGACCTATGCTTATCATAGCAGAGGACCTAGAAGGCGAAGCACTGACTACTTTAGTGTTGAATAGACTAAGAGGTACTTTGAAAATAGCTGCTGTCAAGGCTCCAGGATTTGGAGATAGAAGAAAAGCTATGTTGGAAGATATCGCGATTTTGACAGGGGGTACGTTAATCAACGAAGAAAGAGGCTTCAAATTAGAAGCTGCTGAATTGGATATGTTGGGTTCTGCAGAGAAAGTAACTATCGACAAAGACAATACCACTATCGTCAATGGTGCTGGAAAATCAGATGATATCAAAGCGAGAGTAGCTCAAATCAAAGCGCAAATCGAAACGACGACTTCTGATTATGATAGAGAGAAATTGCAAGAGCGTTTGGCTAAACTATCTGGTGGAGTGGCTGTACTTTATGTAGGTGCTGCTACAGAGATGGAAATGAAAGAGAAAAAAGATAGAGTAGATGATGCACTAGCTGCTACGAAAGCTGCAGTAGAAGAAGGTGTCATCCCTGGTGGTGGCGTTGGCTATATCAGAGCGTTAGATGCTTTAGCAAAATTAAAAGGCGAAAACGACGACCAACAAACCGGTATTGAAATTATTAAAAAAGCGATTCAATCTCCTTTGAGACAAATTTGTGAAAATGCAGGTGTAGAAGGCTCAGTCGTAGTGAATAAAGTCATGGATGGAAAAGCTGATTTCGGTTACAATGCAAGAGAAGATAAGTATGAAAATCTTTATAAAGCAGGTGTAATTGATCCAGCGAAAGTGGCAAGAGTAGCATTGGAAAATGCAGCTTCAATTGCGGCTATGTTATTGACTACAGAAGCGGTAATTGTAGAAAAGCCAAAGGCTGAAGAACCTCATTCGCATGGTATGCCAGGCGGTGGAATGGGTGGTATGATGTAAAACCAATGTGATTTATATCTTATGCTAATAAGATATAAATCTTACAGTGGTTTTATACCGTGCTAGTTTTTGTTTCTCACGTATGTGAGATTAAAAAACTTATACGGTATAATAAATCTTAGACTATAAACCCGATGGAGCAATCTGTCGGGTTTTTTAAATGGACTAATTTAGAATTCAATTATGACCCCAAGTGGACAATGGTCGCTATGCTTAGCTTGTGGTAAGATAAAAGCCTCCGTCAAATTTTCTTTCATCGATTCCGTAATAGATACATAGTCTATTCTCCAGCCTTTGTTTTCAAGCCGCACAGTAGGAAATCGAGCTGTCCACCAAGTATAAGCATGCAATGTGTCAGGATTTAAATACCTAAAACTATCCAGCATGCCACTTCCAAACCATTTTGTCATCCATTCGCGTTCGGCAGGTAAAAACCCTGAAGTCTTTTGATTGGTTTTAGGGCTGTGGAGGTCAATTTCAGTATGGGCGATATTGTAATCTCCTAATACGATAAGATTGGGATATTTCTTTTTCATTTCTTCTATAAAGCCAAAGTAATAATCCAGAAACTCATATTTCAAATTTTGTCTCTCATCTCCCGAAGTGCCTGAGGGGAAATACGTATTGATAAGAGTAAAATTATCATAAATGGCTATGAGCGTTCTACCTTCTTTGTCGAAAAATTCATGCCCCATCCCTTCGATGACTTCTTTAGGTTTGGTTTTCGAGATAATACCTACTCCACTATAGCCTTTCTTTTCGGCACTCAACCAATAGGTGTGATAACCTAAATCTTGAAATGCTTTTTCATCGATATCTTCCTTTTTTGCTTTGAGTTCTTGAAATCCTAGTATATCAGGGTTTTCACTTTTGATGAAATCAATTAAACCTTTTTTCATGGCGGCACGTATGCCATTGACATTGTATGAGAGGATTTTCATTTATTTAGTTTTTATGATAATGTGACTCTATTTCTTTAAGTAGTTTTAGATTGACGTTGTTTTCAATTTTATTTAAGATAAAATCATTATTTATAAATAAGAATTCAAGAATGTCAGAATATTTGCGAGCTTCCTGTTTAACAGGTTTTTTATTTAACTTGACGACTTCATCAACCATTCTGCCAGAAACATAGACGGAAATTTCTAAAGCGTCTTTCATCTTTAATCCAAGTATACTTACCTCATGGATTTCAACATTGTCAATATAATTCCATAATTTAGCTCCGTAAAGTCTATTATTTTTTATTATTAAACTCTGTATCAAATTGGGATCTAGCAATTTTTCAATTTCTGAATAAGAGTTGAACATCCATGCTCGCTGCAAAGATAGATAGAATGAATGGTTTATAAATTCAGAAACTCTACCTTCTGTCAATATACCTTGACTTTCAAGTTGAATACTTGCTAGTCTATTTAATTTACGTATTAGTCTTTTATCTGTGTTCCAAACATATATCAAGAATAAAGTTGAACTTAATGCTAAAAATAAAACGATGCCAATAGTTCTATTTCTTTCAAAGTCTGTGATTCTGATTCGCGGACCAATAGGGGTGCTTTTATATGCAGACCCATAACCAGAAGTAGACCCACTTCCTCCATTGCCTCCGCCGCCACCTGCACGCGAAAAAGACACGCTAGGCACCATTAGAATTGTTATAAAAAGGATTGTAAATTTCTTCAACTTATCTTTAATACCTTCTTCAATCCACTTATAATACTCGTCGCCAATACGGCCCCTAAAGTAGCTAAGAACATATCTTTTTGCGCATCCCAGACATCGCCTTGCGTGCCGAGATAGGCCATACCCTGCTCTGGGAAAAAGACATCGGCTACTGCCCATTCCACAAGTTCATACATTCCGCTAAATGATAAAGTGATTTCAATTGGCAATAACCAACCAACCCAAGTAGGAAATTTAAACCAAGAGATAAACGCTTCCCGCATAGGATAAGCAAGTAAAAACCCAAAACTAAAATGGACGATGCGATCATAGTGATTGCGTTCAAAGCCAAGCGTATCTTTTAACCAATATCCAAAAGGATTCTCAGCATAGGTGTATTTCGAACCGTAGATATGAAGACATATGTAAACTGTGAAAAGCACGAAACTCAAATCAGAAAACTGATATTTTTTATTATTCCAAATGATGAGGAAGAGAGAAATGAAAACGAGAAAGTTTTCAAGAATCCAATTTTTCAAATCTGTAGTTCCTATGAGCGTAGAACTCCATAGTGCAAGAAATGAAATGGTACATACCCATAGCGTTTTATTTTCCTTGAATGGGATTCGATACGTCGATAGTGCATTGGTGAATTTCATATTTATATTTAGGAATTAGCTTATATACCTTATACGATTTATGGTTCAAAAAAATTGGCTCATTTTCAAATCAACTCATCATCATATCATCACATCACCATATCATCACATCGTCAAATCATTTAAACAATTTTCAAATTGGCAAATTTTCAAATTATATCTTCCAACTCGTTCCTTCCTTTCCATCTCTTAACTCTATTCCTGCTTGATTGAGATAGTCACGAATTTTATCAGATGTAGCGAAATCCTTTTTCTCTCTACTATCTTTTCTTATCTCTATGACCAGATTCATCAAATGCTCCATAGCCTGCGATTGATTGCTATGATTAGATTCGAAATTGATACCTAAAACTTGGACAAAATAACCTTGAATGATTTCATTGATTTTTGTAAGGTCATTTTGATCTGCTATTAAATCTTTGCTATCTATTTTATTGATAATTGTTGCCAGTTCGAATAATTCTGCTATAAGTTTGGAGGTATTAAAATCATCGTTCATCGCAGCAGCGCAATTTGATTCAACTTGTGCAATAGCCTCTTTACTATTTGAGTTATCACCAGCACTTAATTTACTGACCTTTCCAAAAGCCTCTGTCAATCTTTCATAGCCTTTTTCTGCAGAGAGAAGTGCATCATTGGAAAAATCTAAATCGCTTCTATAGTGCCCCATCATCATGAAAAATCGAACAACAGGTGCACTAAATGGTTTAGTAAAAATATGGGTAGTCCCTTCTAGAATTTCAAAAGGGAGAAAATAATTTCCAAACGATTTACTCATTTTCTGACCATTAACATTGAGCATATTGGCATGCATCCAATATTTGGCTGGGTTTTTCATTCCTGCTCCGCAGCTCTGCGCTACTTCATCTTCGTGATGTGGAAATTTTAAATCCATACCTCCTCCGTGAATGTCAAATTGTTCTCCAAGGTATTTCGTACTCATCGCAGTGCATTCAATGTGCCACCCTGGGTTTCCATCGCCCCAGGGACTGCGCCATATTTGCATATCCTCAGGATTTGCCTTTTTCCATAGAGCAAAATCCACAGAGTTCCTTTTTTCATCTTGACCTTGTAGTTCTCTAGATTCACTCAATAACTCTTCAATTTTTCTGCCGCTTATCACTCCATATGCATTCGATTTGGAATATTTTTCTAAATCAAAATAAACTGCACCATTACTTTCATATGCATATCCATTCGCCATTATTTTTTCAATAATTTGGATCTGTTCTTGGATATGAGCAGTTGCTGTAGGTTCAATATTCGGGCGAAGTAAATTATAAGCTTTTTGAATATCTTGAAATTTAGAATTGTATTTATATACAATCTCTAATGATTCCATTTGCTCCAGCTTTGCTGCTTTACCTATACTATCTTGCTCTTGACCTAAACTATTCGTAATATGTCCGCAATCTGTAATGTTTCTCACATATTTTACTTGAAAACCAAGAAATAGTAAGTAACGATAAATCATATCAAAGTTGATAAATGTTCTCAAATTACCCATATGAGGCTCACTATACAATGTCGGACCGCAGACATACATGCCCACTTTGCCTGTATGTAATGGCTCGAATTTTTCTTTTTTTCCTGTCAGTGTGTTGTAGATGAAAAGTTCACTCATAGTTGATCTATTTGATTTTATAGAATGTATAAATACCTTGTTGATACAAAGGTTGAATATGTTTCTTGTATTTTGAAAAGTTATGCGTGTCACTCATTTTTGCAATCAGATAGTTCGGATAAGGACTTTTTGCATAGAGAGAAATGCTATCGAGATTGAAACTAGTTTGGGATAAAATAGCGCTGTCGGAGTAGAATTTAGGAATAAAACTAATTCCACCATAATAGTGATAGCAAGCTTTTTCATTCTTATTGTTCTTGATAAACTCTACCTGTGGACCTTGAGTTAATTGCTCCAGCTTAGGCACATAATATAACAATAGTGCATTATTGAGAACCATACATCCAATAAACAAAATCACGAAACCGAGCGTTTTTCTTTTTCTATAAACAAGAAGTAAAAAGGAAATAGAAAAAATAAGAAAGAAACATATACCGAAAATAATTTCAAGATTCTCCCATGGATAATGCGTTGTAAGAGCCAGTTGTAGTGTGTCTTCATGAATATATTTCTCGAATACTTCGATATTGGCACGTGTAAGAGGCAGGACAATGAGGCAGGCTGTCCAGATCATGGCCCCTACGGCATAAAGTAAATAGGTAATTTTTTTAATTCCCCGCTCTTCCTCTATAATATAGCGAATGCTATAGGCTGCGAGAAATGAAATTGGGAAATAGGCCAAAACAGAGTAATGGGCTAGCTTTATCTTAAACAAGGATACAATAATTAGAACAACTATTAAACAACTTACCATAGAAAGTCTGAATATTTTTTGGATATTCGATTCATACGAATTTACGCGAAGGGAATTTAAGGCAAAAACACTGGCAGGAAAACACCCAATAAGTAGGACAATAAATTGAAAAGAAAAGCGGTGTGTCCATGTAGCTTTACTGAGGTTGAGCGTATTCCATTGATAATGAATAAATGGCTTGAGGTAAGTAGTCCCATGCCATTTATATTCTATCCCTACCCAGACGAGAATGAATAATATGAAGTACAATGTCCATTTGAAAATATTGTTATACCCAAACCCATATTTAGCACTTGAGAACAGAAACACTAACCAATAGGTAAGCAATATCACAATATAGCCTTCGATTCCTTTGGTCATAAATGCGCCAACAGCCGCGAAAAAGCTATAAAATAGATTGGAGAATATTTCTTTTCGTCGATAAAATTTTTCTCCACTCTCTTGTCTTGCTTCAATGACTCTCGATAGATTATAAATACTCAAGTAAATGAAAAAACAGAACCAGGGCTCTGCCAATCCTGACCTATGATAAAGCTGGGGTAGTAACATAGAGATATAAATCATAGCCCACATCAATCCAAAATTGGACGAGTAAAGTCTTTTGCCGTTTTTGTATAAAGTGACTACGATGAGGAGTGCACAAACGGCATTTGGGAATCGAGCCGCATATTCATTCATACCTAGATATTTGTACGAAATCAGTTGAAGCCAAAAAAATAACGGGGGCATTTCTAAAAAGAATTTACCATTTAGCCATGGCTGTAGGACTTCATTTCGCGCAAACATTTCCTTTGAAATAGACGCTAAAATAGTTTCATCCCAATCAAAGAGATTGACCTCGCCTATAAAAGGAAAGTAAATCAATCCGCAGAGAAGGAAGAGAAAACTAAGACGTGATAAATTGTAAAAAATCTTCACGATGATTTATTTTGGTTGATTGGCACTTGTCCATCTTCGCTTACGAAGATAGTTGAAAATAAAAGCAAAAACAATCACGAGGCTCAAGGGTAGTATTAAGTTTAATGACTTCCATTTGGTCCCTTCAGTTTTGGTGCGCTGTGCGTCGAGTTGCCTAACTTTTATTTCCTTGTTTCGAGTGGCTAATAAATTGTTAGGGTCAATAAGATATTCGATACAATTTAAAACAAAATCTTTGTTGGCAAACGTTTGACGACTAAACTGTTCAAATCCCAGTGGATAAATTTCTCCTTTTGCGGAAACATTATTGCGCAAAATGTCAGCATCAGAGAGCACAATCATTTTACTCTCAATACTTCTTTCTTTGGGAGCTTGACCTGCCTCTGTAATTTTCTTAATAAAGTCTAGTCCAAGTTTGTTTTTGTAGGCAGATACGAATTTGCCTTCTAACAAAACCCCGCATGGTAGTTTCGGTTGTTTGAAATATTTGAAATCCGGTTTATCCTTTACAGCAGATAGGTGAACGCGCGCTGGTTCAGGTATAGCTCTTCCATACTGTGATGTAGAAAGTAAAACTGTTTTTTTGATGTCATTTTGAATAAGGTCAATGCTCGATGCATATTGCGCATAGACGGGGTCGAGATTTTTCCCTATAGGATGCTCTATACTAGGGGTGAGAAGTGGGCTAAAAAGCCAAGGAAAAAGAAGAGGCTCCTTCGTAGCTTCATCTAGGATTGGAATAGGGGCACTTTGTTGACCATCTTGCACTAAATTTTTATTAATACGAACACCATAGGTAAATAAGATGTCTTCTAAATTTAAATCTATGCCATGAGCCATGAACATATTGGACTCATTGCGTAGATAGTCCATTCTAGCATCCATAGCCTCCAGCGCCCATAAAATTTTCCCACCTTTCATGACGTATTGATCTAGACGATATTTTTCTACATCGGCAAATGGCTGTTGAGGGCCAGCTATAATCAGTAGATCTGTGTTCTGCGGAAACCAAGAGCCGAGGCTATCCCCTTGACTACTTAAAACCTTTTGTTTGACGTCATAAAAATTAACTTCATATTTATTTTCCGTTAATATATTCGCCAAGTCGTTCAATTCCTCTGGTCTCAATTCACTATGACCCTGCATAATGCCAATGGTATAGACCTTGTCATCTGTGAGTTTTTTGATAGCATTGGCTATTTTATATTCCAACGAAATAATAGAGTTGTTCAACGCATACTCCGGTGGGTATCCTACTTGGTTTTCCAAAATTTGAACTGGCCAAGATTTGCCGTTCACACTGACTAGTACACAAGGGAAAATCAGTTGTTCCTTAAATCCATCTTCTTTTTTTACTCGCAACTGTGTAGGAATAAGCCCTTTGGAAATCAACTCTTGTTGAATTTTAATCCGTTCATCTTCATTGGTAGCATCCTTGACTGGATTAGTAAATTCGTATTGAATTTTCCCATTACTTTCACTGTTCATTTCTTTGAGAACATCTTCAGTGGCATTTCTCAAGCGTAAAAACCCAGAAGGTAAATCTTCACCATCCAGATAGATTTTAATAAATGCTTTATGCTTCGTTTTCTCCAAAAGATTTTTAGTAGAATCACTCAAGGAGTATCTACCCTCTGAAGTCAAATCAAACCGTTTGTATAGGAAGGAGGCAATAAAATTGACGAGGATAATTATGGCTAAGACCATAGCTAATCGAATCCATAGAGTCTTTTTATCTAGTTTTTGCATTGATAAATACGCTTTCGTTTAATAAAAGCATAAATATATCCGTTTTTCAGTAAAACTAGGAGTTCATATTCTAAATTTTGAAGGATTTTAGGGTCTAAAACATTATCTTTACTTACTCTGTTATTAAGAATAAATTTGGCTAGACGACTCTATTTTAAGTGCCTCTTTTCATTATTTCTCATTCAAGTGTGTGTGAATGCTGCTTGTCAAGATAGTGTCTACTTTGAAAATTTGACTTCTAAGGAAAAATTTGTTTTAATTGTAGGGATAGAAAATGTTTTGAAATTCGACCCGAGTATTGACAATATTCTATTCAATGCAGAGAGTGTTATGAAGACGGGTGTTGTTTTTAAAATTAACCCAATTCAAGTAGGTCCTCTTTCTGTTATGCTTTTCAGCGGCCCTGTTATGAAGGGAAGTGTTGATTTTGAAGCGAAGTTTAACAAACTTGATTTACAAAAGAATTTAGACCCAAAAGTGAGTTTGGGGTCACTTCCAGGAGGTGGAAAAGTTACTGCCTATGAATTACTGAACAATTCAGCATTGAGAATTTATACAGGAAAAATTATACAATCTTCTTTAGAAATTATTTCATATGATGTAACTTTTGTTCAAAAAAAAGGGAATATAATAGAGTCAGAGCAAAAATGTGCTGAGCTTAATAAAACTATCTTAGAGTATATCAAACAAGCTAAGTCAGGCGATGTTTTGCTAATTGAAAATGTAAAAGTTAGGAGTCCAGATGGCTCACTTCGCAGAATAAAAGGACTTTCTTATCAAATAAAGTAACTATAGACAAATTTGACTAGTTTAGAGAATATCATTCATCAGAAACTAACGCTCAAGGTATTTTTACTAGTGAGTTTTTTTGTAATATCCATACCTATTTTATCTAACTTCAATTACTTGTTATTTGGAGAAAAAGTGAATGGTGTGGTCACCGGAAACTATACTATGGAAGGTCGAAGGTCAAACTATACAGTGAGTCAAATTGAATATAGAGTTGCAAAGAATATTTATAGTTTTTTTGGACCCAAAAATCTTGTTTTTGACGATGGAGAGATAGTGGAAATATATTATATCAAAGATAACCCTCAAAATGCTGCCTTAGCCAGTCCTATTTATTTTTATTTTAACTCCTCTGGTATCAATATCATTTGCTCCATCTTTATGATTTTCTGGATAGCGATGTTCTTTACCTATGGCATACGCTATAGATAGAGTTTTTCCTTGCTAATTGTGCCAAAATATATTATTTTGCACCTTTAAACCTAAAATATGTCATCATCAACTGCGATGGATTTTCAGCTAAAAAATAAAGTCAAAATAGTCACAGCGGCTTCCCTTTTCGACGGACACGATGCCGCCATCAATATTATGCGTCGTATTATTCAGTCTAAAGGCGCTGAGGTAGTTCATTTAGGACACAATAGAAGTGTGTTAGATATTGTCAATACAGCTATTCAGGAAGATGCCAATGCTATCGCGATCACTAGTTATCAAGGTGGACATATAGAGTTTTTTAAATATATGTACGACCTTTTGAATGAACAGGGATGCGGTCATATCAAGCTATTTGGCGGTGGCGGTGGCACTATTTTGCCTTCAGAAATAGCAGAACTTCACGCATATGGAATAGTTAAAATATATTCTCCTGATGATGGACGCGCTATGGGTTTGGAAGGGATGATTATTGATCTGTTGTCTAAATGCGATTTCCCTACGGGTGCGCCAGATAGCTATTTGGAGTATAAGTCTAAAGAGGATTTTGACAATGGATTTAAACATTGTGATTCTAAGCTTTTGGCTAAGTTGATTTCTACAGCAGAAAATTTTCCTGAGTGTTTGGAAAAAGATTTGAAGAAATTTTTACCAGAGAAAAATATGCGAGAAACTCCTGTTTTAGGGATAACAGGAACAGGTGGAGCAGGTAAGTCTTCGATGATAGATGAAATCGTTCGGCGATTTTTGTTTGAATATGAAGATAAGAAGATTGCCATTCTATCAGTAGATCCCTCCAAGCGAAAAACGGGTGGGGCGTTGTTAGGCGACAGAATTCGTATGAATTCTATCAATAATGATCGAGTATTCATGCGCTCATTAGCAACAAGACAGAGCAATTTAGCCCTGTCTAAGTATGTACAAGCCGCTGTCGATATTCTGAAAAAAGCGAATTTTGATTTAATCATACTAGAAACATCGGGCATAGGGCAGAGCGATACAGAAATAGTAGATCACAGTGATGTATCTATGTATATTATGACGCCGGAGTTCGGTGCTGCGAGTCAGCTTGAGAAAATTGATATGCTTGACTTTGCAGATATTGTTGCTGTAAATAAATTTGATAAACGTGGTGCTCAAGATGCACTGCGTGATGTGAAAAAGCAAATGCAAAGAAACTTGAATTTATGGGATAAAGACCCAGAAACTATGCCAGTATACGGCACTATAGCATCTCAATTCAATGATCCAGGCACGAATGAACTCTTTATCAATTTGATGAGAGTAATTTCAGAGAAATGGGCAGCGAAGGTGGCAGCGAATAACTAGAAAAATTTGATTTAAAATCGAATGAGAAAAACTAGTATTTCTTATTGTTTTTCTTTTCTCTTTTCTCCTCTTTCTTCTCCTTAGCTGTTTTTACAGGTTCTTTTTTTACTTCCTTCTTGGTATCTTTTGATTTTGCCATAATTTTTTATTTAAAATGAGGTAAAACAAAAATACAAAATTGGCCGTTTATTCCCATTAATTTTTCTGCATAGTTTGAACTGAATTAACTTATTTACAAACTGATCCCATATATATTGGACAAAACTGAACTATATATAAGATTATATCTTTTATTGAATAGTGTTAGACTGATTATTCTTCTTCATGACAACAACCGTGTACTTCTTCCTTCTCTATATCATAAGCCGGACTGATATAAGGTATCCCTAAATTTAATCCTCTCAGAATAAGTAAGATGCCAACTATTATGAGCAAATAATTATAAATGCCATTAAATAACGATTTCGCTTTTTCAGGCAATAGTCGAAAGAAATAAATCACACTTGTTAAGGCTGGTATGGTTCCAATCCCAAAGCCAATCATAAACAGGGCACTATCCAGTATCTTGCCAGTGGCGATAGATGCAACAGCGGCAGCATAAACGAAACCGCAGGGGAGAAAGCCATTTCCTATCCCTGTAAAAAACATTTTTAGAATAGATTTTCCCTCAACTAACTGGGAGAAAAATCTGGTGACAGTAAGAATTTTAGAGGTTAAGGAACTCGAAAAGGAAGTTGATTTGATTTTACCGAATAGGAAAAAAAGAATAAAACTTACCCCTACTGCTATGGAAAGCTTTTGCTGAGATAGGAAAAGATTAAACGTCTGTCCCATGGCGCCGAATAGTATCCCTATCAGCACATAGGAAAGAATCTTTCCAATATGATAGGCGAATTGGTAGAGTGGATTCGGCTTGTTCGTGCCTCCACTTTTATGAATACTCATAACCAAAGGACCACACATACCTATGCAGTGCATAGAACCCATAAAGCCCATTCCTAAACCGAGGAGAATATACATTTTTTAGTTACTAGTTACTAGTTTTAAGTTGTTAGTTATTAGTTGTTAGTGCGGTAATTTGCAATGAAATATTCGCCTTTATTACTTAAACTATGGAGGAAAATTAATCATTGTAATAATTAGTTTCAGTATTAAATCTATTTTCAATCCCGATAGCTATCGGGACACATTTTTAAATTATCTAATTGTCAAATCATCCTCATAAAAATAACTCTTTCCTGCGTTGTCCCAACCTAACTTAATATGATAGAGTCCTTTTTGAAATTTAGATTTATCTATTCGCGTTTCTGCTTGGGTTACTTTTAAGGTATTGTCAGATGCAGCAGCATCCATTTTTATCATACGCAGTTCGCCATTTTCTATTGCCGTAGAAGTGCTAGGTGGCAGTTTTAGTAATAAGAAACTCGAAGAGTCAGCTAAAACAAATTCACTGATTAAAGGGTTTAAATTCGCTTTAGCATCGATAATTTGTTGGTACTTGACCTCTCTATCATAATAGTTGTCTTCTATCATTTCATTGGATTGTTTAAATGCAATGTATACCATGCCTAGCATGACTAGAATAAATCCGATGATAAATAGCGATAATCCTCTGCCCCAGTTCATATAATATAGTGTTTAGTTATGAGTTGAAAGTTTTAAGTTTGATTTAGTTTAAAGACGTTATACAAAATTAAGAATCAAAACGGTCCGTAAAAATTAGATTTCACCTTATCTAATTCTTCTTGATTCTTATCAAGTAAAACTAACTCAATTTTATTACTGCGTTTGCGAATTTGATTTTTCGGAACATAAATCCAGAAATGCAACTCTGTCAAAGCTTCCTTTTTTAAGATAAGTTGCTGGTTCCCCACCACAATGACCCTGCCATCTAGTTTGTTGACTTTAAATTGAAAAGGCAATTCATAATTGTTTTTATTTATAATTTTAATATTGTAGTAGTTAGACAATGTATCTGTTCCAATCTCTTGGTATAGTTGACCGCCTACTCGAGACATATAACTATCCACAGAAGATCGAGTAATAATAAGCACAGCGAGTATCCCTAATAGAATAGCCAAAAGGGCTGTATAAGCCTTGACTCTACCTGTAAATTTAAAGTTTTCTTTTTTCTCAATATTTTCTTTGGATGCAAATCGTATTAGATTTTTCTCAAAACCAAACTTGTCCATAATCTCATTACATGCATCGATACAGGCTGTGCATCCTACGCACTCCATTTGTGAACCATTGCGAATATCTATACCAGTAGGACATACATCTACGCATTTATGGCAGTCCACGCAGTCACCTCCTGTTCGCTCTTTATTCTTACTGTAATGCTCTCTAGTTTCCCCGCGGACATAATCATACGCTACTTGCATAGTATTATTGTCAAACATGACGCCTTGGAGTCTTCCATATGGACATATAGTGGTGCAGACAATTTCTCTGACGAAATAGTAAACGGAAAAAAACAAGAATGTAAAAAACAATAACCCTAAAAAGAGAATCACATGCTCTGAAAGAGGCTCAGATACAATCTTTAAAACTTCATCTACGCCTAAAATATACGATAGAAACGTATGCGCTATGAGAAAGGAGATTAAGAAGAAAACGATGATTTTTAGTATGCGTTTACGAATTTTTTCTGCATTCCACTCCATGGCGTGCAATTTTTTTTGCTGCATAGGATTGCCATCAATCCACCATTCTATTTTGCGAAATACAAACTCCATAAATATAGTCTGAGGGCATATCCACCCACAAAATAATCTACCATAGATGACAGTAAAAAGTATAATGAAAATGAGGAAAGTAATCATGCCAAAGGCAAAAATGTAGAAATCTTGTGGCCAAATGGGCTTTGAGAAGAGAATAAACTTACTCTCAATAATATTGATCATAAATAAAGGCTGACCATCTATTTTGATAAATGGCAACACGAAAAAAGTTATTAGATAGATAGCAGCCAATAAACTGCGCCAGTTATAAAATTGGCCTTTAGGCATGAGTGCATAAACCCATTTTCGTTTACCATCAAGCGTCACGGTGCTCACAGTATCTCGATATGTTTTTGGCTTTAAAAACTCGCCATCAGTCTCTTGATTTTCTGAACTCATTTTTTAGGATTAAAAAAAGCACTAGAGGATTTACTTTTCTCCTCCAGTGCTTCTCAATTTAGTTGACTATAAATTATTTTTTAGTGCTATCTGCTGCTGTACTATCTGTGGCAACAGCTGCTGCTACCATAGAACATGCAGAACCTTGTGCTGCTTTAGGTGTAGCTGGTTTAGTGCCTTGCAAGCTCTTGACAAAGCTTGCAATTTGCACAATCTGATTATCACTAAAATTGCTACCCCATGCTTGCATTCCAGCTCCCTTGCTACCTCCATATTTAATGGTTTTATAAATGTCCTTGTCCGCACACCCTAAAATCCAAGTATTATCCGTCAAATTAGGTCCTGTAAGTCCACCGCCATCAGCTAGGTGACAAACCGCACAGTTGGCTGCATAGAGTTTTTTGCCTTCTTCAATATCTGATTTCTCAGTGCTTAGAGCCAATGTGTTTTCATCTATCTGTGAGCCGGCTGTTTTCAAATATTGCTGATGAGCTATCTCCGCTTCTTCTACTTCTATTTTATACTCTTCTGCTGATAGTGGTAAGACACTCACTATGTGATATTGATACATATAAATAATGGCAAACAAGACGCATAGTACAAAGGCAGCCGTAAACCAAGGCGGAATATTATTGTCCAATTCGCGAATGCCATCATAATTATGACCAGTGTCTATTCTTGCTTCCTCTTCTTGAGACCCAAAGTTGTTTATTTTATTCCACCAACCCATGAGCCAGCTTTTAGCTTCTGATTTTTCAGTCGCTTCGCCTTCGAATACAGCGAATTGTTTGAATAAAACTTTTCCAAAAAACGCCAAGACGAAAACTTCCATTAGAATAATGACAAGTAAAAACCAACGCAGAAAGTTAAATCCATCAAATGAAGAAGGAGCGGCTTGTGTCGCATTTTGTGCTGTCAACAAAGCAGGAAACGACAGGATCGTTATCCAAATGATGGTATTGATTCCTTTGTTGTTTAACTTATTCTCCAAATAGTGCTTCAAAGTCCAATTGAATATTCTACTCAAATAAAAGATAGGGAATAGGAGTCCAATGGCAATCAAAAGGAGCATTTTGTCTACCATGCTTATACTTTCCCATAGTCCGGGCTCAGCTGCATTAGTAGCAACCTCTTGTGCAGTCATAGTCCATGATACTAAAATTAGTAACATGAATGCACTCGTTTTTTTTATTAAATTACACATATTTATAATTTTTAATATTAGTTATTAGATGATTGATCGTCCTTTTCATTGGTCCCAAGAGGAAGGTTGGCTAAATAGTTGACCTTGTTTCTATCCATAAAGAATACCCAAGCTAGCACACCTACAAAGAACACCACGAAAAGCAGTAGTGAAATAATTGGATATATTGAAACTCCGCCTATCTCCACTAAATAATTTGACATTTTCATACCTTGTTTTTTTTTAGTTATAAAATTATTGACTATTTAGTTTCATTTTTAATGTCAGTCCCTAGGCGCTGTAAATAAGCTATCATGGCAATGATTTCCTTGTCACTCGATATAGTTATTTTGTCTTGCTTCAAGTTTTCTGTGATTTCATTGGCTTGTTTTTCCAAATCAGCGTTGGCCTGAGCTTCATAATTTTCTGGATAAGGAACACCTAGATTTCTCATCGTATGAATTTTAGAAGCCGTTGTACCTTTATCTATCACATTGTCATATAGGCTAGGATACGGAGGCATAATAGATCCTGAAACCATTTGCGGATCAAGCATATGATTGAAATGCCAACTATTCGGACGAAGACCACCTTCGCGAGCTAAATCTGGTCCTGTGCGCTTACTACCAAACTGGAACGGGTGATCATAAACTGACTCGCCTGCTTTAGAATATTCGCCATAGCGCTTCACCTCATATCTAAATGGTCGAATCATCTGTGAGTGACAGTTGTAGCAGCCCTCTCTAATATAAATGTCTCTACCCTGTAATTCTAGTGGTGTGTAAGGCTTCACACTGGCTATAGTCGGAATATTCGATTTGACTAAGAAGGTAGGAATAAACTCAACGATAGCTCCGATAGAAATGACAATCAATGCACCACCGAGCATCAACATAGGTTTTCTTTCGAAAATATTATGCCAGTGCGTTCCAGGTGCCGGTGTGTAGGCTTTGGCTAAAGCTGGAGCCTCGGCTTCTTCACTTTCTACAAATTTTCCACTGGAACATGTTTTTACTAAATTATAAATCATAAGGACGACCCCTGCTAGGTAGAGCGTTCCACCCACAGCACGCATCACATAGAATGGAATCACACTCTGCACCGCATCAATAAACTGATACTGAAGCTGCCCCTCTGGGGTAAAAGCCTTCAACATAAAGTAGGTTCTGAAAGCAGACCAATACATAGGAATAGCATAAACGATTATACCTAAAGTTCCTATCCAAAAGTGCGAAGAAGCTAATTTAGTAGAATATAATTTCGTGTTGTACATTCTAGGGAATAACCAATACAAGACGCCGAAAGTTAAAAATCCATTCCAACCCAAAGCTCCGATATGCACATGCGCTACAGTCCAATCGGTATAGTGCGAAATAGCGTTCACATTTTTCAAAGAAAGCATCGGTCCTTCAAATGTGGACATACCATAGCATGTGATGGCTACCACCATAAATTTCAAAACGGGATCAGTAGCTACTTTGTCCCAAGCACCTCTTAGCGTAAATAAACCATTCAGCATACCTCCCCAGCTTGGTAGGATAAGCATAATAGAAAATACAGTACCCAATGACTGCGCCCAATCTGGAAGAGCCGTATAAAGCAAGTGGTGTGGCCCTGCCCATATATATAGAAATATCAACGTCCAGAAGTGTACGATACTCAATCTATAAGAATAAACGGGTCTTTCTGCTGCCTTCGGTAAAAAGTAATACATTACCCCAAGATATGGCGTAGTAAGGAAGAATGCAACCGCATTATGACCATACCACCATTGCACAAGCGCATCCTGAACACCAGCATAGGCAGAGTAGCTCTTCAAACTATTCCATGCTATCGGTAATTCAAATGAATTGACAATATGAAGAACCGCAACTGTCACCCATGAAGCGATAAAGAACCAAACTGCCACATACATATAGCGCTCTCTTCTGGTTAAAATAGTTCCGAACATATTCACTCCGAATACCACCCAAATCAACGTAATCCATATATCCAAAGGCCACTCCAATTCAGCATATTCTTTTCCTGTTGTATATCCGAAAAGCAAGGTGACTGCCGCCATAACAATTAATAGCTGCCAACCCCAAAAATGTATATTGCCGAGTTTTTTGCTCCACATTGGGGTCTTTAATACACGCGGTAAGGCGTAATATATAGACATAAAAATACCGTTGCCTACGAAGGCAAAAATGACGGCATTGGTGTGAACGGGTCTAAGTCTTCCGAAGGCTAAATGCGGAAAATACTCAGAGAAGTTTAGGATAGGATAGGCCAGCTGTAATGCGGCTATCAATCCTAGAAGCATTCCTACGAATCCCCAAAATATGGTCGCTTGGGCGAACATTTTGGGAAGTCGATTGTCGTAATGAAACTTTTCTACTTGCATAATTTTTTTTGATTTAGGTTAATAATTTTTTTATGGGTTATTTTTCTTTTATAATTTCTTTATCGTCAAATAATATTTTCTGAGCAGGACCATACGTATCATCAAATTGACCAGATTTAACATTCCAAATAAAGGCTAATAAAAAGCCACCAGAGATTATGAAACTAGCCACCATGAGCATTAAGAGTATTTCCATAATTTGTTTTTTAAGAGTTTACTATGATAATATTCAGTCATGAGTTGCACGGATAAGACAATCGATATCGAACTAATTGGCATCAAAATCGCTGCGATGACAGGCGACAATTCTCCTCTTAGAGCGAAAAACAATCCCACAATATTATAAAAAATTGAATAAATAAATATGATATAAGTCACAGTTTTGTTCTTTTGTATGAAACTTAATATTTTATCTAAATGAGAAAGATTGTCCGCAGACATGATGATATCAGAAGCAGGGTTGAAATAATTGTTTTTTTCAGTAAGCGCTATAGCTACATCACTTACCTGAAAAGCACCTACATCATTTAACCCATCGCCAATCATCAAGACTTTTTTGCCTTGATTTTTGAGATCTTCGACAAATTGAAGCTTGTCTTGTGGTGTCTGGTTAAATCTAATTTCACTACCTAAGGGTAATGTTTTGGTTAGATTTTCTTGTTCACTGGCATTGTCACCAGAAATGACTGAAATTTCATGATTAGTTTTCAGGTGGTCGATCAAATGGGAAATACCTTTTCTATATACATTTCTGAAATGAAATTTTCCTTTATACTGTTCATCTATGACCACATTGACTTTCGTGTTATCAGACTCAGGTTGTTGACAGAATTGATCAGATCCTAGTCTAAAGTGTTTGTCATTTATCCAACCTTCCATGCCTAGTCCTGTATTTTCTTTGACACTGGCAAAGCTGGTTTTATTCGATTGGCCGAGATATTGAACGATAGATTTAGCCAAAGGATGACTGGAGTGCACAAGGATGTCTGAAATTTCTTGTTTTTCTTCAGCAGTCAAGCTTTGCCCTTCATAGCTCACATGATTGGCTTCGGCTTTAGTTAGCGTGCCTGTTTTGTCAAATACAATTTGATTAATATGAAACAATTTTTGAATGACAGAAGCATCCCTTAAATAGAATTGGTAATGACTCAGAATGCGCATAAAATGACCATTGGTGAAATTATGAGCGAGTAGCAAAGCGCAAGGGCAAGCCACAATGAGTACAGTCGTTACCGCATTCCACATGAGGTCTGATCGGCCTTGGCTATACCAATATCCACCAGCTATAAAACTCAATACCATAACAGCCAAAGTAAATTTCATACCTATATTGTCTATCGTATTTGCCTTCGGTTCAGATTTGTTTTTTTGAAATGCCTGATGATTCCAAAGAGATGTCAAATGACTTTGATTATGTCGTTTCATTACGATAAGATCTATGGCACCATCTAGTTGCTTGCCTCCTGCATAAATATGCTCGCCATAGTTTACCTTTACTGGCATGCTCTCTCCGTTGACAAAGCTATAATCAATCATGGCAGAGCCTTTTGATAGAATAGCATCCACAGGAATAATTTCATTTGAATAGATTTTAATCAAATCCTTTTCGCGAATCTCTTCGATAGCGACGACTTCTTGTTTTTGATCTGCGATACGCTCTACGGCTATGGGAAAATAGGACTTGAAATTTCTATCAAACTGTAAGGTGGTGTGAGTTCTATTTTGCAACCATCTTCCTATCAGCATGAAGAATACGATGCCTGTCATACTATCTAAGTAACCATTACTAATGCCATAATACATATCGTAGAGGCTTCTAGTGAATGTGATTATAACGGCTATGGATACGGGTAAATCAATAATGAGAATGCCCTTTTTTAAATTTTTGTAAGACGGAATAAAAAAGTCAAGCGCAGTATAGAAAAATACAGGTAGGGAGAGTCCTAAGGCGATAAGCGGAAGTGCAGTCTTAATGCTCGCTTCATAAATGAGTCCTTGGGAGAAGTATTCTGGTAGACTCAACATCATGATATTGGCAAAACAGAACCCACTGATGCCCAATTTTAGCATTTCGGTGCGAGAAGATTTTGTTTTAATATCGCTCTTTTCATCTAGCTGGATATAAGGTTCATAGCCTATACTCGCCAATAGCTTTACTAGATTTTTTAAACTGAGGTTTTGTATATCAAATTTGATAAATACTTCTTTCTTTTCAAAATGAACTTCTGTAAATAATATGGACTCATTGAGTTTATATAATTTCTCCAATAACCAAAGACAACTATTGCAGTGAATCTGTGGTATATGAAAAACCACATGCGCTATTTTGCCATCGTTAAATCTAAGAATTTTAGCAACAACCTCTTCCTTCTCGAGATAATTGTACTTAGTTGACTGGGAATTGACATCTATTTTTATTCCAGCATTTTCATCTAGGTCATAGTATTGACAGAGATTGTGATCATTGAGCAGCCTATATACCGATTCACAACCATGGCAACAAAACTCGTAATCTGAATATAATACCTTTATATCCTTTATTGGATTATGACAATGATGACAAACTGAACCAACTGCTGTACTCATTTATTTAAGATTACTTAGATAATAATCGCCGGATAGCAATTTTTCTTGAAATTCATCTAGCCTCGTATCTTCAAAACCCCTCGTTATTTTCTTTTTTATATCTTGAAATTCAACGTGAAGAGGGCAGGGCCTTATTTCCGAGCAGGTCTTAAGTCCCAGAATACAATTGACAAAAATACCATTGCCATCTATAGC
>CAYXKX010000033.1:21991-22625 GCA_964465185.1 uncultured Chitinophagaceae bacterium
ATATTCTTAGCCCCCACACGTACCTCATTTTTGGAGTGTTTAGTGATATAGAGAATCGATTTTAAAGCGTATTCACAAGACTTGGATAGCATGCTGTAGATTAACATGACAAATCTATGAAATAAAAGACTTTTATATCTTATTATATTTATGAAATGGCTATCAGTTTGAAAGTATGCATTTATTAATCAGTTAATTGCAATTTAAGATTAAAATATATTTTAAATATTATTAACTATTCTTTAATCAGTCTAAATACATTGCCAGAATGAATTATTCTCAAGTAATAAAGTCCTTTAGCCCAATTCTGTGGGTAGATGAGCTGACGACCAGGAGAAGCGCTGCCACTCATTATTGGCTGACCTAAAGCATTAAATATAGTGTATTCTAATGATTTTTGAGCTAGATTCTCAATGACAATGCTTTCATGGACCAAGGTTGGATATACTGCTATATTTATAGTTCCATGAGAGGCGATAGAAGCTGTTTCTTTTTTGAAATAAATATATTGTGAAACTGGTTTTACAGCAATTGTATTGTAGTTATTGTCAATCCATGATACCTCAGAAATACTAACAAGCACTCTGTCGGGTTTGTCCATATTTGTTTTTCCTAGGAGTATATCATCCACGAT
>CAYXKX010000033.1:22635-26766 GCA_964465185.1 uncultured Chitinophagaceae bacterium
TTATTTCTACTACCCCTATATCATCTCTCAGGTCTCCATTAGATCCGCTCGTTTTGCAATAGGCTATATTAGAATGATTTGCCTGGGAGATCTTATCTTCTATAAAGAGCAGGTTATTTTCATTCACCCCTTGCCATAGACTGCCATTATCTGGTTTTTTATAATTATACTTATTATAGATAGTGTCTTGTCCTGAACTCTCTGCGCGGTGGCGGACCTGCATTGAAAAACCCAATCCATAGCTAGGAATACTTCCCGTTTTTATTAAGTTAATCGGAACTTTTAGTTTATTAGAGTCCTTGGATGCTAATAGCACGGTGTCTGGAATATTTAATTTAAACATATTCAACGAGATGGTATCACTAAGCTTTGGGGTATAGGTTCCTGCTGATTGTCCAAGATTAAGTTTCAGCTTATCAAAATCCTTTAGATTGATTTGGCTATTCCCATCGACATCTGCATATTTGCCATCGATACCTCCTGTTCCAAAAGTCCAATCGGCTATACGCTTAGGTACATTAAAATCAATATTGGTATCCGTGTTATGTCGACCTGTACCCCGTTTTTCAAATAATAGACCTATCGGAAAAATATCAAAATGGTTGACCACATTATCTTTATTTGTTTCCCCAGGTCTAACGCTCGGTGGTATGATTTTGCGAGTAAAATTCACAGTAGCAGAATCCAATGCTCCTAGGTTATTTCTTCCTTTATAGGTTAGCACTCCGCTAAAGGTATCTGGGGTATTACTTGCTATTATGATATAATTTGAATCTATAATGCCAGCCGTATAGGACCCTGCTGAAGCCCCTAGTTTATTTAACCCAAAAATTTTAATTCCTGAAAAAGGGGTGTCATTGTTTCTTACATGCAAAAAGTAATTCAGACCCGTGTCGCTTCGAAGGATATAATTGTCCTCTCGCAAATCAATTTGACCGTGCGCTGGCACTAGGCTCATCGTCAAGATGAAAAGTATAAAAAATTGTGCTGCTTTCATGGGCTAGATTTTTCTTTCCGTAAATTAAATAATATTAATGTGCTCTGTTTATATTAATGACAAAGTTAGGATAAAATTTTGAGAGTTTATGCAAGAAAATATTAATTTTGTTAGATAAACAATGTTTTATGGTAAATACAGTCATTGGAGAATTATATTCAGCCTTTTCCGAGTCGGAGCTCAAATCCCTTGATATCTACCTTAGTGCGAGTCATTGGCAATATAGCGATACAGTCATGAAATGCCATAGCTGTCTGATGCAGGCTAAGGTAGAGCATGAGTTAGAGAATCTAGATAAGGCTATCATTTTTCGGAGTGTATACGAAGACGAGTCATACAATGATTCTAAGTTGAGATTCTTGTTAACCCGTTTAGTGGAAGCCATTAGAGAGTTTGTTATATCCTCACAAGATCGAAAAGGAAATGTTTTTATCGAAAAAGTTTGGATTGATTTCCTTTTGGATAAAAAAGTAAAAAAGAATATCCAATATAACCTAGACAAGAAAGAAATCCCAGCTTCTGTGGAATATAAATTCTTGCAGCGTTATTTTAAAAGTCAAGAGGTCAATGTGAATTCGTTTGCTTTTAGCAAAGATGTTAAATTGCAATTTGATTCCATCGCAGATCTAATGAAAAACGCAGAGCTATTTTCGGACCTTGTTTTTATTAAAAACTATTGTTCATTGATCTCCTTTTCCAATGTCTACCGCTCTATTCCTATAGAATTGCCGACGGTGAAATTGATAGAAATCAAAAATAAACATTGGGAAAATGATCACCCAGAATTTCTAGTTTATTTGGACTTGTTAGATTTATTGATCAATAAGAATTCGCCGGAGTATTATTATAAATATAAAAAAGATTTATTCGAACATTTTGAAATATGGAATGAAGAAGAAAAAATTAATTTTTTAGTTTCTTTATTGAACTTCACTACTTTTCAAATAAACAGTGGACTTTCTGAATATATTGAAGAGCAATTCGAGCTTTTTAAACTTTTTGAAGAGCGAAAGATCTTTGAAATTAAGGGATACATCAATGCTGGTCGGATCAATAATGTTGTCTTTATTTACCTTAGAATGAAAGAGTTCAAGAAAGCAGAGGATTTTATTAAAAAATATAGCGCCTTGCTCTCTGACCAGACCAAGGAATCATGTTTGCACTTCAACATAGCAAGGATTCGATTTGAAAATGGACGATATAAGGATAGCTTGAATGAATTGTTAAAAGTAGATTTTACCCATGACGCATTTTACTCTCTCAATTCTAAACTTCTTTTATTAAAAAATTATTTTGAATTGAAAGAGTCCGATGCCTTTGATTCGTTGTGCAGCAGTTTCAAGGAATTTATCCGGAAAAATAAAGTGATTTCAGAAAGTGTGAAATCGAACTTAACAAACTATGTTAAGTTCATTAGAAGAATTTATCAGGCTCCACCAGCTAAGATGAAAAAACTTTCTAAGGAATTAACCGAGGCCACCCAAATCGCTGAGAAGGCCTGGCTTCTAGAAAAATGTAATGTGGGAAAGTAGTCAGTGGTCAGAAATTACCCTACTCTATCTCTCAACCCCTCAACACTTCTCAAGCTTTCACCTCTCACCTTTAAACTTTGAACCATTATACCATCTCTCTTGGTACCACACATTGGTCGAACTCCTCAGAAGTAACATAGCCCAGCGATAAAGCAGATTCCTTCAAAGTTGTTCCTTCTTTGTGCGCTTTTTGTGCTATTTCTGCCGCCTTATAATAGCCTATTTTGGTATTCAAAGCCGTTACCAGCATCAAAGAATTATTGACATTTCTATCTATATTGGCTAGGATAGGCTCTATTCCTATGGCACATTTATCATTAAATGATCTGCAAGCATCGCCAATCAATCTTGCCGACTGAATGAAGTTGGCAATCATCATTGGTTTGAATACATTGAGTTCAAAATGTCCACTCATGCCTCCAATATTGATGGCGACATCATTTCCTATTATTTGAGCGCAAGCCATAGTCATAGCCTCGCACTGCGTTGGATTGACCTTGCCAGGCATGATAGACGACCCCGGCTCATTGTCAGGAATGAAGAGCTCACCTATTCCTGCACGAGGACCTGAAGATAGCATACGAATGTCATTGGCTATTTTCATTAAGGATACAGCCGCAGTCTTTAGCGCTCCATGGCTTTCCACGATAGCATCATGAGCCGCCAGCGCTTCAAATTTATTTGGGGCGGTTATGAAAGGAAGACTAGTCAGCGAAGAAATATTTTTGGCAACTAATTCTGAATAGCCCTTGGGCGTATTGAGCCCTGTACCTACTGCAGTGCCCCCAAGTGCTAGTTCACTCAAGTGGTGAAGTGTGTTTTATATGGCACGGATAGCATTGCTCAATTGGGCGGCATAGCCTCCAAACTCTTGTCCTAAGGTCAAAGGCGTTGCATCCATAAAATGAGTTCTACCGATTTTGACCACATCTTTAAAGTCTTTTGATTTGTATTCCAATGTTTTCTGCAAATCTCTTAAGCCTGGCAACGTGCTATAGATGAGCAACTCATAGGCTGCTATATGCATGGCCGTTGGAAAGGTGTCATTGCTACTTTGACTCATATTGACATCATTATTAGGATGGATAAATTTTTCCTTATCCTCTAGTTTCCCTCCTTTTATCACATGGGCGCGATTAGCGATGACTTCATTGACATTCATATTGGATTGTGTGCCAGATCCAGTTTGCCAGACTACCAGTGGAAATTCATTATCCCATTTCCCCTCTAAAATTTCATCACAAACTACTCCTATAGCTTCTTTTTTATCCTCTGCGAGGACACCCAGTTCCCAATTGGTGATAGCAGCCGCTTTTTTTAGAAAGGCAAAGGCTCGTATTATTTCCTTTGGCATACGTGAGATATCAACCGCTATTGGAAAATTGTCGATGGAGCGCTGAGTTTGAGCGCCATAATATTTATCATTGGGCACGTGTACTTCGCCCATAGTGTCTTTCTCTATTCTAAACTGAGAAGCTGTTGTCATTTATTTATATTTTTAAGGAATTAAAGTGCAAATATATAATAATCCCACATTATGCATTAGGCTTTGACGAAGGATCCCGAACGAAGTGAGATAATGAACTCCAATAAATATTAAAA
>CAYXKX010000034.1:0-4378 GCA_964465185.1 uncultured Chitinophagaceae bacterium
TTAATCTTCGCCAAATAATCTTCATCAAAAATGTCTTGTTCGGTCTCTGCTTCGTCTCCGAGTTTGAAAATTTCTTCTACTCCATCACTCTGCAAGGCTTCTTTTATCATTTCCCGAACTTTAGCGTTCATCTGCGCTGTGTCGGGTGTATTTCCTTTAGTGAGTTTGAAAACTATGGAACGAACTGCTAAATAGAAGTGAGTGTAATCTCTTTCTAACTGCGTTAATTGTTCGCTTCCTGCACAAATATCATATGCGGCTTTCAGTCGCTTCACCAAGCCCATAAATCGGGTTTCAAATTCTTTGCTCTGTTGCGCATATTCCGCAGCTAAATTCAACGCATTCAATTGTTGAATGGTTGTGCCTTTGAAATATTTTGAATTGTCAAACGTGTGAAACATTTTAGCCAAAAGATCTAAATGATTTCTTACTATGATAATGGATTCTGTTATGTCTTCAAAATTGTCTTTGTCGCCTTCGCTGTATTGCTTCAACGCTAAATTCATTTGTGTTTTGATACCGATATAATCCACTACCAAACCTTTGTTCTTCCCTTCAAATTTGCGGTTTACTCGTGAAATGGTTTGAATTAAATTGTGTCGCTGAATCGGTTTGTCAATATAAATACTATCTAAAAAGGGCACATCAAAACCTGTCAACCACATATCCACTACAATGGCGATTTTGAAATTTGATTTCTCATTTTTGAACTGCCGGTCTAATTCTTTGCGTTGGTCTTTTGTTCCCAACAAATCAAACATTTCTTTTACGTCATCTTGTCCTCTAGTCATTATCATTTTGATACGCTCTATTGGCTTCAGCTCTCGCTTGTCTTTATCGGTAAGCTCGGCACCTTCTTCTGCTGCAAGTATTTCGCTCCATTCTGGTTTTAAAGCAATGATGTTTTTATACAATTCATAAGCGATTTCACGAGTGCTACACACAAACATTGCTTTGCCTTTTACGGTAGAACCTTCTGAAACTCTTTTTTCATAATGAGTTACAAAATCTTCGGCAACCGCTTTTAAACGGTCTGGGTCGCCAATGATAGCATACATCTGTGCCATTTCTTTTTTGCTTTGTTCTATCTGATTTTCGTTGCTTCCAACCTCAGCACACTTTGCATAATAATCTTCAATCTCTTTGAGTTTTGAATTATTCAACAACACTTTGGCCGCTCTGCCTTCATACACAATCCGTACGGTGATTTCATCTTTCACCGATTCTGTCATGGTATAAGAATCTATCACTTTTCCAAACACATCAAGCGTGGCATCTATGGGCGTACCTGTAAAGCCAACAAATGTGGCATTGGGTAATGAATCGTGTAAATATTTAGCAAAGCCGAAGGTTTTGCTAACGCCTTTATCAGTTACTTTCACTTTTTGGTCAAGATTTACCTGACTTCTATGTGCTTCATCCGAAATACAAATTACATTGGGTCTATCAGTGAGCAATTGTGTATCCTCTGTAAACTTATGAATGGTGGTTAAGAAAACGCCACCGCTTTGTCTGCCTTGAATCAATTCTCTCAAATTGGCTCGGCTTTCAACACTTACTACAGTATTGTCACCAATGAAAGTTTTGGCATTGGTAAAATCTTCCGAAAGTTGCGTGTCTAAATCAGTACGGTCGGTTATTAAAACAATGGTAGGACTTTCAAAATATTCGCTTTTCATCAGCAAACGAGTTAGATAAAGCATGGTAAAACTCTTTCCACAACCAGTAGCACCAAAATAGGTTCCCCCTTTTCCGTTTCCTTCAGGCTTTTGGGCTTTCTTTATGTTGTCATACAAAGCTCTTGCAGCATAGTATTGCGGATAGCGACAAACTATTTTTTCGTTTTTCTTAGAACTATCAGGAATGTATATGAAATTGCGAATTATATCTCGTAATCTGTTTTTGTCAAACATACCTTGTATGAGTGTATACATACTATCAATACCGTCCACATCCTTAGCAAGTCCTGCCACTCTTCTCCAGGCATAGAAAAACTCATACGGAGCAAAGAATGAACCTGCTTTGTTGTTTACCCCATCACTGATCACACAAAAGGCATTGTATTTAAACAGCTCGGGAATGTCTCTGTGGTAGCGTACCGTTAATTGCTTGAAAGCATCATAAATAATAGCTTCTTCACGAATAGCAGATTTAAATTCAAATACCACCAAAGGCAATCCATTGATATAAACTATGCCGTCTGGAATGCGTTTTTCGGTTCCTAAAATTTCTAATTGATTGACAAACTTGTAAATGTTGTTGTCAGGTGAATATTCTTCTTCCGGTTCTGCTGCAACAGAAATCAGTTCCTCTTCTTTTGGCTGACGGTGTTTGTTCAGTCCTGAATAATCAATCAACTGAATATATATGTCTTTTTGATTGCGGTCTTCCCGTTTGAGAATAAAACCATCAGAAAGCATTTTCAAAAATGTTTTGTTGCTTTCGTAAAGGTCAGAAGCGGAAAGTGATTTGAGTTGAAGAATAATAGATTTGGTTTCGTTTATCGTAATGCCTTGCCCAGCGTATTGCGTTAACAGGAAGTTTTGTAAATCTTCTTCTATCAATACTTCGTCTGGCTTACGAGTTATCGTAATGCCTAAATGATGGGGAAAGCCTTCTTGCCCTAACAACTCTGTAAATACCTTTTCTAATTTTTCTTCTGTAAATTTCATTCCTTATGTTCTATTTTTATTGTCCAAGAAATAGATTTTAATCTTTCTTGAATCATTTTTAAAGTTTCTAAAACGGCTTCATCTTTTGGCAATTCTCCGTACACTAAGTTTCTAAACGCACCGTTATAAATTGGTTTTAACTCATTCCATACATTTTCCAAGTTTTTGAAAATAAGTGCCTCATTCGGGTGATTAATTAGCCATTCATTAGTATTCTTATAGCTCGCAACATCATCATTGCCTACTTTCAAAAGCATTTCCGAAAAGGCATCAGAGTTAAGAAATTCTGAAAACTCTTTCTGTTTAATTAATTGATACAAGTCGTATATATGTCTTACTTTATTCTTTAAAACCTCTAGTGGATTATCATCATAAGAAAATCGTACGAGGCTCATTATCTTTTCGCAGATAGTTCTCGTAGGCTCTAAAACCAATAGATTAAATGGCAACAACTTATTTATCTCGGCGATATCTTCTTGTCCATTATTTATCATCATTTGACCAATGAAAGAAATGATAGTTTTGGTTGTATAGGGTTCAAAATAGCCAAGCCAAGTAGCTTCTACTACTATAGCATCTCTTACTTGTCCATAGTCACCACTAAATTCTTTGTTATAAGAGTGTGCCGTTTTTCGGTTCATACCCTTTTTTTTGGTTAGATTATCGATATTGACTTCTGGTAGAACGTTACTTACTACTTCACTGATCGTTTGGATCTTTTTAGTTAGTCTAGTGTTTGATTCTCCTTTACGCCTCAATACGACTAAATCAATATCTTCCGAAAAGCGTTCTATCATATTGTAACACTTAGATAGTGCCGTTCCGCCTTTAAATACAGTGTCTTTGCCAATTTCATTATTGAAAATTGTAAACAAAGCATAGGTAACCCAATAGTCTTTTTCTACATAAATGGCAGGGATTTTCATTTGGTCAGCGGTGAACTGAACCGCTTGTCTGAATAATATTTTGTCTTCGTGTAATATCATATTATATTCCATTTTTCAGTGGTGGATATTACTTTCGCAGCATTGGTTAACTTATACTTAGTAATGGGGTTTAATGACTTGTAAAGCGGTTCTGTTATTTTGCTTTGTTGCAATTGTTCTAACACAGCACCCAACAAGGCCCTTGTAGCAGGTGGATATTTTAAAGCTAAACGAACCAAGGTGTTTTTTTCTGTTTCAGAAAGACTATTCATAATAGCTAAAAACCGTTTACAAGATGATTCTATACTAGCATCGGGTATTTTCTTGATATAGCGAATGGCATCCAGCATCTGCAATAATGGAATATTCTCTTTGGTGATGGTGTTTTTTTGATTTACAAAAGCAATGGTATAGCGTTCTCTTTTAAAATTGGGGCGAACCTGATTTTTTCCGATTTGTATGGTATTGCTTACTTGTGTGGTCAAGCCCAGTTGATTGTAAATGCTATATCCTGTGAGATAGCCAGTTATTTTTCCGTTTTCTTCGAGTAAATCTTTTACTACTTGTGTCTGATTGGGCTGAAGACTGCCAAAAGGGGTATTTTCAGGCTTATAATATTTCCCTTTGGATAGTTTAGCTATTTTCTCATTCGCTACCATTCTATTGAGAGCTTTTATCACCGCTTCTTTCTGGTTCACCTCTGTAGTAAAGTCTGCATAGGTGAATACATAACCCTTTGGGAACCTATCTATCGTAAAAGCAATATAATCAGCTATTTTC
>CAYXKX010000034.1:4388-5425 GCA_964465185.1 uncultured Chitinophagaceae bacterium
TCTATAATTCTCTGTGTAAATATAAAAATTTTGTCCAGTTTATTAGTAAAAAAACTGGACAAATACACTCTTATGTGGTCTGTGGATAAATATATGGAACTTACTGCACTCTGTTTGCGTTATAGTAGCTACTTGTTTCTACATTAGCTGTAGCTACTATAACGCAAACAGAGTGCAGTAACACAAGGTTTTATATATTAATTAATGTAGTCCAAACTACTATCCCTAGTTTCTATATTTAATGTTTCGTACCCCCAACAACTCGGTAAATGCCTTTTCTAATTTTTCTTCTGTGAATTTCATAGGCTAATTTGATTGATTACAAAGGTGATTTCTGGATTCGAGTTAAATAAAAACATGTTGATATTCAGCGTTTTGATACCAATTGCTGCTAACATAGAAAATAAGCCCAGGCAAGTTTCCGAATTCTGGTTAAATAAAAAATACTTGATTTTCAATGCGTTCATATTTGTTTCCATTTTTTGATTAAACAAGCCTATGCCCAATAAGGCACATACAAACTAAATTTTTTCGACTCGCTTTCCGGATCCTTTGCCTTTATTTTTCCAACTTCAATAGCGTCTTTAATCAATTTTGAAATCTGAGCCGCTTGTTTGTCGTGCATACCAAAACGCTTTCGTAATGAAGTATTATTAAACCCTCCGTTTCCATAATATTCTATTATGCTGTGCTGATAACAAGCTTCTATTCGCTCTTCGTTTGACATTTCGGCAAACTTGCGTGGCGAATACATGGTTACTTTAAATGAATTTTCGGTTTCTTCAAATTTTAATGGTGGCAATCCAAAAAGCTCAATTGCGATAACTGCTTTCTCAAATCCCGAACCTCGTTCCTCGCAAATATTGTATCTGCGGAATGCCGAGGCCAATATTTCATTTCTCGATTCTGGTGTGGTTCTAATTAACCGGTCAAGTTTTTTGGTAGGAAGCAATTTGCCTGGATTGGTAAACTCAATGCGGTCTTCAAAAATTTCAATCATTGGACCTGTGCCACGAATGGTAAAATCCTGGTGAATC
>CAYXKX010000034.1:5435-23852 GCA_964465185.1 uncultured Chitinophagaceae bacterium
CAATAATGCTCACGCCTCTGGAGTGCTGGCAACAAGTACTTATTTCAGAAGGATTGTAAGTGCCGGAGTCTGCAATGGTTCTACCAGTGCAATGGTATTAATTACAGTGAATCAAAATATTGGCAATTAACTCTCTGAGTGAAATTTCAGGATAAACGCTTGTTTCGTGACGCAAGGAATTATTTATCACCTCACTGCCCGGAAGCAACCCTTTTACAAACTGTATTAAACCTTCAAATCCTATCGCATACCCTTTTGTACCTGGGTACTCTTTGCTGCCTGCTGCTTTATTTTTCCCTTCATATTTGATTAATCGCACCACTTTCCGACTCAGCCCATCAAACCGTGATAAATCTTTGGCTGCGGCAATGGCTCCGAAGTTGGTTATGTAATAACCTTTGCCATCTACATTTACAATCATTTTTTCGTCTTCGAGCCATTTAATGATTTCAGGCATATTGCTCGGAACTGGTTTTTTGAGTAGTTCCAATATTTTGTCGTACTCCAAAAGGGTAATCACTTCTACTTCGTTCAACAGTTTGGAAGCGTGCAGCTCTTCCCAGGTGGGCGATTTGCTGTTGAGCATTAAAGCACCAATTTCTTGCCTTGAAGCTTTTCGGGTGGTTCCACCACTACGTATATGGCTGTCCTCAATGGTTTTGTCTTTTAAGTGAACGGGTTTTACAGCACTTTCTTTTATGAACACAAATAAAATTTCTTCACCTCTGAACGTTTCTATGCTATGGTCAATGCTGATCAAAGGTTCCACACCATCCCTGCATAAGCTTGCCAAGCGCTCAACAATATTATCGGCTTCGGTTTTCTTTATTCCCATTACCTTGCCTGTATTATCATCTACACCAAATGCCAAAAAACCGCCACCTGGTAAGTTGGCAAAGGCGGCTATGTGTTTACATAACTTATCGTTATTGGGCGAAAGCGTGATTTTCCAATCTATTTCATTTAGTTCGCTTGGTATTTTCCCCAAGGACTTATCCAACCACTGTATTGCTTTATTTATCCAGTTTTTCATATCTCTTAATTTTCCACTGTCGCCAACCTCGAAAGCAACAACGCTTTCAGTTCCATTAGTTTTTGAAGTTCTAATTGATAGTTTTCAATCAAATCAAAAATTGGCTCAACAATTCTATTAAACTCCAAAATTTTTGATTCATCAGGTTTGTCAATTTCATAAGAAGTAAGTAGTATGGCATTTGCCTGTGGCTGTGCTGACCCTCCTGCATTTGACAAAATAAAATCTCTATAACTTTGACTATCCACAATTAATCCTAAGTATAAATTCCATTTAATTTCATTAGGTATTAATCTAACAAGGAATGAAGCAAAAACACAATTGGGAAAATGTTTGTGTAACCTTTTGCCATATCCTGCAGTTGCTCCTGTTCTTGCAACAACAATATCACCTGGCTTTAATCTATATTTTTTAAAATCACTATCTGTAATTTTGCAATAAGGCACGTTTGCCCAATCAATATGGTTCTGAGCTATGTCTGTTATTCTTAAGAACTTTGGACCAATTATTTCCGAAGAAGCTGATTCGGTATATCCATATTGAGTTTTAACTAATTCTGAGAGTTTTATTTTTTCAGAATTATTTTCAATTCCCTCCACAAACCATTCCCTATAAATTGCCTGTGCGGTTTCTTCGAGTTTTTGTATGAGTTGCTGGTTAAGGGCTATGCGGTTTTGGATTACGTTGTATTTTTTTACTATTTCTCTTTGTTTGTCGGGGTGGGGGATAGGTAATTGCAAATTTTCAAAATCTTCCCATTCTAAACTTCCTCTTACACCTCCAACAGCGTGAAAACAAGCCTCACGGTCAAACTCAGAACGAGTAAACCACATCATTAAATATTCGGGCAAAAGTTCTTTTGGGTCTTTTACTTCAAAAATTGGATAGGCTTGTGAGATAATAGCTTCGTCAACTTCTTGCAACAAAGCAACTGGCATTTTTTTATCACGCCTTACCTGCATTGTACTGCAAGCAAATTGATTTTTGCGAATGATTTTGTAATTCTCCATATCTGTTCCAATGATATTGGCAACAGAAGGAATAAACTGTTTAGAAATACTTAAACCTAAAAGTTGATTTACTTGAAAGCCTTTGTTTCGTTCATCAACAAGCCGAATATGTTCACCATTTTTTTTATAATTTGATTTCAAACCCCAATTCTTTAAATACGGTTAGTAAATCATTTTTGGAAGTGGCTTCAGCTTTAAGCAAAGCTGCAAAATCACTTTGAAGGGTTTGCATTTTTTCGTCAAAGTCTATGTTCTCATCTCGATTGACAAATTCAATATATTTGCTCGGAACGAGTGAAAAATCCTTTTTTACCACTTCTTCTAAAGTAGCGGAATAGCAGAACTCAGGAATATTTTCAATTTCCTCACATTGCCATTGGTGGTAAGTGCCTGTAATTTTTAATATATCTTCTTCAGAAAACTGAATGTATTTTTTCTCAAACGGAATGCCTATTTGTCGCAAATCCATAAATAGAATTTCTTTTTCACGGTTGCGGTAATGGCGTTGCTCATCGCCTATGCTTCGGCTTTGTGCTTTTTTATTTTTGTTCAATATCCAAAGTGTCACACTAATATTGGTGGTGTAAAACATATCTTGAGGCAATACCAGAATAGCTTCCACCAAATTATTTTCAATCAGCTTTCTGCGTATTTTGTATTCTTCGCCACCACCACTCAAGGCACCATTCGCCAAGATAAAACCTGCAATGCCATTATCGGAGAGTTTAGAAACCATATTTAAAATCCAGCCATAATTAGCGTTGCTTTTCGGTGGTACGTCATATCCTCTCCAGCGTGGGTCGTCTTTCAATTCGTTTTCAGCTCGCCAGTCTTTTTGGTTAAAAGGTGGGTTTGCCATGATATAATCGGCTTTCAGGTCTTTGTGCTGGTCGTCTGCAAAGGTGTCTGCAGCTTTTTCACCTAGATTTCCACTTATGCCTCGAATGGCGAGGTTCATTTTTGCTAGTTTGTAAGTCGTATTGGTGTATTCCTGTCCGTAAATAGAAATTTCTTTATTGTTGCCATTATGTGCCTCAATAAATTTGATAGATTGAATAAACATACCTCCCGAACCACAAGCAGGGTCATAGATAATGCCCTTGTAGGGTTCTATCATTTCGGCTATCAGATTGACAATGCTCTTGGGTGTGTAAAATTCTCCCTTGCCTTTTCCTTCAGCTAGGGCAAATTTGGAGAGGAAGTATTCATAGACTTTTCCCACTACATCGTGCTTGGGGTCTTTGGTGGTGTCTATATCATTAATGGTGTCGAGCAGCGAAGCTAGCTTGGTTACATCCAATCCCAAACGAGAGAAATAGTTGTCGGGCAAGGCTCCTTTAAGGGCTTTGTTGTTTTTTTCGATCGTATGCAAAGCCGTGTCAATGAGCAATGCAATATCATTCTGCTTGGCTCTTTTTATCAGATAAGTCCATCGGCTGGTTTCTTCTAGGAAAAAGACATTGTTCATATTGTAGAACTCTGCCATTTCAAGATATTTTTCTTTGCCTTCGGCTATAAGCTTGGCCCGATGGTCTTCAAACTTGTCGCTGGCAAATTTCAAGAAAATGAGACCTAATACAACGTGTTTATATTCGGCTGGTTCTACGCTTCCTCTCAATTTATTCGCTGCTTCCCAAAGGGTAACTTCAATAGCTTTTTCTTTTACTTCTTTCTTTTGTTTTGCCATTTTATGATGTCAATATTTTAAATTATTTCTCGCCCTTCAAGGTGTTACCGCCTTGAAGCATTTTATCCATCAAATTCAACTTTAAAAATAATCTAAATAAACTTTATAATGACTAAAAACCTCAAACTATCAATAAAATTTCTATATATTAATCTAATCTCGACGGTTCAATGTTTGCACTGTCGTCATAGACTGACCGTTATTGATCGTCGGCTTGGTGCAGGGGAGTAAAAGGATATATTTTCGCAAAATAACATCACAAAGTCATTTGAACAAAAATATAAAATTAAAAACTCAAATAAAGATAATTTAAATTCCGAAACTTTTAAAACAAGACTTTCTACCTGCACAATGGTTATTAATTCCTCTACTGTTTCTATTGGCACCGTCTGCCCACTGACAAAAACTCCGTGATTTTAGCCGCCACAGCAGACCATTTAAGTTGAGGCTCTCAATTGTTGATCATGTTTCGTGCCTTTCATTTATCACTTCTTAAATAAGAATGAGTTTAAAATCTTCTCACCTGTTTCTTTGAAATCTGAAAATTTTGTCTGTTCACAGGTTAGGGTAAGAATGTATGCCTGTTGATTAATTATCCAAAAGTATTGTTCAAACTTTAAGTGATATATGCCTTGGTCACCTGAGTAGATCATTTTATGAAATTCAGGATTTGAGCTTTTCATTCTTGTGCTTTCCACAAGAGTTGAGTTTGTTATCATTGTTTTTACTTGTCCTTCCGAAATTTCAACAAACTTATCCAAATCAATATTGTGACCAGTTAGGTCTTGAACAAGAAGGTTTACATTTTCTTTGAACGGGTCTTTGTCATTTTCCAGTTTAGAAAATAAAACAAAACTTGTTCCCATTTGTCCGCTTTGATTTAACTCCCAATCTGGTGGGTACTGAACAGAGTAATTCGTTCCTCTAAAAGTTTTCCAACCTACAACCCCTTTGTTGTTGTCATTGGAAGATTCTTTTTCAGGGCTTGTTTGTCCGCATGCTACTAAAGTGAATAGTAATAGAATTGTTAGAATTTTTGTCATAATTAATTCGTTTAAATTGTTTTTAAAGTGATTCAGTTTCAAGTTAGCAAGGCCCCATTGGTTGTCACTAAAGGCCGTCGTCTTGGCTTAGGGGGTAATAGGATATAATTTCGCATAAGGCCACCACGAAGTCATTTGTACAAAAATATAAAATTAATAAACTAAGGTAAAGATAATTAGAAATTCGAAACTTCGATAAAAAACTGCAATTCTCCTTTTGCCATACCTAATATTTCAGAACGATTTATACTAACTATTGAAAATTCGTCTTAGTTTTGTTATTGATAAAACTAAACAGTAAATAACGATGACTTTAAAATTAAAGACACCCGGTGTTTATATTGAAGAGAAAAATGCTTTTCCCAGTTCAATAGTTGCACTGGATACAGCAGTACCTGTTTTTATTGGATATACAGAGTTTGCCGAATGGCGAGGTAAATCATTAGTACAAAAGCCTACTAGGATTGCTTCATACGCTGAATATGCAGAAAGGTTTGGAAGGCATATGGATGTTCAATTTAGATTGGAACATGCGAATCCTTCTTTAATCCAAGAAACATTCATGATAAATGGAGCACCCCATGTTCTAAAAATCAATGATAATAATACAGCTTATTTATATAACAGTATGCGTTTGTTTTTTGGCAATGGTGGTGGCAATTGTTATATCCTATGTATTGGAACCTATGGTATAAAAAAAGATAAAAATGGTATTGAAATTCCTTCTGATTTTGAAGTTAAACTAGAAGATTTTATTGGCTCTGCCGCAAAGGCAAGTCCATTTGACCTATTAAAAAAAGAATTGGAGCCTACACTGATTGTTATTCCAGATGCTATCATTTTAGGCGAACAATGTTACACCGATATTTACCCAAAACTGTTAGCACATTGCGCCGAAATGCGAAGCCGTTTTGCCATTTTGGACTTAGCTAAACAAACACCTAATGATAGTTATAGCGATATAGTCAATGCATTCCGTACTAAATTAAATTCAACATGTTTAAGTTATGGTGCGGCTTATTATCCTTGGTTAAATACAACCGTGGTGCAATACGATGAAGTAACTTTCGAAAACCTAGATGCATCTGTAGATTTAGAGAACGTATTGCCAGCAAGTGAAACAAAAGCTATACAACTGATTAGAAAGTATAAAGCGGTCTTAAATCCCGATGCTACGGCTAAACTGAATTTTCATCGATCATTGATAGCCACCAGTAAAACGTATACGGAGATAGTAGAAAAAATACGGAACTACCTCAATGAGCTTCCACCAAGTGGCGCTATGGCTGGCATTTACAGCAGTGTAGATAGTAGTCGTGGTGTATGGAAAGCACCAGCCAATGTTTCTTTAAGCGGTATTCAATCACCTGCTGTGCAGCTTACAAAAGATGAACAAGAAGCATTAAATATAGATGCAGTCTCTGGAAAATCCATAAATGCTATCCGATCATTTCCAGGTACTGGTGTTTTAGTTTGGGGTGCAAGAACGCTTGATGGCAATAGTCAAGACTGGCGATATATCAGCGTTCGGAGAACAATGATAATGGTGGAGCAATCAATAAAATTAGGTATGCGTTCCTATGTTTTTGAACCCAATGATGCCAATACTTGGATAACCGTGAAAAGCATGATAGAAAATTTTTTAGCTAATTTATGGAGACAAGGTGCTTTGGCTGGTGCAAAACCTGAACATGCATTTAATGTTCAAGTAGGATTGGGAACTACCATGACCGCCAATGATATATTGGATGGAATAATGCGAGTTACAGTTATGCTTGCGATCCTACGACCGGCAGAGTTTATTCAAGTAACGATACAGCAGCAAATGCAGAAGTCTTAAAATTAATCTTCCAAAAACTCATCGATTTCTCTTCGCTCTCGCTTAGTAGGTCGGCCTTTGCCTTTCTCTCTATCTATAGCAGAATGAAAAAATGCAGATTGAACCTTAGGTAAATCAGTGAGGCTATTGAATATCTCGGTATAGCATTCCTGCGCCAGCACAGCTGACACGCGTTTTTCTATGATTTGGGTCACTTCGATTTCGAGCACTTGCTGCTCGCGTTTGATCCTGTATTTTTCGCCTATTTTGACTTTCTTTGAGCCTTTGACACTATCGCCATCGAATTTGACCTTGCCACCATCGATAGCTTCAGAAGCTAGACTGCGCGACTTGAATATGCGAATCGCCCAGAGATATTTGTCTATGCGTACATCGCTACTTTCCTTTGCGGGCTTCATAGGCTTGGTGAAATAGGATTCCTGCTGCTACAGACACATTGAGCGAGTCAAAGCGCTCCGTATTCATTGGTATTTTGATTTGATGGTTGAGCATTTTCTGCACAGGCAAACTGATGCCCGTATTTTCATTTCCTAAAACTAAAAGGGTGGGCAAACTGAGGTCGAGTTGATCGATAGTCATTTGACCTTTTTCGGTGGCACCCGCGAGCTGAAATCCACATTGAATCAAATAGTCTATCGTCTCCCATACATTATCAACTCGGCAGATAGGGATGTGTGATAAGGCTCCAGCACTGGATTTATTAGCTTGGGCATTGACCGACACGCTATTTTTATTGGGTATGATGATGGCATCGACATCAAAGCAGACAGCACTTCGGGCTATAGCGCCAAAATTTCCTACATCGGTGATTCGGTCGAGAAAGACGAAAAAAGGTTGCTTGCCTTCGCCGATCAGAAAGTTGTAGATATCGTCGAGCTTGGCATAGTCATATTCATTGAGAATGGCTACCACGCCCTGATGGGTGATTTCATGGGGTTTGTAAAATGGAAATATGAGGTAGTCTATTTTTTGAATAGGCACTTTTTTTATCGGCACCTCGCTTGCCTTAGCCAGTTGCATGATTTCGCCCACATCTCTCGCTGTCTGACTGATCCATATCGTATCGATATTCATCCCGTTTTTGAGGGCCTCTACGATCGAGTTCTTTCCAAATAAAATGTCTTTCTTTTTCACTTCTCTTTTTTTTTAATAATTTCGTTCTTAATACTTAATACCCTTTTCTAAAATCTAATCTCTATAATCTAAAATCTAATCTCTAACATCTAATCTCTATTTAAACTCCACCACTTTTATCGGTGATATTTTAGAAATAGTGCGAAGTGGCAGGTAAGCGGTGACAAGGCAGGTGATGATCGTGAGCAGATTGATGAAAATAAAAACCTGCCAGTCAAAGGAAATAGGTGCGTAGGAAATATAATAAATCGCAGGATCCAATTGGATAGGTTTGAAATAAAATAGAAAGGCAGTGAGAGCCAAGGCAATGGCATTGCCAAACACAATACCGCGTAGGATGATAAAAAATACTTGGTAATACAATAATTGAATGATGGACTTATTCTGAGCACCAAGAACTTTCAGCATGCCGATCAGCTTGGTTTTTTCTAGTACGAAAATACTGATACTACTGATGACATTGACCACCGCGACGATGAGCATGACGATGAAGATGATGAGTTCATTTTTCTTCATGAGTGCCAACCAGTCAAAAAGTTGAGGATAGATTTCATAAATCGTATTGACCGAAACATCCTGTAAGTTTTGGTAGAGCTCATTCGCCAGATGGTAGATATTGTTTTTCTGCTTAGATTGTACTTCTACCCAGCTAAAGTCGTGTTCTCCCCATTGATTGAGTTTTTGGAGGACATGCATATCGGTCAGGGCTATTTGAGCATCAAATTCTTCTATATTGGTCATATAGAGGTTGATGACTTTGGCTCGCATTGTCCTAGGAGTACTATCCAATATACTAATGAAAAAATTAGACCCTAGCTGAAGATTGAGCTTATCCAGCGTATATTGTGATAAGATGACAGGGACTTCCTTGTCTTGGTCATAGCTTAGATTTTTGTCATGGGTGAAATCAAAATTAGCTTTATCATTTAATGATATCCCGCGAAGGATAATCCCTTCCATGTTGTCTTTATTTTTCAGTATGGCTCCTTTATTGACAACTGGGGTTATTTTTTGAATGCCTTCCCGTCCGATGCTAGCTATATTTATATTCACCGGATTTTCACCTATAGGATTGACGGAGTTACTCAGATTGGAAATTCGGATATGAGACCAGAAATCGAAAATCTTGTCTTCAATGGTTTTTTCAAATCCGCGAATGAGAAAAGAAGACAGGAGAATCGTACAGATACAAAGTGCAATAGCTATTTGGCAAATGACCTGAATAAAATAGTGTCGCTGAAGAGTTTTATCTTTTCTTAAACTTTTTGCTAACTTTACACTCCAATTCATGACCAGACAAAGGTAAACTCTTTAACCCTATGCGACTTTCTTTTTTTCTATTTTTTACTTTAGTATTTCAGCTCGTTCATAGTCAGAGTCTATTGTCAGGTGCAGATAGAGGGGATGTCTATTTGTCGAAATTGAAAGGTAAAAAACTAGCGATTACATGTAATCAGACAAGCGTCGTCGGCAATCAGCATTTAGTTGATTATCTCATGTCACAGGGTATTGAAGTAGTCAAGATATTCGCTCCCGAACACGGTTTCCGCGGCGAAGCCGACGCCGGTGCCAAGGTCAAGTCTGAGATAGATGCCAAAACGAAAATAAGAATCAAATCGCTCTACGGTAAAAATTTAAAACCGACAGAGGGTGATTTAAAAGGGGTTGATATCATGCTTTTTGATATTCAAGATGTGGGTGTGCGGTTTTACACGTATATCTCTACCTTGCAATACGTCATGGAAGCATGCGCTGATGCGCAGATTCCGATTATTGTATTGGATAGACCCAATCCTAATAGGCATTATATCGATGGCCCCGTTTTGGATAAAAAATACACGAGCTTTGTAGGTATGCAACCCGTGCCAGTGGTCTACGGTATGACAATTGGCGAATATGCACGAATGCTAGTCGGCGAGCAGTGGCTCAATACCAAAAATACACCTCAGTTAGAGGTGATATCCTGTTTGAATTATTCACCGACTTCGATAGTCGAATTGAAAATACCGCCTTCCCCAAATCTAAAATCCACGAATGCCATAAGGCATTATCCATCTTTATGTTTTTTTGAAGGAACGGAGATATCGGTGGGACGAGGGACAGAATTTCCTTTTGAATGTTATGGCTCGCCATACCAAGACAGACGCTATATGAAGGATAGTTTTAGGCCTATATCTAGAAAGGGTGCTAGCTCCCCAACTTACATGAATCAAACATGTTATGGTGAGAATTTGATGAATGTTGAACCTGAATCGAGGATTAATTTATCCTTTCTGATGAAAGCATATAAATATTGGACTAAGGATAAAAAATACTTCTTTCTTTCGAGTCTGTTTTTTGATAATCTAGCTGGAAATGCCACGCTTCGCTGGCAAATTATTAATGGAAAATCGGAAGCTGAGATCAAAGCCTCATGGACTTCTGATATAATCAAGTTTAAAAAAATTCGCAAGAAGTATTTGCTATATGCAGATTTTAATATCTAACATTGAACGGATGGATTGTTGCACTCCAATTCACCTTTTCAGTTTATGAATAAAAGCCTCATAATTCGTCAGGCTTTTAGATTATATTTATTTATATTTGAATTCTAAATGATTGGCTTGATATGGGACGTATACTAAAATTTATTGTTATTATAATTTTGCTGCTGTGTCAAACAGCGCTAATGGCTCAATCTAAGAAGGAACTCAAAGAACAAAACGATGAGTTGAAAAAGAGGTTTAATGAGTTATCCGTCGAAAAAGCCAATATCGAAAAGCAAAAAATTCTTTTGGAGTCAGATAGACAAGAGTTAGCACGAAAAACAAAGGCTTTGGATGAGGCTGTAAAGAAACAACAGAAGGAGTTAAAGCTTTCTGTGAAGGAGATAGAAACCAGTAAGAACGTGATCAAAGAAAAGACCAATGAGATCATAGAAAAAAATGCGAATATAAGTAACTTGGAGGAAGAGATGAAGATATCGGATCTCATTGCCAAGCAAAATGAACTAGAGCTTAAAAATAAAAGAGCATCTCAGAAAATATTGATACTGGGTATTAGTCTGATAGGCTTGATATCCTTATTATTTTTATTTATGTTTATCAATCGCAAGAAAGCGAGTAAAATTCTAGAACTAGAAAAAAAGAAATCAGACCAGTTATTGTTAAATATTCTGCCACAGGAAATAGCCGATGAGTTGAAAAATACTCAAAAAACGCAGGCGCGAAGCTATGATTTATCCACCGTATTATTTGCTGATATTAAAGGATTTACAGGGATAAGCGCTACATTAAAGCCCTCCGTTTTAATTCAGGAATTAGATTATATATTTGGTGCCTTTGATGATATTATCCAAAAGCATAATATTGAAAAAATTAAAGTCATTGGCGATTGTTTTATGTGCGTAGGAGGTATCCCGAACGCGAATACAACTAATCCGGAAGATGTAGTTTATGCAGCGATAGAAATGCAAGAATTCATGCATCGAATGAAGGAAGAGAGAATAAAAACAAAAGGCCAAGTTTACGAAGTGAGAATTGGCATCAATACAGGACCAATTGTCGCGGGCGTTATTGGAAGTAAAAAATTTGCCTATGATGTATGGGGAAATACCGTAAATCTTGCCTCTAGGCTAGAAGCTGCATGCGAGGCTGGCAAAATAAATATTTCAGCACATACCTATGAACGAGTAAAGGATAAATTTGCATGCGTATACCGTGGAAAAATAGATGTAAAAGGCAAAACTGGCCTAGATATGTATTTTGTAACTAATGCCGTCGTAACTAAACAAATTATCGAAAATATACCATCAGCATCATGAATTTTTACAAAGCAAAAAATTATATCCTAGACCGGCTTAAAAACGAATTGCCAAATTATCTTAGATATCATGGCTATCATCACACATTCGACGTGTTCGAAAGAACAATCGAAATAGCCGCTGAAGAGGGAATCACTGATGAAGATGATATAACTCTTATGAAAACCGCAGCTCTCTATCACGATAGTGGTTTCCTCTCCGTATACAAAGGCCATGAGGAAGTCAGCTGTTTATTGGTTCGTGATATGTTGCCTCATTACGATTACAACGAAGAACAAATTGAAAAGATTTGCGGTATGATTCAAGCTACAAAAATACCTCAAGAACCTAAGAATATTTTAGAGGAAATTATAGCAGACGCTGACCTAGATTATTTAGGGAGATCTGATTTTTACCCCATATCCTATTCGCTTTATGAGGAATTAAAAAGTATTGAAGCCATAAAGACAGAAGAAGAATGGAATAGAATCCAAGTAAATTTTTTGGAGCAGCATCATTTTTTTACCAAAACTTGTATCAATAAGCGAAAGGTTGAAAAAGAAAAGAGATTGATGGAATTAAAAAAACTAGTCGATTGATATGAAAATATCTCATTCCATAGATTGGAGTCAAATATACTCCTTCAAAAATATGATGTTTATTTTGGTAGGTACAGCTTGTGCTGTCTTTGCGATGAAAGGGTTTATGATACCCAATCATTTGATGGATGGCGGAGTGACGGGGGTTTCTATTCTTATTCATGAGATCTACCATATTAATATCTCCTTGCTCATTTTAGGTCTTAATGCTTATTTTGTCTTTCTTAGCAAAAAATATATTGGAAAGACCTTCGCCATTCAAACGAGTATAGCAATCATCTTACTATCTCTAGGATTGGAGTTTCTTCCTGTTCCTACAATTACCAACGACAAAATTTTAATTGCGATTTTTGGAGGATTCTTTATTGGGATTGGAATGGGTTTTGTCGTTCGAGCCGGAGGGGTCATTGATGGAGCTGAAGTCATCGCCGTTTTTACAACAAAACGAATTGGCATTAGTATGAGTGAAATAATATTAATCTTTAATACGCTTATTTTTCTTACTGTAGCATATAAATTGGGGATAGAATCGGCTATGTATTCTATCATCACTTATTTCACGGCTACCAAAATGAGTGATTATGTAGCTGATGGAATTGAAGAGTATATAGCGCTTCACATCATTAGTTCTCATTATGAACCTATAAAATCGATGATAGTCAATGATTTTAAAAAAGGAATTGCTGTATATAAAGGTGAGCGCGGTTATTTACCTGGTAGTTTTGATGTAAAACAAGATGTAGATGTTATTGTCACCATTATGACGCGCCTTGAAATATTGAAAATTAAAGATTCTATATACGAAATAGATGATAAAGCATTTATGTATATCACTAGTGTGAAGGAAGCCAAAGGCGGCGTATTGAAGAAGAAAAATGTTCACTAGGTTTATTTATTTTGAATGGCTATGAATTCTAGCCAGGAAATTGCAATCTTTTGGTTCAGAAGAGATTTGCGATGGGAAGATAATCATAGTTTTTATCAAGCCTTGAATTCTGGCTTGCCTGTGCTCCCTCTTTTTATTTTCGATCAGGATATACTCGATAAACTAGACGATAAAAAGGACCAACGTCTTCAATTTATTCATTACCACTGTCGGCTTATAAATGACAAATTTTGTGAATTCGGATCTGGTTTAAAGACCATATATGGTAAGCCATTGAATGTTTGGAAAAAATTAGTAGAAGAATTTAATGTTAGTGCTGTTTATACGAATCATGATTATGAACCCTATGCCATAACAAGAGATTTGGAAGTTCAGCAGTTTTTAGTTTCTAATGGTGTTGAATTTCAAAGTTTCAAAGACCAAGTGATATTTGAGAAATCTGAAGTGGTCAAGGCGGATGGCAATCCCTATACAATTTTTACACCTTATTCAAAAGTTTGGAAAGCCAAGCTCGCTGATGAACCAATTCACTTCTATCCGAGTGAAGATTTTTTGTCAAATCTTTATAAGTTTCAATCTAAACTAATTTCATTAGAAGAAATGGGATTTGAACGGAGTGATAAGGATATTAGCCTATCTGATTTTTATTTAGATGAAACTATCAAAAACTACCACAATACGAGAAATATTCCTTCGAATACGAAAGGCACTACACATTTGGGAGTGCATCTGCGTTTCGGAACGGTTAGTATTCGCAGATTGGTGAAGCTGGCGCTGCCTTTGAATGAAACCTGGCTTAATGAACTCATTTGGCGTGAATTTTTTATGCAAATATTATATCATTTTCCTAAGGTCGTCGATCACAGTTTTAAAGAAAAGTACGACAAAATTCCATGGCGGAATAATGAAAATGAGTTTAAGCGCTGGTGTCAAGGTCGCACCGGATATCCAATCGTGGATGCAGGTATGCGAGAGTTGAACGAAACTGGTTTTATGCACAATCGGGTGCGCATGATTGTAGCTAGTTTTTTGACCAAGCATTTATTGATAGATTGGCGATGGGGCGAGGCCTATTTTGCAGAAAAATTGCTGGACTATGAGTTAGCTGCAAATAATGGAAACTGGCAATGGGCTGCGGGTACAGGCTGCGATGCGGCACCCTATTTTAGAGTGTTTAATCCTTCAGAGCAGACTAAAAAATTTGATTCGGAAGCAAAGTATATTAATACATGGTTGTCGTCAGATGACTTGATGACACCTCCTATGGTGGAGCATAGTTTCGCTCGAAAGAGAGCCTTAGAGGTTTATAAAAAAGCATTACAAGATGGAGAATGACTTCATAGAATTTAGAAATTATCTAGCTAAGTGCAATGATTTCACAAACGAAGAAGAAGACTTTATTATTTCTAAATTTGAATACAAGAAGATCGCTAAAAAGACCTTCTTGCTTCAACCTGGTGAGGTATGTAGTTTCGAAGCTTTTATTTTAAAAGGATTGGGTATATCTTATATGGTCAATGAATCAGGTAATAAAACCGTTCTATCGTTCGCGAGTGAGAATTGGTGGTTAAGTGATATAGATAGTTTCCACGATGAGCGTGAGTCTAAAATGTTTATCGAAACACTAGAAGATACAGAGTTGCTAATGATAGACCTAAAGACAAAAGCCGAACTACTTTTAAAAGTCCCGAAGCTGGAGAGAATGTACCGCCTTCTCGTGCAGAGGCATTTGATTCACTTCCAACAACGATTTTATAGCAATATCGCCTTAGATGGTAAAGAGCGTTATAATAATTTTTTAAAGTCAAATGCACCCTTAGTACAGCGAGTGCCCCAGCATTTGATTGCTTCCTATTTGGGTATGAGCGCCGAGTTTCTCAGTAGAATTCGAAAGGAAAAGCTTTAGTTTAGTTTTACATTTTTTTGTAGTTTATTCTATATTTATTGAACTAGGTCAATGGTTTTAACTTGTCATTTCGTCTATCTTTGTATTAAATTTATTTCACATGAATAGAAAAGACTTTTTACGAAATACACTTCTAGGTTCTGCTTTACTTTCTGGTTCAGGACTGGTAGCGAGTGCTATAAAAAAGAATTGGAATAAAATTCAAGAGAACGAGATTTTAGGCTTCAATCATTTACCCACCCCCAAAACAAAAAAAATGGAAAATTCAGTCTTACACAAAGCGGACACAAGAGGTCATGCCAATCATGGCTGGCTCGATGCACATCATTCATTCAGTTTTGCCAGTTATTACAACCCAGATCGTATGCAGTTCGGAGCGCTTAGAGTACTCAACGATGACATGGTCAGTGAAGGCCAAGGATTCGGAACGCATCCACATGACAATATGGAAATTATTACTATCCCACTAGAAGGAGCTATAGAGCATAAAGACAGTATGGGCAATTCTTCTGTCATTCGAGCAGGGGAGATACAAGTGATGAGTGCTGGATCGGGCATCACGCACAGTGAATTCAATCATTTTTCGGATAAGAAATTGAAGCTCCTTCAAATCTGGATTTTTCCAAACAAGCAAAATGTTAAACCGCGCTACGATCAGTTGAAATTAGACCCAGTGGATAAGCAAAATAGACTGCAACAAATACTTAGCCCCGTCGCAGAGGAAGCTGGTGTTTGGATTCACCAAAATGCATGGTTTCACTTAGGGAAATTTGATAAGGATTTAATAGCGAATTATCAACTGAAAGATAAGGCGAATGGTGTATATGCTTTTGTAATCAAAGGGGAGTTTATGGTTAATAATCAAAAACTAGAAACGAGAGATGCGCTTGGTATCTGGAGTATAGAAAAATTGAGTTTATCTTCTCTTCAAGCAGACTCAGAAATATTGCTCATCGAAGTTCCAATGAACGTTTAAACTAAACCAAATAAATGAAAGTACTTGCATTTGCCGCTAGTGATAGTAGCCAGTCTATTAATAAAAAGTTTCTATCTCATGTATTGACTAAATTCGATCAACACGATACCGTGCTATTGGATTTAAATGATTATGAATTACCGCTGTATTCAATCAATAGAGAAAAAATATCTGGAATTCCAGATGCTGTCGTTCAATTTTCAAATAAATTAAACGAGTCCGATTTAATTTTAGTTTCTTTCGCAGAGCATAATGGAAGCTATACCGCCGTTTTCAAAAATTTGTTTGATTGGTTATCCAGACATAAATTGAAAATGTTTGAATCCAAGAAGATGCTTCTTCTATCCACAGCCCCAGGTCCTAGAGGTGGCAGAGGGGTTATGGATGCGGCGTTGTCAAGGTTTCCAATCCATGGTGCGGAAATTCTAGGGCATTTTTGTCTACCTAAATTTCAAGAAAATTTTGATTCAGAAAAAGGTATTATTAATGACGAACTTAATCGAGAATTCAACGCAGTTCTAAAATCAATTTTATAAATCCAATAGTAGACTTTATTTACCCTTCTACTTTAAACTTTTCACTTTCTACTTTTCACTTTCTTCTAACCTAAACCTTGACCCCGAACAAATAACCTACCAAGGCCGTCAAGGCCATAGCTAAGCTCCCCCATAAAGTGATTCTTAAAATAGCTTTCCACTTGCTAGATCCACCCAACTTGGCAGATACTGCTCCAAGCAGCATAAGAAAAAGCATAGAAGATAGATAAAGGCTTGGTACAATGTATTCCATAGGGCTCAAAAAAGCAGCCAAGGCAGGAAGTAGTGCCCCTACAGTAAAAGCAAGTCCTGAGGCGAAAGCAGCCATCATTGGATTGGCTTGAGAGATTTCATTGATGCCCAACTCATCGCGCACATGAGCACCCAAGGCATCGTATGCCGTGAGCTCCTGAGCTACCTGAAGTGCAGTTTCCTTTTTTAGGCCTCTTTTTTCATATATAGAAGCTAAAATTTGTTGTTCTATTTCAGGCATTTCTTCCAATTCCTGCGCTTCGCGTGCTATGTCCGACTGCTCCGTATCTGTTTGCGAACTTACAGACACATATTCTCCAGCGGCCATAGACAAGGCACCAGCTACCAAACCAGCTACGGTAGCCAATATAATAGGTTCTCTTGAAACACTAGCAGCGGCGACGCCTATGGCGATACTCGATACAGAAATAATGCCATCATTGGCTCCTAAGACAGCCGCACGAAGCCAATTGCTGCGGTGGATGTAGTGACTGTCGAGGTAATTGTCTAAATTGGGTTCCATTTGAATAATTGAATATTCAAATTTACGCCATTTTTCACAATGGTCTTAAGAAGATTAGGAAACAAAAAAAGACCATCAAAGGATGGTCTTAAATTTTATATAAAGTGGTTTATCTTAAGCCTTGGCTTCGATAACCATTTTGCCTTTGTAGTATAGAGCGCCTTCTACATAGTATGCTCTATGTCTTAGGTGTGTCTCACCTGTAGTAGCGCAGGTAGATAGAGTAGGGGCTAGAGCCTTGTAGTGTGTTCTTCTCTTATCTCTTCTGGTGGTCGATATTTTTTTCTTTGGATTTGGCATATGCGGTAGTTTTTAATTTTTATTACTTTGTTTTTAATTTATTCAAACTGGCCCATCTTGGGTCTATTTCTTCTTCCTCCTTCGGGGTTGTTTTTAATTTTTCTAGTATTTCAGGGTTGCAGGTACTATTTCCATCCGCATCGTTTGGGTGAAAGACCTGCATGGGAATATTGATGAGTATATAGTCATATATTAGGTCAGCTATATTAAATGAACTGTCGTTTCTTGAAATATAGACAACATCAGCCTCATCTATGACGCCATTCTCTACCTCTTCAAATTTGACGATGATTTCGAAGTCAGCCATCAATTCATAATCGAATGGCTCGCTGCATCTATCACAAGGCAAATTCACAATGCCATCTACTTGAAAATTCAAGATAAAAAAGGAATCTTTCTTATCTAAGTTTAATTTTACAAATAAATTAGCATCTGAGATTAGAGACTTTTCATACAGTTTAAAAAATGGGGCACCAATTTCATATTCAAAATGATGCATCGCATTTTTCAATCCCAGAAAATGTATGTCAAAATTTCTCCTCCTTTCCATACTAAAAAAAGAACTATTTTATTTTAGGAGTGCAAATATAGAAGTTTTATATTAAAATTCTATGATTTTATTTGACTAAGGGCAATATTAGCTTAAGTGTTCAGTTTATAGAATAGTTGTGCATATCTTTTGGAATGCCAGATAGATGCAAGCCTTAATTTTGTCCAATTGATTTAATTAAATAGAATTTATGAACGGTCAGGAACAAAGCTTATTTGAAATTTTTGCTAAAATGGGATTTATGGGACAGTTTGTCTCCGGTCTCATCTTCCTTCTTGGAGGAATAGCCATTTATATTTTTGTAGAGAGGCTGAGCGCCTTAAAGACGAGAAAAGAAGATAACAACCTTCTGGATAAGGTC
>CAYXKX010000035.1:0-12004 GCA_964465185.1 uncultured Chitinophagaceae bacterium
ACACCAAGGATATGACCAAAATTGAGGTTAATTTTTATGGGTTAACCTAAGCCTGATAGGGACTCGGCTATACATCAGTTGATTACTCCTCTGAATCCTTTGGTAGGAGACTCAGAGGGGGAAAATATAAAACCTCCCACCCCTGGAATTCTCGTACCAAACAGAATTCAAGAGATGGAAAACAATATATTAGTTTTAGGTATTTTATTAAGGATGAGTTGCAGTATGACTTTATAGATTGAAATGAAAATTTAACCCTACACTCAAATTCTGAATATCGTAATCCCTTAAGTTATTTTTATTGCTGACATTAAAAGGAAATAAATAACCTCCCGATATGCCTATACCAAATATATCACTTAAATCATACACTATATTTATCTTAGGTTGAATCGTGAACATATTCATCTCGATTGTATTTTTAGTGACATTATTGTTGAAATTAGCTGAATTGGCATCAGATATTCCATAGCCTAATCGCAATTCGGGAACAATCCTGATATCATCTTCCTGTATGAGACTATACCTCGTGTATAGTCCATAATTAGATAAACTTGAGGTCGATACATCTATGACCTTTTCATCTATGACAAAATAAGTATTAGACTTAGAGATGTCAAGCATTCTAGAGTAGAAAAGACCTGTAGACCACTTGCTTGTGAAAAAATATCCGGCCTGAATGGTGCTATAAATCCCTATTCTGGGAAATTGAAAACTATTACTAACTCTCATTAAGCTAGTCTCCAGCGCGATTTCCATTGTTTTATTTCTTCTTGGTTTAATGGTAGAATCTACAGTTGCCTCTAAGTCTAAAGCGAAGCTCATCAAAACTATGTATAAAATATATTTCTTCATATTATCGAACTCTTTATTCTTTGGTTAATTTAATAGTAGATGTCGTGCCCTCTTTGGTTTGCAATTGCAAAATATAATTGCCTTTCGAATAGCTCTGCATCTCTAATTCCAATTCTTGAACTTTGTAAACCTTTTTGCTAAATAGGACTTTACCCATCATGTCGATTAAATTTAAGTCTAGCTCAGCATAGTATTTGTCTAAGGAAACAAAAATTTGATTTTGGAAAGGGTTGGGGTAAACAGAGACACTCATATTCTGTGCCGAATTGATAGACAATGCTGTCAGTTTATTGACGCAAGGAGACTGTCCAGTACAATTGTCAACGCCATCTATTTCTACAGAATACTCCCCCTCAGTGATCGTCTTAAACGTCCGATTAGTTGCATTGATTATTTTTGATTTGGTGCCATCTGCATTGCATAGATACCATTGGAATCGTTTACAACTTGTGCAGTTGGAAATAAATTCGCCATTTTTATAAGAGACACTTAAATTCATATTTTTAAGAGTCAGATTTAACTCATAAACTGTATCTGTCAATTTCTGAGAAACTGTATCTCTATAGATTCCATTTTGAGTATATTTTTTCCTTCTCCAGGTATAGAAGTTTTGACATTCTACGACTGTGGCTGGAATGACTTTTGGAATATTGATCATCACATTATACACTCGAATACTATCTCGCTCTGGCCCGCGCAGTGTATCTCTCACAATTTGATTAGTTGTATATGTTTTGCCATTGAGGGTAAAAAATGTTTGACCTCTCACAATCGTATCTCGGTTAGGAAGCGCAGACATTGGTTTCACAAATAGATGGAGCGTGATGAAACTATCGCATCCTATTTTTGTAAGTAGGCTGTCTATAGTGATTCCTGTTGTATTTCTATTTTGCCCTTTGAAAAAATAAACTTGATCTATACTGATATATCGAGTCAGTGAAGTGAGCAGAGGAGTACAAGGTGGAGCTATAGTGAACCATGCCATTTGATTGAGTTTATTGGGCTCTATAAAATTGGCTGTGGCATCTCGCTGGGAAGCTTTGGTTTGAATCCAAGTAGTTCCATTATCGGTACTGTACCATATCTGCATATCAGATTCATTGACCCCATTGAGTTCTTGGTCGAAATAGTTGAACTTCAACGTGGCATTTAGTCCAGAATTGTTCATAGGCAGGATTTTATAATATCGCAGTGCACTATTAGACCCGTTTACAGATATTGTTTTATGTCCACGATATACTTGGGTATTACCTATATTTATCGATGAAGTCAATACTGCTCCGAGGTTAGCTTGATTATATGCTGAAGGAACGGTCACTAGTCTTGCGGATTTAAGTTCACCTCCAGCGCCATAGACTCTATTCGTAGGAGTCTCCAACTGCAATTCACCTGTATTGCTCAGCTCCACATCGCCACTGACCAGTTCGATACCGCCAGAAGCTAAAGACAAGACTCGATTGACCGAAATGCTTTTCTTTAGCTGTATGTCGTTGACCGATTTATTAACTTTTATATATCCCAATGAAGTAAATCCTGTGCCGACTAGAACTTGAGAGTCTTTGAGAATAGCACCTGTAAAATGCATCGTGCTTTCTGTCAAACTTACCTCTCCTAGATTAGATAGTTTGGCATTGTTTAATGTGACGTTACTGCCATTTGTACTTATGAGTTTCGCGCCATTGCTGATGTGCAGGACCCCAACTTGGGCGAATAGATTTTTCTCCCCTAAGCCGAAGCAGAAGAGGAGAAAAAACATTGATTTCATTTTTATATATCTATTCATTTTATTTTATGTTTTTTTTAAAGTGACAACATCTTGATAAGTTTAATTCTGAATTAATTGAATGTTTACTTTAAAAGTTATTTAAGCCTAACTATAGTTAGATCAATTCTTGTACTCAAACTTGTTGAATCAAAAAATGATCCCATACTATCACGAACGGCGTATCTTCTACCATTCACTAATAAAATAATAATATCTCTTGTAGTATTCTTACGGAGTGTGATAGTGTTTAAACTATCTTGTAGAGACACCATATTTCCGCGCACAAATCCACCGCCTGTGTTTCCACAAAATGATTGAAAATATATTGCTAAGAAAAATATAATTAATAATTTCATTTTAATATGTTGGATTAATTTCTGTTGTTAATATTTAAAAATATTCTGTGATAATTACTTTACCAGAGCCACCTGCACCGCCACTTGAAGCCGGACCTCCATTGGAAGTTAATGAGCCACCGCCACCTAAGCCTGTATTAGCAGCACCTGCTCCACCACTTGCTGATTGAGTAAGTACAGTACTATTAACAAATGCGGCCGAGCTGCCACTACTAGAAAGTTTAGAATCACCACCTGTGCCGCTTATTGCAGATACATTAGTAGAATTGATATTAGCTTCTCCATGAAACCCTATAAAACCACTTGAGCTACCTAAGTCTGTTCCTATTGTAATTGAATAACTTCCTCCTGATGAAGTTCCACTTCTTATTGTTCCCGTAGAAGAAGTACCAATAACTGAACTATTGCCCCCTCCAGATCCACCATTAGCTGTCAAAAGTGTTCCTAAAGTTGTATTCCCACCAGGACCCCCTGCCCCTCCTGATATAACTCCTCCTACACCTATTGTTACTGTTTGTGAAGCTCCTATTTGAGTTGACGTTAATAATGCTTTTATATAACCACCACCTCCTCCACCTGAAGCAACATTTACTTGACCAACTGCAACTGAGCCAGTAGAGCCACCTGCTCCACCACCGCCTACCATTTCCACAATGGCATATTTCATACCTACTGTTGGTGTATATGTACCTGATGCATTAAATGTTTGTACTACTGGTGTTATACTACCACCACTTGGTGTCTGCCATTTCGCTTGTCCATTCGCATCAGAAGTAAGTACTTTGCCAGCAGCTTGATTGCCATCGACATATTTGAATCCACCGACTACGTGTAGAGTGGTGTCAGCTTTTTTGGTATTGATACCCACATTCCCATTATGTTGAATAACAAAGGCTGTTTTTGAAACAACTGAATTGCCATTTCCTACGGTGAATAGTCGATTACTATCATTTGCTAGTGAATTTTCATTAACAACAGTCAAGGTATCGTTATATGTACCTATTACAAGTTCTGCATAGGATTTCGCTTTAGTATTTGTACCCATAGTTGTGGATGCTCTACCTCTTGCTGCATTTCCTGCACCAAAAGCGAAACTCCATGTCCCAGAAGAAATATTGGATGCACCCATAGAATAGGAACTAATACCAGAGCTTAAATTGTTGTTTCCTATTGCAAATGAGTTGCTACCAGTAGCTCTATTATATCCTCCTATGGCTGTTGCTTGACTGCCAGTAGCTATATTAGAAGTTCCAAATGCTAAGCTGTATTGGCCAGAAGCTGTATCTGCATATCCTATTGCTATACCACCATTGTTAGTTCCCGCAGAACCAGCCACTCCTGAAGATACATTCGTACCAATTGAAATATTGTAGGCACTATATGCCGAAGTAGTATAACCTAAGCCTAGACTATTGTATCCTAATGAATTGTTGCTTTGACCAATAGCACTCGAAGGAGCACCTGAAGCTATATTTGAAATTCCAATCGCTACTCCATTACTTTGAGCTCTATTAAATGCTCCTATGGTTGTAGAATAATTTGACAAAGCAGTATTTGTATAACCAAGAGATACTGAATATCCCCCTGCAGAATCCAAAGATCCCATAGCAACACTATAGTCCCCATAGGCTTTTGATCCAGAACCTATTGCATTAGAACTATATCCCTTTGCTTCATTATTACCCCCAATCGCCACATTATATGTTTGTGAAGCAATATTGGAAACACCAATAGCAGTGGAAGAATTACCAGAAGCAGTATTTATACCTCCAAGTGCCACACTATATGATGAGGAGGAAACATTTCCTTGTCCAATAGCAGTAGTTGCACCACCGTTAGCTGAATTGGAAATTCCAATGGCTGTCGAAGATGCGCCTATTGCTGAATTTCCTGAACCGATAGCTGTAGAATTAGTGCCTTTTGCTTTCGAATTATCACCCATAGCAACTGAACTTGTACCTATGCTATCCATATTCCAATTTGTCCCTGAGACCTGACCAGCTCTGAATGCATTTTTTGAAGGGATATACATCATTTTTGATTCACTACTAGGTCCTCTATTGACGCTATCCGCATTGATTATAAAGTTTTTACCATAGTTAGAATTTGAATTATAAATGATTTGAGTCGCATCGGTACTAGATACTTTGAAAAATCCTGCGCCACCTCCAGCACTGTCTTTGACGGCATATTTTCTGCCATTCACAGATAGAATGATAGAATCTTTGGTTGCATTTTTAGTTAGCGTAATTGTGTTAAGTGAATCTGTTAATTCTGTTTTGGTCAATTTTGTATTGATTCTATTTGACAAACTTGCAGTATCAGCAGCATTTAGTTTTGCATTGATTCTGTTAGATAAACTAGAGGTATCAGCTGCGTTTAACTTAGTGTTAATTCTATTCGATAAACTAGTGGTATCAGCTGAGTTTAACTTAGCATTAATTCTTGTAGAAAGGCTAGCTGTATCTGAAGCGTTCAATTTTGTATTGATTCTATTCGAAAGACTAGAAGTATCGGCAGCCGTCAATTTTGCATTGATTCTATTGGATAGACTAGAAGTATCTGCAGCCGTTAATTTCGTATTGATTCTATTCGATAAACTAGAAGTATCAGCAGCCGTTAATTTTGCATTAATTCTATTCGACAAACTTGCTGTGTCTGAAGCCGTTAATTTTGCATTGATTCTATTGGATAAACTTGCAGTATCAGCAGCATTTAGTTTTGCATTGATTCTATTTGATAAACTAGACGTATCAGCAGCCGTCAATTTCATATTGATTCTATTCGAAAGACTTGAAGTATCTGCAGCTGTTAATTTTGCATTGATTCTATTGGATAGACTAGACGTATCAGCAGCCGTCAATTTCATATTGATTCTATTCGAAAGACTAGAAGTATCAGCAGCCGTCAGTTTCGTATTGATTCTATTCGACAAACTCCCAGTATCAGAAGCATTCAATTTAGCGTTAATTCTATTGGATAAACTTGCAGTATCAGAAGCAGTTAATTTAGCATTTATTCTATTGGATAAACTTGCGGTATCAGAAGCCGTTAGTTTTGCATTGATTCTATTTGATAAACTAGACGTATCAGCAGCCGTTAATTTCGTATTGATTCTATTTGACAAACTAGACGTATCAGCAGCCGTCAATTTCATATTGATTCTATTCGATAAACTTGAAGTATCAGCAGCCGTCAATTTTGTATTGATTCTATTGGATAGACTAGAAGTATCTATATCTACTGTGACCAATCTTATCCAAGTGCTTCCTGAGTAATAGTAAAATCCAGGATTAGCATTGGATTGAAAGACCATCAAACCTGTTGCAGGAGAAGGAATTGCATTTCGTTGAAAGTCAGTCATTCGAGGGATTAGAAGGCCTTTGGTCGTGTCCATCACATCGAGAGCAGCACTTGGATTTGGAGTAAGTGTATTAATACCTACACTCTGTGAATTCACAGAAGATATAAAAGCAATAGTTAGGAGAAAAAAGCAAAGTAATTTTTTCATTATTATAAGTGTTTAATTTTGACTACAAAAGTCCGACTTATAAAATGCGATTTCAATAGTTATTTCTAACTATTGACCAGTGTAAAAAATGCTAGCCAATTTTTACTAAAGTACCTCCATCTATAGGAGACTCTATGCTAATTCTAGCTTTAGTATCTTTTATAATACTATTAGCGAAGAATAGACCAATTCCATTTCCTGATTCTAAATTTGTCCCTAATTCTGAGTTGACAGTATCTGAGAATATTTTTGATTTTAGCTCTGGATGAATACCAATGCCAAAATCTCTTATATAAATAAAGTTGTCTTGAAAGTAAACAGATATTATACTGTCTTTATAGCTGTATTTAATAGCATTTGAAAAGATATTGAATAAGACAATTTTTAATTTTTCTTTATTGAGTGGATATTGAATTAATGTATTACTAGGTATAGATTTTTGTATCTGAATCTTTTTATCCTTCAATTGTTCACTTAGGGCATTTATACAGAAATTTAAACAATCGATAATCTCACTTGTATTTTGAATATTTCTACTGCCGCGCTTTACGGATAAAATATTCTCTAGAATTTGATTGATATTTATGATTTGATTTTCTATACTCAACTTGATTTTGTCTAGATACTTATCCTTTGTATCTAGCTTTTTTAAGAGAAGATTTGTAGATAATAAGGATTCTCGTATGTCATGAGAAATTATACTGGTAAGTCTTTCATTGAGGGCATTTTGAATATCGACTTCTTTCTTCCTTAGTGAAAGTTTTCTGTATAAATATACGATAAAAAATATGCTCGTAAGCAAAAGCAGACTAAACCCAATCCATATCATTAAGTTTCGTTTATATGAATTCAATTCTATCTCTTTGAGTTTTAGTCTATAATCAGATTCGATTTTTTCAACCTCTAGTAGGTGTTTGTTTTTATTATACTGTTCTTCTACTTTATCTATTTCGAAATTCACTTTAATTGCTTGTTCATATTTGTGATTTGAGACTAGAATAGTAAAATATTCTTGTTTTGCATATAATTTATATTTCAATATCTTGGCTTGATCTGCTCTTAATATAGCTTTTTGATACATTTCATTGCATTTAATTTCTTCGCCCATTTTATCATATAGCTGCATCATTTTGACATAAATATTGGAAGTATGTCTAGGAAGAAATTTCTCAAAAAGAGATAGTGTGAATTTATATTTTAGCTCAGCATTGGTATATTTCTTATCTAGGAATAATAAATAAGCTTGCTGCATATTCATATAAGCTATATTCTCATTTGTTAATCCTAGATAGTTTAATGCTTCTAGTCTATTCATGATGACTCTAGCGGTATCATATTGTCTGATATCAAAATTAGCTATAGCTATTTCACAATCAATATTGTTTTCGTTTTTTAAACTATCAGTCGTTTTTTGACCGAAATTTTTAGCTAGATTTAAGTAATAAAACACGGTGTTATAATCATATAACTTTTTGTATACATATGAATACAGTATATAAATTTGATATTTTTCTTGATTTGTTACTTGGTCATTATCAAGAATCTTTTGCATTAATTCTATTGATTTTTTATACTCACTTTGTTCATTAGATTGATTGACTTGTGATATGAGTGAATCGATATTGTGCTCGATATTCTTAGCATCACCGATAAAGCTCAAAACACAAAATAGTATGACAAAAAAAGAATTCATGAGTTTATTAAATTTGAATATATCCAGATTTTATCAAGTAACTTATAAGTTCGGTAGAATTTGATACATTAAATTTTTCTAGAAGCGTATTTTTTTGATTATTCACCGTGTTGACTGACGAGTTTGTTGCAGCAGCTATTTCTTTGGATAACATACCTCTAGATATCATCTCTACGATTTGTTTTTCTTTAGGTGATAATATGGGAAGTGAAATTATCTTAGTTATATTCTTATTGTTTTCTACTTCTAACAATTCTTTAACTTGACTTATCAGTACATCTATAGGTTCTTTTTTATTAATACATCTATCCACGCCCAGAGCTTTCAAGCTATCCAAAACTATCTTTGATCCTACCGAAGTGAATGCTATAATTGGTATATTTAATGATTGATATCTCTCGAATAGACTCAATCCAATTTCTTCATCAGTAAGTACATCGCTAATTATAAACTGGATAGATTCTTTATTTAATATGTTAAACACTTCTTCTTTAGTGTTCGTAAGTATAATTTTTTCAAAAAGATGCATTGAGTCTAATTTCATAGATAGCGAATCTGTGATTATAGAATGATCGTCGAAAATTAATAGGTTCATTGACTATATTGAATCCCCAAAGTTAATGAATTAATAAATGATAATATCTAAAATTAAAGAGTTTGATGCTTAACTGAATCGCTGTCAAAAGAAAATTAATAAGTTGAAAATAATATTAAATTTATAAGCACTATAATGTATTTATGATCCATTCATCGCAAATTTATTCCCATTCATCGACTAAATTATGAAAGCGACCAAGAGGACTATATTTTTGTATTAGTTTTTAACCCTTAAATATTTTAACCATGAAAAGATTATTTTTATTATTAGCACTTGGAATATTTGCTTTAAACAATTTGACTGCTCAAGAGCCTCCTAGAGAAAATAGAGAAGCTAAGAAAGAAGTTAGACAAGCCAAGAAAGAAGCCAAAGAGGCTAAGAAGGACGCCAAAGAGGCAAAAAAAGAGGCTAAAGAAGAAAGAAAAGATGCCAAGGACGCAAGGAAGGACGCTAAAGAAGCGAGAAAAGACGCCAAAGAGGCTAGAAAGGATGCCAAGGATGCTAAAAAAGAAGCAAGAGAAAACAAAAAGCCATAGAGATAGTTTGGTTGTATTGATAGCGACTCACACTAGGGTCGCTATTATACCATTAGAAATTTTTAAATTTGTAGTATTAAATCTTATCCAACTATTAAGAAAGAATGTATTTTTGTAAATATTTTAGCCATCAGATGAAACGTTTTATCGTTATTACCCTTTTCTGTTTTTTATTTTCTAGTGCATACTACGCGCAGGAAAGGCCTAATGCAGAGAATAGAGAAGCGCGAAAATCAATGCAAGATGCTAAACAAGATATGCGAGAAGCCAGACGCACTGCGCGTGAGGCCAAGCAGGAAGCTAAGGAGACAAGAAAAGATGCTCGCGAAGCCAAGCAAGATGCAAAAGAGGCGCGACGAGACGCCAAAGAGGTTCGCAGAGAATCGAAAGAAGCACGACGTGAAGGGCGCGAAGGAAGAGGTCGTTAAGCGATAAAGAATTTCTATTAGCTTTTATGCTGCAAAAAATTATTTCTACTTTACTGTTTTCTTGTTCACTTGTGATTATACAAGCACAGACGAATAGTATGTCTATGAGTAAGGATTCAATTGTAGACACTTCCAAAATTGAAACTTATAATGAAGCGAAATTTTCTTTACAGACTGGGAATAACTTGGTGCAATTGGGTCAAACCATGTCTTCGAATGAATTTTATTTAAGACCGGGAATCAATTATTATCATAAAACAGGTCTGTACGTCGGTGGAAATCTGACATGGATGCCAATGGATAGTTCTAAAAAATTGGATAATTTTAATCTGAGTCTAGGTTATGATAGAGACTTGTCTGATTATTTCACTGTGGGAATAGATTATACCTTTAGCCAGTATTATACCACCAAACAAGTAGCTTCCAGTGCCGCCCATATGATAAGCCCTTATATCACTTGGGAAAATAGAATTCTTTCTCCTACCTTGACACCCATGTTATTACTTGGAACGACCAATGATTTTGCCTTGCAGTTTGATCTCACACACATTTTTGTTTTTAAATCTGTGTTTCATCCCAAAGGGAAATTGACTATACCCATATCGACAGGGGCTATTGGAGGTACCTCTGACTATTATACCACATACACCACAAAGCGAAAGGGTAGGATTGTAACAACAACTATGGCTAAATCTCAATTTGCTATCACGAGTATATATGCTATGGCTAGCCTAAAATATAAAATAAAGAGAACAGCTTTTAGTTTTAATACGAGTTATTATCACGCCACCGACCCTAATAACACAGGCGTCTCCAATAATAGACCTATATTTAGATTTATAGCGGCTTATTATTTGTAAATGTTTAGCCACATAGATACATAGGCACTTTAAATTGTGGGACTATCTATGTGAGAATTGTAAATTTTCTATGTGCCTGGAATATAAGAAAACAAAGACTTTACAACTAAGTTTATATTTCTGAATCTAAAACGATTAAACTATGTTACTATGTGGTTTAAAAAAACGTGGAGATTTATAAAACTAAATATCCCCTTCCTGAGGTCTTAGAATGATATCTTCTACACAGGCACTTGGTGATAATTGCGATGTCGCATATACTATATCAGCGATGTCTCTCGGCTGAATAAAACGATTTGGGGGTAAATCTACTCCAGCCCAGCTATCTGTCAATACGGCTCCGGGATAGACTCCTGTGACACGAATGTTTTTAGTTTTCAATTCGTTGCGTATTTGTTTGGTATAGCCAGTGAGTGCAAATTTCGCTACGGTATATCCACCGCCATTATCATAATCTTTAAGGCCAGCTATTGAAGAGATATTGAAAATATGCCCTGATTTATTGTTTATCATCTCAGGAATGATGATTTTCCCCATCCAATAAGCACTGAATAAATTCACACGCATCAAGTAGTCTAAATCGTCATCAAAGCTCGCAGCGCTCAGTTCGCCTTGTTTGAAAAGTCCAGCATTGTTGACGAGAATATGGATAGGGCCTAGTTCTTTCAGACAGTTGGCTGCAAAATTTAACACAGCATCTTTATTTTCAATATCAAACACTTCAGCATAAATTTTTATTTGAGAATTTATACCTTGAAGATGCAGTTTTGCTTTGGCTACACTGTCGGAATTCTTGCTACAGAAAGCCAAATTCCACCCAGCTTGGGCATATTTTTCTAAAATAGCTAACCCTATTCCTCGGCTAGCGCCAGTGACTATAATTGTATTTTTCATTTATTTTTTTTGGAGCACAAAGTCTCACGAAGTTATAGCACAAAGTTACACGAAGTATAAAAGAAGTATAAAATAAAATTAATTTAGGGGGAGCAAGAAGTTACGCGAAGTCAAAGCACAAAGTAACACAATGTAATAATTTTTACAACTTTGATTTTATGTTCCGATGTATAAAATATAAAAAGAGAAGAACTTTGAGAAACTTAGTGAAAACACTTTGTGTCACTTTGTGCTCCTATATATTCCATCAAATAACTTGCAAAAAAAGAAAAAAACTTTGAGAAACTTAGTGCACCGACTTAGTGCAACTTGGTGCTCCTATACTATCACAAAATAAGTCTTTTAATTCCATCCTTCAATGATCGTTTATAAAAATTTAGCAATAGACCTAATTTGCAATTTGAAAACCGCATATACGTCAAACATTGACCTATATGTTCTATAGTGAATTCATCGACAACTTTCAATTCAATTACTAGCTTATTTTCAACTAGAATATCTATTCTAT
>CAYXKX010000035.1:12014-23182 GCA_964465185.1 uncultured Chitinophagaceae bacterium
ATAACCACAATCCATTTTTATTTCTTCATAATAAACTGGTACAGCGACTTCTTGTTCAACCATCAGTCCAGTTTTAGCTATTTCATAAGCTAGGCACTCTCTATATACTTTCTCTAAAAGTCCTGAACCTAGGCTTGAGTGCACTTTAAAAGCACAATCTAAAACTATTTTACTTATTTCATTTTCATCCATAATTAGTAAGTTCCTTTAGGAGTACAAAGTCTCACGAAGTTATAGCACAAAGTTACACGAAGTTAGGTCTTGATAGGTAGATTTTTTCGGAGCACAATGTTGCACAAAGTCAAAGCACAAAGTTACACTAAGTATAAAAGATAATTGAGGGAGCGAGTACTCCTGCGAAGCAAAAATGAATACCATTAAAACATACAAGAATGAATAAAGTTACGCGAAGTCAAAGCACAAAGTAACACAACGTAATAATTTTTACAACTTTGATTTTATATTCCGATGTATAAAATATAAAAAAAGAAAAACTTTGAGGAACTTAGTGAAAACACTTTGTGTCACTTTGTGCTCCAAATTATTCCATCAAAAAACTTTGAGAAACTTCGTGCACCGACTTAGTGCAACTTTGTGCTCCTCTTTACCTATTCATCATTCCGAGCATTCGTAAAAATACTAAAATTCGTTTGTCCATAGCTTCTTCGTTTCCAAAGGTGCGGATGGGTGTCGAAGTTGTATTTAGGGTCGTGTTCGAGAATAAACCATCCTTGTCCTTCTATCATCCCTTTTTTTATTATGAGGTCTGGTATCATAGCGAGATTCGGCAGTTTATATGGCGGGCCTGCGAAAATGACATCAAATGATTCGCGACAATTTTCTATATAGTCAAATACATCCATTTGTAAAACGCGGTGGCCAGTCAAAGCCAATTTTTCCGAAGTCTTATTGATAAATTTGATGGCTTCTGTATTGAGTTCTACCGTAGTGATATCCGTGCAACCACGAGAGCCAAATTCTAAACTGATATTTCCTGTTCCACCAAATAGATCCAAGAACCGAATATTATCAAAGTTAAAATAATTGTCGAGAATATTGAATAAAGCTTCCTTAGCTAAATCCGTAGTAGGCCTCGTCGGCTCTAGCATGGGCTGATTGAGTTTGTAGCCTTTGTGTAATCCTCCTATTATACGCATTTGATAGTTACAAGTTTTAAGTCGCTAGTTGCAAGTTGGGGTCATTATCTAGTAGCTAAAATCTTGTAACTTGAAACTTTATTTAGCTGCAAAGAATTAAATCTCCATATATCTCCCAGAAAGAAAGTGGAAAGCCAAAAGTTTCTTCTGCCTTACTATTAAAGGATGGAAATTGAGTTCTCAACTGGGCGAAAATCTCCGCATTTTCTTCTTTGCGAACACTAGTAATATAAATATCTGAAGAACTAGGATCCACATTAAACTGTTTCATATTTCTTGCAATGATATTCGCATAATCTTTGGTCGAGGCATCAAAGGTATTGCACTGTATCAATTCGCCGTTTCTGAAAAGTATGAACTCTAAAAACTTTGTTTTAATCGATACAAAAGCTAAATCTTTGCCAGCTGACTTTCTTTTCAATACTTCAAAACTTGGTCTATGACAAGAGAAGAATTGTGCATTATCAAAGGTGAAGAACAAATCATTGTATACCCTAAATGGATAGTTGTAAAACTCTCTAGATCGAATGGTATCTAAATCATCGACCAATAATTTTTCTGCAGACTCTGTATAAACCGATCTGTATGCAGAATAGCTATCAATGCCAGCGAGCTCAGATTGAGGGACTAAAACAAAAGTCGACTCACAATGAAAAACATTTTTTATGACAGCGGCGCGATAGGCTGAAGGTATTTGGTCTATCGCTAATTGAATTTGGGTAGAGTAAACCCCTGGGATATTTAAATCTCTAAACTGATAGTGCACGAAAGCACTCATTGGCTGACCAATTTTCTCATAACCTGTTAGGATAAGTGCATCTCTATATACAAGGATGTCAGCCTTTTCAAATTTCATGTCATCATTCGGATGATAAGCGTGCAGTACTTTCAATAATTTATTCTCCATGGGTGAGTTTGATTGATATTAAACTGAGATTTAACTAGAATTATCTTACTTTGCAAAGTTATGGAAAGAATACCAAGTTACAAAGAAATTTTCCAGATAGCCCTACCTATTATGCTTGGCGGGATTAGTGAGACTATTTCCGCTATTGTCGATACCGCTTTTATGGGGAAATTGGGCACTCTAGCTATCGATGGCATGGGTATGGCAAATATTTTTCTTTTGGTTATCATCATGATAGGTTGGAGTTTTTCGAGAAGCATTCAGATACTCGTTTCACAAAACTTCGGCGCAGAAAATTTTTCCAATATTGGCTCCATAGTCCAGCACTCTATCGCTGTTTTATTTCCTATCGGAATATTACTTTTTGGCGTATTGTATTGGTCTAATTCATATTTCCTTTCTTTTATCATTAGCAATCATTCAATCCATCATATAGCTTCCGAGGTATGCACCATTCGGTCTTATGGTATGCCTATTGTGATGCTGACATTAGCCTTATCTGGTTTTTTTACTGGACTGGGAAAGACAAAAATTTTACTATTTTCTCAAGGAGCAGCCGCAATTTCCAATATCATTCTCAACTATGTTTTAGTTTTTGGCAAACTAGGTATGCCCGCCTTGTGTTATCAAGGTAGTGCTACGGCTACTGTTATTTCAGAAGGTATTGCTCTTATTGTTTTATTGGGCTATTTAGCTTATCAATCCGAATTTATCGTTCGCTATGAACTCATAATAAGGAAAAAATTGAGTTTACATTTAGTTCGTGAAATCATGCGGCTGGCAGCTCCTATGGTGGTTTTGCACGCCTTTAGCCTAGGTTCGTGGGTTTATTTCTTTTCCTTGATTGAGAAAATGGGGGAGAAAGAATTGGCGATTTCTATGGTATTAAAACAATTATTTTCAGCCATCACCATACCAGGGTTTTGCCTCGCAAGTACAGCTAATACCATTGTGGGACAATTAGTCGGTAGTCGGAAAATTGATCATATTATGCCTTCAATTTGGAAAGTGGTTAAATTGAATTATGCCATATTGCTGAGTCTCGCTTTGCTGACCTATATTTTTCGCTACCCGATTATATCTCTTTTCACCACAGATCCGGCGGTTATAAATGAAATCTCTCTGCCGCTCATCGCTTTGCTTCTGGCTTATTTAGTGATTCCCGCTTCCAATGTTCTATTCAATAGCATATCCGCACTAGGCAGTACTAAAATTCCACTCTATATTGAAACAATAAATTTGCTCTTTTATCTACTTTATATGTTTGTGTTCATTCATATTTTGAAGTCTAGTTTATTTATAGCTTGGCTGGCAGAAATTGAATATTGGATTTTCTTACTTATCTTTTGTTGCCTCTATTTTTATAAGATGGATTGGAGGAAAAACATCATATATTTGGACAAGGAATAGATAACTAGTTGAAAGGGTCACTTACCAATTAATCACTTTTGTCTTAATTAATTTTACCACATAGTAACATAGAAATCTATGTGAAAATTTATTCTAAATCGCCCTTCTTGAAGGCTTAAATAGAAAAAGCAAGCGTTTTACATAGTAATCGGTGATATTAGAACCTAAATTACTATGTGTCTATGTGGTTATAAATAATTGGTATTAGTAGTTTTTTAATAAATTTGTGTATACTAATTAAATCTAAAATCTAACTTCTTCCCGATAGCTATCGGGACTAAAATCTACCTTTATGTACGGACATACAGAAATACAGAAAAAAATTCAAGATAAATATGATGAAATCACGGCCTTGAGAAAGGAGCAAGTGGCCATAGCGAAAAGTGAAGGGCTTTGCGAAGTGGAGAATTATTCATTCAAAGATAAAAATGGCAGCACTGTCACTTTGCTCGATATGTTTCAAGGTCACGACGAACTCATCGTCATTCACAATATGGGAAAATCTTGTCCCTATTGTACCTTATGGGCAGATGGTCTGAGCAGCAGCGCGCCTCATATTCAAAATAGATGTGGTTTTGCCTTGGTCTCTCCGAATGATTATCAAACAATGTCTGAGTTTGCTTCTAATAGAGATTGGAAATTTCCTTACTATTCTGGAGCGGAGACTAGTTTTATCTCTGATATGGGCTTTTCGCACCAAACAGAAGATGGCAAGACGCGATATACTCCAGGCTTCACCACTTTTCTAAAAAAGGAAGATAAAATCTATCGCGTGGCCTGTGATTTATTTGGTCCAGGAGACATGTTCTCTCCTATTTGGCCTATGATGGATATGCTTCACAATTCAGATAAGGAATGGCATCCGAAGGTTAGTTATTGGTAACTTTTTTGAAATTCATTGTTTTAAAAATTTGATTTCTTCAAATCAAAGGTCAACAAGTATTTTTAATCAATTCCCAGCACTTACCTGCTGATTATTCAAGACCGATATCTCCCTAGCCAGATTCTGCGCTATGGCATGAAAACTATCTAAGACGATTTGGTTGTCAGCGGAGAGTTCTTGGCCATTATCGGCGCATTCGCGAAGATTTTCAGTGAGTGGCACTTCGCCTAGGAAGGCGACTTCGTATTCCGAAGCTAGATTTTTCGCTCCACCACTTCCGAAGATAAAGTATTTTTTATCCGGCATATCATTAGGGACGAAGTAAGCCATGTTTTCTATCACCCCTGCTACGGGTATTTCTACTCCGGGAACTCTATACATCGATAAAGCTTTTCGGGCATCGGCTATGGCTACTTTCTGTGGCGTAGAAACGATAACGGCGCAAGTGACTTTGAGCGTCTGTGCTATGGTGAGCTGCACATCGCCTGTTCCGGGAGGCATATCGAGAATGAGGTAATCGAGGTCGCCCCAGAGGACATCATTTATAAACTGCTTGAGGGCAGAAGTGACCATAGGTCCTCGCCATACGATTGCCTGTCTTTCATCGACTAGAAAACCAATAGAAAGCACTTTTAAATTTTCATTGTATTCTATGGGTTGAATATAAATTTTCTCCCTGATTTCACGTGTCTGAGGTTTTTTATTTTTCATCCCTAGCATGATAGGAATCGAAGGGCCGTGAATGTCCGCATCGAGTATCCCTACTTTAGCGCCCATTTTACTCAGTGCCAGCGCTAGCTGAACAGTAACTGTAGATTTGCCTACACCACCTTTGCCTGAAGATATACAGACGATGTTTTTGACATTGGGAAGTATATTGATGTCTTTATTCCTCGTAGAAGATACATTCGATGTCATTTCGATATTCACCTCGATATTCTCTCCGAATTCTGCTTTGAGTTCCTTGACACAATTATTGTGAATAAGCTCTTTCAGAGGGCAAGCGGGGGTAGTCAATACGATGGTGAACGATATTTTTTGCCCATCGATTTTGATATCTTGTATCATATTGAGGGTAACCAAATCTTTTTTCAAATCTGGTTCTGGGACTCTGCTAAGCGCTATGAGGACGTTTTCTTGATTGATCATTACTTTATTTTGATAAGCAATATTAAGCTAATTAGTGTTTTTGCTACTTTTATTAATGATTTTTTAGAATATAGACTAAATTAGTTGGAGGATAGTTTTCTTTTTAAACACAAGGGGCACTAAGATAACACCATAGATCACAAAGAATAACGGTTCTAATTACATTGATAATCTATCTGTGTGTTCCGTATATTCTGTGAGAAAATTATTCCAGTTTAAGAAAACTTTTTTTACCTTGTTAACGTTTAAAATATAGATACTATCTGAGCTATGCCGGTTTTGACTTCTTCTTATGATTCTTTTATAAAAAATGGTCACCTCCAGACGATTCTTCCAAACGTTTTAAGAAAAGTGTCCTTGCATAAGCCTAGACAAGAAGAAATAGAAACCCCAGATGACGATTTTTTAGAATTAGATTGGTATGATCTACCAGAGAGTAATAAACTTGTCATACTCTCTCATGGGCTCGAAGGGAACTCCCGTCGGCGATACATGAAGGGTATGGCTAAGCATTTACTCGAAAACGGCTACAATGTTTTAGCATGGAATTATCGCTCTTGTGGCTCTAAAATCAATAATCAACTGCGCTTCTATCATTCGGGTGACACAGAAGATATAGATACCATCATTCGGTATGCACTTTCCAAACATGTATATGCCTCTATTTATCTCATCGGTTTTTCTATGGGTGGAAATATTTCTTTAAAGTATTTAGGAGAAAAAGGAGAGGAACTAGACCCGAAGATTAAAGCAGCAGTGACTTTTTCAGTTCCCTTGGATTTAATAGGAAGTTCGAGACTACTCTCTAAGTGGTGGAATCGATTCTATATGCGTCGCTTTTTGAAAAGTTTGAGAAAAAAAGTAGAAGCCAAAGTTGTTCAATATCCTGACAGACTAAGTTTAGAAAGTTTTGACTCTATAAAAAGTTTCAAAGGATTTGACAATCAGTTTACAGCGCCAATACATGGTTTTAAAGATGCCTTCGATTATTGGAAGAAATCTTCTTCCTTACATTATTTAGAGAATATAAAAATCCCGGTTCTTATCGTCAATGCCCAAAATGACAGTTTTCTCTCTCCATCATGTTTCCCCTTTGAACTCGCTGAGAAGAGCGCTCTTATACATTTTGAAGCCCCTCATTCAGGCGGTCATGTGGGTTTTTGGTCTTTGGATTCTGTATTTTGGACGGAAAAAAGAGCGGCGGAGTTTTTAGAGAGTTATTAAGCTTCAAACTCCTCCGCCCATTTATCAAATGGTCTCGCTAGCCAAGCTTTGTCCTTTGAAATGACAATAGGTCGTTCTATCATGGAAGGATTATTGTGCATTGCCTTTATCCATTCACTATTAGAAAGGTTTTTGTCAGCAAATTTTTCTAGAAAAACCTTATCCTTTTTTCTCAGAATGAATTGAGCATCTTCCCCCATTTTCTTTAGCACTTCCTCTAGTTCAGTTTCCGAAGGAGGCTCGGTTAGATAGGGACGAATTGTAATTTTATAGCTAAGATTCTCCAAATAATCTAAAGCTTTTCTGCTGGTAGAGCATAGTTTATTGTGCCATATGGTTAGGTTCATTATTCTTATTTACTGGGTTAGCCACAAAACTATCAAATTTTGCCCACCGATTCCCACTTCTTAAAACCACCTTGCACAATAGACTTTGACGAAGTAAAAGGATAGTGTGTTAGGTGGTATTAAGCCCGTGATAGATTTTTAATTAAGTTTTATAAACTTTTGACTTTAAAACTCTTATACGAATCTACTTTTATAAAAAGTAGATTTTGGGTTTGTTTGTCCATAGCCTAGAACTTATCCACTGACTTTGAAAATGTTAGTTCAGTTATCCATATTTTAGATTCTTTATTAATAATAGTTTTGGAGATAATCAACATTAAATCCACATACAATATTAATTTTGTGCAAATTTTTATGGATAAATTAGTGGGAAATTGTGGGGTTAAATAAAAATTAAGTGTAGTTTTGTGGAGATTTTAGAATTGAAATGGCATTTTTAGGTGAAATAGTAATAAAACTCGATGACAAAGGCAGGATGAGAATTCCTACTGCCCTCAAAGAGGCTATGTCTGATAAAGCCGCCCATCGATTCGTAGTTAATAGAGGTTTCGAAAATTGTTTGACCCTTTATCCTTATGATGTATGGGAAGTGGTCAAGTCCAAAGTAGATAAACTCAACACCTTTAATAGAGAGAAGCGAGAATTCGTTCGTAAATTTTACAGTGGGGCTACCATTTGTGCTCTCGACGGCAGTGACCGTATCAATATACCAAATCAATTATTGGATTTCGCAGGAATGAAAAAGGATATCATCTTGACACCCGTGAAAGACTATTATGAATTGTGGGATCAGAAAAAATATAATGACATGATCAGTCAGGCGGACTCTTCTTCTTTTGAAGAACTCGCAGAACGCGTCATGGGAGATAGTGAAGATACTTTAGATCAGTGATAATATGGAGTATCACAAAAGTGTTCTTTTAAATGAATCTGTCGAGGCACTTAATTTAAAGTCCGATGGTGTCTATGTCGATATGACTTATGGCGGCGGCGGTCACTCCAAACTTATTCTGAGTAGTTTGGGACCAAAGGGCAGGCTTTATGCTTTTGATCAGGACGAAAGTGCATTTCAAAATAAACTAGAGGATGAACGTTTGATTTTAATTCATCAAAATTTTGAACACGCATTTGATTATTTGACTGCCATAGGAGTGGAAGAAGTGGATGGAGTCTTGGCTGACCTAGGGGTTTCATCGTTTCAGTTAAATGATGATGCCAGTGGGTTTAGCTACAGACCAAATATAGATCTTGATATGCGAATGGATAAATCTATGACCACTTCGGCTAAGGATATTTTGAATAGTTATTCAGAGGAAGCCCTGCAAACTATTTTTCAACGATACGGGGAAGTGAGAAATGCGAAAACACTAGCCCAGCGTATCGTAGAAGTCAGACAAGGGAAGAAGTTTCACTATAGCGACGATTTGAATGATGTCCTGCGAGGAATACAATTTGGAATATTTGAAACCTATGCTGCACCTATTTATCAAGCACTGCGCATGGAAGTCAATCAAGAATTGCAAGTGTTGGAAAGAATGCTCACGACAATTGTAGAACTTATCAAAGTGGGCGGGAGACTATCGGTGATAACGTTTCATTCATTGGAAGATAGAACGGTTAAGAATTTTATGAAGTATGGTGAATTTAATGATGAACCTACCACAGATATATTTGGAAAGAGAAAATCATGGAACTGGAAGTTATTGAATAAAAAGCCGATAGGACCATCAGAGGAAGAAATCAAAAAGAACTCGCGAAGCAGAAGTGCCAAGTTAAGGGTGATGGAGAGAGTGGGATGATAATGTGAGGATGTGATGATTGAATTTGAAAATTAGTCAATTTGAAAATGATAGGGTTGATTGATGTGATGATGAGATGATGTGATGATGGGATGATGAGTTGATGAGATGATTGAATTTGAAAATTAGTCAATTTGTCCCGATAACTATCGGGATTGATAATGTGATGATAGGTCGATGCGAAGGTATAAGAATGAAGCATCCAAGCTTTGCGTCTCTGCGGTAATAAAAATTATTAATTCGTGCATTCATGGCAAACACTGAGAAAAATTTAAATTTAGAAGAACTAGTTCAAAAGGTATTTGAAAAAATATCAAAGAATATTCAATTCCTATTTTTCTGCTTTCTGCTCTGTATGATTTATATATGGAATAGTCATATGGCACAAAATTTAGTTAGAGATATTAATAAAAAAGCAAAGGAGTTGAAAGAGTTGAGATGGGATTATCTGACGATAAAGTCAGATTTGATGTATGAGAGTAAATTGACAGAAGTATTGCCTAGAGCTCAGGCACTGGGTTTGGAAGAGTTGAATATGCCGCCATATAAGTTGACTGTAAAAAAGAAAGAATATCAACGACAAGATTTATTTAATAGGTCGAGCCTATTTCGTATTTGCTGTACTCTTCATTCTAGGGTGTGTCTTTATATACAAGATAGTAGATCTTCAGACTGCACATGACGGATACTGGAGAAAGCTCGGCGATGATTTAACCTTATTTCAAGTAAAGATAGAGGCTGAACGTGGAAATATTTTTACGGAAGACTCGCGTATTTTAGCCACCACCATTCCAACGTTTGAACTTCGAATGGATACCAAAGCAGATGGATTAACCGATACATTATGGAGAAAACATATTGATAGTCTTGCTCTATTATTATCGTATAATTTGCCAGAGAAATCTCCTCAAGCATGGAGGTCATACCTAGTCGATGCACGTGAAAACAAAGCAAGACACCTCCTTCTAGCAAAAAATATCCAGTTTCAGGATTTCAAAAAAATTCGGGAAATTCCTCTTTTCAAGTTGGGGAAGAATAAGTCTGGATTCATAACGATTCAGAGCAATACACGCAAGCTACCTTTTGGGGAGTTAGCTAAGCGCTCCATAGGCTATGTGTCTTCGAATGGCAAAACACTTATAGGAATTGAAGGTATGCTCAATGAAGAATTGTCTGGTGAAAATAGAGAAGTGTTGATGCAGAAAGTAGCAGGTGGGGTTTACATGCCTGTGAATGATAATAGTGAATTTGGTTCTAAACCCGGATTGGATGTCTATACAACCATCGATGTTAATTTGCAGGATATTACGGAATCTTCCTTGTACAGATCCGTTGCGTATTACAAAGCAGAACACGGAAGTGCTATTTTGATGAATGTGAAAACAGGAGAAATAAAAGCGATAGCAAATATTGGCAAGACCAAAGATGGACAATACAAAGAGATTAAAAATTATGCTATCAATGAATTGAATGAACCTGGATCGGTAATGAAGTTGGCTTCTGTAATGGCCTTATTAGATGAAGGCTACTGCGATGAAAATACACTAATTGATTTAGAAAATGGTGAATGTAAATACTATGATTTGACCTTGAAGGATGACCATAAAGTTTCAGGGCAAGTGACTTTAGCCAAGGCTTTGGAGTTATCATCCAATGTTGGAATTTCCAAACCTGTATACAAACATTTCCATAAGAATAAAGATGAATTTTATGAAAAGTTGGAACAATTTCATTTGACAAAATCATATGGTCTAGGAATAAAGGGTGAATCAGAGCCTGATTTAAAACCTGTCAAGGAATGGTCAGGAGTGACGCTCCCATGGTTGTCTATAGGTTATGAAATTAGAATGACGCCGCTTCAAGTACTCGGACTATATGCTGCTGTAGCAAATAATGGCAAGTTGATGCAGCCCTATATTGTCAAAGAAATCAGGGATAATGATAAGATTGTTGAAAAATTTGAACCAGTGGTTTTAAATAAGCAAATTGCAAAACCATCTACTATAGCAGCTGTTCGAAAGATGCTAGAAGGAGTTGTAGATTCGGGTACTGCCAGTAATATTCGAAATCAGTATTATAAAATTGCGGGTAAAACAGGAACAAATTTATTGGCAGAAGGAAGTCGGGGATTTAAAGATAAAAAGTATCAAGCGAGTTTTGTTGGTTATTTCCCAGCTCAAAATCCAGTTTATGCATGCATCGTAGTTGTAAATAAACCCGATGTCAATATTGGATACTATGGCAGCGGGGTAGCGGCTCCTGTTTTCAAAGACATCGCAGTTAGATTATACT
>CAYXKX010000035.1:23291-23557 GCA_964465185.1 uncultured Chitinophagaceae bacterium
AATTTATTCCTCAGCACATTCAAAGGTTTAAAATCGGAAGTCGATAGAATCGCAGATTATTTTGATTGGGATATTTTATCCAATGATATCAATTCTGATATGGTGACGGCCATATCATCCAAGAATAAAATAGTAGTCAAACCGAATTATTATTCTTCAAAATCGGTCATGCCCAATGTAGTTCAACTTAATGTGCGAGATGCGGTATATCTACTAGAGTCTATGGGTTTGAGAGTAAAAGTAGAAGGCAAAGGTAAAGTGAAAAA
>CAYXKX010000036.1:0-21229 GCA_964465185.1 uncultured Chitinophagaceae bacterium
GATTTACATTTGCAGGGATAATTATTAATCCGTCAACTTATTTCAGGACGTTACAAAGATTCACTTTCAGAAAGTCATATGACTTTCTGAAAGTGAACAGTGCTATAACGCAGACCTCACCGCCTCTATTACCTTAGCAGGATTCGGCATATAGGCATCTACAAGGTTAGCCGCGTAATGCATAGAACTATCCGCACCCGTCACTCTTTTGATAGGTGCATCAAGGTAATCAAATGCATTTTTCTGAACTTGAAATGTAATTTCGGATGCGATGCTTCCAAAAGGCCAACTCTCTTCAACGATGACTAAACGATTGGTCTTTTTCACTGAGGCGACTATTGTATCTATATCTAATGGGCGAATAGTTCGCAAGTCGATTACTTCGCAATTTATACCATCCTTGGCTAGTTCTTCTGCAGCGGCAAGAGCGACTTTCATCATCTTGTTGAATGAAACAATCGTGCAATCAGTTCCTTCTCTTTTAACATCCGCTTTCCCAATAGGTATATAATATTCCTCATTAGGTATGTCACAATTGTCGCTGTACATCATTTCGCTCTCCATAAAAACTATTGGATCTGGATCCAAAATAGCTGATTTTAATAAGCCTTTGGCATCATAGCCATTAGAAGGTGAAATGACTTTCAGACCCGGGATACTGGCATACATACTTTCAAAAGCCATACTGTGCTGAGCTCCTAGTTGGCCAGCAGCCCCATTGGGTCCTCTGAATACAATAGGATTGGAGAATTCTCCAGCACTCATAGACAACGTCTTGGATGAATGATTAATTATTTGATCAATCGCAAGTAAGGCGAAATTCCACGTCATAAACTCGACGATTGGTTTCAGTCCATTCATGGCTGCACCCACGCCAATGGCAGTAAAACCAAGCTCTGCTATTGGAGTATCAATCACTCGACGAGGACCAAATTCATCCAACATACCTTGACTTACTTTATAGGCTCCGTTGTACTCAGCCACTTCTTCTCCCATTAGGAAGACAGATGGATCTTTTCTCATTTCTTCGCTCATGGCCTCTCGAAGGGCATCTCTAAATTTAATTTGGCGCATAACTTTGAATGTTGAATTTTAAATGCTTAATTTTAAATAACTCTACCGAATGGTATTTTCCCTAGATTAGGATAATAGAAAGAAAATTTATGGTCGGCATATATCTTACACTAATTTTTATAAAGGTTATTATAAATGCGATTTGATACTATCGGCAATTTTTTGAAGATCATCTGTACTTGCTTTCTGCTTTTCTTGGTTGAAATTGATATCATTGGCGGTCTCAATGGGGATGAGATGTATGTGCGCATGGGGTATTTCAAGACCTATAACCGACATACCGATTCTCATATTAAATGCTTTTCGCATTGCACTTGCTAATTGTTTAGCAAATTTAGCTAATTCTGTATAGTCTTTCTCTGGCAAGTTGTATATCTCATCAACCTCCACTTTAGGAACTACTAGTACATGTCCTTTTCTCAATGGAAAAATATCCATAAACGCAAAAGCGAACTCATTCTCAGCAACCTTGACACTTGGAATTACTCCTTGTACTATTTTTGAAAAAATAGACGACATCTTATCCTCTTTTATTTCTTAATATCTAATATCTGATATTCCATAGCACCTGCTGGGGTTTGAATGATCACTTTCTCCCCTTTTTTATGCCCTAATAAACCCTTTCCAATAGGAGAGATCACGGACAATTTACCAGTCTTGAAATCTGCTTCTATTTCTGAAACCATTTTGTAAGTAAATTCTTTATTGGCTTTTAAGTTCTTTACTTTGATAGTGGTTAGGATGCTCACTTTACTATCATCAATTTCATTTTCGTCCAAAATTCTTACAGAGGCTAATGCCGTTTCCAACTGGGCTATCCGTTTTTCTAATTTGGCCTGCTCTTCCTTAGCAGCATCATACTCTGCATTTTCACTGAGGTCACCCTTCTCTCTCGCCTCTGCTAACGCTGCTCCAGCTTCAGCTCTGCCCGCGGACTTCATATGTTGTAGGTCTGCTTTTAATTTATCATAACTCGCTTTGGTAAGAAAAACATTCGCCATAATCTATTACTTATCGATATTTTATAATTAAAAAGAGGTATCCGCCTATGGCAGACACCTCCTTATTTTCCGAGCACAAATATACTATTAATTTACAACTTTGAACTCTATTCTTCGATTGTTCTTGCGGCCAATATCTGAATCATTCGTGTCTTTTGGCTTTGTATCGCCAAAGGCTTCTGTAGATACTCTGGATGCATCTATACCCTGCTGCACTAGCATATCTTTCACCGCTTTGGCCATTTTCTCTGTTAGCTCCATATTAGAGCTGGCATACTTGCCATTGTCCGTATGAGATTCAATTTTAATTTTAAGCGTTGGATTATCTTTTAATACATTCACTATATTCGTTATGGCTCTTCGACCACTGCGATTCATTGTGTCTGTTCCCGCTTTAAAGGTAATACTATTGGCGTTTTCATTGAGTTCATCTTGCGGTGCCTTCTTTGGTACATCTGAATTGGTAGGTTCAATAGTTTCGGTCGGTGTTTTTATTGTCTCTTTTTTCGGAGTCGGAATTTCCGCTTTTGGCGCTGGTGGTGGGGTTATTGCTTTCGGCTCTGTCTTCTTGGTGGCAGGCGCTACTGCAGGTGCAGAAGCTGCTTTAGACATATTCTCCAATTTGGCATCCAATACTTTGACTTCGACTCTTCTATTTCTTTGCTTACCTTCTTCAGTAGAATTATCTGCTACAGGCTTCGTTTCACCATACCACTCTACCTTCATATTGACCTCTGGTATTCCTTTGAACTCTGTTAGATATCTCGCTACAGTCTTCGCTCTAAGCTTTGATAAGCGCATATTATTTTCAGGAGTGCCATCATTGTCTGTATGACCTTCTATAAGAAATCGCGTTTCTGGATAGCTCTTTATCATATCGCCGACCACCATAAGTGCTCCTTCGCCGCGATCTGTGAGGATAGCTGTTCCTGTTCTAAATTCGATATTGCTGGCAAAATTTTTGAGCATGTCATTGACTTTCTTGTAGTCCGTCACCGTTTCTATTCTAGCTGGGGCATCCCTGAAAATAGTATCATACTTGGTAATATATTTAATTTCAGGTTCAGGTTTTTTCTCAGGTTCCTTCTTCTCGGGCACGACCGTCTTAGCTACTTCAGCTGCTTTTTCTATGATATATTCGTCACAGTAGCTATATTTACTTGTATAGTATACAAATCCAAAATTATGGGTACCTCCAAATACATGAGCAGGTCTATAGTTGTAACTAATTTCCAAAACTGTTGGGTTTTTTGTCTTCTTTCTTTCCTTTCCTACTTTTAGGTCATATGAAATCCCTCCAGCAAATCCCATGTGCGCACGCGTAGTGGTTTCCTTATTAAAAGTATTATCTTCATACAAGAATCCTGCTCTAATGGAAACCTGCTCTCTAAAGGCATATTCGAATCCTAGTCCATAATTATTCGGAGTAAACGAATTATAGACGAAATTTAAGGATGGTGAAAATCTATGTATAGGTTTACAAAAAACGTCCGAAGAACTCGCCTTATTCCCAAAATACAAATCTTTACTCAAAGCTATAGAGAACTGAGTTGGCAATTCAAACTTAGCGGCTCTATTGTAAAAGGGTAAATCATACTGTGTACTACCTAAAGGTACAGGTCTATTAATAACCAATCCATCTCCAGAAAACTTCATAGGGAAACCTAAATTTCTGATAAAAACACCAAAGTGAAAGTCCTCTTTCTCTCCTGTAGTATACTGCATTCCTGCATCCAAGGCAAAACCAGATGCGGAGAGATTATTAATTGACTGGTTGATTAATTTTCCTGTGATGCCTGCTCGCACGCCTTTGCCAAATACTCTCGCATAAGACAGCCCTAGATTGAGATAGAATGGAGAAAATGTACTTAAGGGTTCAGGATTTATCGTCGTTGTTCTTGGTATTTCGCCAAAAGTCATATAGCCAATGGAGAATCCTATCGTATTTCCATTGGAAATTTCTCCTCCAACACCTACATTAAAGAGTGATGTCCCCGTAGCGCTTAGCCAGCTAGTGTAATTACTAAAAACACTCATTCCTTTATTATGCGCCAAACCAGCTATGTTAGAGCCTAGGGCATCTATCCCACGAACATTGGCCGAATTGATTCCCATGAGACCCATTGTCCTCGCTTGTGTATTGATCAATAATTCATAAGCTCCTGCCTCTCCAATTCTATCCGAATTGCCGGCTTGAGCATAGAGACCTAGTATCAAGACTCCAATCCACAACGTCCATCTATAAAACTTCACCATAGCTTTCTTCTACTTTATATACAATTAAAAATTACTTACATCGGCTGCTCTCATAGTAGCGAATAGCTTTAATACTTTACTTCCCAGATTCGGTGCTTCCACATGAATATAGTATACTCCACTTGAGACCATAACACCCGTAGTCGTTCTCAAATCCCAATCTATTGAATTGTCGTAATTAATGTTTCCAGAGTTATCACCATATTGTCCATCTACGATACCCTTTGGATCTAACTTTAATCTTCTCACTAGCATGCCATCTGTCGTAAAAATACTTACGATACTATTTTTCGGAACATTCACAATTTTCACAATGTTCTGTGTAGCATTTAATTCATAGGAAGAAAAAGCATAGTATGGATTAGGAACAACTGTCATTTTATCAAAGGCCGAGCTCAATAGGCTATCGCTTTTTTGTGGCTGAAGTCCTTCTGTAGAAAATTCATACACGGACTCGTCCCCTTGGTATTTATTATATGGCTTTTCTACTCTTATTTTTATCCTGACCTCTGTAGGTATTTCGTACTCTCCAGAAGCATTATACAGGCTGAAATTTTTTGCAGTCAGAGGAACACAAGTCCATGCAATTTGTCTATAAAAATTAGCTACATTAGCATTTAGTGTTCGCGCAGTTCCCGAACCATTAAATTGGTTGAAATTAGCGGTTAGGAGCGCCCCATCCTGAGTGGCGGTATTCTCATCGTCATACGGAGTATTCATGATATAAATAAATTGACTGCCACCATAAAGAGGATTACCCAAGACGGTCTCGGTGGTGGTATCTGGGTCCCAACGCATATTTGCAGCATTTTTTCCTCTGAATCGAGAGTTCTCTCCAAAATATACATTCATCCTAACCCCTGTCTCCAGATTTATCGCATAACCCGGGAAATAGCCTAGGCCTTTATCTGCACCTAAAGGAAGTCCCTCCTTATCCACACTCGTAGCTTGTCTTAATTGTCCTTTGAAAGCATTTCCCTCAGTGAATAGTTCCGATTCCCCCGTTTCAAAAACCACAGATTTTGACCACTTGGTTTTGTCTGGAGTTATCACTAAATCTACACTAAATATAGAGTCTAATGTATTCTCAGGACCTTCTCCCCATGTCACCATAGTAGCGGAGTCTGGTGAAACCCTGCGCCATTTGAACCCTGGACTGAAGCTTTGATAATTGTTGTCCGCTACAGGAGCCACAATGTTCGCATTAGCCGCCAAACAATAAGGAGCAAAACTACCATCGAGAACCTTAGCAAAAACTCCCATGGAATCCGTCCATACTTTTCTTCCATTGATAACGGTATACGAAGAGGCATACTTGGCAGAATTGTCATTCACTGCACCCGATCTCACCCAATCTTTATAATTGACTCCATCTTCATCAGCCAAAAGCCTAAGCCATTTCTTGGAGCTATCTTTAAAGCTGATGCTGGCATCTGTATAGCCATAATATTTTCTCCCGTTTCTGGCAATGGTTCCCAATGTATCAGGATTGGTTGTGGCTATAGCTATACCATAGCTCTCAAGGGTGCCATTTATTTTCGCATATACCGATTGGCTGAAATCTCGATCTAGATTACCTTCCGCATAAATCGTTCTCGTGGCAGTATCTTTTATTTCCAACGACCAGTATGTTTCATTCAAGTTAAATCTGTCAGGCATATTTATTGCTGAAGAATCTATCATAGTCAATTTGAACTTCGCATTCTGCACTTTAAATGGATCCACCACTTTTACAAGAATGGGCGATTTACCCCCTTGATAGGTCAAGTCACTCACTGCTCCATTGGCAAGTATTTTTTGTTCTTCGCCATCGGCTAAATCTAGAAAATACTTTCCATGACCTTGTCCCTGCTTTCTAGTCACAGGAATTCCTTGATAATATTCTGCTCTCGTCTTTATTCCCCAGAAATCATTATTGTGTGGGGTTCCTTTGAATATCTTTATGGAATTACTAAAAATCAATTGCTTTTTTTGGAAAACCTTGGCATCTAATGGGTTCTTGTAATTATTATATCCGAATGCCACCGTGGCGTAAAAGTAGGTCTTATTATTCGCTAAAAAAGATTGCCCTTCAAACTGAAAGTTATCTTTATCTATTAAGATTTCTCGCTCAATACCTTTATTTGGTAGTTTAATATCATGTTCAATTGTCGTAATCGCTTGACCATTGACCACATCATCCGCAAAATTAACCGCCCGATCTATGTTATTCTTTCGGTCCATATAGGTTATTAATTTAGCCTTGGAAGGATCTTTGAGGTCTGTCAAATTACTCACTGCGTTTTCGCTCAAAATCTGATAGATAGCATAGCCCTCAAATCTATAGGTCGTATCTTTATTCCATGGCAAAACTGGAATATCAATATTTTTTAGATTATAGTTTTCTCCGTAGTTGTTAGATGCCGGTGTATTTTCAATAGTAAAATATAATTTATTAGGAGCTTCTATTATCTTTAAATCTGGGGCATCCGGACCAGGAGATTTTTCAAACTGAAAATCAAATAAACGCTGTGCCTTATCATCTGCATCTTGGATTAATCTCATCACTGGTCTACAACCTGTTTGACTAGCCTTTGGGGGTCTCACAAATATACAACCAATAGTGACGGTTTCAAAGGAACCACTCTCCATATCAAAGGGTCCTGAGTTTTGAAGCCATCTCAAGTCGCGAGGAGTAAATGGCGCGAACAACCCGCCGCACATAGACCACTCTCCAGGCTTGGAGGGATCGCCATAAAAACAAAATTTTGTCGTTGGAAACGCGGGAGTACCACAATCTGGACTTACTGTTAAAGGAGTGCCATTGCTAGCCAAGCCTTGTTGAAAGTTTCTAGCTTGAACCTCTGTTTGTGGGTCATTAAAAAGTCCTCCCTGACCATTGATATAATAAACAAATGAAGATAAACCGATAGGAGTACCATTGGCTTTTTTGGGTCCTTCGAAGAAATCTGCTGCGAATACTGGTGGCTGATCTAGATAACCGAGTGACGTTGCATTTTCATCATAATCATCTGCATTATACACAAAACCAATAGAACGCGTGGTATCACATCCTACATAGTCATCATTGTAGTTTCCTAAATCCGCATCCATATATTGTGACATATAGGTTTGTTCCAAGGTTACATTGGATTTATTATGCACTTCATAGGTATAGAAGGTCATATCGTTTAGCTCATCAGAAGATTTAAAGGCAAAAGCCAAGCAATTCATCTGGGCACCTATAGGCGTAGAAGCAGGGCTCACGTGGTCGTTACCCACATCATTGATCACCCAGAATATCATTTGATCTGCAAAGGTAAATTTATTGTTTTTGTACTTTAAATCACTTAATCTCACGTTCTTGATAGAAGGTAATTCACCTTTTTCAGGCTCGTAAATTCCATTTGAGTTGATATCGTTGAAAGGCGCTAACTCTTCTGACAGGTCTTCTGCTGTAAAGCTCTTTTTTACATCGATTAGGTATTTATTACCTTTACCTGGCCATTCTAAAATAGACTGCGATATTTTACCTTCTTTGAGGGCGGCATTGATTTCATCAGAGGTAACCACCCAAAATTGGTCAAATTTCTCGCATTTAGCTTTATTAATAGTCGCTACTCCTTGTTTCATTGGACCTGGCCACCAAGCACTTTGATTGGCACTATATCGGATAGCTGCCATACGCAGGTTGCCGCCGACTAAACCAGATATCCATACCGAGCCCGCAAACAATGGAGAGGTGGCTCTTGTTTTGTTCTTTACCTGCTCATCTGTTCGCTTTGGAGCTTCATATTGTGCGGTATTTCTATCCCACCAGAGATCCCCACTATTGAGAAGCATGGCTCGAATATTATTTACCTCCAAAAAAATGCTGGCTTTTCCTCGCACACAGTCTCCTGCTCGCGCGTTCAGTGGCTTATTCTGAGGAACCACGGTTTTGTCAAGCGCAGTATTTACTGCCGCATTCAATACTCCTAAACAGAGTCCTAAAATTAAAATTAATATTTTTTTCATACCTGTATTATTTATGTTTTTACCTTGTATTAAAATGATAGTACTGCTCCCAACTGGATAACTCGTGGACGTATAAACATGGAGTTTCTGTCTTCAGGAATTTCTAATGCCACATTATATAAATCTCTAAAGGCTTGACCATAGCCAACAGCTATAGCCTCCTTAGATCTATAGTCCAATTGACCGTCGGGGCCATTTAGATAGCCATCCGTCGTCGGACTACCGGTATATCTGTATACATTCAATACGTTCATGGAGTTAAATAAGTTAGTAATTTGAAGGTAGATGTTCAATCCGAATTCTCTTCGCGTATCTAGTCCCTTGTTTTTTAACGAATCTGATTTTCCGAACTTAAAGGTTAAATCCTTATCCATTTTAAAGTTGGTCATAAATCTCCAAGGTAGACTTCCTGAATTGATATCGCCTAGGTTTACGGCTCTTGCGGTTGTATTCATGAATGCTTCTGGGGTTGGAGCTGTTTGCTGGGTAAATGGCGTTCCTGATCGAAGATTTATATCAAAGTTGACTGTTATGTCTCTCAAAAACTTCGGTATACCCTTGTTATAAGGGTCCCGACTATCAAATTTATAATTTGCAATAAAATTCAAGTTGTGTCTTGTATCCCACGCCAAAGGATAAATGACCCGCATATTTCCCAAACCTGCATTGATTAGGTTTAACTGAGCCGTTCTGGATGAAGAAGTTCCCTCAGCAAAGGACATGGTATAATTTGCTTTAAGTTTAAGATTCTTCATTCTTCGCTGCTCAAAAGCAAGTCCGATGGACTTTACCGTAGAAAAATCTGAGTTATTAAACGTATTGTAGGCTCCTGGGTAGGCTCCCTGTATTCTCGTCACAGAGACCTGGTTGGAATATTCTCTGTATTGAAAATTGACTGTCAAGGTAGATCTAGAATTAAGTCTCTGTTTAAACCCAACTTCCAAATCTGTAGTAGAAGAAAAATCAAGGTCTGGATTATTGATAAAAGAGGTATTTCTTCGCTGCAGTAGATTGTAATAATTCAAAGCTGTAGGAGCACCAACTTCTGCTCTTTGATTCAAGATATCATAGTGTGCAAAAAGTAAGGCAAAGGTATCTATGTTAAATGAAAAGTTGACGCGCGGTGAAAGGGCTATACGTGGAGTTACTTTTCTAAACATCAATTCGGGATCAAAGGTTGTGGATCCCATATCTCTTTTCGCTCGTTCTTCGGCTGTATTACCTATTAAATAAGGCTGAATATTCCCCCCCGTTTCTATTTCTATAGGATTAGAACCCGCTACTTCCGCCCCATCTTTTGAATACCATTGATCGCCTACTCGATATCCTGTGATTCGACCGGGACCTGTTGTTCTATCCACATAAACTACCGCATCAGAAGGTAGATTTTTAGGGTGAACAGCTTTAACTCCACCGATGGAATCCACCATACCTATGGTTCTTCCTCCTTGGGGTACATAAGGATCTCGCAGTGTATTCGTATTCGGATCGTAATAATCTACTCTCAGACCGACATTCAAAGCCAAGGATTTTAATTGAAATCTGTCTTGAATATAGGCAGCGCCATATCTCGGCATAAACGCCGCCACATGTCTTAAGAAATTACCTTTATTGTCTTTAGCTGTAAAAAACTCATTAAAGGTAGTGGACATTCCTAATTGATTGCCATACACATCGTATCCATTTCCTCCAACTAGACCATTATTGAGCAATTCATCTGCCGAGAACCACTCTAATTTCATTTTATTTGGGTCTAACTCATGAATATTAATTCTTACGGTAGAATCTCCTCCAAATAAATCATTTCTCAAATTACGAGAAAAATTAGTCTGAGCTCCGTTAGAGACTTCTTTGTCGTATAATAAAGTATCAAAGGCCGCAAAAGTAATTGTGTCCTGCTTTATGTAATCCTCCAATCTCATTCGTACTGTACCCCCACGCATAATCATCAAGGGGTTGAAATTCCTACTATTATCTGGAGCCAAGTGATTATTCAAGAATCCAGATTGGGCCACTGTCCATAAGGTCAGTGGATTTATGTTATATGAAGAATTTATTCTCTGCTCTAACTCGAAGCCAACTTCTATTGTATGCTTATTGATAAAAGCGCTCTTATTCTTCACTGGTTCAATATCGAAGTTGAATGCTCCAGTGGCTCTTAACTGTACATTTTCTTGTTTTTGTATACCATTGAAAACCCTCGTAGCGGGGAAGAAAAGGTCATGTACCGTGATATTGGCTCTCAATCCATTGATAACCCCTCCCGCATTTTCTATGGCAGTGATCGATCTCAATGGTCCTTGATCTGATTTCCCTACGGTATTATTATACATATTTAGGAAGTACGCTGTCTGCGCTGCGGCTGGAGCGTTGATAGTTCCAGGAGTAAATTTGACTGCATTCGAAGTAGATGAATTGGCGGATACAAAATCTGTAAATGTCAAAAACTGATTGGGATTATAATATACCTTCTCTCCATCACCACCTGTTTTTCTCTCCCAGTTCCATGCTCTTTCTTCTTCAAACTTTCCAATGTATCCATAATGCCATGGATTGTCTCTGCCTACCGGTGATTTGAAATCTTGTCCTGATAAAGTAGCATCTACCTGCAACAACATTGTCGTATTTCTAAATGCTTTATTTACTTGCTTGTCTGAATTAAATAATGGTTGATAGAGTCTTAAGTAGGCATTGAAACTCTTATTTCTATATATTGGGTTATTTTGATAATTCAATAGAGAATATCGTTGTATATAATTATTGAATTCATTATCCTCTCCTCTAAATCCCAAGGTGATATTTGTACTATTCTTCACCACTTTCCAGTCTAATTTACCATTGAGTCTAAACGTTCCTGCAGAAGTATTCTGGTGAGAATTGATGCGCTCAAGGTCATTAATGGTAAGAAAACTTTGCGATAAAAGTAATTGACTGCCGTCTGCGGAAAGCCGATAAGGATTGTCCAAGATATTTTTCATCACATCATCCTTCACTTTCCAGTTTCCATTGATGGTAGGATTATTATCTCCTTTATATTCATACTCTCCGTTGATTGAGAAGCCTAAAATAGACTCACCTTTTATTTTTTCATAGACCCCTGGTGCCATGGTATCTATCTTGGCTTTTCTCCGAATGATTGGACCTCGAAGACTGAATCCACCCAGATTGTATCCAAATGGATCTAGAAATTGAGAAGTCAAGCCTTCCACTTTCCCCATGAGTTTATCGGAAGGTCCTTTCGTTATAATAGTTATCACTGCCGCATCTGCATCTCCATATTTGGCAGGGATACCACTGGTGAATACCTCCATCTGCGCTATTTCCGTTGCTGGGACACCTGGCGAGCCCGTCATTTTCACACCGTCTACGAAATAAACCAAACCTCCTTCTCGTCCCCCTCCGGCGTTGAGACCTCCTCCGACATCAGACTGCACAATACCGCCAGTACTGGCAGCTATAGAACCAACATCTCGCATGGAGGCATCTTTCACTTCTTGTTCCCCAATTACATTTTCTTTTGGCTTATATACGTCAATGAGTTTAGGGGGTTTTACTGGCGCTACCGCTTTTATGATTACTTCCTTCTTCGTATTACTTCTCAGCTCCATCACAAAATTTTGCTCGGTGGGTCTTCCTGCTGATACCTGAATCCCCAATTCGATAGTATTCGGCTTACCTACTGAAGTGGCCATTAAATTATATGTGCCAGGATTTAAACCCTTTAAGGTATATCGACCATTAGCATCCGCTTTGGTTCCTTTTGAGGTTCTCTGCTTACCGGCTTGGTCTGTAATAACAATCACAATTGCAAACGGCACAGGCTCCCCTTTGTCGTCTAAAACTCGTCCCTGAATCTCCCCAGTCTGTGCTTTCGCAGAAAATGACGTAATAAGTAAAATGCAGACTAATTGTAAAAATTTGTTCATATCTTCTCCTAATTCAATGTTACTAATTATTTTCTTAGTGCAAAGGTGCACAAAAAAACCGAGCAAATTTAGCAGTTTTGTTTAAATAATATAAAAAAAAGTGACAGTTTATAGGAAATCAGTCGATTTAATCTTTTCTATGGCTATTTCTGCCATGCGCTTTTTGCTTTCATTTGTCCAACCTGCTATATGTGGACTTATAAAGAGTTTGCCATCTTGTATTAGTTTTTTTAACTCTTCTGTCAGACTAATTGGTTCTTTTTCAAAGACATCTAGGAAAGCCCTTTTTACATAGCCCCCTTTGAGAGCCTGCCATAAATCCTCTTCCTTACATATGCCCCCTCGTGAGGTATTGATTAAATCAATCGGTTTTTGAAAATGTTTAAGATAATTCAATTGAATGAGGTGCTGGGTGGTCGGGTTTAAAGGTAGATGAAAAGAAACAATATCCGCCTTTTGAAATATTGCTTCCATGGATATTTGTCGTGCATGAGGATTTACAATTCGACTCCGAATGTCTTGGATATCATATATAAGTATCTCCGTATTAAATCCGGAAAGCAGATTGACCAATCGACTGCCATTATTCCCGCACCCAATGACCGCGAGTACTTTGCTATTCAGTTCTTCGCCTCGATTACGTTCTCTATTCCATTGACCCTCCATCAATTCGGTCTGGGCTCGAAATATATTAGTGTACGACGACAATATAAAGGCTAATACATGCTCAGCTACTGCATTGGCGTTGCCTTCTGGAGTTGAAATAACCTGTATATTTTTTTCTAAACACGCGTCTAGGTCTATAATTTCCAATCCTGAACCAATGCGAATGATGGCTTTTAGTCTTTTGGCCAAGTCAAGCATTGCTTTATCTACACGTATTTTACTGTTGATTACTAATATATCATATTCATGAATGGATGCCCTCACCGTATCCGATGTCGACTCCCAATCTTGAGAACAGGTATAACCGAGGCTTTTGAGTCCTTCTGAGAGACTTGAATGAAACTCTTCGGTAATCAGGGCTTTTTTTGTCACCTTATATTAAATCTTTAGAAAGCTCACAAAATTGCTCCATACTTAATTGCTCCGGTCTTAAATTTTTAATAAATTCATATTGTTGCGTATCCGAAAACTGTACTCCTTTTAATGAATTGCTGAGCATTTTTCGCCGCTGATTAAATGCAGCCTTGACAAGTCGTTTTAACTTAGTGTAATCTGCCAAAGGTTCTTGTCGTCTTTGCATTTTGATTACTCCAGATACTACTTTCGGAGGTGGGTCAAAGGCCTCTGCAGGTATATCAAAAAGATAGTCTACTTCATACATCGATTGGGTCAAGACACTCAAAATCCCATAGTCTTTAGATCCATGCTTGGCAGCAATTCGCTTGGCTACTTCTTTTTGAAACATCCCGACACTATTCACTACATATTCCGAATTTTCTATAATCCAAAACATGATTAGATTGGAAATATTATAAGGATAATTGCCTACAATGGTAACCTCCCGATCCAGCTCCTTCTTATAATCAAAGCTCAATACATCTTGATGAAAGATTTTACCGTTTAGACTAGGAAACTTTTTGGGCAATTCTACTACGAATCGGTCATCTTTTTCAATAAGATAAAAATCTTTAATGGGCAATTCTATCAAGTATTGGGTTAATGCGCCCATACCAGGCCCAACCTCAATTAGCGTATTTAATGGCCCTAGGCTTTCCACTGCTGAAACTATTCTTTTTAAAACCACTTGGTCTATAAGAAAATGCTGCCCTAAGGTCTTTTTTAATTCCAAGGAATAGTTGTTTTTACGGTTATTAAGGATTGAAATTGGCTTAAATTGTTAGATTTGCAAATTTATAGTCAATTATTTTTTGTAACACAGTTTAAATATAAATCATGTTAGATTCAAAACCTATCCAAATTGCGGCCGGAAAAATAGCCGGTGCGAAAGAAAAAGTTTTTCTCATGGAAAAAGGCACAGCAAATGCCAAAATGGGATTTACAGCTTGGGAGCTTGCAGAATTAAAAAAATCTGCTGAAAATGGTGGAATAGCCATTCTTCGTTCTGAGAAGGAAACTAAAATTGCCGTTCAAATTGATAAATTATCTAAGGAATCTCTGGCGAAATCCAAGGAAGAATGTAGAAGAAAAGGGGCGACCTTGTATAAAGAGACCAAGAAGTTTCATATAGAAAACTTATGTTTGACTTCGTTTGTCGCCGATCCAAGCCTTCTCTTGAGTTTGGCAGAGGGTATTATTCTTTCAAATTATCAATTCCTAACATATAAGTCAGACAAAAAGAAGAATCAACTAAAAAAACTAAGTATAGATGATGCTAAGTTGAAGTCCTCAGACTTTGTAGAGTTGAATGAAGTACTAACGGGTGTATATTTCGCTAGAACCCTTGTCAATGAGCCTGTAATTACCTTGACTGCTGAGAGATTTAGCAAAGAAATACAGAAACTAGGTAAGGCTGCAAACTTTTCAGTGAAGGTTTTAGATAAAAAGGAAATCATCAAGGAGAAAATGGGTGGCTTATTAGCTGTCAACTACGGTTCACAATTGCCTCCTACATTCACTATCATGGAATATAAACCAAAGAATGCCAAGAATAAGAAACCGTATGTATTGGTTGGTAAAGGAGTCGTTTATGATACAGGGGGGCTGTCACTTAAGCCTACACCCGGCAGTATGGACTCTATGAAATCGGATATGGCAGGAGCTGCTGCTGTAGTAGGTGCTATATATGCTGTAGCTAAGAACAAGCTCCCGATACATGTAGTTGGACTGATACCTGCTACTGACAATAGACCAGGTGAAATGGCCTATACACCAGGAGACGTCATTACCCTGAGAGGAGGCATAACGGTAGAGGTTTTGAATACGGATGCCGAGGGTAGACTTATTCTAGGTGATGCATTGGACTATGCAAAAAAGTATAAACCAGAATTGGTGTTGGATTTAGCTACTTTAACTGGTGCACAAGTTATGGCAATAGGACAACATGGTGCTGCCATCATGGGATCTGCTCCACAAGAAATAAAAAATCATCTAGCCACAATAGGTTATGATACCCATGAGAGAGTGGCTGAAATGCCATTCTGGGATGAGTATGATGAACTGATCAAGTCAGATATAGCGGACATCAAAAATGTCGGTGGAAGAGAAGGTGGATGTATTACTGCTGGAAAATTCTTAGCTCACTTTACAGATTACCCTTGGATACATATAGACATCGCTGGACCTTCATTTTTGAATGCTCCCGAACACTATAAGCCAAAAGGCGGTTCTGGATATGGTGTTCGATTATTGTACCATTTCCTTAAATCAAAAATATAAATGATTGTAGAGGAAAAAAAGAAGCCTGTTATTGGTATTACCATGGGCGATGTCAATGGCATTGGTCCTCAGATTATTCTCAAGGCTTTAGAGGATGAACGCATCTATAAGCACTGTCATATAGTGGTTTTTGGATCAGAGAGTGTTGTCCAATTTTATAAGAAGGCATTGCCAAATATCAAGACAAATTTTAATGTCCTTCAAAAGCAAGGAGAATATAAACTGCATGCAAAGCTGCCCAACCTTATAGAATGTGCAGATAAGCCAGTAATTGTCAATATGGGAATATCGAATGAATTCTCTGGTTCTTTGAGCCTAAGATTTATTAATGATGCTCTATTCTTCCTACAACAAGCGAAGATCGATATTCTGGTCACAGGTCCTGTCAATAAGGCATTTATCACTACTAATCCGCCATTTACAGGTCACACAGAGTATTTGGCAAATAAAGCTGGAGTAAAAGATAACCTTATGATTATGACTGCGGATGCGCTGCGCGTAGCAATGGTAACCCAGCATATCCCGCTAGAAGAGGTGTCTAGAACATTGACGACGCAGATGATTTATGATAAAATCAAGCTATTCAACCAATCACTTACCTACGATTTTGGCTGTCAACGGCCTAAAATAGCGGTATTGGCTCTCAACCCGCATGGAGGAGAAAATGGTAAAATAGGTAAGGATGAAATTGAAAAAATCAGTCCAGCGATCAAGAAGGCCGAAACAGAAAAAATAATAGTTCAAGGTCCATTCTCCGCAGATAGTTTTTTTGGAGGAGCTAAATTTCCTCATTTTGACGGGGTGCTTGCAATGTATCACGATCAGGCTCTTATCCCTTTTAAGTATATCTCTGGCTGGGAAGGAATCAATTTTACTGCCAACCTCCCATACGTCAGAACCTCTCCGGACCACGGTGTAGCGCTTGACATAGTAGATAAAGATATCGCAGATTCTACATCGATGAGTCATGCCATAACCAATGCACTCGATATTTATCATATGCGTGCCAAACAAAAAACTATGAGAGAAAATCCATTGCCACGTGTCAATCTAAAAGACATTTAAGGAATTAATTTTTTAATTTATACGTTAGAAAGTAAAACTTCAATAGATGCACACACCAATTGAAATATATTTTGAGCAAACTCCGAATCCTGAGAGTTTAAAGTTAGTTACTAACCAGATTTTATTGCCAAACATTATCATAGATAGAAGACGCGGCGAAGATACTAGAGAATTTCCTCTAGCGGATAGTCTATTTGAAAAATTCGACTGGCTATCTGGGGTTTTTGTTTCCAACAATTTTGTGACCATAACCAAGAGCATTCCAAACGACTGGTATGAGTATATGAGCGAAGCCAGAGACTATATAAAGATGTACATCGAAAATAATTTTGATATCGTCACAAAGTCCTACCTTGATACTCAGCTAGCGGAAAAAATGAGCGAAAAAGAGGATACAGTAGAAGGAAAAATCAAAGACTTGCTGGAAAAATATGTAAAACCCGCTGTAGAAAAAGATGGTGGCTTTATTGCCTTTCATTCCTTTGAAAATGGGTTAGTCAAACTGAAAATGCAGGGTTCTTGCAGCGGCTGCCCCTCTTCGCAGATTACATTAAAATCGGGAATTGAGGGTCTACTAAAGCGGATGGTTCCAGAAGTCATGGAGGTAGAAGCTGAAGCGGGATAATTATAAGTTACAAGTCTAAAGTGAAAAGTGGAAAGTTTAAAAATGTTGCAAGGCTATAATTCAGTTTTATAATTAAAATCTAAGATCTCACTTCTTCCCGATAGCTATCGGGACTAATATCTTAATTCTTCAAAATATGCAAGCACGTCTAGACTCTATTTATGAGAAAATTCAAAAACTAGCTACTCTTACCAAAGAGTTAAAAACTGAAAATGAAAAATTAAAATCTGATTTAGAACTCTCTAGAGACGTGCAGAATAGACTGAAATCGAATCTAGAAAAACTAATATCGGAAAAAGAAAACGCAGAAAATAAGTTAAAATTCAATACCTTAGCGGTCGAGAATTTAACAAAAGAACAAATTAAAGCTCAAATAGATCAATATATATCTGAAATAGATAACTGTATAGCGCAGATAGAGAAACTATGAGTCAGCAGGAGAGAGTCCACCGGGAGGTGGTCATAGCTAATAGAACGTATCCTCTCAAAATCTTTAAGCAAGATGAGGAGAAGATACTTAGTATAGTGAAATCCGTCAACCACAGAATAGAACAATTAAAGTCTGTGTATGATGCGAAGGACAATCAGGACTATTTAGCCATGTGTATTTTACAACTGTATGCACAGCAAAATAACCCTAGTCAGATCCCCTCCGCTCCTGACCTTAGCATAGAGCCTGAAATCGATAAGATAGAAGGATTGCTCGACGCTGCTTTGAATAGTTAGGTCTTTATTTTAGAGTATATTGATTTAATTAACGTATTAAATTAATATATAAACTAGTTCAAAAATTATGGAAAATCCAATAGTGTTAATTGTTTTAGGAATCATAGGACTTCTTGGGACATTAGCTGGGTTTATTTTCGGTAAGAAAAGTGTCTCATCCGATGTAACCAAGCTAGAAGAAGAAAGCAAAAAAGAAGCTCTTCGTATAGTAGAAAATGCTAAAAAAGAAGCGGAGAACATTAAGAAAAATCAATTAATCGAAGCTAAAGAAGAAAAACTCAAACTCACTGCTGAGTTTGAAAAATCTACGCGAGATAGAGAGTCTAAGCTCATTCAAAAGGAATCAGACTTTAAAAACCGTCAATCTCAACTTTCCCAAAAAATAGAGCAACAATCTAGGAAGGACAAGGAGGTAGAAAATGAACGAGCGCTTCTGGCAAAACAACAAGAAACGCTAGAAAAAAAACAAGAAGAAGTAGAAAAACAGCATGTTACCTTTCAACAAGAACTAGAAAAAATCTCTGGAATGTCTAAGGAAGATGCGAAACAACAGCTTATAGAAAGCGTTCGTGCCAAAGCAGAGAGCGAGGCCATGAAGCAATCTAAGGTCATCATAGAAGAAACAATGAACAAAGCCAATAAAGAGGCTAAAAAAATAATTATTCAATCTATTCAAAGAACCGCTTCAGAATATGCCATTGAGAATACCGTTTCTGTTTTCAACCTAGATAGCGATGATCAGAAGGGTCAAATCATAGGTAGAGAAGGTAGAAACATACGTGCCATAGAAGCCGCTACTGGTTGTGAACTTGTCGTCGATGACACTCCTGAAGCTATCATCATCTCTGGCTATGACCCCATAAGAAGAGAGGTTGCTCGGCTATCCCTTCAGCGATTAGTGGCCGATGGTCGTATTCACCCTGCTAGAATCGAAGAAGTGGTGCTTAAAACGCAAAAGCAATTGGAAGACCATATCGTAGAAATAGGAGAAAGAACCGTTCTCGATTTGAATATTCAAGGTATGCACCCTGAGTTGATACGCTATATCGGTAGAATGAGATTCCGTTCGAGTTATGGTCAAAACCTCTTGATGCACTCACGCGAAGTAGCCAATCTATGTGCTACCATGGCAGCCGAATTAGGACTCAATCCAAAATTGGCAAAACGCGCGGGACTTCTTCATGATATTGGCAAGGTACCTGACGAAGAATCTGAGTTGTCACATGCGCTTCTAGGCATGAAAATATGTGAGAAATACGGAGAACATCCTGCTGTATGCAACGCTGTAGGGGCACACCATGATGAAGTAGAGATGAAGTTTATGATTTCTCCTATTATCCAAGCGTGTGATTCCATATCAGGAGCCAGACCTGGTGCCAGAAGAGAGGTCATGGAAAGCTACATGAAGCGAATTACGGAATTGGAACAAATAGCGGGAAGCTACAAAGGAGTGGAAAAAGCGTATGCAATACAAGCAGGAAGAGAGCTAAGAGTCATAGTAGAAAGTGATAAAATCAGCGATAAGGAGTCGGAAGATTTATCATTTGAAATAGCACAAAAAATTCAGAATGATATGACTTACCCTGGTCAGATAAAAGTAACGGTTATTCGTGAAAAAAGAGCCGTGAACGTAGCAAAATAACATCCGCAGCATCTCTAATTACAATCATAAAACCCAAAATCTACAGTTGAACTTTAGATTTTGGGTTATTTTTTGCTGTCAAAATGTCAACATTAAACCATTTGGAAGATTATTTGATGTACACCTATAAAACAAAGTTAAATGGAAGATAAAGAAAAGAACGTGAATGAAGATCCGCAATTGAACCAAGAAGCGCATCATGAAGAAATGGATATTAAAGAAACTGAAAATGCCGAAAGCTCAATGGAATCTCAACTTGCTGATCAAAAAGACAAGTTTCTTCGCCTATTCGCAGAGTTCGACAATTATAAAAAAAGAATAGCTAAAGAGCAAAGAGAATTTTATGCCATAGCAGGCAAGGATATCATTCTCGAAATGATTTCGGTTAAGGATGATTTCGAAAGAGCCATTAAGTCCTTTGAAGGGTCAGAAGATATGTCAGCTATAAAGGAAGGAATAAATTTAATTTATGACAAACTAAACAAATCCATAGAGAAAAAAGGGGTAAAAAAAATAGAGGCTAAAGGTATGGCATTCGATGTAGAAAAGCACGAAGCTATTACGGAAATACCTGTACCTGACGAAAGTCAAAAAGGTAAAGTAATAGATGAAATAGAAAGTGGATATATGATGCACGAAAAAGTCATTCGATTCGCTAAAGTAGTTGTAGGAAAATAAATTATTAATAGTCTCAAGATACAAGATTTTAGTTTCAAGTTTTTACTATTTGCGACTTAACACTTGTGACTTGCGACCTGTAACAAGATAGCCATGTCAAAAAGAGATTATTACGAAATACTAGGCGTGTCCAAAACCGCTACAGAAAAGGAAATCAAAGATGCCTATAGAAAATTAGCAATAAAATTTCACCCTGACAGAAACCAAGGTGACAAGGCGGCTGAAGAAAAATTCAAGGAAGCAGCGGAGGCCTACGATGTGCTTGGGACTGCAGAAAAAAAACAAAAATACGATCAATTCGGGCATCAAGCTTTTGATGGAAACGGAGGCTTCGGTGGCGGTGGTGGTTTCGGAGGTATGAATATGGAAGATATTTTCCGAAACTTCGGTGATGTCTTCGGCGGAGGTGGTGGAGGCTTCGAAGATTTATTCGGCGGAGGTTCTAGAAGTCGAGGTGGCAATAGAACTAGCAGAGGTTCTAGTATTCGTATCACTACGAAATTGACCTTAGAAGAGATTGCTAAAGGCACAACAAAAAAGGTGAATATCCAGCGAAAAACCAATTGTAACAGCTGTAAAGGCTCAGGTGCCGCTAATGAAGCCAATGCCAAAGAAAGCTGCAAAAGATGCAATGGGTCTGGAGTTATAAGAAAAGTTCAATCTACATTTTTAGGCCAATTTCAGACAGAATCCATTTGTCCTACTTGTGAAGGCAAGGGAGAGGTGGTTCTAAAACCTTGTAAAGAATGCTCCGGGAAGGGAGTCAATGCATCAAAAGATACTATAGAGATTAATATACCAGCTGGTGTTCAACAGGGCATGAGTCTTTCTCTTCGTGGCGAGGGAAACCAAGGAGAAAATGGAGGAAGTCGCGGAGATCTTATTGTCCAAATAGAAG
>CAYXKX010000037.1:0-21128 GCA_964465185.1 uncultured Chitinophagaceae bacterium
AACGAGGCATAGGAGCAGAAGAGGCTGTCCATCTTATCATCAATGGATTATGCAAAGAAGATTTCAACAAATTGCCAATGGAGTTTGCGGTGGAAGCGCAAAAGCTATTGGAGATAACATTGGAGAATAGCGTGGGGTAAGAGTTAATTTTGAATTCTTAAATTTTAAGTTTTGAATAAAGTAGGGGAAATAGTTGAAATGCGTTCTTATCAAGATTCCGATAATAAAAACTCATATTTTGCAGCTATTAAACTAGGATTTGAATTAATAAAAATAGAAGAAAAAGGACGAGAAAATGTAGATGGCACTTGGGCGGATTTTGCTCATTTTGAACTTAAAAAAAACGAACACAATTAATATGTTAGAAGTAAAAAATTTACACGCACAAGTAGAAGAAGGAAAACAAATTTTAAAAGGCCTTTCTTTAACGATAAACAAAGGAGAAGTCCATGCTATCATGGGCCCCAACGGCACAGGAAAATCGACCTTTGCTTCTATCCTTGCAGGAAAGGACGGTTATGATATTTCAGAAGGTGAAATGCTTTTTGAAGGGCAAGACATCGCGGAGCTAGACCCTGCTGAGCGCGCTCACTTGGGATTGTTTTTAGCTTTTCAGTATCCTGTAGAGATTCCAGGTGTTTCTACCACAAACTTTATGAAAGCAGCTATCAATGAGAAAAGAAAGGCCAATGGTCTGCAACCGATGGAGGCTAAGGATTTCCTTGCATTAATGAAAGAAAAAGCTGCCATCGTAGAACTCAATAAAGAATTTCTAACTAGAAGTATCAATGAAGGATTTTCTGGTGGAGAAAAAAAACGAAATGAAATCTTCCAAATGGCTATGCTAGATCCAAAACTTTGCGTCTTAGATGAAACGGATTCTGGACTAGACATAGATGCCTTGCGCATAGTAGCCAATGGTGTCAATAAATTGAGAAACTCCGAGAATGCATTCTTGATTATTACCCATTATCAAAGACTTCTCGACTATATAGTACCTGACTTCGTGCACATCATGTATGATGGTAAAATCGTCAAAACAGGAGACAAGTCATTGGCTTTAGAGCTAGAGAAAAAGGGGTACGATTGGGTTAAGAGTGAATTGGCTCAAGGTTAAATCGAAGTTAAGTTACGATTTTAATCTTGCTATCCAACGCTGCTTTTCTAACTTTGCTTTATGAATTTATTTGAATTAAAAAACAAAGTAGCCATCGTCACAGGTGCTACTGGACTAATAGGCAGAAATCACTGCAAAGCTCTAGCAGATGCGGGAGCCCATGTGGTGGTAGCAGACTTGAATATAGAGCGATGCACAGAGGCTATGTTAGCTTTGCCTCATCACGAAAGGCATACCGCAATTCAATTTGATATTACCAATGAAGAAGAGATTAAGCGTGCCTGCACGTCTATTATGGCAAAATATGGCAAAATTGATATTCTAGTCAATAATGCTGCCATCAATGATATGTTTGAAAATCCACTTTTAGCAGGCGAACAGAGTATGTTTGAAAACTATCCAGTGAAAATGTTTCGTCAATCGCTTGAAGCCAATGTGACCGGTACATTTCTTTGTTGTCAAATCTTCGGCACAGAAATGGCCAAGGCGGGCACAGGGAGTATTATTAATATTGCATCTACCTATGGCATGGTAGGACCTGATCAGAGTATTTATAAAGATAAAGATGGCAAACAACTATTTTATAAATCGGCAGCTTACCCAGCGACCAAAGGCGCTGTGATTAATTTTACACGATTTTTGGCGGCCTATTGGGGAAATAAAGGAGTACGGGTGAATACGTTGTCTCCTGGTGGAGTAGAGAATAGCCAAGATGACTATTTCGTGCAAAATTACAAATCAAAAACCCCGCTCAATCGTATGGCTCAATCGACAGACTATATGGGAGCTATTGTATTTCTCGCTAGCGATGCGAGTAGCTATATGACAGGAGCAAATTTGGTGGTTGATGGAGGATGGACGGCTATATAAATGTACAAAGTACAATTTATTAAGCACAAAGAAGTATTTTTATCCAAAATTCTTAATCCCTTCTACTTAATTCAATATACATGAAAAATATCAAATGGCTTTTTACAGATATAGATGGCGTTTGGACGGATTGTACTATTTTCTATTCTGCGAAGGGTGAAGAAATGAAGGCGTTTTCATATCGCGATGGTATGGGAGCAGAAAGGCTTAGAAAATTGACCTCGATAGATATCGCTATTATCACAGGAGAAAAATCAGAGATTGTAGAGAGAAGAGCAGAAAAGCTCAACATCAATACTGTTTTTATTGGTATAAAAAATAAATTAGAAGTAGTAGAGATCTTTCTGCAAGAGAATAACCTCACTTGGGACAACATAGCCTATATCGGAGATGACCTAAATGACATAGAAGTTATGAAACGTGCAGCTATCTGCGCTTGTCCTGCAGACGCCTTTAAAGATGTTTTAGCTATTTCAAACTATATTTGTGAGAAAAAAGGAGGGGAAGGTGCTTTCAGAGAATTCTGTGAGTTTCTTATTGAAAATCAAAGATTGGAAATTTAACAAATTCTTATAATAAGGTTAAAGCAGTTGCAATTACCTTTGTTTAATAAACAATAAAATAACACTAACTCATGAGTGAATTAACATTAGCCAATGGCAAGAAAATAGGAGGAAACAATCCTTGCTTTATTATTGCTGAAATAGGTTTAAATCATAATGGAGATATCAATATAGCCAAAGAATTAATTCTTAAAGCACACGAATGTGGTTGCGATGCTGTAAAGTTTCAAAAGCGAACACCAGAAGTTTGTACACCAAAAGACCAATGGGATATAGAACGCGAAACACCTTGGGGTCGAATGAAATATATTGATTACAGATATAAGGTAGAATTTGGAGATGCGGAATATAAAATCATCGATGAATACTGCAAAGAGCTTGGTGTGGTTTGGTTTGCCAGTTGCTGGGATGAAGAATCTGTCGATTATTTGGAGAAATTTAATCCAATGCTCTACAAAGCGGCATCTGCATCTTTGACCGATATTTCATTATTGAAGAAGAAAAAAGATACCGGACGACCTTTGATTATTTCTACAGGTATGAGTACGATTCATGAATTGGAAGGAGCGGTAAAAGCCATAGGTACTAACAACCTAGCTATAGCCCATGCGACTTCTACTTATCCGTGTAAACCGGAAGAATTAAATCTTAGAATGATTAATACGCTTCAAGGTATGTATCCTATGTGCCCAATCGGATACTCTGGACATGAGACTGGATTGAGCACGACATTAGCTACTATACCTATGGGTGCTGCCTTTGTGGAAAGACACTTTACACTAGATAGATCTATGTGGGGAAGCGACCAAGCTGCCTCTGTAGAGCCAGGTGGTATGATGCGATTGGTCCGCGATATTAGAGACATAGAAACTGCTCTAGGCGACGGTGTTAAAAAAGTGTATGAGAGCGAAATGGGTCCAAGAGCCAAACTAAGACGAGTCATGTAAATGACAGAAGTCATAAATAAATTTTTAAGTAAATTGAACAAGCCTGCTTGGGGCATATGACAAGGATGTAGATTTTCCCTACACCACCTGCATGCCATTTTTTAAATCCTACCGACTCTATAAAAATAGACTGGAAAAAATGATTCCGTTTTTCAAATTACCCTGCGCGTTCCTGGCTCTTGGCTTATGAAATAATCCTTAGGTGGAAGCGATTATGAAAATGAAGACATCAAGGTAGACTATGCCGACAATAACCTGTCTGCCACAATCTATCGTAAGAATTTTGACAAAAATCGGCCTATTCTATACTATGCAGGTTCCCGCGGATTTGTTGAGTTAAAATAGCTATCTTTGCATCATGCTAGCCATGATTCCCGAAATATTCATCAAATTAGGTCACGATAATTACATGACCATTATTGGAGTCATTATTCCTTCGTGGGCTATATTGATGATAATACTCGAGAGACTGTTTCCTTATACCCAGCATATAAAGCTCTTTCGCAGAGGTTTTTGGCTTGATTTTATCTGGTATACCCTACTACAAAGTAAGGTACTCGAAATAGTCATTTTCACTTATATCATTTTAGGGCTAAAAAATTATTTGGGTCTTCAAGATTTCGGACCCATGAGTAATTGGAATTTTTGGTTGTGCCTTATCATTTTCTTTGTCACGCATGACTTCTATATGTACTGGATGCATCGCTTTCAGCACAATAATAAATACCTTTGGCGTACCCATGAAGCCCACCACTCTGGCAGACAGATTGACTTTATGGCGGGCAGTCGGTCGCATTTCTCTGAAATTTTAATCAACCAAACGATAGAGTTTGCACCTATATTTTTCCTTTTAGATTCCGAGACTGCAGCCTTCATGTATCCAGCCAAAGCTATGCTAGACGCCCTCTGGGGAATGTGGATACACGCCAATGTCAACGTCAATAGTGGTAAACTTCAATATATCATCAATGGTCCCGAAATGCATCAATGGCATCATGCCAATCATCACGAGGTATTCTACAAAAACTATAGCACTAAAATAGCGGCATGGGATTGGATATTTGGTACCGCCTTTTTGCCTGGATTGAAGCCGTTAAATTTTCATTTCCCTAAACCCAAAATGTTTGGACTTCCCTACGCCTACCCCAATGGATTTTGGGATCAATTGATCTATGCCTTTTTTCGATTTGATTTCAGATTTATAGAACAAAATACCTTATATAAATATTTATTGAACCTACGATATCATCTTTTGGCTTCAATACTTCCGATATTCGGTGTAACTAAAGCCTGGGTAGAAAAGGAATTATTTGATAAAAGCAATCCGCGCTTCGACTTGGATGATAACCACCGCTATGAAGAAGAGGGCATTAAATACTTCTACAAAGAAAATCAATTAATTTATCATAAAGAAGAGGACATAGATGAATCCCTCGAAAAGTTTGACTAATCGGGATTTGGCAGTTCTTCAAAACAACTTGATACAACCACTATAATTTTGCAGCTTAATTGCCAGCAGCTATTTTCGGCCGCTTAACTATTTGTTAACATTGGCAAAGAAAGTTCTATTTTAGCTTTGTCAAAAATTGAACTAAATGGATTTTCTAAACACATTTTCCTCTATGGAAGGTATCATACTTGCGTTGTTTGTTTTTTGCATTGCCGCCATTTGTTTTTTTGAATTTATCAATGGATTTCATGATACAGCTAACGCTGTAGCCACTGTCATTTACACGAAATCACTGAAGCCTTTTCATGCTGTTTTACTTTCTGGATCATTGAATTTTTTAGGTGCCATAGTTAGCGTTAAGTTATTTCAAATGACGGTAGCTGCTGGTATTATCAAGCTACTTCCCTTGGGCGAATTGATGGAATTATCCACTTTTGAAAATATAGCTATTGTTTCGGCCGTCGTGGTAGGGGCTATTATTTGGAATCTCGGCACTTGGTATTTCGGAATTCCTTGTTCTAGTTCACATACTCTCGTAGGTTCACTTCTAGGTGCTGGTTTGGGGTTTCAATTTATTCACCATGGAGCGGGTGTCAATTGGGATAAGGCGAGAGATATAGGAATGTCGCTTTTACTATCTCCTACATTTGGTTTTACTATGGCCATTCTTTTGGTCTATGTCATGCGAAGAGTATTCAAACAAAAGGCTCTTTTCAAGCAAGAACTAACTAATGAAGCACCGCCAATGAAAACCAGAGCCTTGCTGATAGGTACATGCAGCGCCGTGAGTTTTTTCCATGGCAGCAATGATGGACAAAAGGGGCTTGGACTGCTGATGGTGGTCTTAATGACGTTTATGCCGATGCAATACGCATTGAATAGCAGTTTCGGAGACGATAAGTGTATTCAACATTTAGACAAAGTCACGACTATTCTGGAAAGAAACAAGGTAGAAAGCCCTTTGGAAAAAGAGTTTAATAAAACGATAGAAACCATCAATGAGCTAAAAGTTGATATTTCGGCTAAGGCAGATACGACGGTAAAAGCTAAATTCGCTGAGCGCAAACGCATCCAATCTATATCTAAGACTATTGACAAAATAGTCAAAGACCCTGAGATGCTGCCAAATTCAATCGATAGAAATGCATTGAAGGAGGAGTTAAATGTATTGAAATCCTACACTGATTTCGCACCTGACTGGGCACTCATTATGATAGCACTTTCCCTTGGTCTAGGTACTATGATAGGATGGAAACGAATCGTAGTGACCATCGGTGAAAAAATTGGAAAATCACACTTGACCTATGGACAAGGGGCGGCCAGTGAACTCGTAGCTGCATCGACCATCGGCTTGAGCACCTATTTCGGCTTGCCAGTCAGTACTACACACGTTCTATCTTCTGGTATAGCAGGATCTATGGTGGCGACTGGCGGAGTCAAAAATTTGCAAAAAGGAACGATAAAGAGTATCGCTATCGCATGGGTGCTAACTCTGCCGGTGACTATATTATTGTCATTTGGTCTGTATTTGATTTTTAGGTTGTTTGCCTAGGGCTTAGTCTCTATTTTTATTTTTGCATTGCCCAGAGTTTAAACCTTATTTTCGTATTGCATAGGGCTTAAACCCCTATTTTTGCATTGCCCAGGGTTTAAACCCATGTTTTAAATTGCCCAGGGTTTAAACCCTGGGTAGAAAAAATAATCTATGTCACATTCCTACAATAAAATATGGATTCATGGCGTATGGACAGCCAAATATCGTAAGCCATTAATTGCGCATTCTATAGAAACCAAGGTCTATAATTTTATTTCACACCAGTTGCAAGAATTGGGTTGTAAAGTAAAAATTATAAATGGTATGCCAGATCATATTCATTGTTTATTCCTTCTCAACTCTCAAAGGTCTATAGCAGAGGTAATGAAACAAGTCAAAGGTAGCAGTACTCATTTTATTAACGAGAATAACCTAATAGATGATAAATTTGCATGGCAAACTGGTTATGCTGCTTTTTCGGTATCTGAATCTATAGTAGATAGAGTCTACAATTATATCAAGAATCAAAAACAACATCACCTCAAAAAAAGCTCTCAAGAGGAGTACGAAGAATATCTAAGATTGTTCGGGCTCTAAGATGGGGCTTATTACCCACGGTTTAACCGTGGGCATACCAAAAACAAAACCTAAACCGTGGGCATACCAAGAAACACATATACCCAGGGTTTAAACCTTGAAAAAACATAAAAACAACAAAATGAAACTTTCCATAGGCTGCGATCACGCAGGATTTGAATTAAAAGAATTTTTAAAGTCAATTTTTACTGATATAGAATGGCTGGACAAAGGCTGCTATAGCCTGGATAGTGTGGATTATCCAGACTTTGCCCATGCAGTAGCCCGCAGCATAGAAAGTAGAGAATCCTCTATGGGAATCCTCATCTGCGGCAGCGGAAATGGAATCTCCATCGCAGCCAATAAACATGCTGGCATACGCGCAGCCATAGCGTGGAAACCAGAACTCGCCTCCCTCGCTCGTCAGCACAATGATGCAAATATTCTCAGCCTTCCCGCACGATTTATTTCTGAGCAAGAAGCTATAGAGATAGTATATGCTTTTCTAGAAGCTAGCTTCGAAGGTGGTCGACATCAGAAGAGAGTGGATAAGATTTCGGGATTGTAGACTCCTAATACTAATTTCCCAAACTTGGGTCTATATCATCTCCTCTCAGGGCATTGTGATAGCCCAATACCTGAAAGCCAATATCACTTCATTCATCAATCCTTGTAAATATGCACCTAATGTAATTGTTACATAAAAAATACTATTAAATATTTCATAATCGTAAATTTAAATAGGCATACATACATTTCCCGAATGTAATTTATAAATTTTTTCACACTCTATACAACTTACCTTTTCAATAACTAGATCGTTCAATTTTTTCATTACAAAACCACTATTGACTAACTTTTTTATTGAGTCTTTAACAATTTGCGGATAATCACTATCTACAGTTACGGGATCTAACCAAACATGAAAATAAAAAGTATCAATTCCTCTAGTGCACTCGAAATCCCTAGTTAAATCTATTCTAAATGCATTACACTGTCCTGTCTCGCTCTTACAACTAACTATTTGAATAAATAATAGAATTATACTCAATTTAATCACTAATTTCATTTCTCCCCTACTTTTATTTTCGTTTCAGGCATTTTATGAAAGGCCAGCTCTTTCAGTATTATTCGATCTTTCGTTATATTGAGTTTGATCCAACCATTCTTCCATCCACTAGGGCCAACCTGACCTTCCCAATCATAGTATCGAAAAGCAATATAAAAATCACCCAAGTCTATTAAACCCGCTGAGTATGTAATAGTAGATCCTAAGGGCGTCAAATCCCCATAGGTATGAGTTACCACATTCGGCTCATTTCGTGTTAATCTTAACAACCAATTATATATAGATGAATCTACATTAAAATTTTCATAAACCCTTATTGGTACGTAATTCGAATCTGCATAGAGCTTTTTCTTCTCTGCATAATAATCAAACCGCAAGCCTCCAGTAGAGCCTAAACTTACATTCACCACTGGCAAATAACCAATAGAATTAATTGTTGTCCCATTAATAAGGTCTTTTTCTAACTGTACGCCGAAATCTGGATTTCCATCTCCAGTGATGTCTACGGTCACTGTACCCTTCGAATCTATTGTTTTATTAATACAAACATGCTTAACATTCACGTTGCTGCCTGAACCACATGCAAGCGCAGCTGCTGGGGCAGAACAAGAAGGTAACAAACTTAAGTATAAAAATATGTTTGCTATTATTATAAATTTTAGTTTCATAGATTAATATTTTTTAAAGTTGCTATATACGATGAATGCAGTTTTGGCTGAACGCCAAATAATATTTTTAATTAATTATTGTACTGTCTCTATAGTATACTAGATCAATTCCTCTATAGCAATTTTCAACCTCACCTCCACCTCATTTTCTTCTACTGTTTTCACCCAGCCTTTTTCGGTCCAGTACTCTGCGAGGTATTCCTGCTCTGGCTGGCCTGCTGTAGGGACACAGATGATTTTGTCTTTTTCCAAAATATATAAATCAATCAAAGTAGAGTAGCCACTTCGACAAACAATTCTCTCCGCTCGAGCTATATACTGAAGTGTCTCTTCATACTTCATTCTGGAATGATGAATGCAGTTATTAGTTTCATTGAGTACATAATCTTGAGAAAAATTCCCTGCAATAAATACGACCTGATAAGGAAGAGATTCTATCACATTCAAATATTTTTTTTCTAACTCTGATCGCCTAGGTTCAGGACCGGAAAGCAAGACTAAGAGTTCTATAGTTTCTGCATTTACGTCCTTTGCTAGTTTCAAGTCTGGAAAACCAATCCATCGCTTGGGAATAGAAATATCTACTTCTGTCATAGCAGCACTGAGTTTCACTGACTCTATATCTGGAATCCATAGTTCGTCAAAGGGCTTGAGGAGTATATCGACAAATTTCTGCGAAAGTCTTTCTATGACATCGTCCGTAACAAGTTTGAGTTGATGGGAGATGAGGTAGTTTTTTAATCCTTTTAAATAGCAGCCATATCGATTATCCGAAATAACTACATTCGGCTGATACTGCTTTTTATAGCGGCGCATATGTAGTTGTTCACGCCAAATAATCCAAAACCTAGTGAAGGATTGAAGGATGATAAAGAGGAATAAAAAGTTCTTTGATTTATACTGAATCTTATAGGATGGCAAGGTGTGAATCGTCAAGATAGGAAAGCTATTCCTTAGCATATTTTCAGCTTCGCCATCGCTAAACAAAATGACTTTATTTCCTTGATCTATATAATTTTTTATTATTGGGATAGACCTCGTAGCATGCCCCACGCCCCAGTTGAGTACACAATAGAAGATAGTCTGATTCTCTAAAGCCGGTAGCTTGAGACCTATCTTCTCTTTTTGGAAGAATAGAGAATCCATAAGTAGGACGCTAATAAAATGAAAGCAATGAATTGATGCAATACACCGAGAATAATCGGAATTTGTCCCTTGCTATAAGTCACAGTTAGTATGCCTAAGCATACCTGTAAAACAAGCACAATATAGTAAATCAAGTAGGAGGGGACTATAAACATCTTCACCCTATTGACAAAGAAAAACCAGATCGAAGCCAGTAATAAAAAATAGGCTGTAACTCGATGCGCGATTTGAACAATTAATTTTACATTTGGATTGGGCTCATAATCATTCCAATGTGCCCATTGCATGGCGGGACTTGTATTCCATATTTCTTGAAACAATGACCATTTGACCAAGATAAACGGATATGGGAAAACAAGCGCTGCTTTCATCCCTGCCATTAAGGCTCCGAAGCCTAATTGGATAATCAGAACAACTCCTATCAATTTAAAGATTCCCCGATCTATCAATTCGATTCGCTCTTTCATCGCATCAAAGGCATATCGATAATAGGTATAAAGCAAATAAGAAAACAAACTAGTCGCTAATATTAGATGGATTAAAAGATTATACGCATTCACCCAAGTGCGCTTGTCGTCACTGAGCCCACTAGCCACCATAAGCCAGCCAAATGTGGCCGATAAAGATGCTAGAAAAATAACTATACAAAGTCTTCGTACAATTACAGAACTAATTTTTTTTCGAATCAAGAAATAGAAAAAGGGGATTGCAAATACAAAACCCATCAATCTAGCCCACAATCTATGAAAATACTCCCAAAAGTAGATGCGCTTAAACTCTGTCATATTCATTTCGATGTGAATAGACTCATATTGTTTTTTTGCAAAGAGTTTGTATTTATCAAATGCTATCTGCCACTCAACATCATTTAGAGGAGGCAAGGTGCCTTTAATGATTTCCCATTCTGTTATAGATAAACCTGAATCCGTTAGTCGTGTGATACCCCCTATCAAGATTTGTATTAAAACCATAACACATCCAATAAATAACCATATGGAAACTGCCTTGGATGATTTGGAGTTAGGCATAGTTCTTAGTTTTCCATATTTTTCAATATAGTCTCCGCTTGAGATTTCATAGGATTGTCATAGCTTTTTAATTCTCTAAGAATTCTCTTGGCTTCCTCTCTATTGCCTTGCTTATATATTTCTTGAGCCTGATTGAACAGCTCTCTCTCTTTCTGTGATAATGCCGCACCTGGGCTGGTGACTGTAGAGGAATTAGTTGTTTTTGCTGGCGCAGAATTGACTTGCGATGTACTTGACAAATTGTTGGACCCTTGGATTGCGGGCTTCTTTAATATTGGTTTTGTCAAACTAGATACAGGTGTATCAACAGGTATGCTTGCCGCTGAAGTAGCACTAGGAATAATTTCCATAGGCATACTAGACGAGTCTGCATAGGATTGAATATTAGAGACAGACTCCGCTTCCACCATCGTTTGTTCTTGATTATCTGCACTAGGGATGCTGCTTAGAAAATAAGAAATACCATATCCCAGCACACTCAAAACTAATAATCCTCCTACAATCATGCCAATCAATTTCCAATTGATTGGTATAACAGTTTGCTCCTCAAGCGTCTCTTTTGATTTCGAAATTTTTGATTCGGAAACGCCCGTATATTGTTGAACTTCATTTATCAGCAATGCGATGGACTGGTGCGCTAGTGGCCTGTTTTCTTTATCCCCAATAGTCGTGATCGCCTCATTTATAAAAGCATCTTTAGACATTTGCTCCTCCAACTCTTTCTCTCTTTCCAGAGATAATTTGTACTGCAGAAACTGAATCCACTCTCGTGTGGAAAACATTTTAAATTTTTTTTCTATACTCATTTTTATTCCCAGTTAGAATTTTATAGACCTCTATTTTCTACATAAGTTTTTAAAAGTCTTTTTCCATTCTGAATATTGGTCTTTACTTGATTCACAGTAAATCCTGTAATATCAGCCACCTCTTGATAGGATTTATTCTGCATATAAAACAAGTCTATACAGACCTTTTGATTCTCGTTTAATGTATTGATGGCTAATCTCAAATTGTTGGCATCAATCTTCGTTTCCTTATCTTCAGCAGCATTAATAAATAAGCTATTGTCATCTTTGCTAGCCAACTCTTCTATCAGGATATTCTTAGAATCATTAGTCCCTGCATTTTTCTTCTTAGATTCAATACTACATAGATTTTTAGTCAGCTGATATAACCAAGATGAAAAATCTTTTACTTCTACACGTTTGAGATCAGAAGCTATCTTATGGAACACCGTCATAGTAAGATCTTCTGCTTCCCTTTGATTTTTTAGAACGCCTAAGGCTACTCCAAATACAATAGGTAAATAACGAAGAAACAATTCTCCTAAATACGAATTATCATGTGAAAATCGATATTTGCTTATCAACTCTTCATCTGTGAGACCACTATTAATTTTAGACCCGAAAACAGCCACTGTCCTTAAAAAATTTGTGGCTAAATTAATTATTTTTCGTCAAGTCCTAAAAATAATTGATTTTTGTGCCATAGATAATTTCTCATGTACTCTTTTCTTAAAAATCTTTTATTTATTTTCCCCCCTGAGTTTGCGCATCATCTCGTTATGAAAATGCTTAGGGTAGCGCTATACATACCAGGCCTTAACTCGATATTGTCTTATCAAAAAGTGGATAGATATAACTTGGCAGGCATACCATTTAAAAATAGATTAGGAATGGCTGCCGGGTTTGACAAGAATGCAGAGTATGTGGACTTATTGGATAAATTAGGGTTTGGTTATATCGAAATTGGCACTGTAACTCCTGAACCCCAAGAAGGAAATCCTAAACCTCGACTGTTTAGATTAATAGAGGATGAAGCACTGATGAATCGCATGGGGTTCAACAACTATGGCGTCAAAAAAGTAGTTGAAAACTTAAAGAAACTTCAGGGAAAAGGCTATATCATAGGAGGGAACATTGGCAAAAATAAATGGACCCCGAATGAAGAAGCGCATACAGATTATTTAAAATGCTTTGAAGCTATGTACGACTATGTTGATTACTTTGTCGTCAACGTCAGTTCTCCCAACACTCCAAACCTTAGGGCCCTGCAAGATAAAGACACTTTGATTAAAATATTTGAAGTACTCCAAGATTATCGCAACGCTCAAACCATATCTAAGCCTATATTTCTTAAAATAGCACCAGATCTTACGGACGGACAGTTGGATGATATTATTTCCGTATACATTCAAATGAAGATAGAAGCGCTTATTGTATCCAATACAACGATAGATTATGAAGTTTTAAATGAAAATAAGACGTTTGCCTATAAAGAAAAAATGGGTGGCATCAGCGGAAAGCCAATTGGAATGAAGACCAATCAGGTCATACGATATATCAAGAACAAAGATAAGTCCATCAAAGTTATCGGCGTAGGTGGAATCTATGATGCAGCTACAGCGCAAGAAAAAATCGACCTAGGCTGCGAACTTATTCAAGTATACACAGGATTTGTTTATAAAGGAAATGGCTTAGTCAAAGAAATCCTTGAAGGAATAGTGCCAAAGTGATTTGGTTGATTATTATAGGCAATAATTGTAAATCCTATATTAGTATTACTTCAAAATAGTGTGTCCTAGTTTGTCTCTTTTCGTTTCTAAATATTTTTGATTATTCGGATTTGGCGCTACCTCAATCGAAATATTTTCTACAATCTCCAGACCATAGCCAATAAGGCCTACGCGCTTTTTTGGATTATTGCTCACCAAGCGAATTTTTTGTACATTTAAGCTACGCAGTATCTGAGCCCCTAAACCATAGTCTCTCTGGTCCATTTTAAAGCCCAATTCCAAATTAGCTTCTACCGTATCTCTACCGTCTTCTTGGAGTTTATAGGCTTTTAGCTTATTTAGGAGGCCTATTCCTCTACCTTCTTGCTGCATATAGAGTACAACTCCTTTACCTTCTTTTTCCACCATTTTCATAGCCATCTGCAACTGATCGCCACAGTCACAGCGAAGGGAATGCAATATATCTCCTGTAGCGCAGCTGGAATGAACCCTCACCATAATAGGTTCGCCAGCTTTCCATTCGCCTTTCACGAGAGCTAAATGAATATCAGGACTGGTATTTTGAGAGAAGGCATGTAACTTAAAATGTCCATATTTAGTAGGCATATCTACAACTTCTTCCAACTTTATGAGACTATCATGCTTTAGCCTATACTCTATTAGGTCTTCGATAGATACAATTTTTAAATCATGCTTTTTCGCCACTTCAATTAGCTGTGGTAGGCGTGCCATGCTACCATCTTCATTGAGGATTTCAACCAGTACTCCAGCAGGATAGCACCCCGCCAGCCTCGCCATATCTATCGCTGCCTCCGTATGGCCTGCGCGTCTTAGTACTCCACCATCACGGGCCCTTAATGGGAAAATATGTCCAGGTCTTCCTAGGTCTTTGGGCTTTGTATTTGGGTTAATGAGAGATAATATTGTCTTGGACCTATCATGTGCAGATATACCCGTAGTACACCCGTCACCCTTTAGATCAATGGAAACAGTAAATTGAGTTTCATGCAATACTGTATTTTTGCCTACCATAAGCTCTAGGTCCAACTCATCGCACCTTTTTTCCGCTAGAGGAGTGCATATAAGACCCCTGCCATGCGTAGCCATAAAATTGATTAATTCTGGAGTGGCATGCTCCGCTGCAGCTATGAAATCTCCTTCATTCTCTCTATTTTCATCATCCACTACGATAATAACTTTCCCATTCTGAATATCCAATAGAGCCTCCTCTATGGTATTGAGTTTATATTCGATCACTTCTTTCCCAGACATTTGATTTGATACCTTTTATATAATTAAAAAACCCGTAGAGTATGGCTAAATTCATACTAATGAAATAGTATATACGATAACCTATCGGCCTCAATTTCCATTTTGACAATACAAAATTGATGCACAAAAATAAGCAAACAACGACACCTCCTTGCATTAATATGTTTGAATATTGCCCAAAAAGATTAAAAAAACTGAGAAACCAGACCCCGAGGAAAAGTATGGGAGAAAGCCAACGAATAATTTTATGGAAAAAATAACAATAGACAAACCCCCATGAAGAATTGTTAGGATTCAATAAAGAAATAAAATGAAAAAGTATTTGAAAATTGCCCGCTGCATAGCGACTCTTTCGTTTAAATTCATTATCGACCTTGGCTGTTATGGCTTCATAGACCTTGGCGTCTTCCGAGTACAAGATGTATTTTCCTTGTCTTACAGCACTCATCGTTTGATATAAATCATCCGTGATGAAATTTGCTGGTAAGGATTGATAATTTTCTCCTCGCATCATATAGCATGCTCCAAAGACCCCTATGACATAGCCTATAGCAGCACTTTCTTGAGCCTTGATTCTATTTTCCCTTAAAATATATTGCGCCTCCACATTATCTGCTTTATCCTTAGGGATAACGGAAGCTCCCACCATACCCACATTGACATGTTGTATTTGATTTATTAAATGCTCTAAACAAAAGGAATCCATGGCAATATTTGCATCCATAAAAACCAACAACTTACTATCTTCTTTTGGTTGATACTTTTCTACCAAAGCATTGATGATCGCTGGTTTACCTAGCCTCGAAAACCGCTCTAACTCTAGGTTTTCATAGCTCTTTTTTAATTCTTGAATAATATTTATTGTTCCATCCTGGCTGCCGTCATCTCCTATAATAACTCTTTCTATTGTATCAGAGCGAGTACTTGAAAAAATCGAATGAATCGTTTGAGCTATATTGATCTCTTCGTTATAGGCAGAAATTAAAACCAGAATATTTCTATCTTTCAGTGGCTCTTTCTCCATTTTTTTGGAGCTTAAGTAATACAACGATGTAGGAAAAACGACATAACTGTATATAAATAAAAGAAAAAAAATCAATACTAATAAACTCAAAACTAAAAATTCAAAATTTATAACTTATAACCTATAACTTTTCTAAGAAGGCTTATTTTTGTTGGTAAATATAAAAGAATGGCGAGCAAAGAGCAGTTTTTATCTGATATACAAAGCGGTTATACTTTCAAAGGAGAAAGTATCTTATTGGGTCTTGGTAAACTCAATGAAGAAAATGTGCCAGAGGCATATATCAAAGCTCCATTGAAAATGTTTAACAGACATGGTTTGATAGCTGGAGCCACCGGGACAGGTAAAACTATTTCTCTACAAGTGATTGCTGAAAATTTATCAAAAGCTGGTGTCCCTGTTTTACTAATGGATATCAAGGGTGACCTAAGTGGCATATCAATGCCTGGAGGCGCCAACCCAAAGGTAGAAGAGCGCAATGCCATATTAAAGTTAGAAAACAATTACAACAATAATCCTGCAGAGTTTATAACGATAAGCAATGAGCCGGGCACACCTATGCGAGCTACCGTTAGTGAATTCGGGCCGGTGTTGCTAGCGAAAATTTTAGGCTTAAACGACACCCAAGAAGGCGTGTTGTCTATGCTCTTTAAATACTGTGATGACAAGGGATTAGCCCTTCTTGATTTGAAAGATTTAAGAGAAGTACTCATTAAGGCGAATGATGAATTGAAAGATGAATTGACCAAAACATTTGGAAGTTTTTCTACAACTACATCGGGAACGATTCTTCGAAAAGTAATTGAAATAGAACAACAGGGTGCCGAAAAGTTCTTCGGAGAAATGTCCTTTGAAGTAGAAGATTTGGTGAGAATTAAAGATGGTAAAGGAATTGTCAATATTTTTAGATTAACCGATATACAAGATAAGCCAAAGTTATTTTCAAGTTTTATGCTTTGCCTCTTGGCTGAAATCTATGGAAGCTTTCCGGAAATAGGTGATCCAGATAAACCAAAATTAGTACTATTTATCGATGAAGCACACTTGATTTTCGAAGAAGCTACTCCCGCATTAGTAAAACAACTAGAATCCACAATCAAACTCATAAGATCGAAAGGGGTTGGCATATTCTTCATCACACAAAATCCAGCGGATATTCCTGATTCTATTCTTGGTCAGCTCGGCATGAAAGTGCAGCATGCGCTTCGCGCCTTCACTGCCAAAGACCAAAAAGCGATCAAATTAGCTGCTGAAAATTTCCCAATAACAGAATACTACAATATTGAAAAGACATTAACCTCTATGGGAATTGGTGAAGCCTTAGTTACTGTGCTCAATGAAAAGGGGATTCCTACTCCACTCGCCCATACGCTGATGCGTCCCCCACTGAGTAGAATAGGTGTATTGACAAATGGCGAATTGACAGATATCATAGATGGTTCGGACATAAAAGAAAAATATGAAAAAGTTATAGATAGAGATAGTGCTTATGAAATACTTCAAGGCAAGATAGCCGCCGCCAAAGAAGAGGAGTCAGAGGAGGAGGAAAAAGCAGCCACCAAGGAAGAATCAGGTGGAGGCATTCTTGATTCCGTTGGAGAAGCTGTCAATAGTCCAGTGGGTAGGATGGTCATGAAAGAAGTCACCAGAGGACTTCTAGGTGTACTCGGATTAAAAACAACCACAACACGACGTAGAAAAAGTAAAGGACTTTTTTGGTAATCATTCTAAACAATTAAAAATCAATATAAATTAAGACTTTCATGAAGAATACCCCATTAACCAATACGCATATAGCCCTTGGAGCTAAGATGGCAGAATTTGCAGGATACAATATGCCCATATCCTATAAAGGAATCAAAGAAGAACATAACCAAGTGAGAAACTCCGTGGGCATGTTTGATGTCAGCCACATGGGAGAATTTATGCTAGAAGGAGAAAATTCCCTTGCGCTCATTCAAAAAGTAACTTCGAACGATGCCTCTAAGCTAACGGATGGCCAAGCGCAGTATTCTTGTTTGCCAAATGACAAAGGTGGAATAGTCGACGACCTTTTGGTTTATAAGATTTCGGACAACAATTATATGCTCGTGGTCAATGCCTCTAACATAGAAAAAGACTGGAATTGGATTTCAAGTCACAACGATTTAGGGGTGAAAATGACCAATATTTCTGATCAAACCTGCTTACTTGCGGTTCAGGGTCCCAATGCCACAGCTACACTCCAAAAACTCACTACGGTCAATCTGAGTGACATTCCCTACTACCACTTTTCTAAAGGTGATTTTGCAGGATGTCAAGATGTGATACTATCCGCCACTGGCTATACCGGCGCAGGAGGCTTCGAGCTTTATATCCCCAACGAAAGCGCTGTGACCGTATGGAACAAGATCGTCGAAGCTGGTACTGAATTCGGCCTACAGCCTATTGGGCTCGGTGCTAGAGATACCTTGAGATTGGAAATGGGATTTTGCTTGTACGGAAATGATATCGATGATACAACCAACCCAATTGAGGCTGGACTTGGCTGGATTACCAAATTTACAAAAACGTTTGTCGGCGACCATTTTGCTAAGAACTTAAAAGAAAATGGGGCAAAAAGAAAATTAGTTGGTATCCAAATGATAGACCGAGGTATTCCGCGACATGGTTATGAGATGACAGATGCAGCAGGAACTAGCATTGGAGTCGTCACTTCAGGGTCCCAAACACCCTCTTTAGACGTTTCCATTGGCATCGCTTACATTGATGTACCATACAACAAACTCGACACAGAGGTATTTGTCAAAATCAGAGAGCAATTAATCAAGGCCAAAGTAGTTAAAATGCCTTTTTACCAAAAAACCAACTAAATTTGCATTTAAAGTAATGAACGTTTCGATCAAATCGTTTTTCATAATAAGTTATTCATCATTAATTAAACATATATGTATCTAATTGGAATGCCTGGAGGCTGGGAGTGGATTATCATTCTTCTTGCTATAGTTCTACTTTTTGGTGGCAAAAAAATTCCGGAACTCATGCGAGGTGTCGGTAAAGGAATTAAGGAATTTAACAATGCCAAGGCCAATATAAAGGGCGAGATAGAGGAAGGCATGAAGGAAGTCGAAGAAGAAGAAACTTATAAGAAGTAATCTGCTATCAGTCTTCAGAGGTCCGTTTTTTTGCTTTTTATTCTGACAACTGTCCTCTAACTACTGACCACTATATTTTATGAATTTCAATTCAAAAGATATTGAGAAGATTGTAGTAATTGGCGATCGACTATTGATAAAACCAACTACTTTAGAAAATTCTACCAAATCTGGACTTATTCTTCCTCCTGGAATTCAGGAAAAAGAATCTATTCAGTCTGGCTATGTGATCAAGGTTGGTCCTGGCTATCCTATACCCAATATGGAACCTGAAGAGCCTTGGAAACCCGCCACAGATATGATAAAATATATTCCTTTACAGATTCAAGTTGGTGATTTAGCTGTATTTCTTCAAAAACATAGCTTTGAAATTCAGTTCAACAATCAAAAATATTTCATCTTGTCTCAAGCATCCGTTTTAATGGTTTTGAGGGATGAATTTTAAACCCGAATTAATCATTAGAAGTAACTATATTGCTAACTATATGATTTAGTTGGGGTTAACCTCCTACGAGTCTGATACGACTATAGGAGTCATCATGACCCGAGCTAGATTTTGTTTCAATCCCGTATGTACGGGATTGAATTACAAAATCTTATTCGTTTTCGGATTTCTAATGCGTAATCTGGGTTTAAATCAGTACAAATTATTCCAAAAACTAAAAATAAATTCAGTACTTTTGCAGCGCTTTTTAGCAAAACTAAAGAGTTTTCAATAGTGATTTCGATGATTAATAGATTGATATTCAGTTTTTTATTTTCAGTATTATTTAGTTTTATTGCATGTGCATCTGAAACGACTCCTGTCGCGCGCATGGCTAGTGATACAGCAGCCAAGGCAACTGAACCAGCGTCTAGTGCTGATGAGGCGCACTCCAAAGGTTTCGACCCGGTGGGTATGATTATGCACCATATTGCAGATGCCAATGAGTTTCACATCCTAGGTCATACAACCCTGCCATTGCCTGTGATTGTTTATAATAAGGATAAAAAAGAGTGGTTCACTTCCATGTCATCTGCTTTTCATGCGCATCATGGAGAAGGAACTGTAGAAGTGAATGGATATAAAATGGAACATAGCAGAGTGCATCCGGCAGATGGTAGTCATATTATTGACTTCTCTATCACCAAGAATGTATTCACCATGCTTATGGCTTTGACTCTATTATTTATTGCCTTTTTCTCGGTAAGAAAAGCCTATGCTACACGAGAAAATCAAGCACCATCAGGTTTCCAAAGTATCATGGAGCCCCTTATTCAATTTATAGCCCATGATGTAGCTAGAGAAAATATCGGGAAAAATTATATGAAGTTCACTCCATTTTTAGTTTGTGTTTTCTTCTTTATTTTGATAAATAATTTAATCGGACTCATTCCTATTTTCCCTGGCAGTGCCAATGTGTCGGGAAATATCTCATTCACCTTGGTATTAGGTACTATTTCGTTTATCCTTATTAATGTATTTGCAAAAAAAGATTATTGGATTCACACCTTTGCAATGCCGGGTGTACCCAAGGCATTATTGCTGATATTGACCCCTATTGAGATCTTAGGATTGTTTATTAAACCAGCTTCCTTAATTCTTCGTCTTTTTGGAAACATCACGGGAGGTCACATAGCAGTGATGAGTATAGCTTCTGTAGTTTTTATTCTGGGCAATGTAGGGAAGAGTGTTGGAGGCTCCATGTTAGGAGGGGCAGTGGCTGTTCCTTTGTTGATTTTCGTAAATGCTATGGAATTGTTTGTCGCATTTCTTCAGGCTTATGTCTTTACACTTTTGACCTCCATATTTATAGGTATAGCTCAGGAAGAGCATACGCATCATTAAACTTAAAAAATTTCTAACTATTAAATAATTAAAAAATGACTGGAATTGCAGCAATTGGATGTGGATTAGCAGCGGTAGGCGCTGGATTAGGAATCGGTATGATAGGTGGCAAAGCCGTAGAAGGTATTGCACGTCAACCGGAAGCTAGTGGTGAAATCAGAGGAGCCATGATCATCATGGCAGCACTTGTAGAAGGTGCAGCTTTGATCGCTATCATCTTCTCTTTCTTGATGAAATAATCACACACCGAGAAAAACCAAAAAGGGCCTAGGGATTGCCGAAGCCCTTTTTAACTTAAAAAAATGTAGTACTAATTATAAATATCTGAAATAATGATCTTATTATTTGACCCCATGAGCTTAATAACGCCAGATTTAGGATTTACCT
>CAYXKX010000038.1:0-430 GCA_964465185.1 uncultured Chitinophagaceae bacterium
AAAGCCTCCATTGTCACCATAAGCTCTTAAAAAGGTTGTGTCATTTGTGGTCGTTCTCATCTCTTCTATTCTGGCATTGAATTTGGCGAAAATTTCTGCAGAGTCAGCGATTGAAGGCTTAACATCGAAAGATGCTAAAGCTAATTTTACAGTAGGTACTAAGGCAGTAAATTTATTCTTATTTTTTTCAAAATAATCTTCCAATTCACTATCTTCTACTTTTATTTTTTCAATATCTACTGTATTATAAGGAACAACTACATACTTTATGTCGCGACTTGTTCCAAATAATTTTATATCATAATCACTCTGCCATTTTGGTACATAGAGCGCATTATTGATTATCTGGTTGAATTTATTTACCTTTCTATTTTCCATTACCTCTTCTGCAAAAGCATTCCATTGAATTTATCGGGTTACCGGTGGACTG
>CAYXKX010000038.1:440-20719 GCA_964465185.1 uncultured Chitinophagaceae bacterium
AAGGCTGGATCGATATTCTGGCCTCTTGTTATTTCTAGAATCTCTTTATCTGAAATAGCTAAACCTAAATCAGAAAGCATTTTTGTTAGGGTATTCTTTTTTATGAAATTGGAGAAAATTTGGTCTCTCAATTGGGTAGATTCTTCTTCTGTTAGATTTTGACCAGCTTTTTGAAGTTTCAATTCGGCTTCTTTTTTGTCATACTCTTTCTTGTAATCATCATAAGATAAAGTCTCCCCATTTACTTTTCCTATATAATTGTCTCTAGCAGCTAGACTGCTAACACTCGGGCTGATATCCTGATATAGAAATGCGATGATACAGAAGGCAATAATTCCAAAAATGATATAGGCTCTTTTTTGAATCGTAGAAATTACTTTCATTTTGTCTAATTTGTTTTTATTTTAAATTGCAGAGTATCAATACTCTATTTTATTTTTAATAGTTTTAGGCTATTAATTTTTACAAGAGCGCAAATATATAGGAAAAAAATTATTTGTTGATAAAGGCATAGCTGAGACGCTTCCTTTTTAAAATACTGGTATTCTTTATTTTAGAAAATTTAGGGTTTCAATAAGGTCTATCTTCATTTGGTCAGATCGTATGGTTGGATATGTAAAATCATCGATCTTATTCACTGGCACGATCCCTCGGATAGCACTTGAAATAAATCCCTCTTGTATGAGTTTTAAATCATCCCAATGCAATTTCTTCTCAATAATATCATATTTTGACATCAAATACCGACGAAATACTCCGTTGACTGCCCCAGAACTCAGAGGTGGAGTATAGAGTTTGTTATCTAGGAAATAAAAAAAATTGGACAAGGAGGTTTCGACTATATCTCTGTTCTCATTCAAAATAATCGATTGCGAAGCTCCACTTTGATTGGCGAATTCAATAGAGTCTTGGTATAAATGATGGTTTTCATATTTCCATCGAGATAGGATTTCTTGAGGTTTGCTATAGTGAGGATAAACAACAAGGGAGATCGATGGATAGTTTTGAAATGAATAGGGATGGGTTAACTGTGATTCAATGGTGTCAATAAGAAGTTTATCTTCGTGGATTTTAAATTTCAACCTCAATTTTTGCTCACTACTTTCTTGGATAGCCTCTCTCAGCCTAATATCCAGCTCATCCAATTTTATTGTAAATTCGATTTGGAGAACGTTTGCAAGTTCAAGGATTCTTTCTAAATGAAGATTGAGGAAGGGAAATCGGTCGCCAATATACAATATGGACTCAAAGAAAACTATTGAATTAGTAGACATTTTCTTCTGTAAGCTGTTGTATTTTAACTAGGATAGCTAAATAGATAAAGAATAAGGAGCCATTTTTACTCGTTTCTATAAGATCATTGAAGAACAAAATGATTATAAATATACCTATACTAGCGGCCAAGGCTGCGAGTATAGGCTTCATATCACCAGACTGCTTGTTATGATAGGTTTTTTGAATGACATAGAGCACAAAACCAAGGAAGACAATAAATAAGAATAATCCTACGAGACCTTGCTCACACAATAACAGCCAGAAATAGTTGTGACACGAAAGGTTCAGTGCATTATCGCTGACCCAAGTTTTGAAATACATAACAGAATAAGGCTTATAGGTATTGGGAAAATTATTTGGACCATAGCCCGCTATAGGCCTTTCCTGATACATTCTGAATACGCTAATCCACATATTTAGTCGCTCCATGCTCGAAGCATCTTTGCCATAGAATGTAGAGATCAGGTGATCTTTAAACTCGTCGTGCATTACAGTGGTATTATAATCCGGGGCTAGTCTAAGATAAAAATAATCATCGGAGAATACGAATAGGGCACCTGTAACGACAAGAACTGCCAGTATATACCCTAGGACTAATTTTCGTATCTTTAATAAAAAGACAAAGGCCAAACCTCCAATCAATGCTAAGTAACAAGCCCGCGTATATGAAAAATAAATAGCAATAAGTAAAAATGGTATGCTGAGATTAAGTAAGGTTCTGGTTAAAGACCCTTTAGGATACCATTTTCTAGCTATATAGACGAAAGGAAGAAGCAGGGTCATCGTAGTCGCATAAATGACATGATTATCGTAAAATGGCAGGGAGTATTGATTTGTAAATTCAAAGCTAAATCCCCCCATTATTGTCCGCAGAAAACTAAACAATGCTGTAATCAATACAGGAATATATATTATCCAAAAAATCTTTTTAATATCCGCTTGGGAGCGTATCATATAATAAGTAAAAATAAAGAAAGAGGTGATATACCAGACCTTGGCTGCCACATATTTCACAGATATAAGAATGTGAACGGCCTGCAGGGTGGCAATAACAGACCATACCCACATAGCAAATAGCCCCCAAAATATCTTATGATTCCAGAGATAGGTTAAAAACTTAGGTCTGTATACCAACCACATTATCCAGAAGATGGCTGTGAGCCCAATACTTATAAATTCGGTAGGGAAGTCTGTAGACAACTTCTTATTAAAATCAAGAGTAATAGAAAAGGCGATACTGAGCAGAAGGAGCCAATACAAAAATCGATAGTGGTAGAGAACGATAAATAGAAATATGAAAAAAAAGGGTAGGGCTATAATCCAATACTTCTCTAGCTTAATCGCTGAGATTAGAAATAGAATAAATAGGAAGAGAAGACTATTAAGTATAGCCTTCTCTTTGGTCGTTTTTAGACTTTGGATGAGTCCTGTCAATTCTTATAAGGATTTTCTAATATAAGCAACCTGATTGACCACTACTGTGCTCAATAAGGAGAAGAAGAATCCTACTAAAACTGATAAAATCACAATGAGCCAGCGAACAGGTTTGGATTTTTTCTCTGCCGCCGCGGCTTTTTCCAAAATGGTGATAGAGGAAAATTTATCGTTATTGGATACTTTGTATTGGGTGAGGGCTTCACTCAACTGTTTGATTTCAGAAGTCAAATTATCTTTATTGACTGCATCTGAGGCATTCTCTAGCTCATTATTTTTATTCTTTAGCTCAGCATCTAGCATGTGAATAATTTTTGTTTTGCCTTCTGTCACTGGCTTAGTAGCTATTTCATCAATCTTTAATGCAATATCATTGACCATTTGAGCACATTTTTCTTTATCTGTATCAATTAGTGTTATCTCAATCGCATCCTTATCATTTTTCAACGCATGATAATTGTCTAAAAATTCCTCCTTTACCTTAGTATAGAGGTATTTTTCGTCTTTTGCAAACTTATAGTGTGTTTTAAGGTCATATTTATTGATAATATAATCAATCACTTCAGAGGAGTTCGCTACCTGCAGGATTCGGCTGGCATCATACTTATTGCCAAAATAAGAGAACTCGGACTGTCCTTGTTGCTGACCAAATATGATATTTCTATCCGCCATAGTCATACTAATAGGGTAGAGGATGGTTCTTGACTTGAAATATTCCGGAAGTAGGAGAGAAACTGTTATGGAGGTTATTGCGCACAGGATAGTAAAATAAACAATCTGCTTTTTATATTGATTCCAAATACGAACTAAGTCGATGAGTTGATAATCGTGTAAAGGTTTTAAATTGGTATCTTGCATGGGTTTTAGTTAAATGAATAGAGAACGAATATAGCGGAATATTATTTTGATATCCGTAAATTTCTCATTGGTGAATTAAAGGAGTTCGATCGATGGATCCCAAAATAGATTCGTGAAATTTTGAATCCGATCCTCTATAATTTCAATACCTTCAGACTCCAAAAGTTCCTGCATCATCGTTTCTGATTCAAAATGGTGCTTGCCAGTTAGAATACCATTTCGATTAACAACCCTGTGCGCGGGTAGATTTGGATGAAACTTGTGGCTCTCATTCATGGCATAACCAACTAATCTAGAGCTGTTTGCAGCACCTATTAGCCTAGCGATGGCGCCATAGGATGTCACCCTACCTATTGGTATTTGAGCTACTGTATCATAGACACGTTGAAAAAAATCCGACTGGTTGAGTTTTTTATCTATACTTTTGATGCTCTTTTTGATATTTTTATTTCTTTAAACCCCACAAAAATAACAAAATATGAAAAAAACACTTGTTCTAAGTCTTATAAGTTTGTTTTCTGTTGCCCTTTGCGCACAGTCAAGCCTATATTATAACCCTAATGAACAAGCTGATAAAGATTGTGACAATTCATTGATTACAACGTTTTCTAGATATTTTACAAAAAAGGAAGAACCAAAGAAAGAGCCAGTGAAAAATACAAGCTTCACAACTATGGCTTCAGACTTCTACTCCAACACGGTAGATAATGTAATTTCAGTGGGTAAAACTTTTTTGGGAATACCATACAGATGGGGTGGGACTACTGAGAATGGGTTTGATTGTAGTGGTTTTATAAGACATATATTCGATTGGTTTGGAGTCCGATTACCGCGCACCTCTCGAGAAATGGCTCATGTTGGATCCTATGTCAGTAGAAATGAACTGCAGAAAGGTGACTTGATTTTTTTCTCGGGTAGAAATATGAATAGTGGTGTAATTGGCCATATTGGTATTGTAGTAGAGGTGACAAGTGAGGCTGTTAAAATGATGCACTCTTCCTCTTCTAAAGGGGTTCATATAGAAGAACTTGATAAAAGTGAATATTTCAGCAAGCGATACATGACTGCGCGTAGACTGCCACTGAACGAAATGCAGTCTAATAAGAACTAATAAATCACAGACCTTCATACTTCATGTTTGATTTTGACTATTTAAAAGGGTCAAAAGCCTTGGCTTTGCTACTAGATCCTGATAAAACAGTTATTGACAGTTCATGGTTAAAAATTATCCTAGAAGCTAAACCGGATTTAATACTTATTGGAGGCAGCCAACCTTTTGCTTTTAGTTTATTAGATTCTATGGTTAATATCCTCAAGGAAAACTTGCGTATACCGATCATCGGATTTCCAGGAGCTGTTAATCAAATTCATCCTAAATACGATGCATTATTGGCCTTGTCAGTAGTGCAGAGCACCGATCCTAATTTCATTTTAGCTCCAATTTTTCAGGTAGCTGCCTTGGTAAATGAACTATCTGTGCCGTCCTTTTTTACACCTTATGTTATTTTAGCAACTACTGGGCATACTGCTGTGGAGAAGGTATTGGATAAAAAAATTATCTCATTGTCCGATGCGGGAATAGTTAAATCCTATATGTTAGGTTTAAAAATAATAAAGCCTGCTTGTGTGTATTTAGAGGCTGGTAGTGGCTCCAGCCAAGTAGTAAGTTCGAATTATGTAAAATTAGCTAGTGATATCTTGATTCATTCTTATTTATTCGCTGGCGGCGGAGTGCGAAGTACCCATCATGCTATGGAACTATGGCGCGCTGGTGCCGACTGTATAGTGGTCGGAAACTGGATAGAAGAATCACCACATGCCTTAACTGAGCTTGCCAGGGCCAGAGACCATGTAAATTCCTCATCGAACTAAATTGAAAATTATTTTGTTTGTACAATTCTAGGAATGATTTTCAACGTATACAAAACCATAGAAGAAGTCGGAGAATCCAAATGGGATACGATGGTTTCAAAGCGATTTTTTCTCTCCTATGGGTATTTGAAAACGCTTGAATTAGCATGCCCGCAGCTCAGCTATAGATATGTTTTGGTCAATGATAATAATGCCTTTGTCGGATTATTTTATTTTCAGATAATCCCTTTTAGTGGAGAAGCTTTGAGAAATTATTTGCCAACCTCCAATAGTATATTTAAAGGCTTTTACGATTATACCTTAGCCAAGGTCCGAACCGATTTGTTGGTTTTAGGGAATGTTATATTTACTTGTGAAAATGGGGTGCTAATTAGCGATAAATATAAATCGACTGCCGAAGCATTGATGTCTGAGACCATAGCCAAGGTTATAGAATCGATGGATAGAAAGCCACTGGGGACCATGATTTCAGAAAGTATTAAAACTGTTTCTAACACATTGTTTTGTCCCAAAAAGTTTCACCCATTTCATGTCGAGGATCGAATGGAACTTAATCTTGAGGGCATGAATTCTTTCGAAGACTATTTGAACAAGATGCAGTCAAAATATCGATTAAGAGTGCGGAAGGTATTAGATTTAAACTTGGATACTTGCTTTTTGGACATTGATAAGGAAAATTTCTATGACTATAGGAGTCAAATAGAAACACTATTTCTGAATGTTTTAACTAATTCGAAATTTAAACTAACCACTATTTCTGTGGATTATTTTCATCAATTTCTCAAGAGTATAGACAGATTTAAAATGAAAGGCATCTTTGTTGGCGATAAAATGGTTGGGTTTGTGACCTATTTTCAACTAGATTCCATTGTTGAAGTGCATTATGCAGGTCTGGATTATCAATTTAATCATACACATAAGATTTACAATTACATTTTAGTGAAAATGGTTCAGACAGCTTATCAAGAATCAGTAGGCAAAGTTTGTTTTGGTCGCACAGCACAGGAGCTAAAGAGTACCTTAGGAGCTCACCCATTTTCTACCTTAAGTTCACTAAAAATTAACAACTCATTTCTCAATATATTTACGCCAATATTTCTTGGGGCTATGGTTCCTGAACTTTGGACCCCACGGTCACCCTTTAAACTTTAGAGAATATGACAATAGATGATGCTCAAAAATCAGTAAATGAATGGATTATAGAATACGGAGGCGGGTATTTTGATGTGTTGACCAATATAACGATTTTAATGGAGGAGGTCGGAGAACTAGCGAGAGTAGTTTCTAGAACGGATGGGATGCAAAAGAAAAAAGAAGGAGAGGTGCTAAATTATGGCGAAGAATTAGCAGATATTCTTTGGGTTATTTTGTGTCTCGCAAATCAAAAAGACGTGGATTTAACCCAAGAGTTGCACCAGAGTTTTGTTAAAAAAACAAAAAGAGATAGCAAAAGGTTTATAGACTAAGCATTTGGACGGTAAAAAAAACTTGTGTTTTATAAAATAAATCTATCTTTGCAGCGAAAATTTAGAAAAAGAAAAAATTAAAATTAAATATTTCAGTATGAAAAAAACACTATTATTTCTAACATTAACTGCTGCTTCTTTAGCTTCTGTAGCTCAGACAGCAAGCAATCGTTGGAACATCGGAGCTGGTATCGGCTTCACAGATTTCGTTAACCCAATCAACAAGCAGTTTTTGATGGTAGACAAATGGAGAGGTAATGCTAACCTAAACATTCAAAGATACTTAGGAAAGTCTTTCGACGGTAGATTGAACGTTGGTTTCGGCGAGGCTTTCTATCCAGTGGCTTTAAGCGCAACTGGTGCAGTTCTTCCAAATCAAACGGTTCCTGCGACTTTTGATCAAACTCAAAAAGGTAGAATGAGATATGAAAATTCTTCATTTTTTGACGGAGGACTAAACTTGGTTTACAAGTTAGCGAATGGTTATATTATTAAAGAAAACTCTTTCATTCAACCTTATTTGTTTTCAGGTGTTGGAATCAACTCTATAAACAAAATAGGAACTCAAAACGGAAGTAACTTAGGAGGTGCAGGATCTGATCAAATCAATCCATACATTCCAGTAGGCTTTGGTTTAGGTTTCAATCTTAGTGATAAATTTAATGCTGCTGCTGAATATGGTTATAAAGTAGCTTTAGGTGAGTCTTATAGCTATGGTAGTTCTGCTTTCAGAATTGGTTATAACTTCGGTGGTGGTGCTGCTGCTGCTGCTGCTGCTGGCGCTGCTAGTGCGGAAGAAACAGCTATCAACGCTAACTGGTGTAATAACTACAACTGGAAAGTTGGAGTTGGAGCAAATTTCAATAGCTTTGAGGCTGTTCAAAGAGCTCAGAATTTCATCTTAGAAGACTACACAACTTCTTTAGGTATCAACCTAACTAAGTATGTATCAAGATTCTTTGATGTAAGAGCTGGTTTAGGCTTTGGCAATGTATTCTACCCAATTCAAAAAGGTGCTACTCAACCACATGATGGAGATAATTGGAGTGGTACTAAAGGCAATACAAGCTATGGTAGTGCACAAATGATTGACTTCAACATCCAACCAGTACTCAAGTTTGCTAATGGATCTTGGATGAAAGAAAATGCAATCTTTGCTCCTTATGTATATGCTGGTCCAGGTGTAAACTATATCACTTCAATAGGTAACTGGAATGCTGCGCCAATAGCTGGTAACGCAAGTCAAAAAACTTATGGTACTGATGATGTGAATTTTCACATTTCGAGTGGTCTAGGTTTCAATTTCAGAACTTCTGATAGATTCTCTGTACAAATTGAAGGAGGAAGAAACTGGAAATTAGATAATAGTTATTCATACAATCAAGCTGCTATTAGAGGAGTTTATGCATTAGGAAATTGTGCAGGTACTGCTCCTTCTAAGCCTAAGGCTTCTACTGAGGCACCAAAAGTTGTTGATTCTGATGGAGATGGTATTCCTGATCTTACAGACGAGTGTCCTTATGTACCGGGCAAACCAGAAATGTTTGGTTGTCCAGATTCTGACAATGACGGAATTGGTGATTCAAGAGATAAGTGTCCATTCGAAGCTGGTCCTGCTTCTAATAATGGTTGTCCTGAAGTAGCTAAAGTAGACGAGCCTGTAAAAACTACAGAGCCTACCAAAACTACAGAGCCTACCAAAACTTCGACTGGTAAGACTAAGAACGTAGTAGGTAACTATGAAATATTCTTTACAGGTTGTAATACATTGGCTCCAGGTCAAGTAGAAACTCTTCAGCAAATAGCTACTATGCTTAAGTCTAACCCTAACTACACTGTAGAAATAGGTGGTAACACTTCTAAAGGTGGATCTAAGTCTTGTGCTTTACAAAGAGCTCAAAAAGTTGCTCAGTTGTTGAGAATGAAAGGAGTAAACGTTAGCAATGCTAAAGTTACTTCGTATGGCGACACAAGAGCTAAGTATAACAGTGGTCAAGATAACAGAGCAGATGTTCAAATCTACTCTTTTGAATAATCACTGAACTTAACTGAAATAATTAAAGAAGCCGCTCAATTTTTTGAGCGGCTTTTTTTGTGTTATACTTTTGAAGTCAATTTTACTTACTTTTGTAGGATATAAATTATTTGTGATACAAATTGAAAATTATTTCCTTCTCTTTTTATTTGCGCTACTCGCAATTTCGATAGCCTACTATTTTCTGAGAAATCAAGTACTAAATACTAGATGGATAAAACTTGTCATTGGAGGCCTCCGATTTTTGTCCTTGTTTACTTTATTAGTCCTACTGCTGTCTCCAATATTGAAATGCACCAAAACAAAATCAATCAAACCAAAGGTTGTTGTTCTTTTGGATAATTCAAGGTCAATTAGGAATGTGACTCCAATGCCAAAAAAAGAGGAGTTGAACACAATAATCGAAAATATAGAAAATGCAACTCAGGACATAGTAGTTAATGTATTCGATAAAGAGGTAAAACCTTTAGATTCTCTGAACCAATCTGGAAGTCGCACAGATATTTACTCAGCCATAAACACAGTTATTTCTAAAAATGTAGATGACCATCTAACTAGAATTATTCTATTAACGGATGGCAATTATAATGAAGGGAATAATCCTGTCTTTATTAATAATAAAGGTATGATTCCAATCGATGTCGTGCTCATGGGAGATACTGCGAAAGTAAGCGATTATAAAATTGAGAATCTTGAGTTTAATAATCTTATGCTACAAGATGAAACGAACCCGCTAAACGTTATAGTCTCCGCTTATGGCACAAAAAGCAATGAGGCGAATATTGTATTGGAAGAAGTAACATCGACGGGAGCTAAGGTAGTAAATCAAACTAAAATTAGAAGCAACTCCAATTTTTTTAGTCAGTCTATTCAGTTTAAATTATTCAACATTAGTAAAGGAAAACACTATTATAGGGTATCTATAAAATCAAATCTAAAAGAAAGGAACCTAAGAAATAATAATCGTGAATTTTCTATTGAGGTTATAGATGGTACAAAGCAAGTCGAAATATTATCAAGCTTTCCACATCCTGATTTAGCTGCTTTAAAATCTTGGCTATTGGCTAATAAAAGTTTTAAGGTAAATCTAAATGTTTCAGAATCCAATTTATCTTTTTCGGAAAAGTCGGACTTAATCGTTTTCTATCAACTGCCAAATCAACATAATAATGGTAGAGCATTATTTGAAAAGGCAAGGTCATCAGGAAAGTCTGTGCTATTCGTATTGGGGTCAAAATCTGACTACACTATGTTTAACCAGCTACAGCAGTGCTATAAGGTTAATTTATCTGGCAATCTATCTCAAGACTATAGCGCTAGATTGAACCCTAGCTTCTCCAAATTTTACCTAAAAGATATTTCACAGGGAGTCTTTCAAACCTATCCTCCTCTTTCTAATAACTTGTTGACCATCGAATCCAAATTAGAAGCCAGCCATCTTCTTTTGTCAAGATTTGGACGAATAGATTCTGAGCAGCCTTTGATTTCTTTTTCAAATCAAGATAATATGCAGATAGGATTAATAGCTGCAGAAAATCTATGGAAATGGAGAGTCACCAATTATCAGGCTAAGAAAAATTTTCATGAAACACAGGATTTGATAGATAAAATCATTAACTACCTGGCTATAAAGAAAGATAAAAAGCAGCTGGTCATTAATATGTCTAATGACAATATTCCAGAAGGTGATAATTTTACAATTACAGCAAATACATATAATGAGCTATACCAACCCAAAAGAGCAACAAAAATTAAGTGTATTATACAAGGTGGAGGACTAGTAAATAAAACCTACGATATGCTCCCACTTGAAAGCAGCTATTCTCTCAGTCCAAAGGATTTAAAAGCTGGCCGCTATAAATTTGAAATTTTGGCGGAGCTTGGAGGCAAAGTTATTAGAGACCAAGGAAACTTTACTATATACAAAGATGATCTAGAAGACATATACTCTCCTGCCAATTATGACGATATGCACACTCTGGCCTTAAAGAGCGGGGGTAATTTTTTCATGTGGAGAGATAGAATGAATCTAAAGCAATTTTTAAAGCCTGAGAGCGATATCAAGGTCAAGCTCGTAGAGGAAACTATTCGGTTAAAGGCTAATGACTTGTTGTATTTATTGCTGTTCATTCTTCTTTTATTATCCGCCGAATGGCTTCTGAGGAAATATTTCGGATTAAACTAAGTTGTATATAAACCTTTCATGAAGAATTATAAGTGAATTATTCCGCTGACATTGGAGAATTAAATATGAAGTGGCTCTTATTAATTATTTTAATTACAATTGGTAGCATCAATTTTTCTTATAGTCAAGGTATAGGTCATTCAGATACCAATTCTTCGAAAGTTGGGAGAGGGCTATTAGATGAGAGACTCATACGACAGCGTAAAAATTTGATTCGTCATGGATACATATTTACCTCGCTTGATTCAATAAATGCAGATCGAGATAGCCTACCGCAATGGCAGTTGATTTCTCACCAGCGATTTGATAGTCTGATTTTAGAAGTGAACTACGATATTAAGAATCAAGAAAAATATCCAATTAAGGGTCATTCATTGTCTAAGATACAATTTAAATTAGATGACCTTATAAACCAAGAGATACAAAGAGGGTATTTAAAGGCGAATTACCAATTTGATACTTTAATTATAACGAGTACAACGGTGTCAGTTAGATATCAGATTAGGTTGAACCGCAAATATGTCATTGACTCTATCCAAATCCATCGAACCTCCAATACGTTAAATATCCAGTTCGTTCAAAGTTATATTAAAAGGTATTTTAAAGATAAAAGCAATTTCGATTGGAAGGCAATTGTCAATCAGTTGAGATATTTTGATTTTCTGGAATTGGAGAAAAATCCTGAATTTACAATTCTTGATTCCACGGCTATTTTAAACCTATACCTCAGAGAGAGGAAACTCAACCAGGTTAATGCCATATTAGGAATCCTCCCTAATGCATATAACAGCGAGCAAGTTGAGTTTACAGGAGACGTCAAATTATCGCTCGTGAATTTATTTAAGCGAGGTGTAGCATTCCAATTGAACTGGCAAAAGAATTTAGATAATAGTCAGTTTCTTTATTCTAAGGTAAATGTCCCATTTATTCTAAATACTAAGCTTGGAGCAAGCGGCATTTTTAATATAGAAAAATTTGACACCTCATTTCTAAGGGTTCAATATCAGCTGGGATTAAATTACCATATACAGTCTAATCAAATTCTAACCTTCTTTTACAGAAAAAATATAAGTACGATATCTGGATTTAATCAAATAGAGGTATTGAATGGTAGATTGCCGGCCTATTTAGATTTTAGCACCAATGAAATTGGACTTGGTTATAGCCTATATAGATTCAATAGACCATTATTTACTAGAAAGGGGTGGTCGCTTGAAACGAATTTTATGGCAGGCAATAAGATTACAACAGTGAATTCAAAAATTGCGGACTTGAAAGATGGTAGCGGGGAATCAATGGCCAAATTGTATAATGGGACCCCTCTATCTCAACTTACCTTATCCATTTTAGTTGATATGACTAAGTATACGCCGCTTGGAGGTGAATTTGTTCTGAAGACAAGACTCGATTCTAGGTCTTGGATTTCAGAGACAATTAGCACAGGAGAAATGTATTATATCGGAGGAAATAAACTGCCTCGAGGCTTTGATGATAATAGCTTTATCGTACCGTGGTATGTTAGTTTCAGTAATGAACTTCAATATTATCTTTCGGAATATTTTTATTCTAATATTTTTGTCGACGTAGCTACAATGAAGAACCGTATAAATAATGATGTTGTTTCGCCAATTGGCTTGGGTGGAGGTTTGTCATTCAAAGCCTCGGATAATATTTTTCGTATCAATATTGGAACGGGGTATCTGGGCGAATCCAAGTTCTCATTGGGAAGCATGAAGGTCCATATAAGTTATGCCAGTGTTTTTTAAAATTCTATTCATAGTCCTATTTTTAATCTCTTCGGTTTGTTCATCTGCCAAAGACGATATTTTGCTTCAAAGAATTTGCAAGTACAATAAAATAGAACAAAGTAAAGTGATCGTCGACTCTAATCTTATCAGCTATAATTTAAGGTTTATAAATAAGAGCAAAACCTATCAAAGCAATGTTCAGATAATTCATAGTAGAATCATACCAGGTTATAATTATTCTTTTTTTTGGTTACTCATAGCACTTTTCTTTTTTTCTATGATGCGATACCTTTCAGGGACGAGCTATAGAGACCTTTTAGCTAGCTTTTTTTCTATGAAGGATCGAAGCTTATCTCAAAATAGTTTTTTGAAAAACCTACTACTAGCGTGCACGTTTATTTTGTTACTTAGTTACTCTCTATTTCAAGTTTTATTGAGATTTTCCAACCATGAATATTCTAATTATATATTTTTAAAAATTATTTTTTCTTGTGTGATTATTCTATTTTATAAATACGTTTTGTTTCAACTCGTGACATATGTTTTCAATTTCCGCAGTAAAATTTCAGAAGTGCGATTTATAATTTTCGACTTTATGTATATTTTTGTGTTCATAAGTTTGCCACTTCTTTTTTTCTCGACCTTGCTTAATTTAAATTTAGCAAAGTCAATATTAGTAGGTATTTTGGCGATTTTTATTTTGTTGCTTTTATTTTTATATTATAAAGTTTTCAATTTAAATTCTCACTTATTAACACGCAATGTTTTTAAAGGTATGATTTATTTTTATGTAGTTGAAATTATTCCAATACTTTTGCTACTAAAGTATTTAAAACTTTTATAGTTTAATATATTTTTAACTTTAAAAAAAAACAACAATGGCTAAAACAGTTAAAAAAACAACAGCAAAAGCAACAGTAAAAAAAGCAGCACCTAAAAAGGCAGTTGCGAAGAAAACAGTTGCAAAAAAAGCAGCACCTAAAAAGGCAGTTGCAAAGAAAACAGTTGCAAAAAAAGCAGCTCCTAAAAAAGCAGTTGCAAAGAAAGCAGTTGCAAAAAAGGCAGCTCCTAAAAAAGCAGTTGCAAAAAAAGCAGTAGCTAAAAAGACAGTTGCAAAAAAGGCAGCTCCTAAAAAAGCAGTTGCAAAAAAAGCAGCAGCTCCTAAAAAGGCAGCAGCTCCTAAAAAAAAAGTAAGCAAGTAAAAGAAGATTCTAAAGTAGCATCTTCTAAGCAAATTAAATTAGAAGATGCTACTTCAGAATTGAAAATGCCAAAAAGCATTAAGAGAATTCTTGTTTCCCAGCAAGAACCTCAAGGAGAAAGATCTCCTTACCATGAAGTCAGTAAAAGACATAACTTTAAAGTTGACTTCATTCCTTTCTTAAATGTAGAAAGTATTACTTTAAGAGAGTTTAGAAAATTCAAAATAAATATTCCTGATTATACCTCTGTAATTTTTAATAGTAAAAATGCCATTGACTATTTTTTTAAATTATGTGATGAAATAAGACACAAAATGCCTCAAGAGGCAAAATATTTTTGTTCGTCTGAACAAATAGCTTTTTATCTTCAAAAATATATTCAATACCGAAAAAGAAAAGTTGTATATGCTAATGGAACTTTAGCCGATTTTCAAACAATATTGTCTAAACACAAAACAACGGAAAAGTTTATCATGCCATGCTCTTCAGTAGGCGTTGGACAATTGTCTATCTTTTTAAAGACAAATAAATTCGATTTTAGTGAGGCTATTATGTACAAAATGGTACCCAATCTCGATGTTAAAAAACGCAACTTTGATTATGATTTAGTTGCCTTTTTCAATATAGAAGGGGTAAAAGCATTTTTTACTTTGTTTACTGATTTTAAACAAGGTCGAACCATAATTGGTGCCTTTGGAGATGCCACTCAAAAAGACCTAGAAAGTAGGGGATATAGAGTTATGGTGAAAGCGCCTCAAGGCGAAATTAAATCAATGGTAATGGCTATTGAGCAGTTGTTTAAAGATAATCCTAGCCTAGCAAGGTAATTTTATTTTATTGATTTACAGCATTATATATAATAGAGAGAAAATATTAAAAAAAAATTAAAATAAATTTGTTTACATTTGCGTTATGAACAAAAGTTTGTGGAAATCCATAAGCCTATTTATTTTAAAGGAAAATCAAATCTAAATGAAAAGATTAAGTTTTTTTGAAAGTGTGTTATGCATATTATGCATCGGTAGTTTATTTGTGTCATGTGGTGGAGGCAGTTCCAACGGTCAATTGACAGGCGTGCAGCACAGACCAGGATGGCGTACAGAGATACCATACGGTATGACAACTGTTCCAACAGGGACCTTAGTTTTAGGGTCGAGTGATCAAGATGTAACCTTCGAGCTAACAGCAAGACCAAGACAGGTAACTATCGGCGGGTTCTACATGGACGAAACTGAGATTACAAACAATGAGTACAGACAATTTGTTCAGTATGTGATTGATTCAACTGCCAGAACTATTCTACAGTTTTTTGTTCAGAATAATAACGCGGAAGAGGTGACTTCAGGCAACCCACCAATTGATTGGAAAAAGAAGATCAATTATAAGGATCCTGAAGTGAATAATCAGCTGAGTGCGATGTATTTGCCACAAGATCAATGGATTAACGGAAAAAGAGAGTACGATTTAACTAAATTAGTTTATAAATACGACTATCTCTCTTATAAGTCAGCAGCTAACTCCAAAAACAGTAGAAATAAGGATAGAAGACAACACGTTAAGCAGAAAGCAATAATTGTTTATCCTGACACATTAGTGTGGACGAGAGATTTTACATACTCCTACAATGAACCATTCACAAGAAATTATTATTCACATCCGGCTTTTGACAATTATCCATTAGTTGGTGTTACTTGGGATCAGGCGAATGCTTTTGGCTATTGGAGAACTAATATGTGGAATAATTATAGAACATCTAGAGGTAGACCCGACGTAGAAATCATAATGGTTGTTTATTGGCAAATTTCAAACCTACTAGAGGAAATTACCAAGAAGATGGTGGGTTTAAAACCGTGCGGGTAGACTCTTATTTCCCTAATGATTATGGTCTATATAATATGGCTGGAAATGTATCTGAGTGGACTGTGTCAGCATATTATGAAAATACATATTCATTTGTGCATGACCATAACCCGGACATTAAGTACGACCATACAAAATTGGACAACGAGACCATGAAGAGAAAAGTAATACGTGGAGGATCTTGGAAAGATGTTGCATTCTTTATTCAAAATGGTACTAGGATATATGAGTATGCAGATTCTGCCAAGTCATATGTAGGATTCAGATGTATCACTTCTATGTTAAAATAAAACACAATAATTCAATCATTAACTTATAAAATTAAATATTAAAATAAAATGGCAAGAAAAGTAGGTGGATTTAAGAAGATTGTAGCTATGGCTTATGGTATAGGTGCAGCTATTGTAATTCTAGGAGCACTATTTAAAATTATGCACTGGCCTTTTGCTGATGAAATGCTAATTGCAGGTATGGGAACAGAGGTATTGATCTTCTTGATTTCAGCATTCGAACCTACTTATGAAGAGTATCAGTGGGAAAGAGTTTACCCGCACCTTATGGATGAAAGCTCCATTGAGGTATTTAAAGGGGAAGGTGGTTATAGCGAAGGTGGCGCTTATGGTGCAGGAGGTGGATCTGGTGCAGCAGGAGGTTCTCTAATGGCGCTAGACAATGCTTTATCCAAAGCTACTTTTGACAATGATATGCTCAATAGACTAGGAGAAAATCTAGAGAAATTAAGCAATAATATCGGATCTATGAATAGCGTAGCAGATGTAGCTAATGCTACAGAAGGCTATAGTGAAGCAGCTAGAAATGCATCTGCATCTATGGTTACACTACAATCTGTTTTTGAGAAAAGTGCAGAAAGCGCGAAGAATTTAGCGATTTCGACGGCGGGAACGCAGGAATATCAAGAGCAAATCCAGTTGGTAACCAAAAACCTATCACAACTGAATTCTATCTATCAAATAGAGCTACAAGATGCCAATAACCATATTAGAAACCTAAATAGATTTGTAGGGAACTTATCTGAAGCTATGGAGAGTTTGGAATCGACTAAAAACGATGCCTTGAATTTGAAAGATAACATGAATGCCCTTTCTAAGAGCCTAAGTTCATTAAACAATATATACGGCGGTATGCTTACAGCTATGCGGACTGCATAAAATTGATTAATTGAGGATTGAATAATTTATTAGGTAAAAGAAAAAAGAAATAGAAAATGGCATCAGGCAAGTTATCACCACGTCAGAAGATGATCAATATGATGTATCTCGTATTGACAGCACTTCTAGCGATGAACGTGTCCAAAGAGGTAATTAATGCATTTAAAAATGTAGATAATAGTATTAATAAAACAATCAAGGTTTTAAATGACAAAAATGCAGCAACCTACAGCGCATTAAATGATGCTGTCGCAGATCCGCAAACACGCGATAAGGCTATGGTTTGGAAACCAATAGCTGATCAAATCAGCAGTCTTTCCAATAATTTAATTACAGATATTGATAATTATAAAACGGAAATAAAGAAAGCTTCAAAATTCGAAATGAAGGATGGTGAGGAGTATTATAAATACGATGACTTGAATGCCAATACTCGTATTATGATTAAAAACAAAAAAGGAGAAGAAATATATAGAAAGGTAGAAAAGTATAGAAAAGATGTGATAGATGTACTTAAAACCGCAAATGTTCCGGAAAATATTAAAGCACAACATTTGGCAAAAATAGCTGAATTTGATAAAATTCTTCCGTGTAAACTTGAGGTGCCAAAGAAAAGCTCTACAGGTACTATTTATAAGCAGAATGCAGAAGATTGGACGCAGTCGAGTTTCTATATGACCCCATCTGTAGCAGGTATCACCGTCTTATCTAAAATCCAAAATGATATAAAAAATTCAGAGGGTATGTTGTCTGATTATTGTTTGGCTCAAATAGGAAAGGTTAAGATCATTTATGATAAATTTGCTGCTGTAGCTTCTGCCAATACTACCTATTGTATGCCAGGTGAAGAAATCGAAATCACTGCAGGAGTGGGTGCATTTAACGATCAAGCTAAACCACAGATTTCCATTGGGGGCCCTGTACCATTAAATGCAGATGGCGTAGCGGTTAAGAAAATAAAAGCGGGTGGACCAGGTGAGTATCCTGTAAATGTGTCTATTAGCTTTACTACACCAGCGGGAGAGACAATGACAAAAAATTCAGTAATAAAATATACTGTTGGTCAGCCTTCTGGAGCAGCGCTGATGTTAGATAAAATGAATGTGTTCTATATTGGTTTAGATAACCCCATGACAGTTTCCTCTGGAACAGGAGATGAGAAGACGAAACTTTCTGCTAGTGGTGGAGGAGTGACATTGACTAGATCTGCTCCTGGAAAGTATATTGCAAGAGCTACTACTGTTGGAGAATCTACTATAACGGTCTCTGACGGCAAGCAGAATACCCCATTTAAGTTTAGAGTGAAACGTGTACCAGATCCATTAACTACTATAGGAGGTACCATAAAAGGTGGTAAACTCCCAAAGGGAACGCTTCAAGTTCAACAAGGCGTAAAGGCGATCTTGGAAGGGTTTGACTTTGATGCTAAGTTTACAGTGAAAAGTTTCGAATTTACTTATGTACCAAAAAATGGTGACCTAAGAGAAGGAAAATGTGTGGGAGAGAGATTTAGCCAAGATTGGTCTAGTGCAGTAAATGGTTGTAAACCTAATGATGTATTTTTAATAGAAAATGTAAAGGTAGTTGGTCCAGATGGCTCTGAAAGAAAGATTCCTGGATTATCTATCCAAATTAAACCATAATTAATAATTAAACTTTTAGAATATGAAAAAGTTATTGTTTGTTTGTTTCTCATTGTTTTTGAGTTTGTCTTATGCACAAACAGAAGGTGCCGAAACTGCACCACTCGATGAGTTAGAAGAAAAATTAGATGGCGCTTATGAAAAAGTAACGCTAAAAGAAAGGGAAGTAATCGCTTATGATCATTTAAGAGAAGCGGATATCAAGTGGAAAAAACGAATTTGGAGAGTATTAGATTTCCAAGAAAAATTAAACTTGCCATTTGCAAATCCTAAAATGGGATTGGTAAATATTATTCATGAAGCAGCTAAAAAAGGTGAGATTGAAGTGTATGCAGCTTCCGATGCTGGTGAGGTATTTAAAGAACCTATGAATGTTCAGGATGTAGCTCAAATTGGAGCTTCTATTGACACTGTGACGAGAATTAACTTCGAGACAGGGCAAGAAGAAAGAGTGGTGACTGCAAATACATTCAACCCTGAGACTGTTAAAAAGTTGAGAATTAAGGAAGATTGGCTATTTGACATTGAGACTTCAACGATGTTGGTGAGAATATTAGGAATGAGTTTCATGCGCGAAAAATACAATGAGAACGGTGATTATGTAGGAGATATTCCTATGTACTGGGTTTACTATCCAGATGTTCGAAAAATTCTAGCTACGAACCAAGTTTATAATATTAAGAATGACGCGAATACCACTAGCTGGGAAGATATATTTGAAATGCGATATTTCAATAGTTATATTATGAAGGAATCAAATGTATTTGATAGAAGAATTGATGCTTATGCCACCAATTTAGATTTGTTGTATGAGTCTGATAAAATTCATAATGAAATCCGAGATAAAGAAAGTGATTTCTGGGAATATTAAAATAATCCAGTTTTATATGAATGCACTGCCTTTATAGCAGTGCATTTTTTTTAACTAGCTTGGTTCATTTTATATATATTTGCACTTCCAATTTTTGGACTGACCGATGGTGTAACGGTAACACAACTGTTTTTGGTGCAGTTTTTCAAGGTTCGAATCCTTGTCGGTCAACTTTTTTGATTAAGACTGCTATATAGCAGTCTTTTTTTATGAGATAGCATTTAGTTTTTCAAGGTTCCCTGCCTGTTCTGCGAACAAGCAGACAGGGAATCCTTGTCGGTCAACTTTTTTGATTAAGACTGCTATATAGCAGTCTTTTTTTATGAGATAGCATTTAGTTTTTCAAGGTTCCCTGCCTGTTCTGCGAACAAGCAGACAGGGAATCCTTGTCGGTCAACTTTTTTGATTAAGACTGCTATATAGCAGTCTTTTTTTATGAGATAGCATTTAGTTTTTCAAGGTTCCCTGCCTGTTCTGCGAACAAGCAGACAGGGAATCCTTGTCGGTCAACTTTTTTGATTAAGACTGCTATATAGCAGTCTTTTTTTATGAGATAGCATTTAGTTTTTCAAGGTTCCCTGCCTGTTCTGCGAACAAGCAGACAGGGAATCCTTGTCGGTCAACTTTTTTGATTAAGACTGCTATATAGCAGTCTTTTTTT
>CAYXKX010000039.1:0-10362 GCA_964465185.1 uncultured Chitinophagaceae bacterium
ATATTGACCGTAAAACTCTTATACGAATCCGTCCCGTATGTACGGGACGGATTTTGGGTTAAAGAATGCGCAAGATACTTGTTATTATGGTATTGGAGCCCTGCACCTTGCCTTCGAAGCGATATCCATCAGCGTAGACATCTGTAATTCTGATATGAAGTTTGCGATTGCGAAAAAATCCTACTTGCTCATTATTTCCTTCGATGACCGAGAGTTCATATTCACATTCATTGAACCATCGGATACCAAAGCGTATGTATTTTCCCGTTTTTAAGTCTGTTTCCGTTTGTTCGGTGGCCGTGCGTTCTATCCGCACATGAATATTACCTTTCTGCTCATAGAGTAGGAACTTACCCGTCTTATAGGCCCCACATCCCAAAGCCCATCCTTTCAAGCTAATTAATACAAACAAGATAATAAATCCTATTCCCTTCATTTTAAAAAATCATATTTACCTCTCTTTCAAGGACAAAGTTAAATTTTTTTTGAACCTCAAGGATAATTTTTTCAGAATAATCAAAAATCTCTTGACCTGTAGCTCCGCCATAATTAACAATAACCAACGCTTGATCTTTGTGACTTCCCACATTTCCATCTCTAAATCCCTTGAATCCACATTGCTCTATAAGCCAGCCTGCAGGTACTTTCACCCTATCTCCATCTGAGAAATGAGGAGCATTTGGATATTTCATCAGTAAAGCTTCTGCTTGCGATTGCAGGACTACTGGGTTTTTAAAAAAAGAACCAGCATTTCCTAATTGACTCGGATCAGGGAGCTTGGAACTTCTAATCTCTATGACCGCATTGGAAATATCACGATGACTTGGATGTTTGATGCCTTTTGTTTTTAATACATCTTGAATATTTCCATAACTTGCCTTGATAGGAGAGTTACGAGAAAGTTTTATATGCACTTGATAAATGAAATATTGATCTTTTAAGGCTCTTTTAAAAACGCTTTCTCTATAACCAAACTTACATTCCGCATAGGTAAAAGATTTTAATGCGCCTGTGGCTAATTCTAAGGCATCTACTTGTATACAAACATCTTTAAACTCAACGCCATAGGCACCTATATTCTGCATGGGTGCAGCACCAACTGTCCCTGGGATTAAGGACATATTTTCTAACCCGTAAAAACCTTGATCTAATGTCCATAAAACAAACTCATGCCAAGATTCCCCTGACATAGCAGATACATCTATATCATTATCATTAATCGACTCTGCCTTTAATCCCTTGATTTGATTAATGACAACTAAACCATCAAAATCATTAATAAATAAAACATTGGAACCTCCTCCGAGAAACATAAATTTTTCTGTTCTCAATCTAGGAAGTAATTTTTTTAACTCATCAAGACTCTGCACAATGACTAACTCCTTAGCCAAAGCTTCAATCCCAAAGGTGTTATACGATTTTAATGAAGCTTGAAAATTAGATGACAAAACTTAATTTTATACTAATTCAACGAAAAAATAATTCTTCTTACCCTGCTGAACCAAGATCATTCTCTCGTGCAATACATCATCAGCCGTCACCTTATAATCACTACCTATCTTTAATTTATTAATACTTATTGCATTCTCTCCTAACTTTTGTCTCGCCTGACCATTGGAGGGGAAAATATTCGTTTCTGTGACCAAGAATTCTGTTATATCAATTCCCTGTGATAATTTATCACGCGAAATTTGGAACTGATTTAATCCGCCAAAAACATCCTTTAATCCCTCATAAGAAGCAGCTTTTAACTCTTCTAGCCCTCCTGAGAAAAGTAATCCACTTAATGAAATAGCTTGTTCGTATTCTGCTGCACTATGTATCATTGTCGTTAGTTCCTGCCCTAAGGCCTTTTGCAAACTTCTCAAATGTGGCGCAGCTTTAAACTCTGTCTCCATGGCTTCTATTTCTTCTTTTCCTTTAAAAGAAAATCTTCTGTTCAAATTCAGAATTTCATCATCTGTTCTATTCAATATATACTGATATAGCTTGTAAGGTGAAGTTAAACTCGGATCCAACCATACATTTTCACCTGACTCTGATTTACCCATTTTGGTTCCATCAGACTTGGTTACTAATGAACTCGTGATAGCATAAACCTTTTCTCCCATGATTCTTCTGACCAATTCTACCCCTGTGGTGATATTGCCCCATTGGTCGCTGCCGCCTAATTGTAATTTACAATTATAGTTTTTATACAAATGCAGAAAGTCATATCCTTGAATCAATTGGTAGGTAAATTCTGTAAACGAAATACCAGATTCCAAACGATTCTGCACACTGTCTTTGCTCATCATGTAGCTCACTGTAATGTGCTTACCTACGTCTCGAATGAAGTCTAAAAAGGAAAAATCTTTGAACCAATCGTAATTATTTACTAGGATAGCATCGTTTTTTCCAGTTCCAAATTCAATAAACTTCTCTAGTTGTTTTTTCTGACTAGCAATATATGAATCTATTTCATCAATAGATAAAAGTGTCCTCTCCCCTGTCATTTTAGGGTCACCTACACGACCAGTAGCTCCGCCCATAAGTGCAATAGGTTTATGTCCAGCTAGCTGCAATCTTTTTAGCAAAACGATTTGTTGGAAATTTCCTAAATGCAGAGAACTCGCCGTAGGGTCAAAGCCAATATATCCCGTTGTGGATTCTTTTTGCAATTGCGCCTCTGTTTCAGCGACACAGTCCTGAAATTTTCCTCTCCATTTTAATTCTTCAATAAAATTTGTACTCACGATAAATACTTATATAACAAACAAAAATAGCATAAACGGAGATAAATGACTTAGAAACCTCAAGTAATAATTTTTTTTACCATTAACATATTGGTTAAATTGTTTAAAGACATATGATAATGCTAATTACCCAATATTTATTAGATGCTCTGCCCTACCTTTTTTAAATATCATTTGCTTATTCTTCTTACCTTTTCTCAATTCTTTTTGAGTTTCTAGAGGCAGGTGAATAATCTCTTGGCAAGCAGGAGTGCAACATTTTTCATATTTTTCTGCGCACTTTTCACACTGAATGAATAATAGATGACAAGCTTCATTCGCACAGTTGATATGAGTATCAGCGGGCTCTCCACACTGATGACAGTGAGCTATCACATCATCTGTAATAGTCTCGTGTAGCCTTTCATCAAAGACGAAATTTTTCCCAATAAATTTAGGTTCTATACCTTTTTCTTTACAGTCTCGGGCATACTTTATGATACCCCCTTCGAGTTGATAAACTTCATTGAAACCATGATGCTTCATATAGGCGCTTGCCTTTTCGCAGCGAATACCACCTGTACAATACATCAAAATAGGCTTATCTTTTTTGTCTTGGAGCTCTTCGGCCACTTTAGGCAATTGCTCTCTAAACGTATCTACATCGGGTAAAATAGCATTCGTGAAATGTCCAACTTCAGACTCATAATGATTTCTAAAATCGACCAAAGTCACCTCGGGGTGATCCATTAATTCATTCCATCTTTTAGCGTCTAGATGCACGCCGCAATTTCCAGCATCAAAGGTAGGATCATCAATGCCATCGGCTACTATTTTATCTCGCACTTGTATTTTTAGCTTGAAATATGACTTTCCATCTTCGACTGCGAAACTTCTTCGCATACCTTTGAACATTGTAAACGTATCTAAATAAGCATTAAATACCTCTAGATTTCTAGTAGGTAAAGCCAACTGTGCATTAATGCCTTCATAGGCTATATATATACGGCCAAAAACGCCCATGGCAAACCAAGCGCGGTATAGCTCATCTCTAAATTGTTCGGGTTGGTGGATTTTATGGTATTTATAAAAGGAGATAGTCGTGAACTCCTCGTCCAACTTGGCTAAACGCTCCTTCAATACCTTTTTATCGACTCTATTATACAGTTGCATGCTATATTAAGGGTTTAAAAAGTAAAAAAATAAGATACAAAAGTATTAAATAGTCTTCAAAACTATGTAGAAATTTACAAAGCGATATTCGTAATCGAAAACGACGTCACATCAAAAACCTTCTCAAAGGTAGCGTGAATGGTGATGGATTTTTGAGAGCGATAAATAATTTTGTATTTCCCTGGAAGTAATGATATCGACTCGATGTTTTTATTGGTGCTGAGCATCAAACATTTCTCTAGTATACCATTTTTATAGACATAGAGGTCGCCATAAATATCCGATGAATAGGTGATATTGAGAAGTCCAGGGGCTGGTAAGACTATCTCGTTCGTCTTACCTCGTTTTATAGCTAAATCAGAGTAAAACTTCGCAGGAATCGTATTCAAGGCAAGTTTATAATTTCCTTCTAACATATCCACCGTCGAAGGAATATAAAATTTATCCAATAAGTTTGTATCTTGGTAAATAAGACCAAGCGGATTGTCATAAATTTTTCCAGAAGTATTGTCCCACTTGACATCTAGATTGCCCTTCGGATAATCTACTAAAATGGTATTGTGAACGTATTTTTTCAATTTGACATTTTGAATCCAAAGTGGTGGTACGCAATGTATTTTTATATTGATCGAATCATAATTGCCGGTGTTTATTGTATCCGGCATTTGACTAGCTCCTAAATGATGGTAATAAGCCGCGATAAATTCTTTATTTTTTGCATTATACAGCGTAAATGGTATGTTTGTTTCACTTATTTTTTTTGCGCCATTTTTTAAATACACAGAGAAACTTCTACGATTGGCTATATTAATAAACGAGTTATACAATTCCTTTTTAAAATCTTCTTTATTTCGTGCATTCTTAAAATCACCGATACAATGTAAATGTTGAATTTCTTTCGGATCTATATTCAACCCTACAATTAATGGTTTAATTGAAATTCTGAAATCAAGCAATTTTTCTGCCATAGCACAAGGATTCTGATTACAGGTTTCATAGCCATCGGTGATCAAAATGATTACATTCTTTTTACTATTACATCCCAAATCATTGGCTGCTTGTTCCAGTGAATAGGTCAAAGGCGTTGTCCCTTTGTACTGAATGGTGCGGAGTTTAGCCACAATTTTTTTTGCGGAATTTTCCTCAATTGGGACCTCTAGTTTTGAGTCAAAGCAATCATTGGCTGATACTGGAGAATTATGTCCATAGACCCTCAAACCCATTTCTACATTGTAGTTTTTTTGGAGAAAGAAAGAGAATTCCTCTATTGTCTTTTTTGCTATCTCCCAAAGAGGTTTATTGTCCCAACGCTGTCCCATACTATGAGAGGCATCTAGAAGAAATAAAATTCTAAATCTATCTTCCGGTTTATTGCGACAAGTATCAAATTGACCATCCATACGTTGGATGAAGAATATCATAGAAATAAAGAGATATAAGCCTTTCACGATTATTCTATTAATATATTAGTCGTTTGGTTTTCTACTATTTTCAATGGTCTGTATTTTGTATTTTCACTATGATCTGTCCTTATTTTAAACAAGAGATAATAGTCCCCAGTAGCAATATCTATAGTAGTAATTATGTCATTATTAAAGGTCAAGATTTTATCCCAGTTCTTATTATAAAGAGTTAAATATTCTTTGTTCTCGCGCTTAAGGACTAGGGTCCCACGAGCCCCTATCGACATATCATAGGTACTACCCTCTTTCAAATTTACCGCAGAATATCTCACCATAGGATGCATATTATAATCAATAATCATATGACTATCTATCCAATGAATATTCGATTGAATTCCTGTATGCCATAGATTATTTTGCCAATTTTGTGGTCTTAGGAGGTATTGGTTGCGCTTATTTTTATAAGGGTTATCATACTTGATTTCTCCTGTAATCACTTTAATAGTATAATGTTGATGTCTTCCTTTAACAATGGCAAAATTAGGATGGTAAAATGGTGGATTCGTATGCACTAATAGATTATAACTGTACTGCGGGTTAATATTTATCGTATCCTTGCTCCTTTTTGTGTTGGATGTAAAAATAAGATTATGCATATCCACATTACCACGTTTTTCAATCAATGAAAAGGGCACATAACTGGAATAGGTGCTACTGTCACTTTTTACAAATTGGACGGTTAATGTGGTTCGAACAGCGACTTCTGATAAAATAGTTTGTATCACTTGTTTAAATACCTCTTTATTCTTAGCGTCGATATATTTTCCGATGCATTCCAGATTTTGACTTTCTAATGAATCTATACCCAGACCGATGATATATGGATTGATAAAAATATTTTTCTCACGAAGTCTAGTCGCTACTTCACACGGATTCCCATTACAGTTTTCTAATCCATCTGTAATTAATATAATGATATTTTGTGTCTTGACATCTCCTCCAAAATCTTTTTCACTTTCTGCAATGGAATAAGCCAATGGAGTATACCCTTTAGGCGTTAATGACTTCAAACGATTATTTACTTTTTCAAAAGTAAGATCCTTTGAAAATTCAATCTCCAACTTAGAGTCATCACAGCGCTGCATATTTCTATGATACTGATGTCCTAAAACACGAATACCAATTTCAAAATCTTTGTTTACTTTTTCAAAACTATCAATTAAACTAGATAGAGTCGAAATGGCCATATCCCATTTGGTCTCAGACTGCCAGCGCTCATTCATACTGCCAGAGCCATCTAGTATAAATAAAACTCTTTTATTAAATATTTGCGATTCTTCTTGACTCTTAATTGTTATAGAAAACAATAAAAAGAAAACTAGGCAGAATTTCTTTACAGAAATACTGCTTGACTTTTTTTCCTTTCCTTTAATTAAAATCAATGTGGAGTTATAAATTAGAAATCTGCCATAGAGCTTGGCAGCTGAGCCATAGCAGTATCAAATTGTTCTTTATTAGGCGGTGAACCATGCCATTTATGGTTATTTTCCATAAAGTCTACGCCTTTACCCATAACTGTTTTCATCAATATACAAAGTGGTTTTTCTCTCTTCGAAAAATTCTTAGCATCTATCAAGGTCTTCTTTAAAGTTTCATAATCATGTCCATCGACTTCTACTACATCCCAACCAAAACTCAACCACTTCGCTTTTAAATCACCTAAGCTCAATACGCTATCTACTGTTCCATCTATCTGCTGTCCATTATAATCAACGACGCCAATAAGGTTAGTTACCTTATTGCTTGCAGAAAACATAGCGGCTTCCCATATTTGACCTTCTTGCAGTTCTCCATCACCCATCAAAACAAAAACCGATTTGTCATCTCCATTCATTTTTTTCGCCATAGCATGACCACAAGCTGCTGATAGGCCTTGGCCTAGAGAACCAGAAGCTATACGAACATGATCTAAATGCTCTGCTGTAGTCGGATGGCCTTGCAGTCTGGTGTCTAATTTTCTAAAAGTACTCAATTCTGAGACTGGAATCAAGCCTCTTCTAGCCATAGTACTATACCAAACGGGTGAGATATGACCATTGGAAAGGTAGAATACATCCTGATTTTCTCCTTTCATTTCAAATTTTTCAGAATAATCCAATACATCGAAATACAAAGCGGTGAAGAACTCCACACAGCCTAGTGAGCCACCTGGATGACCGCTTTTGACATTATAAACCATTTGAAGGATATCTCGTCGGATTTGTGTGCGAACCGCTTCGTGATTGTTTGACATTGGCATAATTATTTGCCTACAAAATTAGTTTTTTAAAGATAATATAATTAAGAACTTATCCACTTGATAAATCAGGCGAACTCTAAACTCCTAATCTGTTGATTTTCTGCACTTCATCTCAAGATAAATATATTCAAATAAACTTGAAATTGGATGTATCTTTGTGGGTTAAACAATAGGTAAAAAATCCTGCAAAGTCGCAGAATATGAATAAGTTGAATATAATCTTGTTTTTGATTATTCCGTTTTTCGTGATTAGTCAGGATACTATTTCTATAACTTATGGAGATAAAATAAGACTGGGTCGTATGGCCGAGAATTATGAATTTGAAATTCAGTACCTAGATTCTATTTTCTCTGTAAAAAAAATGGAAATAAATCAATTTATATTCCATAAGCCAGGGATATATAAGGTTAAAACAAAGGAAATAATTGAAAAGAAATATTTCGGAAAGAAAATAGAATCAGATGAAAAACCCAGTCTTCCTCCATTTTTTGCAGTTGTGGTAGATTCTATCAAAATGGATTTATTACCGCATACTATTCGTATGAATCATCCTTTCGTTGTAAATCATGATATGTCCTACGTACTGCTCATTATAGATTGTGAAATAAAAAATTACTATAAGAATCCTATAAATTTAAAAGCTAAGAAGTTAAAATTTAAAACAGCAGGTATAGGGGCCGAGGTTGAAGGGGAGCTTATTGAAATTGAAAAAACCGACTCCATAGATATATACTCATTGACATATCTATTGAAAGGGAAATTAAATAATCCAGGATATATACAATTAGATTTTGAAAAATTAAATGGCGAAATAACCCCCATAGGCTGGCGTGAAGAGATTAGGTAATCTACTTATGATTCATATGAGAATGACATTAATTTTGTCATTCTCAATCTTTACTATTCTTTGTAATAGCCAGTGTGTAACTTTCTGCAATACCAATGCGGGTATATTCTCCAATAATGATGCCAAAAATATTGCTTATGACAATATGGGATCAGGATTTCACTCCACCTTTGTCGCTGAAAAGAATGGATTTAGAGTCTGGGGAGAATTTATGCAGACAAATGGAATTGGACATCATTTAGCTCCAGTAGATATCAATAGCACTAATTTTACTGGTCTAACAGGAACAGTATACTATGTTGGAATTGGTTCAGAATGGGCCGGAAATGTTCAGTTAATCGTTCTGACGTCCACTGGATTATTCGCTAGTGGAGCAGCGGGAGCAGTTTTAAGCACCGCAATTAAATCTACTACTTCATTTCAAAAAATTACGGTTAATGGTAAAACCGACGGTTTGCCGTCGGGCATCACTCCAGATAGTATCAAAATGATGTTTGTTACCTATAGATCAATCATTATCACTACTTGTGGAGGCAGAGTTTTCGTCTTGTCTCAAGACTCGAATATCAGAGGAGATTTAGGAGTTTCATCTAGTTCTGCAACCGTGTGGAGTCAAGTGATGAGAGCCGCTGGGCAGCCCTTATCGAATATTATCGTGGCTCGAGGAACTGAACGTGTAGGGTTTGCTTTAGCAGCGGATTCTACCATTTGGACCTGGGGTGATAACATATTATTAGGGAATAGCACTGCGAGAGTCAATAGAAACTTTGCGAGCCAGATGACCAAACCTTCCGGTATTCCTGGCATTAAAATGATTCAAGCGACACAATTTAATTATAATTATACCTATAATCAATCATCCTATTACATTCTAGGAACCGATAATAAAATTTATGCTCTTGGAGATAATGTGAATGGGCAGTTAGGAGATAACACTACTACCAATAGATTAGCTTGGGTTAATGTCTTAAATCCAAATGGAACTACTGTAACTGATGCCACTTGGATATCAGCCAATGAACACGATTCAAATTTGCCCAATTTCGGATTTCTTAGAACAAATGCTCAAATGCTAACTTGCGGGAATAACTCGTTTGCTATGATAGGTAGAACTAATGGTATAACTATATTAACAGGAGCTACAAATCATCCTGACATACCTATTGGAATAGCCGCAAGTGATACTATTCTATTTTGTGAAGTAGGAGGCCATACCTCAGCTTATGTTAAATTAAATACCTTGCGATATGGCTACGTAGGCCATCGAATCAATGGTTCTGTCGGGGATAATAGTGCGACAAATAGTACCTTGACTAGTGTCAATTTCGCAATACCACCCATTATCAACGTATGTGGCACACGCTGTGATACTCCAAAGATTTTTAGCAAACCATTTAACTGTAATGATAGCTTTATGTATTTTGTCATAAAAAGTAAATCGGGGAATAAGGTAAAATATCAAATTAATAATAACCCAGCTGATAGTGTGATTGTAGGGATATCCGATTCTGTTATTCTTACCCTCAGTAATATTGGAGCTAGTCAAACATTACGTATTTTAAAAGTGGAGAATATTGCTTGCAACCTTTCTGTTGTAGTTAATGACACCTTAAAATTCACTACAAAAAAAGATAGCTTTAGAACTATATGCATTGGTCAGTCTGTTATGTTTAATGGGATTCTTCGCGCTAACACAGGTATTTATCGAGACACTTTTATCAATGCTAGAGGTTGCGATAGTTTTTTAATACTCAACCTAACAGTCAATGACACCACGCGCAAGGATAGCTTCCGAACCATTTGTCGCTATCAACCTATCTCATTCAATGGTCAGACGCTGAATACAGAAGGGGTATACAAAGATACTTTTGTCAATGCGAAAGGCTGCGATAGTTTCCTATATCTTATTTTGACAGTCAATGACA
>CAYXKX010000039.1:10462-20681 GCA_964465185.1 uncultured Chitinophagaceae bacterium
CTAGTGGGACCTATCGTGATACATTGGTCAACGCCAAAGGCTGTGATAGTTTTGTTTATTTGCATCTATCGATTTCGGATACAAGTAAAAAAGATAGCTTCCTTTCCATCTGTCGCTATCAGCCTATAAATTTCAATGGTCAGTCATTGAATATTGCTGGAATTTACAAAGACACTCTAGTCAATGCGAAAGGCTGCGATAGTTTCCTATATCTTATTTTGACAGTCAATGACACCTCTCGAAAAGATAGCTTCCGAACGATTTGCAAAAATCAATTCGTTGTATTTAATGGAAATACCTTGAATACATCAGGAGTCTATCGAGACACCATGGTCAATGCCAAAGGCTGTGATAGTTTCTTAGTGCTCAATCTTACAGTCAATGATACCACGAGAAAAGATAGTTTATTAACTATTTGCAAAAATAAACCTATCGTATTCAATGGAAATATCTTGAATACAAGCGGAGTCTATCGAGATACTTTTATCAATTCCAAAGGCTGCGATAGCTTCTTGTATTTGATTTTGACAGTCAATGATACGACGAAGAAAGATAGCTTCCGAACGATTTGCAAAAATCAATCGGTGGTGTTTAATGGGAATACCTTGAATACTAGTGGGACCTATCGTGATACATTGGTCAACGCCAAAGGCTGTGATAGTTTTGTCTATTTACATTTAATGGTCAATGACACAACGCGCAAGGATAGTTTCCTTTCCATCTGTCGCTATCAGCCTATAAATTTCAATGGTCAGACGCTGAACATAGCTGGAGTATACAAAGACACTTTAGTCAATTCTAATGGCTGTGACAGCTTTCTCTATTTACATTTGACTGTCAATGACACGACACGAAAAGATAGCTTTAGAACGATTTGCAAAAATCAGTTCGTAACATTTAATGGAAATACAATCAATAGTTCAGGAATTTTCAAAGATACCTTAGTCAATGCCAAAGGTTGCGACAGCTTCCTCTATATGCATTTGACTGTCAATGACACGACACGAAAAGATAGCTTTAGAACGATTTGCAAAAATCAACCGATAGCTTTCAATGGAAATACAATCAATGTCTCTGGAACATACAAAGACACCCTCGTCAATGCCAAAGGCTGTGATAGTTTTCTCTATCTGTATTTGACGGTTAATGACACGACACGAAAAGACAGCTTTAGAACGATTTGCAAAAATCAATCAGTCACTTTCAATGGAAATACAATCAATACTTCTGGGACATACAAAGACACTTTGATTAATAGTAAAGGTTGTGACAGCTTCTTGTATTTATATTTAACAGTCAAAGACACCACTCGTAAGGATAGTTTCCTTTCCATCTGTCGCTATCAAACTATTACATTCAATGGTCAGACGCTGAACACAGCAGGAATTTATAAAGACACTTTAGTTAATTCTGGTGGCTGTGACAGCTTTCTCTATTTACATTTGACTGTCAATGACACGACACGAAAAGATAGCTTTAGAACGATTTGCAAAAATCAGTTCGTAACATTTAATGGAAATACAATCAATAGTTCAGGAATTTTCAAAGATACCTTAGTCAATGCCAAAGGTTGCGACAGCTTCCTCTATCTGCATTTGACTGTCAATGACACGACACGAAAAGATAGCTTTAGAACGATTTGTAAAAATCAACCGATAACTTTCAATGCAATTACCATCAATAGTTCCGGAATATATAAAGATACCTTAGTCAATGCCAAAGGCTGTGATAGTTTTCTCTATCTGCATTTGACTGTCAATGACACGACACGCAATGATAGCTTTAGAACCATTTGTAAAAATCAATCAGTAACTTTCAATGGAAATACAATCAATACTTCTGGGACATACAAAGACACTTTGATTAATAGTAAAGGTTGTGACAGCTTCTTGTATTTTCATCTCAATGTATTAGATACTACAAACTACTTCTTTACAATAAACATTTGTCAAGGAGACTCCTTCCCATTCAATCAAATAGTTAGAAAGACCCAAGGTAGTTTTAAAGACACCCTCGTCAATGCTTCAGGCTGTGATAGTTTTATTTATTTGAATCTAATAGTCAACCCTCTGCCGACAGCGAATGCAGGTGCAGATGCGACGAGGGTAAACTGCAGCGGAGATAGTATTTTGCTTGGTTCTATTTCCATCCCGAATCACTCTTACAATTGGACTCCTAATTTGTTCCTAAGCAACCCAGCTATAGCCCAACCTTGGTCAAAAGCGACTACACCAACTACTTACTATCTGATCCTCACCAATAATCTAACAGGCTGCACCAACAAGGATACCGTGCTTGTTTCAATTAAAAATAATGATTTAATAAGCGATGCGGTATTAGAGCATATAAAATGTAATGCAAATAGAACCGGGGAAATACATTTATTAGCGAAGAGAGGTAATCCAAATTATAAGTATAAACTTTCACAGACGATTTATCAAGACTCTGGAATTTTCAAAAATCTTCCCGCCGGTCCTGACCAATTCACCGTTAAAGATTCGAAAGGCTGTTTATTTTCTGACACGTTTACAATTAGTGAGCCACCGGCACTTAATATTGACACTATTTTAAGAAAAAATCTTCGATGTTTTCAAAGTAGAGATGGAGAAATCAGACTGGTCGTATCTGGAGGCACCCCAGGCTTTGAATATAGCTGGAGTCGTTCCAATCAGGATTCCTTCTATATTAAGGGTTTAGAAGCTGGTGACCATGAAGTTACTATCACAGATAGCAATAAGTGCACTATTTCTGATAGTGTAAATCTAACGGAACCAACTCCAATCAAAATCATAGATACATTTATTAAACCAAATCCCTGTTTTGGAGATTCACTAGCGAGTATAGAGGTTGTTATCAAAGGTGGCACTTCTCCTTATAAATATATCTGGGATAATGGTAAAACAACCAATAAAATAACCAATTTGAAACAAGATACCTTTGTGTTAAAGGTTATAGATACCTCTAATTGTATAGATAGTTTTAAAATTTCTATCAAAGACATTGACCCATTGAAGTTTGATTCTATTTCTCCTATTGAACTCAATTGTGAAGATTATGGGCAAATAGTGCTTAATGCCAAAGGTGGTAAAAAGAATTATTTATATAGCATAGACTCAGGATCGAATTTTAGTATAAACAATAAATTCAGAATCAGTCAACCTATTCTTTACCATGTGCAAGTAAAGGATGCTAATAACTGTCTAGCCAAAGATACCATTCGAGTCAAAGGAGCGGAACGTATTGAAATTCGTATTTATCCTAAAGATACTATGGTTGGAATCGGCGATCCGGTAAGACTTAGCTTTGAATATTTGAAGGGAGATCCTGCCAAAGTGCAATCCTATATATGGAAACCCACAGAAGGTTTAAGCTGCACAGATTGTCCTCATCCTATTGCTTCTCCTTATGTTCCTATGCTCTATAGTGTGATTTTAACCTATAATGGCAACTGTTATGAAAGTGATACTGCAAGAATCACACATAACCTTGATGATATATTTATTCCGAATACATTTTCTCCAAGCAGTCCCAACATAGAAAATCAAACTTTTAGAATATATTCAAATCATATTTTCAAAGCGAGATTAAATATATTTAATCGTTGGGGAGAGAAGGTCTTTGAATCTGACCAAGCGCATAAAAGGGGCTGGGATGGCACTTATAAGGGAGAGCATTTAAAATATGACGTATTTACCTATTGGGCAGAAATTATATTCTTGGATGGTAGAAAAGTTTTTAAGGCAGGAGACGTTACTTTATTAAGATAGAAAATTAAATTCAACATTCATAAAAAGGAATAGAAAAATTTGAAGAAAATCTTAGTATTCATAATTGGTATTGGACCATTCTTCTGCGAGGGTCAGAATACTCGATGTGGTCTACCCAATACAACAGAAATTGGATCCTATGACCTACAACATTATATACCTCCGCAATATGCTAGAAGTGGATTAGGCGTCGGGGGTGATATTGATACAGGTTTTTTAGTGCTCTCTACAGCTTCTCTTGTACCTATCAATGTCACAATTAAAAATGCAGTAGCTTATAAAACTCCCACGAGTTCGAATACCTTAAATCAGACAGTTACAATATCCAATGCCCTTCCTGTTGTAATTAATCTATCAAAAGCCCCCTATGGAACCTCAGGGTATGGCACTAGAAATATAACTAATGGCAATTCGCCAGGTCTTATTGACAGTACCCAAGGACTTATACTACAGTCATCTCAACCGTTTTATGCAGTAGTGCGTCACAAGTCGGGATCTCAAGGTAATTACTTAATTTCGAAAGGAAGATTAGCCATGGGGAAGAGATTTCGTTCTGGACATATTTATAATAACACGAATGTTTCGAATGTGAAGTCAGAACATATTTCTATTATGGCTACGCAAGATAACACGACAGTTACCATCGCAGATTTGCCTTCAGGTATGTTCTTTGTTAATTCCCCCTCATTCCCCATTACATTGAATCAATATGAAAGTTATACGCTGGCTGGACTTCAGGACGCCAGTACCAATAATACATTAGTAAATCAACTTAACGGTGCTCTTATAACATCAAATAAAAATATAACCGTAGTCACCGGATCATTTCTAGGTGGCGGAGAGGGCAGTGGCAGAGATATTGGAATAGATCAAATAATTCCAATTAATTATTTAGGAAAAAATTATTTCTTAGTTAGAGGAGATGGTAGTATTAATATGGAGGTTCCAATGGTAGTAGCAGATTTTGATACCACTCAAATCTATTTAAATGGCTCTGCGACACCTATCGCCACAATAAACTCTGGACAACACTATATGGTTTACAATCAATGGGGAGCAGATACCGCGATGATAATAAATACTTCTAAACCTGCCTATGTTTTTCAATCTAATGGAGCTAATGCTAGTAATGGAAATGGGTTTATGATTTTAGCTCCTCTTAACCTTGCGATTGAAAATCAAAAATTAGTTATTCCTCAACCAAATCAAATTGGCAGTGGTAATTTATATATTGTGACGAATGCTGGTGCAATATTAACTGTCAATAACGTCGTTGTCACAGGAGGGAAGCCATTTATTTCAAATCCTAATTTCATTTATTATAAACTGGCTACTGGCAATGCGACGACTTATGTGGAATGCACAGCACCATACTTTTGTACCAACACCATACTCAGCGGAGCTAGAGGAGCTGCTTGTAGTTACACTGGCTTTCCAAATTCATTTGCTAATCGAGATGATATTCAAGTTGAAATCGGAAAAACTGATACATCCAATTATCTAGCAAATGATTTAATCGAATTATTTGAATTTAAATTCGATACCATTTGTATGTATCCTAAAAAAGGAAGTATTCAAAATTTAGGTAATGGTAAGGTAGCTTACACTCCTTTTGCGAATTCTAACGGATGTGATACGCTAATCTATAGTATCCGAGATTCGATAAATGGACTCTATGACCAAAACATGGTCATCTATTGTTTGAAACTGAAACTAACTATAGATTCGTTTGAAAATATAATTTGTTCTGGACAAAAGAAAGGGTATATAAAGGTCAAGGCACAAGGAGGAAATCCAAGTTATTTCTATAGCATAAAAACAAAAAAGAGTTTTGGTAGCCCAGATACCTTCCAAGCTTCGACTATATTTAGTGGTTTGAAAGCGGATACCTTTATTTTTAAAGTTATTGATGCACTAGGAAATACCGATACTATTCATAAAATAATAAAGGTTACTAGCGATACCACTAAACAAGATAGTTTTAGAACGATTTGTAAAAATCAATCGATTACTTTTAATGGCCTATCCTTGAATATTTCTGGAATATATAAAGACACATTGGTCAATGCCAAGGGTTGTGATAGTTTTCTCTACTTACATTTGACCGTCAATGACACCACACGCAAGGATAGCTTCAGAACTATATGCAAAAATCAATCGATAATATTCAATGGACAAAACTTGAATATATCTGGAACATATAAAGATACACTCCTCAATAAAATGGGTTGTGATAGTTTTTTTTATCTCCATCTTACAGTTAATGATACATCTCAAAAAGATAGCTTCCTAACTATTTGTAAAATTCAACCAATAGTGTTTAATGGACAAAACCTAACCCTATCAGGAAATTACAAGGATACGCTTGTCAATATTAATGGCTGTGATAGCTTTTTATATTTACATTTAACTCTTTTGGATACCACTCGAAAGGACAGTTTTAAAACCATTTGTAAAAATCAGCCGGTCACTTTTAACGGACAAAGTTTAAATCTAACGGCTACATATAAAGACACTCTAATCAATTCGGTCGGCTGTGACAGTTTCTTGTATTTGCATTTAAATGTATTAGACACGTCTAGTTTTTTGATAACGAAAAGTATTTGTTTTGGTGATTCATTTTTCTTTAACCAATTTCAACGAAAAACTTCAGGATTATACAAGGATTCATTAATTAATTCAAGTAGCTGTGATAGCTTTATTTATTTGAATCTAACTGTCAACCCATTACCCATAGCCAACGCAGGAATAGATCAGACTAGAGCACTCTGCGATGGAGATAGCGTTTTACTTGGCACAGCTTTTAATCCAAATTATAGCTATACCTGGTCACCTAGTATTGGGTTGAATAGTGCAGTGGTCGCCCAACCATGGTGCAAGACAAACCAAGCTAGAGCATATTATTTGACGGTCACGAACATAGCCTCAGGCTGTAAAAGTATCGATTCTTCTATGATATCCGTTAAGCCGGACGACTTAACCCTAGATTATAAAAGTCGGCTTCACCTCAAATGTACAAACGACTTCACGGGCGAAATAGTCATCAAAGCAAAAAATGGAAATTCCGGATACAAATACAGCCTCTCTCCAACAAACTTCAACACCAATGGAATTTTTAAAAATTTATCTGCTGGATTTTATCAATTCACGATTCAAGATTCTCGTAGTTGCCTTTATAGTGATACCCTTTATCTTACCCAACCCTCAAAGATAAAAATAGACAAAATAATAAAGAATGATCCACGCTGCTATAAAGGTCAAGATGGAGAAATACAACTCAGCATTTCTGGTGGTGTAGGACAGTATCGAATCAATTGGTCTCCAACAAATGATACTGGAACGATTATAAAGAATTTAGATAGCGGCATATATTTTGTCAATATTCTCGATACTAATAGTTGTCTATTGATAGATTCCTTTAAATTGACACATCCATTCCCAATTGCCATTGTAGATACCATCATTAAACTCAATCCTTGTTATGGCGATTCACTAGCTAGCATAGAGGTAAAAGTAAATGGCGGAACTGGTGGTTATCTATATAAATGGTCGAATAGTAAGTCAACTCCAATGATATCCAATCTTGTTCAAGGTAGTTATCATCTCACAGTTTCAGATGCAGTTCAATGCAACGATAGTTTTGTATTTTTCGTCGTAGATTCTCCTCTACTAGTATTTGATACTATTTCCCCTACTACGATACATTGTGATGGCATTGGAAGTATCTATATTAAAGCAAAAGGAGGTAATCCTTTTTACACATACAGTGTTGATTCAGGATTGAGTTATAGTGTAAATAATAGATTTAGAATCAGTCAAGCTAAAACCTACCATATTCGGTCCAAAGATAAAAATAATTGTATAGCAAAAAAAAGTATCCCAGTATATGATAAAGAAAGACTAGAAGTCTTAGTATATCCAAAAGATACGTTAGTAAATATAGGAGATCCTGTGCAACTAGAGTTTAGATATCTAAAGGGAGATTCTTCCAAAGTACAGTCGATACGATGGAAACCCACAGAAGGTTTGAGCTGCAGTGATTGCCGAAGTCCGGTGACTACTGCTTTTGTACCTACGTTATACTATCTAGAAATAAAATATGATAGTTTATGCTTAACCAGCAGTAGTGCAAAAATTTCTCATAAGCTGGATGAGCTATATATTCCAAATTCTTTCGCACCAAATAGTCCAAATCCTGAAAACAAAACTTTTAAAATTTTTTCCAATCGCATCCTTAGAGCCAAACTTAGGGTGTTTAATCGCATTGGTGAAAAGGTCTTTGAAACTGATCAGGGTCATAAAATAGGTTGGGATGGCACCTATAAAGGAGATTTATTGAATGAGGGGGTCTTCATCTATTGGGTTGAGGTTATTTATTTGGATGGAAGAAAGGTAAATAAGTCAGGGGCTGTCTCCCTCTTCCGATAGACTATTATAAGAAAGTATAGATTGAATATTTACGCACCAAAATGAATTTAATTAAATAAGTTTGCATTATGAGTCTGCTCCAATCCATTATTTATGCTTCTCGCTTGCGCACTTTACCTCTGGCCTTATCATGTATTATTACAGGAAATGCCATGGCCTATTATTTCGGTGCCTTTAATTGGAAGATATTCATTTTATCCTTAGTCACCACATTGTTGTTACAAATCATTTCTAATTTTTCAAATGATATAGGAGATGGTGAAAAAGGTACAGATAATGATACACGTATAGGCCCAAAACGCGCAATTCAAAGTGGCTTATTATCGATAAATGAATTAAAGAGAATTTCTAAAACTACTATGATATTGGCACTAGTCTCAGGGGTGGTCTTGCTTTATATCGCCAATCTACTATGGTGGGAAAAATTGATTTTATTGCTCATTGGCTTAGCTGGAATATGGGCAGCAGACAACTATACGAATGGAAAAGTGGCCTATGGCTACAGGGCTTTTGGAGATGTTTTTGTTTTTCTATTTTTTGGTCTAGTAGGCGTCCTAGGTTCATTATTTCTCAACATTCACCATATAAATAATGCAGCTTTATTGCCTGCTATCGGCTTAGGTTGTTTGACGACGAGCGTGCTTCACTTGAATAATATGCGCGATATGATCAACGATGCCAACTCCGGTAAAATAACAGTCGCTATTCAGCTTGGTTATGAAAATTCTAGAATCTATTTTATTCTTCTCCTTATTACCGGCATGGGTGCTTGGGGAAGTTATGTGTGGACACAAAATGTTGCCAATCTATATAGTTACTCCTATTGGATTGGTTTTATTCCCTTCCTATTTGTCATTGGGAAATTTTGGAAAATCAAGGAATTGAAAGACTACGATAGTATACTCAAGCCAACAGCTATAGCCTGCTTCTTCCTATCTATTCTCTTTTTTCTATCGCAGGTGTTTTAAAGTATAATATAGCCCCCTCACCATGATAAAAAAATATTCCTGTGAAATAAAACCTTATGAATTACAATTTCATGAACCTGCCACAACTTCGCGCAGCACCATGAAAGTAAGAAAAATATGGACGATTAAAATCATGGATAATTTTGGTCGAGACGGGTATGGAGAGATAGCACCACTAGAAGGACTAAGCGCAGAATTAAAAGAAAACTTTGAGGAAAAACTAATCGAGGTTTCGGGAAAAATAGAACACTATCTCAACCACAAACAAGAGCTTCTGGACTACCCGTCTATCCTCTTTGGTATTGAATCGGCATGGATGAGTTATAAACACCGCGATTTCATTTTTTTTAAAACTCCATTTACACAAGAAAATAAACCAATCCCAATCAATGCCCTTGTCTGGATGGGAGACTTTGAGTCTATGAAATCTCAAGTGGACTCCATCCTAGAAAAAGAAGTGAGCTGTATCAAACTGAAAATTGGAGGGATAGATTTCGAGCAAGAGCTGGAGCTTCTCAGATATATCCGTAAATATCGAAACGAACGAACGCTCTCCATACGACTAGATGCCAATGGCGCATTTCGTGCAGAAGAGGCGCTCGAAAAAATCAGGCGATTAAGTGATTACCATATTCATTCCATTGAACAACCTATTAAACCAAATCAAATAGAGCTTCTCGCTTCGATAATTAAAGATTCTGCTATTCCTATAGCCCTCGATGAAGAACTGATTGGAAAGAATACTTATAAAGAAAAATGGTCCTTACTTGATAGACTAAATCCTCATTATATAGTGCTCAAACCGTCACTTCACGGTGGAATTCTTGGTTCTGAAGAGTGGATTTTTATCGCTAATCAGCTAAAAATTGACTGGTGGATTACGTCCGCATTAGAGAGCAATTTGGGATTAAATGTAATAGCACAGTGGTGTAGTAAATATGATAGATGTTATGAAATGCCTCAGGGACTAGGCACGGGACAGCTTTTCGACAATAATTTCCCTACAAATATGGTTATTGACAATTACAAACTTTATATTTTAAAATAAATGAATCA
>CAYXKX010000040.1:0-2945 GCA_964465185.1 uncultured Chitinophagaceae bacterium
GGAGTGCAAAGATAAACATATTTATTTTTTATATACAAGCTTTTTTTTGAATATTTAATCCACATTCGATTAAAATCAAGATAGCCAAGTATTTGGAAACAAATAATTAATGTTTTTACTCCTCCAAATGCTCGCTTTTGGTCATTTGCTAAATCAATTTGGTTGGATTTCGTCACCTATGTTTTATCAATTACTCATTTTACATAGAGAAAGAAAAGACCATCAGCGGGAGAATGTTTCTTTTCTTCTTTAATTCAAAATCCGCAATAGATCAGCGGATTAGCACAATTAGGCGTATACCTCCAATTTATTTTGTGATATTTGTAGAGTAGATATAATACTCTGGATTATCATTGACTGGGTTGATCTTATGAATGAGCCAGTCCAGAAAACTCCCCTCAATCTTCTGCTCGAATTTTAAATTCTTAAAAACGGTCTTGGCCTTCTGAACACGCAGATCTAGATTCTCATCATTGAAGAAATAGATGTATGATGGCTTTAAGTCCATCAATTCGTTTTTCCTATCGAGATAATAATTTGCGTTTTTATCTATACTCGAAGGATGATGATAAAATGTAATTCGTTTTATTTCTTTTCCTGCATAGGCGGACGGAAGCTGAATATCAAAGTCTATGGTCGAATAATCCGTCACAATCGCATCCACCTCCTTTTGGTAGAGATAGTGCATCGCTTCGACTCTGGACTTTTTTGCATAATAGGTTGAGAATACGAGCAGCAGGACAAGGTTGAGAAAAATGAATATTGGATACGCTATCCTATTGAGTTTATGCACCCATTCCTTTTTACAGATATCTAGGTATCGCTCCCATCCACCAATGCCAAGAATGAGATAAAAGGGCAAAATAGGAAAAATGAATCGCTCTTGTTTATTTTCAATTAGACTATGTGAAAGGATAAATATGAGCGTGGGCAGAAATAGAATCAAACTCCTTTTATACTCCCTAAAAAAACCTATCAAATAAAATATACCCATGCTAAGCCCAAGCCCTATAAGAATTTCAACGTATTGTGTAATGCGATTCGAATGAGCGTAATGGGCACTATGAGTCAGATTATATTTAATATACCAATAGTATTGACCGAAAGGAATTCTCCAGAAACAATAACCCAGTATGCCATCTGTAAGAGAAAGACTGATAAGACACCCTAGTAAATAATATTGAAGGGCTTTGAATCTTTTGCTTACGAGCAGATATAGTACCAATCCGATTAAAAAACTAGCCGATTGAAATCGAATCGAAATAGCCAATGCTCCAATACATCCTGCCAGCAAATAAAGATACTTCTTCTCTAAATTGTTTTTGAAAAGAAGATATACACTGAAAAGAAGAAAAGGGCTACACATAGCCTCAGAAAGGCTTCGAACTCCTATAAATGGGAAAAGCCAAAAGCAAGCGAGCAACCATCCAATTTTAATGGCTATCTTCTCAGAATAGATATAAGACGAAATTTTTATACAAAAAAATACAGAACTAGTAGAAGCAAAAGCATGTAGCAAACGAATAACCAGAGCCATTATTTTTGGATCTTCTATGCCCACCAAACTGCAACTTTTAATAACTAGATAATGAATCCCAGGGTAGAATAAGTTAAATACATTCTCAATCTTAATCTCTTCCTGATCTATACCCTCAAACCATGCAGTGTAATTGAATCCACTTTGTAACCATTTGTAGGCCATGTCAAAGGTGTAATAATGGTCATCATGCATCGCATAGCCACCGGAAAATATAGCTGCAAAGAGGCGCAATACGAATGCGACCAAAATTATCGACCCAAAAGGAGATGAAGTAAATGAAAATCTCATTGCACAAATGTAGCAGAATATGACTAAATTGAATTCCAATGACTCCAAAATTTTGAAACACAAACAATTTCTTGAAATTTGGATTTAATTAAAATAAACTAAAATAGTTCATTTTAATGCTACATTTGTCATTCACCAAAAAAATAAAATATGAAAAAATTAATTGCTGAATTCTTAGGCACATTTTGGCTTGTGCTAGGAGGTTGTGGAAGTGCTGTATTGGCTGCTAAATTTTTAACTCCTGATGGAACTCAACTCGGTATTGGTTTCTTGGGTGTATCTTTGGCATTTGGGTTGACCGTTGTGACTGGAGCCTATGCTTTTGGCCCGATATCAGGAGGACATTTTAACCCTGCCGTCAGCATTGGCGCTTGGGTAGCGAATCGACTAGACACCAAAGATTTATTCTCTTACATAGCATTTCAAATTACAGGAGCAATAGTTGCCGCAATCGTTTTGTACATTATAGCCACAGGTAATGGAGGCAGTGTAGGAGGATTTGCAACCAATGGCTATGGTACATTATCACCAGGTGGTTATTCTATGATGGCTGCTATGGTATGCGAATTTGTGATGACCTTTATTTTCCTGCTTGTGATACTATTTTCAACAGACGAAAAAGCCAATGGCAGCTTTGCAGGATTAACGATTGGTCTCACGTTGACTCTAATTCATTTGATCAGTATACCAGTGACCAATACTTCGGTCAATCCAGCTAGAAGTATAAGTCAAGCGGTTTTTGTCGGCGGCGAAGCGCTTCAACAGGTATGGTTGTTCATTCTTATTCCTATTGTTGGTGCGGCCTGTGCTGGTTTGTTATACAAGTTTCTTAAGGAAAAATAGTTTAGATTATTTTCACTTATTCAAGGCTTCATGTATTCATTGAAGCCTTTTTATTTTAAGAGCTATCTCTTCATTTTTACTATTTTTGCATAGAAACTAATTTCTTCATTCCACAAATACGATGCGCAAAGTAAGCAGCTTTTCTAAACTTTCAAAATACGAAAAAATATCTTGGTTGGCCAAGAATTTCTTGTATGAGAGTCCTGTGGATGTCATCAATAACTTTGCGGGATTTTGGTATGAGAATGTAGAAATTCAGAAACAATTTGATGGT
>CAYXKX010000040.1:2955-16639 GCA_964465185.1 uncultured Chitinophagaceae bacterium
AAAAATGCATATAAGCAACAAAACAATCTGGTCAATTTGGAATACCTTGGCAAATATCGAGGAATTCCTATTACGAGAATTTTAGTTAAATTAGCAAAATCTGATTATAAAAAAAACTTTTCAAAAATTTATTCCAAAGTTTTAGTGAAAATACCATCTCTAATTTTCACCTTCCATTTGGCGTAGCGCCGAATTTTCTAATCAATGGAAAAGACTATGTCATACCAATGGTGACAGAGGAAAGCTCGGTCGTAGCAGCGGTATCGAATGCAGCTAAATTCTGGATGGAACGCGGGGGTATTCAAGCCAAAGTAATCGATACACAAAAATTAGGACAAGTCCATTTTTTCTTTCAAGGTTCTCCTGAGAAATTGAAAATTTATTTCCAAAATCATAAGTCTGAACTGATAAAATCTGCTGCTGACCTCACTGCCAATATGGAAAAACGCGGTGGTGGTTTATTGCGCTTAGATCTTCTCGATATGACTCATCTTGAACCCAATTATTATCAATTCAAAGTAGCGTTTGAGACCTGTGATAGTATGGGAGCCAATTTTATCAACTCGGTACTGGAAAGACTCGGAAGTGAATTTAGAAAAATGGTGGCTACTAGTAATGAATTTTCCCCAGAAGAATCGATAGAGATTAATATGTGCATTTTATCGAACTATACGCCCGACTGCCTGGTAGAAGCCAGTGTGAGTTGCTCAGTAGAAGATCTCGGTATCGTCAATGGTTTTGCTCCACAGCATTTTGCAGATAAATTTACGAAGGCTGTGCGCATAGCCGAAATCGATGTGCATAGAGCTACGACCCACAACAAAGGAATTCTGAATGGTATAGACTCTTTAGTCATAGCCACGGGAAATGATTTTCGTGCAGTAGAGAGTTGCATTCATACCTATGCTGCCAAAGATGGTCAATACAGAAGTCTATCCAAAGCCTGGATAGAAAAAGATATTTTTCATCTTAGTTTAAAGTTTCCAATCGCTTTGGGGACTGTCGGTGGATTGACTTCGCTGCATCCATTGGCTAAAACTTCGCTGCAAATATTAGGCAATCCCTCTGCGCAAGACTTGATGAAAATAGCGGCTGCAGTTGGTTTAATGCAGAATTTCGCCGCTGTCAAAAGCCTTACTACGACAGGTATACAGCTAGGACATATGAAAATGCACTTGACCAATATCATCGCTGAATTGAAAGCAAATCTTGAGGAGGCGAAGCAAATCGAAACCTATTTTAATGATAAAGTTATTTCGGTCAGTGAAGTTAGGAATTACCTACAAAAACTAAGAGATTCGATATCTCCAAAAACAATATAATACCGAATGTATTTATTTAATAGTCCAATCAAAATGGGAAACATCCCGCACGTGCGGGACCACGGTATTATATTTCCAATGCTGACCGAAGCGTCAGTGCCAAAAATGAACTGAATTAATTGTAATTAATAAAAGGTAAAATGTCTACCCTTCTTTATAATAAAAAAGCGAAAGGCAAACTCCTCCTCACGGGAGAGTACTTCGTGCTCGATGGAGCCAAGGCGATTGCCTGTCCTACCACCTATGGTCAAACATTGACAGTAAAATCTTCGGATATTTTTTCTTGGAAATCATATGATCATCTGGAACATATTTGGTTAGAAATAACGGGAAATCGTCTAAACACAGAAATAGAAAAAAAACTTTTGGACATCTTGCATTCTATTGATAGATTCTCACTTAAAGATACATATGAGATCAGAATGGATTTCCCGCGCGACTGGGGATTAGGCTCCAGCTCGACCCTGATAGCACTTCTAGCAGATTATTTTCAAGTAAATCCCTTTGAACTCAATCATAAAATATTTGAGGGCTCGGGCTATGATATCGCGTGTGCATTTTCTGAAACGCCGATCCTGTATTCTAACGACAATAAACATTCTCCTAGTATTGAATCGATTCAGATTTCAGAGAACATAAAGCCCTATTGCTATTTCGCCTATTTGAATAAAAAGCAGGATTCGAGAGAAGGAATCCATTTATATAGAAAATTGGGACAAAACAAACCTGCCCTCATCCAAGAAATTTCATCGATTACGGAAGAATTAATTAAAAAACAAAATCTACAAGATTGGATATACTTATTGGGAAAGCATGAAGAAATCATCTCCTCTTCCCTGTCTTTGCCTAGAGCGGCAGATACCGCTTTAAAAGGGCTGCCTTTTTTCTCAAAATCTCTAGGAGCCTGGGGTGGAGACTTTGTGATGATATTGTCTGATAAATCATTAGATGATATATCTTCTCAACTTAAATTGTTAAATATAAATACTATAATCTCTTTTGATGCGTTAATCCATTAGCAATTTATTCAAATACTATGAAGAAAACAATATTAGTAATCTTTTCGTTACTTTCAATTGGTTTGGTAAGTCAAGATACCTTGACAAAAAGTTATCCTAGGAATGAAATTAAAATTAATGTTTTATACCTACTTCTAGGTTTGCCAGAACTCACCTATGAAAGGGCGCTTAATCAATTTTCATCTGTGGGAGTGTCTGTATTTTATGGTGCAGCTAGGAATTTGAATGTGGGCCTAGGAGTATTTCCATTTTATAGATGGTATTTTGGACAAAAGAAACCAGTTTGCGGCTTCTTTCTAGAAGGAAATGGCGGATTATATACTCAGGATGTGACGAACTATACATCATTTAATTGGACTACACGAAAAGAAATTCAAGGTGGACTTGGATTAGGATTAGGTGGTAAATTTGAAGTACATAAGGTATGGACAGCAGAGATTTTATGGGGGTTAGGAAGAAATTTCATTAATTCAGGTAATATGAATGATAATGAAATTTATCCGAGAATTGGCATATCCATAGGTAGGCGATTTTAACTCATTTCATTAGTTTTAGAGTGGTCTTCACTATATTTGCTCAATAAATTTATATTTTGGAATTAATACATTTATTACTTGAATTTTTAAAAGATCCTTTGACCGTATTGCAGATGTTTATATCGCAGTATGGGACTCTAGTTTATGCTATTTTATTTTTAATTGTATTTGTAGAGACGGGTGTAGTCGTGATGCCATTGCTGCCTGGCGATTCACTCTTATTTTCTGTAGGACTCATCGCGGCTACCACAGGTGAAATCAATATTTACTACGTTATTCCCCTTCTCATTTTAGCCGCCTTGATTGGCGATAATCTCAATTATTTTATAGGCAAGAGATTTGGCGATTTAATACAAGAAAAGGAAAAGCTTTTATTCTTAAAAAAAGAACATATCGAAGAAACGGAAAAATATTTTGAAAAATACGGAACGAAAACAGTGATTTTAGCGCGTTATATTCCTATCGTGCGCACCATAGCACCTTTCGTCGCAGGAGCTGGAGAAATGAAGTATAAAACCTATTTGACCTATTGTTTTATTGGTGCCTGTTTATGGGTATGTTCTATCACCTTACTTGGATATTTTCTCGGCAATATTCCTTGGATTAAAACGAATTTTGAAAAGGTAGTTTTAGCTATAGTATTTATATCGATTTTGCCTATCATTATTAAGGTAGTTCAAACCAAATTTGGTAAGTCTAAGTAAAAATTTCCCTATGCTCATCATTGGTATAACAGGTACAATAGGCGCTGGAAAAGGTACCGTAGTGGATTACTTGGTCGAGAAATATCATTTCAAGCACTACTCTGTCCGCAAATATCTGACCAACATATTAGATAAGCAGGGTTTAGAGCCCAATAGAGACCACCTGACTGCCTTAGCCAATTCGCTGCGTGAGAAAAACAACTCTCCAAGCTACATCATCGAAGAATTGTATAATCAAGCGCGGGCTCAAGGGGGCAATGCTATTATCGAGAGTATTCGCACTATTGGAGAAATAGAGAAGTTAAAAACCTTGGGTAAATTTGTATTGCTAGCAGTAGATGCTGATCAGGATCTCCGATACCGAAGAGCCTTCGCACGAAAAAGTGAGACCGATCAAATAAGTTTGGAGAAATTTAAAGCAGATGAGGCTAGAGAGATGACCTCAATGAACCCTAATAATCAAAATCTCGCAGGTTGCATTCAACAAGCTAATCACCTCATATTGAACAACAATGGCATAGAAGAATTGCATGAACATGTAAATCAATTCATGCAACAAATTCAAAATCAATAACAGAATAGGGTAGGTTTAAAGCCTTAGCCAACAGTTTTCATATATGCTTTGTTTATTCAATGTGAAAAACTAGACAGAATTGGAATAACTGTATTAAATTTGCCACAATTACCAAGATAACCGTAAAGTATGAATATCAAGAAGCTCAACAATTCAGTAGAAATGCTCAAGGAGTATCTGGGAGACTCCTTGCTAGCTTGTGATATATGGATGACAAATACTGGGCAGTCTATAGCTGGCTATAACACCCAACCTAAGGCTACAGCTTTATTTGAACAAGTAACTGCTTTTCTCAAAAAAGCATTGAACGGTGCAGGGTTTCCTCCACTAGAGAAGTATTATATGCTCGATTGTGAGGGGGATAGTCTCCTCCTTGTCCTTCAATTTGAAAAGTACCAATGGGGTATGTTGGTGGCTAAAAGTAAAATACAGTTAGGCTTATTGCTCAATGTCATTATTCCCAACGTTACCGAAGAGTTTCTCGAAGCGACAAAAAGCTAACCAACCATTGTAGCCATCCATTTAACGAAGCAAAGCATTTTATTTGGTTCAGTTCTATTTCTTGGACTCATGGGAATATAATAGAAAGTATATAAAATTGAAATCCCATTGATAAGCGGTTTTTTTAAGAACTTAGTATTTCAAGCGAAAAAAGATCCTGCTATCTACTCGATAGATGCACAACTAAGCTTAATCATAGACAAGCTCAAGTATGAAATGGATGAGGGACTCATATCTTGTATGATTTCGAGGAGAAGCACCAAAGTTATACTTGCCAGCTTCAATTCCCAGGAAACTATGGTGCCGTTTTTCCATAATATCACCAGTTTTATTGAACATGCGTTGATTGCCTCTTCCTTTCCAAAACTTGCCAATACCTATAAAATCTACCTTTCAAACAACGTGGTCATCTTGGCATTTTTGGTTAAAGATATTCAGGTCAGTATCCTGGCGAATAGTTCACTATCCAATTTAGGCATTTTGGAACAAATAACGCTGCCAGAAATAGGTGAAATATTGAAAGACGTTTAATACAGTTCTTCAATCTTTTTTAAAAGCCATTCCTTTTGTACGACAATAGATTCAGAAACCTTCTGATGCAATTTTTTAAAATAAGATCGATCCCTTTCTAGTCTATGTTTTTGAAGCATCTTGACATGCTTGATAAAGTGTAAATTGTTTTCTACACGCTGCTTGGTAAACTCTTTATTTCGATTGATAAACTGAGCTAAGCTGGCACAGCAGCTCAGCAGTGGTAGCTCATCATTTAATTCATAGTAGCATTTGATTAATAAAATTCGTCCATTAGATGCATAGAATGAATCCTCATAGGTGACTTTAAGCAATTGTCGCATAGCATTTTTGTACTCTCCGCGTTCAAAAAATATTCGTGCATAGTTGAAATTATACGTATTCTCCTGTTCATTTCGGTGAACCATTTGATGATAGTTGACCACAAAATTTTCAGTCCATTCTATATTGCCGAGCTGCAAAGCACAGTTCGCAATATTTCGAAATCTAGCCGATGTCAGATCCCCTTCTTTTTTATAAAACTTCACATTGACTTGATAGAGTTCGAATAAATGTTGTAAATAAAAGCTCATACCACTATTAATTCGACGTATGCAGAAGTTTTGCGCATGAACAATCAATGCCAGATAATTGGACTCATAAGAAATACTCCCTTCGAGTAAAATGGACTTGAGCTGTAAAAAAATCTCATCGGTAGGTTGATGGTAAAATAAATAAACGAGCATATACGATTTAACCAAAACATCTTGCTCATCGATGGTCTCTATCCATTGCTTTATTTGATTCTCTTCAAATGAATTATTCCTATCTGACTTATACATCTGAGCATAACTCAAATAATCACATTGTGATTTAATCGATTGAAACAAGGCCAATTCCTTCTGTTTATTGAGTACAATATTAAATTGCGCACCAATTTTTTCTCTATCATGGCTGTATTCTTGGTAAATAAAATCTAATTTTCGCATCGCGTGCGCATAATCATACATGAGATACTCCTCATAGGATTCAAACTTAAAGTCCGTTTTAGAATTGAAATAAATGGAATGGTTTTTACTCAAATGATTTTTTGAGTAATATCTTGTCAGCAAGGTTAACTCTGCTTGAGGATATTCGTCTATCTTCTTTACCACAATAAACTTTTCAATGAGTTTAACCAATTTGGTGAGAAAAACGCGCAATTTGACATCGGAGTACTTCTCCTTATTTCCAAATACTGTGCGATATAGAGCCAATTTATCCAACTCTTTATCTAATTTCAAATGCTCGGACACATAGAGGTGAATAGAGATGATAATATCGCTCTGATTAAACAGTGTGCAGGATAAAAAAGAGGTAATACTTTCCTTATCATGCTTGCTCAGACTGGCATACAATTCTTCTATCTTACTGGATTTTCCGCTCATTATTTCCTAGTTATTATTTAATACAAAAGAAAAGAGAATTTTTAGATTCGTGAAACTAAATTCAAAATTAATGAAATAACATCATTAACAAATAAATTTTTCAATCTGTTGTTTTTCAATGCGTAAAATAGTTTATTCATGCAACATTATCTTAACAACAAGCTATTTTTGTATATGATTATTGATAAAATATTCCTCACTTTTGTACTAGAAAAGAAAATAACACAGTTGAATCCTTTCCTTAACCAGAAAAAACTCAAACGTATGAAACAAAAATTACTCTTATCTGCTTTGCTCTGCTCTAGTTTACACATTCTTCTAGGTCAGAACGGGACACGCCCAGACGAAGCCAAAGTCATCCTTGGCTCAGGAGTGGTCAGAACAATTAATGTAGTCGCCAATGATAATGGCACAGCTGGTAAAACCTACACCCTCCTCAATGTATATCCAGCGGTAACAAGTCTAGGAAATATAACGATAAATACAGTAGGGGGTAACGCAACGTTTAAAGCCGATCATACTGGCCCACAAAACGATACCTTTTTCTACAGGGCGCAAGACAACTTTGGTGGAATCGATACCAACTATGTCGTTGTAAGAAAAGATGCCTTAAGTCTAGATCTATATCCAGGCGATGCGAATAAAGACAATATCTGCAACCATATTGACATACTCAATATTGGTATAGCTTATGGAAGGACTGAAATCGTGCGAGAAGGGATTTACTTCAATAATGACTGGGCACCTGTGCGAGCCTATGACTGGACGCTAACCAATGTGAAAAGCAACTATAGATACTCGGATGCCAATGGTGATGGGACCGTCGATAGTGCTGGTGATGTCGGCACCATAGTGAAAAACTATAATAGATCCATAGGATTAGTCAATGTGCATTACAGTCCTGAAGGAGGTCAAAGTTTTCAGTTGATATTGCCCGATACGGTGAAGACAGAAACCAGTATAGGAAGTTTTACAGTAAAACTGAATCTAGGAAGCACTGCTAACAAGATAAGCAGAGCCTATGGTCTAGCCTTCTCTCTCAAATATAATCCTCTACTGATCAAATCAGGAAACATCAAATTCAAAGCGAGCAAATGGTTTAGCGATAATGAAACTACCCTAAACTTCAGCCAAGTTAATCCAAGCACTGGAGAGGTGGACATCACCCTCGTTCGCACTAAGGGTAATGGAGCTGATGGGCTAGGAGAATTAGGAGTCATCGATGTAGTCATAGAAGACATATTGGATATCATCTCCACTGATTTTGAAATCAAAAAAGCAGTATTGATTGATTCAATGTATAATGTATTGCCTGTAACGCTACCCGCACCAAAACCAGTGCATGTAGTCAAGAAATCTTCGAGTCAAATAAATTCGGCTACTAAAAATTCCGGATTGCGGTATTATGTGAATGACCAGAAACTCAGTCTAAAAAATGAGAACACCAAACCTCTGGAAGTGAGCATAGTCAATATTCTAGGCAAGGAAGTCTCCAAAAAAATGCTAGCTCCAAACCAACTCATAGAAACAGATACCAACCTTTGGTCTTCGGGGATATACTTCCTCCGCACGGCCAATGAAGCCTATAAAATATTTGTGAAATAAACGAAGATCGTTGAACTCCAAAGCTAGAAACCCTAACTATACATAAAACACCGACCTCAAAACTCGGAATTGTTCCAAATTGGAATCTAATTTGGACACATGAAAACCTATTGATTCATTGGTTAATGTTCGCCCTCTCATGGGGGCGTTCATAATCAGAGTTTCTTGTCCGAATTTAACAATTAATTCGTATTTTTGTACTAGATGAAGAAGACCATATCCTCTTTTTTACTTATTATCATCTTACTTCCTTCCTTGGCCAAGGTTATATATATCACCTATTGGAATCTAGACCGAGAAGCTCTGACGAAGGAATTCTGTAAAAACCAAGACAAACCCGAACTCGAATGTAACGGTCAATGTCATCTGGAAGAAACTCTAGAAAAAATAGATGACAGCGCTGACGGAAATACAGACAAGAATGCACTAGCATGGGAAAAACTAGCCGAAATGCTTGTCTTTACAAATGAAATTATTTCAGATTATTCATTTAACAATAAGTTACTAGACCTCCAATTGTTGAATAAAAAACAATTTTATTATCTAGACACCTATCGGCATGCAAGGCTGAATCTAGTTTTCCACCCACCTTGTTAAGGTTAAATTTTTATTGGCACTAAGACGCCAGAAACATTTATTTCTATGACAGGATTCTAATGTCTTGGAAATAGATGTTCCTAAAATTTAATCCTAAACAAAAAAAACGAATGTCATACAAAATTATATGGCTCATGTTCATTTGTAGTTTCCAAACTGCGAACGCATGCGATATATGCGGCAATAACCCCAACTCTATGTATGTCGGGTTGCTACCAAACTATTCCAGTCACTTTGTAGGAATCAAACACAGATTCATACGATTCGAGACAGAACATAATGACAAGCAAGAGTATGGAAAAGATGTTCTACATGAAACGACCCTATGGGGACGATATAATTTGAATAAAAAAATTCAGATTTATGCCTCTATTCCATATCTTATCAATGATCGGATAGATAACCATAGTAACTATGTGATACATGGACTAGGCGATGCATCTATTCTTGCAAATTATACCTTGGTCGATAATAGCGACAGCCTCAATGGAAAGTTGTATCATTTTCTACAATCAGGGATAGGTCTCAAACTGCCGACTGGTCAGAGCAATGTCATAGCCAATGGAAACACAGTCATACCTATGCTGCAGCTCGGAACAGGCTCTGTGGACTTTTTGGCCAATGTATTTTATATGATGCGCATAAAAAAACTAGGCTGGAGCCTCGATGGAAATTATAAGTGGAATACCACTGGAAGCAATGACTATAAAATGGGTAATAGTTTAAATCTAAACCTGAGAGGATTCTACTGGTATCAAATGCCAAAACTCGCCTGGGTACCATCAATAGGGCTAGGCTGGGAGCATACGGATATCAATATGGATAGAGGCATCGAAAGAGAATTAACTGGAGGCAACGCCCTTCTCTCCTCTATTGGTGTGACTTTATTTAAAAACAACTTTTCTATAGGCAGTCAGCTCCAGTTGCCCATTTACCAAAATATCAACTCGGGCTATACTCAAGGGAGCTTCCGAATTTCAAGTCAAATCAATTATTTCTTTTAAGTATTCAATTTAAAAAATAAAATCATGAAAAAAACAATCATATTATTTAGCATTATAGCTACAATCATTATCGCCCACTCATGCAAAAAAGATTCTGCGCCAGATAGTGGAAAAGGCAGTTTGAAAATAGAATTTGACCATCAGGTCAATGGCGCTGCCATGCAGTTCAATAAAGACTATGTGAACGCAGCAGGCGAAACAATGAGTTTCACCTTATTCAAATATTTCGTTAGCAATTTTTCATTGGTCAGAACCGATGGAACCATCTATACTCTGCCAAAAGATGAATCCTATTTCCTCATAGAAGAACCGACGACTGGTGCCAATCCGGTGATTACCCTGACGAATATTCCATCAGGAGACTACAAAGAAATTCGGTTTATCATCGGGGTGGATAGCCTGAAAACCACGGCTCCACTCAGCGAAAGAACAGGAGTATTAGACCCGGCCACTTCTGGCATGTATTGGGCATGGAATAGTGGCTATATCTTTCTAAAAGTAGAAGGAAAATCACCTTCTGTAGCAGGAAACCCTGGTGCCACAGGTGATAATTTCATCTATCACATAGGTCTATTTGGTGGCTACTCCTCCCCTACAGTCAATAATATCAAATCCTTTGCGCTAAGCAAAGCAGGTGAACTCGCAAAGATTTCTAGCAGTATCACTCCACAGGTGCATTTGGTAGCGGATATAATGGAGATTTTCAAAAATCCTACGACCTTTAGCCTAGCGACAAAGCCTACCATTCACGTAGATCCAGCTTCCAAAACACTAGCTGACAATTATGCAGATATGTTTTCAATTGACCACATACATAATTAAATTCTAAATTAAAATGCCTAGAAGGTCACTAGAAATATGCTCTAATGGCCTTCAAGGTGTTCTATGTTATGTAAGTAAATAAAATTAGACGATAGTGAATCTCAAACTGGTTGTTTCTATTATAATAATTGCTATTCTATCCTGCACAGCAGAAAAGGAAATGAGTTTTTCTTTGCCGACTCATTTTCCCAAGTCTCATTATACACTGGAGCTCAATAGCGAAAAATTCGAGCTAGGAAAGCAATTATTTTTTGATCCCATTTTTTCCAAAGACAGCACGATTTCCTGCAGCAGCTGTCATCATCAGGATGTGGCATTTGCGGATTCTAGACCGTTTAGCCGCGGAGTCCAAAATCAAGTCGGCAAGCGCAATGCCCCAGCACTGCAAAATCTGATGTGGTCCAAAAGTTTTTTCTGGGACGGTGGTGTAGGCAATATCGAACTCATACCGCTTAATCCAATTACGAATCATAAAGAGCTCGATGAATCGATGGTAAACATCGTGTTCAAACTCAATAGAGCCCAGACATATTCCTCTCAAATAAAAACTATTTATCATACCGATACAATCAACTCCTATCAAGTATTAGAACTACTCACCCAGTATCAAGCAGCACTGATATCTGATCAGAGCAAATTTGATGACTATCTCCGTGGAAACGCGAAACTAAGTACAGAAGAAATGCAAGGGTATAGTCTATTTCAAACCAAGTGTGGTCAGTGCCATGAAGGTCCTTTGCAATCGAACTACAGTTTTAGAAATAATGGAATATACAAAGCTAGTGACACCGATCTGGGGCGCTATGAAATATCCATCATCGAAAGTGATAAGGGTAGGTTTAAAGTACCAAGCCTCCGAAACATAGAGCTGACTGCGCCTTATATGCACAATAGCTCGCTTAATAGTCTCGAAGCAGTTCTGAATCACTATGAATTAGGAATCCATAAAACGCCGACATTGGATTCGAGCTTAAGAAATGACATCGCTTTTCAAGCAGGAGAAAAAGAAAAAATCATCGCTTTTTTAAAGACGCTGACGGATAGAGCATTTTTGAAAAACAGTAGGTACAGACGATAGAAAAATACCCTTCATCTGTTAGACCGCAAAATCCGAAGTAGCGTCCGCCCAAACTGAACAAAGAGGAAGTAAAACCTATAGTCTCTCAAGTGACCAATAAAAAACAGATTACATAGATTTTGTCAAACAAAAAAATAAAGTCCTATTATCTAGTCGAAATGAAGGACAAATATATTGGAAAAGTCGGAACTAAAGAATGAGATGAGTAAGAGTATAAATTAAGAATGGACATACTTGGGAGGATGATAAAAACAGCTCGTCAGGAGAGAAACTTAACTCAAGAACAACTAGGTGCCCTCATAGGTGTGCAAAAGTCACAAATATCAAAACTAGAAAGTAGTTCTAACAGTGCGAGTATTGATACATTACTTAAGGTATTTAAAGCTTTAAAAGCAGAGATTCATTTCAATGTAAAGATGGAAGAAGAATATCTGGAACTTGTGTCACAATAAAACAGGCGAACTCATACCTAGCAGTTTGAAGAAATGCTTGGTGCAGTTTCTTATTGAAGTGTCGAATTTCTATTTATATTTGTATTTAAGCGAAAAGTTGTGCTTCCAAGTGCCCACTTCTTCAAGCTGCCAAGACGATAGCAGCAAAGCTAATCAAACGACACCGCAATTTATGTTTAGAGCAATGTAATGAAGTGAAATTGAACTATTACAAAATAACATACGGTGTAATAAATCTAGTATGGAAACTTATAGAATTATGTTTACATTTGTTTCAATTAAAACTTCAATAAGTTATTAGATTCTCTCAACTAAAGAAGCATCATTAAGTCGGGAAAATTTCTATTTTTAACCTTAAACAATTTAGTATGTTATCCATCACTCAAATGAAAGCGGTGCTACCTCGATTGAACTGGGAAAAAGCACAATTGTACATTCCTTCTATCCCTGTGGTTTTGCCAAAATTCGGTATCGACACGCCCATGCGAAAGGCGCATTTTATGGCACAAATGGCCCATGAAAGTGGAGCACTCCAATATTCACAGGAAAACCTGAACTACTCTGCACAGGGTTTGCGGAGTGTTTTTGGAAAATATTTCACCACCATTGAAATGGCCAATAAGTATGCTAGGAAACCTGAAAAAATAGCCAACAAGGTCTATGCCAGCAGAATGGGCAACGGGAACGAAGCCAGTGGCGATGGCTGGAAATACAGAGGGAGAGGCTTGATCCAACTCACTGGTAAAGATAACTATCAAAAGTTTAGTCAGGAAAACGGCATCGATTGCGTTAAAAACCCTGATCTACTCCTCCAGCCCGAATGGGCATTGACGTCAGCCTGCTGGTTTTGGAAAAAAAAGAACCTGAATGAATTCGCAGATAAGGACGATATCATTATGGTCACTAAACGAATCAACGGTGGTACCCATGGCCTGAACGACCGACAGCAATATCTCGATTCATTTAAACAAATCTACCAAATCAAATAGGCTCAATCGCTTACTAAATATCTAGCTCCCCCGCCGACCATGCTTTAGGCTTATCGGATACTTCCTAGTGACTATGGTAAAAATAGTTCAAAAATCTAGCTCCGTTTAGTACAAAGAAAAATAGATATGGAATTATAAGTGGTTTTAAACGGAAATGATGCTATATCCAAATTCAGCGAAATAAGATGCATACCGTCAATTATTGATTATAAGAAACCAGCTTACTTCAAATTTCTTACAGCGACATAATGGGCAAGGAATTACGGTTGCTTCTTAATGAAAACTAACACCCTTTCCCTTCGCACAAATGACAGTTTTCAATACGAGTGGATTACAAAGATTAAATAAATCGGGGTTTGGTATCGATGCATTGTATAATTTGACGAAGAAAAATTTTATGTACATTTGTCATTCACTTACTGCACCTATCAGAAATACATTTACCGTTGTTAGCATCTAAAGAGTTCCGCACAAGCGAATAGCATGAAAAAATTATCCGTCATAATTCCTGCCTACAATGAAGGGAAAACCATATACCAAATAC
>CAYXKX010000040.1:16710-19816 GCA_964465185.1 uncultured Chitinophagaceae bacterium
GTTACATTGATGAACGAAATTCAAAAAGAAGTAATCGTGGTCAATGACTGCTCAACAGAGGATACGGAAGCAGCCATCCAAGAATATATAAGTAATAACCCAGGCCTGAGTATCACTTATCTAAAACATGAGACGAACAAAGGAAAGGGTGCGGCTCTGCATACCGGAATCAAAAATGCAACAGGAGATTACCTCATTATTCAAGATGCAGACTTGGAATATGACCCTAATGAATATAATATTTTACTAAAGCCTATCACAGATGGTTTTGCGGATGTAGTTTATGGCTCCAGATTTATAGGTGGCAAACCGCATAGAATTCTTTTCTTTTGGCATACAATTGGCAATAAATTTTTGACTTTCATTTCCAATATGTTTACAAATCTCAACCTGACCGATATGGAGACTTGTTATAAGGTTTTTAGAACAGATATTATTCAATCACTAGAGCTGAAAGAGAAGCGGTTCGGATTTGAACCTGAAGTAACGGCAAAGATTTCACGCATTCCCAAGATTCGAATTTATGAAGTAGGTATATCTTATTTTGGGAGAACATACGATGAAGGCAAGAAAATTGGTTGGAAAGATGGATTTAGAGCCCTATACTGTATTCTGAAGTATGGACTATTAAAACTCTAAGAAGCAAAAAAATTCTTGTAAAAAATTGAATGAAACGATTAATCATTGTCAGACACGCGAAATCAAGCTGGGACCACCCAGACCTCAAGGACTTTTATAGACCACTTAACGACAGAGGATTTCTAGATGCCGCCAAGATGGCCGATTATATCAATAATAAGGGAATGGACATAGAGTTGTTCATATCGAGTCCTGCAGTGAGGGCATTGACCACTGCAAATTTATTTGCCAAAACCATGCATTATCCCATAGACAAGATAGAACAAGAGCCTCCATTTTATGAGTTTTTCGACGATGGCGATATCATGCTATCCAAAGTTCGAACACTAGATAATCGTCTATCTACGGTGGCAATTTTTGGACACAACGATACCTTTTTAAACTTAGTTGAGAATTTATCCCATGGTCAGATTACTAAATTTCCTACCTGTGCCGCTGCCAGCGTAGTGTTTCCTATAAATAGTTGGTCAGAGATAAAATCAAAGAATGGTCAAGTTGAATTTTTCATGACCCCCAAGTCGCTATAGTTGCAGGATTAAAAATCCAAACTAAAATTCCTCAGGACAACAAAAAAATTTTATCTTTGTCCTATAACCCTTTCATATCCCTTGTCTGGGAAAGACATTACTCAATTGATATATGCCATTTAGTTTAGCCTTTACACGTCAAATAAGATGAACAGCGGAAAGAAAATTTGTATTGTAGGCGCCGGAGGGTTCGGCAGAGAGGTACTTTGCTGTTTGATTGACATTATCAAACCCAAAAATCAAAAAATTGAAGAACTAGCCTGCTTTATGGTAGGTGATGCCTACTATAAAGAATCTAAAATTTTGGGGGTCGATGTCATCCCCCAATCGTCATTTGATCCTGAGTTATATGATGTGGTAGTAGCCATCGGTGATCCCATGGCGAGAAAGAGAGTGGTAGAGAGCTTGCCCACGAATACAAGCTACACAACGATTATACATCCGAGTGCTGTTATATCCCAATGGGTGGAGCTAGGTGAGGGAAGTATCGTCACAGCAGGAACTATATTGACTTGTCATATCAAGATTGGCAACCACGCCCATTTGAATTTACATACAACTATTGGACACAATTGCACGATTGGCGAATTTTTCACCACTGCACCGGCTGTCAATATTAGTGGCGATTGTCAAATTGGGAGTTGCGTTTTCTTTGGGACCAATTCTGCCATAAAGCAAGGCATAACGATTTGTGATCATGTGACGATAGGTATGGGAGGCATTGTTGTCAAAAACGTCTCTGAAAAAGGGGTGTATGTAGGAAATCCTTTGAAAAAGCTCGAGAAAAAAGTGAATAATTAGTGTTTGGATTAAAGAAAGAAGAAATAAAAACGGTATAAAATTTATAATGGCCTATAGTGTAAATGAATATTGGGAAGATGTAGCCCAAAGAATAAAATCGAGAGAAGCTGGAAATGTCATAGCAGGAGATGATGAGCCCTATTATATATATAAGCGTGCGCTTTCGCAAAAGATATTAAGAGAATTTGATCTCAAGGATAAAACAATTCTTGAATTAGGCTTTGGTGCTGGCGGCAATTTGATTGAATTTGCCAAGATGCAGCCTGCTAAAATATATGGCGCTGACCGCTCCAAGACGATGTATGACCTATCCTCTTCCCTGCTGAAGGATATTCCAAACCTAGAATTGCATTTAATTCAAAATGAGACCTTGCCGTTCGCAGATCATTCGATAGACTATGTATTCACTATCACTGTGCTGCAGCACAATACGGATGAAGAATCGTTGAGAAAAGTCATCAAGGAATTGTGCAGGGTGGCCAAGGATAAAATCGTCATTGCGGAGAGAATAGAAAACCCAATGCGTGGCGATGAGCTATGCATGGGCCGTCCGATTGACTACTATCAAAATCTATTTGGCGCAGATGGTTTCAGTCTACAAGAAGTAAAGTTTTTGCAATTACAAGCCAGCTATTATGTCTGCGGAGCTATTCGAAAATTATTGAATCCAAAAACAAGAAGAGAAGGAGAACCATTGACTAAGTTTTCTCTCATGCTCCAATCTATCTTGCTTCCTATTACTAAAGTACTAGATCAAATCATTCCTTCTAATAGAGATTTGGCCTATTTGGTTTTTAGAAAAAGTTAGTTTATTAAATTTGTTTGCGTGTTTTTCCTTTTGATCTTTCCTAAATCAAGGTCTTATACTAAAGTGAATATATTTTGTTTGACGATTTACAAAGGGAATAAAAATCCTTTGACTATGCGCAAGTGCTAACGGAACATATTTGATCAATTTATACATTTATTTTCTTAGTTAATTTACCATTTCTTTTATCTTAGCTTATTATTAAAATTATACAATCATGGTAAACAAAGTAATATTATTGGGAAGAGTGGGCAAAGACCCAGAAGTAAAGCAATTTGATAATGGTTCAATAGCCAACTTCACTATCACGACGAACGACAACTATAAAGAC
>CAYXKX010000041.1:0-19642 GCA_964465185.1 uncultured Chitinophagaceae bacterium
CCTCCAAAACTTCCTCCTCCGAAGCTACCACCTCCAAAACTTCCTCCTGATGAGCCGCCGCCCCAAGAGCTACCACCGCCGCCCCAGAAGCCACCGCCGCCCCATCCATCTCTATAGCCTTTTCCAGAATATGTTTCACCGTAATTTACGGCCTTTGACAATTTGGCTAAAAACCAAAAAACAAGGAACATAATAAGGATGATGAGAATCAAAACCTTAATGGAAATTTCTCCACCTTGTGAAACACTTTCTTCATCAGCTTCAAAGGTTCCACTCAGTCTATTTACTATTTGCAGAACTCCTTGACGCACCCCAGCATAATAGTTTCCACTTTTAAACTCTGGCAATATATAGTTGTCTCTGATCCTTCCAAGGAAAACATCCGTTAGCTTTTCTTCAGTGCCTCGACCTGTGGCTATAAACATTTTTCTATCCTGGGGAGCTACCAAGAAAAGGACTCCATTATCCTTAGACGCCTTACCTACTCCCCATTTCTCACCTAGTTCTGTAGCGTATTGGGAAGCATCCATGCCTTCCAAGGAATTAATAGTTACTACTACTATTTGAGTTGAGGTTGAGTCGTAATAGTCAACCAACATAGTTTCTAGCTCCAATCGTTGTTGGTCTTGAAATATATTAGCTAAATCATTGACATAGACTGCCGGCTCCGGCTTTGATGGATAATTCTGTCCTACAACGTTGAAGCTAAATAGGACAAGAAGTTTCGAGAAAAAAACAATGCGCTTAAATCTTCCCATAGCTAATTTCATTGCTTAATTCATTTTCTGGCTTTCTCACTTCAGGGAAATGTTCTTTTAGTTTATTCCCCACTTCTAAAACACCATACATAACTCCCTCATAAATAGATTCATGCGTGAATTTCTCCTTCATTTCTACCATAATATGATTCCAAAAATTATCTCCTACTATGCTATGAATTCCCTTGTCTCCTATGATGGCTAATTTATGATCTTCTGTCGCTATATATATGAGAACCCCCGTTTTTTGAGAGGTATTATACATTCCCAATTTATTAAAAATTTCGATAGCTCTATCGACAGGAGGTTGTTCGCATAAATCTTCTATATGCAGCCTAAGTTCGCCGATAGTTCCAGCTTCAATTTGACTTATAGCCTTTATTATAGACTCTGACTCATGCTCAGTAAAAAAATGGCTCATCGTTTGACTTTAAATTTGGACACGATTACTTCTTCTCCGATCCAAAGTCAACTTTAGGTGCTGCAGCCGCTGCTGCATCTGCCTGAAAAGGGGTACGAGGTGCAAATCCGAACCAACCAGCGTAAATATTTTGTGGAATAGACTTTATGAGCGTATTGTACTCTGCCACTATTTCATTGAATCTATTTCTCTCCGTATTGATTCTATTCTCTGTACCCTCTAGTTGATCTCGCAAATCTCTGAATCCTTGATTAGCCTGCAGATTTGGATAATTTTCTGAAATAGAAATTAATCGTCCTAATGCCGCACCTAATTGACCTTGTGCTTGCTGCCATTGCATCATCTGCTCTGGACTAGCAGTAGATGCATCAATTTTCATTTGTGTTGCACTTGCTCTAGCTTCGACCACTTTGGTCAAGGTTTCTTGTTCAAAATTAGCTTCCCCTTTTACTGTAGAAACTAAATTAGGAATCAAATCTAATCTTCTTTGATATGCTGACTGCACGTTGGCCCAGGCCTTATCGACGCCTTCGCGCTTGGCGACCATATCATTATAGCCACATGAAGTCATAAGCATTTGGAAAGATGCTGCTAGGAGCAAAAAAAGTGTTGTTTTTTTCATTTTTCTGGTGTTTTAAGTTTGAATATTAAACGAAATATTTCGTGATAAGTTCTGACCGTTTAGAATTTCACTTCCAATTCTGAAGAATTTATCCTAGGATTAAATTGAATGGTCTTAACAGTAGCTTCGCCAAAAACCGTCGTAAAACTTTCTGAATAATAGTACCCTTGAGGTGAGAGAACAGTTTTTCCATAAATAACGACTTCATTCTTTTCAATTCCGTTATCAAAATATCGGGTTTCTATTTTTGATACCATTCTATTTTTTATATCAAAATAAAAGCTGTGTGACATATTATTAAATGGCAAAAATTGTACATATTTTTTTATGGTAGGATCCACCTCCTCCTGAATAACTGTTGAAGGTTCATCTGCCGTCGCTACAGCTACCGATACCCCACCATTCATATCCATTCCGGGCTGCACTTCACTAATGGGCGATTCTGCCTTATCATGTAAAAATGGATAAAAATTTAGCCAGATTTTCTTCCTAAAATGCAATTCAGAATTCGCTTCTGATTGTTTCTTTTCTTTCATATCTGACGAAAAAAGTAAATATTTTGATGGGTCAATAAACTCGATAGATTTCCCATTTTTCTCTTGCATTTCCAGTTTATATATCATATTCTCCATCAACCATAAGGTCGCAGGAAACTTGCCATCTTTTGTCGAGATTTCCAACGTCATTTTAACAGATGAAAAGGGCACTAGCTTTTTTTCATCAAACAATTTCATCTTGTACATACTAATCATTTGACGCGCTTCTTGAGCCCGATACTGATTGAAAATAACCATAGAAAATAATACTACCCAATATTTTAGCTTCATTTTTGAACTTAATTATTTTTTCGATGGACAAATTTAATTGAAATAAGTTATAGCCTTTAACAAAAAAATAGGAAAAGTGGCTTATCTACTGCATGTGACTCATAATAATATGATGATCAGAAAAGGAGTTTTCAATCTTTTGGTAGGAGTTGACATCAATACTGGGCGAGGCGAATATATAATCTATTCGATAAACTGGAAAACCAACGGAGATGGTATTGGATAATCCACATCCTTTCTTTCTAAATGCATCCTGATAGTTTTTTGACAATGCATGATAGGCATAGGATGCAGGTATATCATTTAAATCGCAACATAATATGACATTTTCATCTTTATTTTGTTCAGCAAGCAATTTTTCTACTTGTTGGGTTCGACTTTTATATGCGGTTAAGATCTTATACATGATTCTCCAAGACTTAATCTTATCCATAAATGACCATTCCTTTTTCACGCCTGCTATATAGTCCAAATCCTCATAATCGAGATGAATAGATTGTAAATGCGCATTATATACAGAATAAATCTTACCCTTATAATTCAATTTGGCACTGACACACTGATTAATGGATGACTTTTTAGGATTCAGAGCGATTGCTCGGCCATTTTCCAATTTATACTTGGAAAAAATTGCTAACCCCCATTGGCTGCCGTCTTTTTGCTTATATGCGGGGTTGAAACTAAAATATGGATAGCCTAGTTTTTTTAGGGCCGTCACATTATCATGCCCATCTTTATCCGTATAAAACTCCTGAAGACAAAGCAAATCGGGACTTGCAGAATCTATTATTGCAAACATTCTTTTTCTAGTTTCTTGATTTTTAGTCCAGTTGTATAAGTCAAAATTCTTAACATTCCAAGACATGATTTTTAGTCCCGTTTCCTTTTGATTGAAATTGATAGAAAATGTGCCAGCTAGGAATTGCAGTGACATTGCTATTAGAGAAAATGAGGCCAAGGTAATCCATTTATTCCTTCTAAGATAGATAATGCCTACAAAAAGTGTAGCAAGAAGAAGCGGGATAAAACTCAAGCCAAATGGAGCAAAAACTATTGTTGTATTTGGAGATACAATGTGAGCCAACATACTAAATCCGAAAGCGGCAAATAGTACAAAAACCAAGATGTTTTTTATTCGTTTGAAAAAGCTATAAATCTTCCCCCACATGGCTTTAATAAAATCTCCGTTTGTCTTTATTAATATATTTTGTCAGAACATACCCTGTAATAATTCCACCTAGGTGGGCAAAGTGTGCCACATTATCGCCTTGAAAATTTGCCAAACCTAGAACTATACTAATAATAACTGCTGCTATCAATAAATATTTTGCTTTAATAGGAAAAGGGATGAAAAAAATAAAGAATTCTGAATTTGGAAATAGTAAAGCTACAGCTGAAAAAAGTCCAAAGACCGCACCTGAAGCGCCTACTGCTGGTGTCCATACAGTATTTCCGACCACATCTAATTCCTCTTTACTTGGGATAAAATGCCCTATTTCATTCCATACCATAATAGCTTGAATAGCCATATAAAAAAAACCAGCGCCCAGTCCACAAATAAGGTAGAAATTCAATACTCTTTTTGAACCCCAATAGCGTTCTAATAAACTACCTATCGAAAAGAGGGAGATCATGTTAAAAGCTATGTGTGCTATACTGCCATGCATAAAAAAATGCGTAGCAAACTGATATGGTTGAAAATATGGATTAGAGAAATAGTATAAAGCTAATTTTTCATTTAAACTAAACTCCATATTAGGTAGCAAGTTTGGCAGCAAATTTCCCACCAGAAATATAACTACATTAATGATAATCAAATTCTTGACAGTAGGCGTTAAATTATTCATGAAAATATTTTTCTATTTCTTGATAAGGAAGGGTATAATAAATAGGTTTACCACTAGGTGTCGTTTGAAAATTTTCTCGCTGAAATATATGCTGAGACAAGTATTCGACCTCTTCTGAAGTCAAGCTCTGACTTCGTTTGACGCTTGATATTTTACATATAGCAATGAGCAGGGTCTCTTTCTTAGAATTTTTAGCTTTAAAGTTGTTCTTAAAATTTTCAACCAATTCAACCAAAAGTTCTTTTTCATTCCCACTTGGCAAATCTGCTGGTATGCCCTGAATAGCAAATACCTGATTGCCCATTGGACTAATGTCAAATCCCAAATGCTGCAAATCAGTCATAATCTCCTCGAGTACAAAGCTATCTTGAATTGAAAAATCAACGCAAATAGGAAACAGTAATCGCTGACTCGCTATTTTTTCTTTTAACGATAGCCGAAGCATTTCATCAAACAAAATGCGTTCATGGGCTCTTCGCTGGTCGAGTAAAAGTAGTCCTTGATTGGTCGGCAACACGATATACTTACTCAGTATTTGCGTAGGTTTACCTACTATTTCTATTTCTTGTTTTTTAAAAGGGAGCTCATCAATATTTTCCTGATTTCTATCTAAACTTTTTAACTCACCAGAATAATATTCATCTTGCAGCGACTGTGAGAAAATGGCCTCCCAGTTTTTTTCATTTTGCTTGGCAAAGGTAAATCCTGCACGGCCATTGCTTGTGGAGCTAGTATTGGTTATTTCCAAGCCCTTTTTCATAGCACTTGGATTGGCTACGGCATCCATATTGTGGAATACGCTATCTATACTGAAATCAATTGAAGGCGCGATATTAAACTGCATGAGCGAGCGCCGTATACTTGCATTGACGAAACCATAAATAAGCTGCTCATCTTCAAATTTTATTTCTTGCTTGGTGGGATGCACATTGATGTCTATCAGCCTCGGATCAATATCAATGAATATGACATAGTAAGGGAAATCCCCTGGTTGAATCAATTCTTTGTATGCTGAATAAATGGCATGTTGAATATACTGACTTTTGATAAATCGCTTATTGACATAAAGGTATTGCTTGCCTTTCGATTTAGAATTTGCGGCATTTGGCTTACAAACAAATCCATACACCTTTAAAATATCTGTCTCTTCCTCAATTGGTACAAATTTTTCATTATAGCTCTTGCCAAAAATATCCGTAATTCTGCCCAAGGTACTAGCAGGCAAGAGTCGGTAAAGCTCATTATCATTGTGATATAGTGAAAATTCAATGGCTGGATTAGCTATAGCCAATCGACTAAATTCAGCTATGATGAGCGACATTTCTTGTGTATCCGATTTCAAAAAATTTCTCCGAGCCGGCACATTATAGAAAAGATTTTTCATGGAGAAATGCGTTCCCTGAGGCAAGCTTATCGGTTCCTGATTCACCACCTGACTATTTTCTATCACTATTTTGGTACCATACTCATCTATATCGCGCTTTGTTTTCATCTCTACCTGAGATACGGCCGCTATAGAAGCCAGTGCTTCACCTCGAAAGCCATTGGAGTGAATTTTAAACAAATCATCAATAGTACGGATTTTAGAAGTGGCGTGTTTTTCAAAACAAAGACGGGCATCCGTAACACTCATACCTAGTCCATTGTCTATGACCTGAATCAATGACTTTCCTGCTTCTTTGACTATGAGCGAAATCTTAGTTGCCTTCGCGTCAATAGCATTTTCGATCAACTCCTTGACTGCACTGGCCGGGCGCTGAATCACCTCACCCGCAGCTATCTGGTTGGAAATATGGTCGGGAAGAAGTTGAATTATGTCTTGCATGATAAAAAATTGAGCGTTAGATATTACCCTCAATTTCATTTTAATTTCTTAAACAAAAATAAGAATTATTCCCTAGCTCCTTGCCAATTCATCATTCCACCTTTAAGGTTATAGACATTTTCAAAACCTTGAGATTGAAGAAATAGGCAAGCTTGCATACTTCTATTGCCGCTACGGCAGATAAAAAGATAGGATTTTTCAGGGTCTAGCTGATCGAAATTGTCATGAAACTCTCCACTATTCCAGTCATAACCTATCCCTGCTTGGGGTATTTTGCCTTCTTCTATTTCGGCTTGACTGCGCACGTCGATCGGAATGACACCATCTAATATCAGCTTATTAAACTCCTCTACCGTTGAAATTTCTTTTAGCATAATCTAGAATTTAGCTTCTCCTATTATTAAGAATAGATAGATAGTATAGTAAGTTAAGCACAGAAGCCACTGCATTGACAACATAGGTCATGGCCGCCCACTTCAAACCATCTTTTGCCTTATCATAGGTTTCTCCCTGCATTCCTTTGGTGTCGAGCCAAGCCAACGCTCGATTCGATGCGTCAAATTCTACAGGAAGAGTGACTAGCGCAAATAAAGTAGTTAAGCCATAAAGAGCGATACCGATAATCAAAGGAAACGTAATTCCCGATCGCAATAAAAGAAAACCTCCCATGATGACGAATGGCATAATCTTATTGGTTATGTTGAGCACAGGGACTAATTGACTCCTAAATCCTAGCATACTGTAGGCTGTGGCGTGTTGAACTGCATGTCCACACTCATGAGCGGATACTGCTGCCGCCGTTATGCTATTCGATTCATAAACCAACTCAGAGAGATTAACCGTCTTATCAGTAGGGTTGTAATGATCGGTCAATTGTCCAGGTGTACTGATCACTTTTACATCAAAAATACCGTTCTCTTTGAGCATTTTCTCGGCTATTTCCTTTCCAGTCAATCCCAAGGGATTCGCCTCTTGTGAATAGCTGTTCATTTTGTTCTTCAACTTCATTTGGATGATGAAACCGGCACCCATGGCCAAAATGATTAAAATTGTCATATATCTTAGTTAATTATTTGACCTAATAACATAGCTTAAACCGAAATGGTTTCAAAAAAAAACTTAACAATTAATTATCAGGACCACAGGCGTCTACCCATGACTTGACCTTAGTCAATATACTATCTGGAAGCTTGGTGGCAGATTTCGGCATAGAACCATTCGCTATAACTGTATAAAAATGTCCATGGTCAACGGCTTCCTTCACCCCTGCATGGGTAGTAAATTGATGGCCACCGGCATTACTTGCTACACTATGGCAACCCGAACTATTGCATGATGCGGTCATTAAAGGGGCGATGAAACTTTTGTATGAAACCGTTGTAGTCATAGTTGAAGTGCAAGGATCATGACTGTGGTCGTCTTTAGAACAACTTAGTACAGTTATTAAAACTAGTACTAGAATAAAATAGGTGATTTTGGTCATATGTTTAAATTTCAAGTTTGTGACTAGATTATGTTTTTAATTTGGGCTCATGAAATATCCCTAAGATTAATTATTAGGAGAACACGCATCTATCCATGAAAATAATTTATTTCTCTCATCCGCAGTAAGAGCGGGAGATCCTGCAGGCGGCATTGAATTATTATTTACTTTAGTTCTAATGTTGGAACTTTTGTCTTTTACACTATTATAATTAGTTAAATTCAAGCCTCCTGCTGCACTAGAATTATGGCATCCACTAGTATTGCATTTATTATTTAGTACGACACTGATATCGGTAGTATACTTATAAGTGGTAGTGCCACAGTTTGATGTAGTATCTTTCGTACAACTTAAAACTGTAATTAAAGTGACCATAGCAATAGCAAGAAACGCTTTTTTCATACTTTATAAATTTAGAAGTTAATTATTTATCTTTGATAATAGTAAATACTCTAGAAATATTAAACCCAAATCTAACCTGACCTGCTGTGAATTTAGCAGTGTTATTTGGCAAAAACTGGCTTTCCATCAATCCTGTATTAGTGCTAAAAAGGGCATGAAATACGTGACCTCCTGTTTCCAGTTCAAATCCCAGTCCAATGGGCATTTGGTGTCCAATCAATTTCTGAAAATTACTGACATTAAGAACCTGATAATAATCTGCAATAATTGCGGCACGCTTGCTTATCTTGAATCTGGCACCAGCTGCTATGGCGAAATAGGTATTGTTGTCTCCTAAAAATACAAGATTTCTATGGACTATGGTAGGCGCAATGATAAAGGAAAATTGATCATTCATTTTTCTAGCAATCAATATCTGACCAAAATAATTAAAACGATGCGCGGTACTTCGATTGAAATTATTAATATCCGATAAGACGCCAGAAGATTGCATCGAAGTAAAAGTCAAACCTCCAAACAGGGATATGGCTAGAGGAAATCCATTCTTCCTTTGTTGAGCCAATTTAAACTTCGTATTTAAATCAAAGACCTGAGAAGTGCTATATCCACCCTTACTTCTTCCTATTCCTATCTGCCATACGTCGAAAATACCGTAGTCAAAAGAGAACCGTATATCTGAAACATTATCAAATCCAAAAAAAGTAGAAGCGCCTCCTGCACTACCTGCAATATCTCCAAATCTATGCGCAATGCGGAAATCTAATTCGCCTCTTTTCACTTGTTCTATTGTTGTCAAATTAATTAAACGGGTAGTCTTGAAACTGGCTATTACTTTATCATCAATCGTCGAATCTGTTTGACTATTGACTAAACTAGCCAATTCATTATCTTGAGCTGCAAGGCGCATACCTAATAACAGGAGACTTGATAATAGAATAATCTTAAAGCAATTCATATATTTATTTTTTACTAGGTTTAAACTCTGCGAGAACAGTAATTTCAATTTCTTCAGCTATGTTTTTAACTACCAATTTTGGTATTTCGATGTTATAATCTGCACACTTGACTTTGAAACTTGACTTTCCTATCACGCCGCTATTTGAAACGATGATAGTAGCTGGAAGCACAACTTCCCTTTTCACTCCATGAATGGTGAGCGTTCCTTTGAGGCTCACTTGATTGGTACCATTGACATTGAAATTTGGCAAATCTTGAATAATCCCATCAAAATCTGCGGTAGGAAACTTATCCGATTCTAGATAGTTTTCGTTGAAGTGCTCCTGCATCAATTTTCTTGGAAAAACGAAATTTTTAACTTGAATTTTCACAAGTATTTTTGCTGTCTTTTCATTAAAGGCAGCAACTCCTGTCTCCGTTTTTGCTTCAATATTTTCCAAGGGAGTTTCCGAAAAGAGGTTTACAGTTACATTCTTCGATAACCATACTTGTCCATAACTCAATCCGGGCGACAATCCAAACAGAACTATACCTATAATGATTGTTCCTCTTATACTAAACATTTTCTCCGTATATTTTTAATTTGTCGGTTGTTCTGATTAAATAAAATTAAGCCTTGGCAGTAAAATTAGCCAATATTGTTACCTCTATGTTGCCGAAATATTCTTGCGTGTAATTGTCGGTATTTTTATATTATGATCTTGGCAAGGTACAAGAAATATTGACTTTGCTTCTATTTTTCCATTTGTCACTTTAAAGGTTGACTTAATATCTCTTGGCACTTTGGTACCATGCAATAACAAGCTCCCTTTAATCATTACCTCATAATTTCCATCTTTGGTAAAATCCGGTATATTTTGGATAATTCCATCAAACTCCGCACTCGGATACTTGTCTGACTCTATATAATTTTCATTAAAATGTTCTTCCATAAGTGCTTTTTCAAATTTAAAAGACTTCATTACCACTTTAAAAAAAATACGGCCCGTTTTTGCGTTTAAAGCTCCCGCAGCATAGTTGCTCGCTGCCTCAATGTCTTCTAAGGGGGTTTTAGAAAAAAACCGAATTTTGGCATTTTTTGACAGCCAAACCTGGGCCTGTGCATTCGTAGAAGCTAACGTAATAACTAAAATAATTAGTTTAAGTATAGTTTTCAATTTTACAATTTTAAGTACCAAATATAGTCCAATTTATGCTTGAGGGAAACTAATATTTGTTAACCTTTGATAAAACTATATATCCTAAAATAGCAGAGATTGTGGAGGCAAGAAGAATAGCCAACTTAGCCTGATTAACGAGATGGACATCGTCAAATGCTAAAAATGAAACGAAAATAGACATAGTAAATCCTATGCCACCGAGACAACCCGCACCTAGAATATGTTTCCAACAAACTGAGGGTGATAATTTAGACCAACCCAAAGAGACCACGAAATACGAAAATATCATTATACCTAAAGGTTTGCCGAGCACCAAGCCCAGAATAATTCCAAGATCTAAGGAACTTAAAATAGTCCCCAAAGAAAATTTCTCAATTTCAAAAGCTGTGTTGGCCAAGGCAAAAATGGGTATGATAAACAAGGCGACAGGCAAATGTAAAAATTTCTCTAATTTATTGGAAATGCTTTTCTCATCCCCACTTCCAAATGGAATCACAAATGCTAAAAGAACCCCACTAATCGATGCATGCACGCCTGATTTCAGCATACAAATCCATAGAAAAATACCTCCGATGAGATAAGGCCACAAAACATAAACCTTTTTTCTATTGAGAATAAACAAAATTAACATAATGGCCGCTGCACCTAACAAATATTCCCAAGCCAAGGTTTTCGTATAAAAAAGAGCAATAATAATTATAGCACCCAAATCATCTATAACTGCTAAAGCGGTAAGGAAAACTTTCAATGCTAATGGCACCCTAGAACCTAACAATGACAATATGCCAAGGGCAAAAGCAATATCTGTCGCCATTGGAATTCCAACGCCTGACTGAGTAACTTCCCCGCGGTTGAAAAAATAAAAAATCAATGCAGGAATGACCATACCCCCTAAAGCAGCGCCGAAGGGCAATAAAGCCTCCTTAAAATTTGACAACTCCCCATTGTATACCTCTCGTTCTAATTCTAATCCGACCATGAGAAAGAATATGGCCATTAAACCGTCATTGATCCAATGCTCTAAACTCATCCCTGCCACTTTGATATGCCAGAGAGCCATATAATCATGACCAATAGCCGAATTAGAAATCCCAAGTGAAAATATAGTACAAGCAATTAGTATCAGTCCTGCTGATTTCTCACTCTCAAAAAAATTAGTAAATAGTTTTGTGATACGCATTCTTCATTATTACTTTGCTAAATTGAGAATAAACCTATCGCCCATATGTGTTTTAGGAAATTTTATGATTTAATCTAGTCATGTAACAATAGAAAAGTATGGATTAGCTAACTACATTTTTTTTTATAAGTTTGTCCTTTGATTTAAGTTAAAGAATAATATTTGTGAGAAAAATAGAAATGGTGGACCTAAAAAGTCAGTACCAAAAAATTAAAAATGAAGTAGACAAGGCTGTCATCGAGGTGATGGAAAATGCTAGCTTTATAAATGGTCCTGCAGTCAAGGAATTCTGCGATGATTTGGCGGCATATTCTGGTTCAAAATTTGTCATACCCTGCGCCAATGGCACGGATGCTATCCAAGTAGCTATGATGGCTATGAATTTGCAGCCAGGCGACGAGGTCATTGTTCCTGTGTGGACTTATGTAGCTACTGCAGAGGTCATAGCCTTACTGAAATTGAAACCTGTTTTTGCTGAAGTAGATCCACATACTTTCTGTATAGATGTCGCTCAGTTAGAAAAGAAAATTTCTCCGAAAACCAAGGCGATCGTTCCTGTTCACCTCTATGGTCAATGTGCCGATATGGAACCTATCATGAAGATAGCCGCAAAACATAATTTATACGTCATAGAAGATACAGCCCAGGCGATAGGTGCTGTATATACATTTTCAGATGGCACGAAAAAACAAGCAGGCACCATAGGCCATGTCGGCACGACTTCTTTTTTTCCTTCAAAAAATCTAGGTTGTTATGGCGATGGAGGTGCTATCTATGCTCAAGATGAAGAGCTAGCTAAGAAAATGAAGATGATAGCGCACCATGGTGAGCGGATAAAATATTATCACGATGTTATAGGTTGCAATTCTAGATTAGATACTATGCAGGCTGTTGTGCTAAAGATCAAATTAAAGCATTTAAACGATTATGAGAAAAATAGAAATGCTGTAGCCAACTTTTATGATAAAGCTTTTGAAGGTCATCCTAATATTGCTACACCATATAGATCTTCAAACTCGACCCATGTTTTTCACCAATATACATTGAAACTAACAAATGCTGATAGAGATGCACTAAAGGAATTTCTGGCTTCCAAAAATATTCCTTCTATGATTTATTACCCTGTGCCGCTTCATCATCAGCTAGCCTATAAAGATAATTTACAGCCAGGTGATTCTTTCGAAATATCAGAATCATTAGCTAAATCTGTCATTTCTCTACCTATTCATACAGAGATGGATGAAGAACAATTAAACTACATTACTGAAACCGTTAAATCATTTTTCCTATGACCCAAGAAGGTGTTTTTTGCCATGAATCGTCCTACATAGATCAGCCATGCAAAATAGGCAGCGGTACTAAGATTTGGCATTTCAGTCATATCATGAAGGACTGCGAAATAGGTGATAACTGTAATATAGGTCAGAACGTAGTCATAAGTCCTGGTGTAAAATTAGGTCAGCGAGTCAAAATTCAAAACAATGTTTCGGTCTATACAGGAGTCGTCTGTGAAGATGACGTTTTTCTCGGACCATCTTGTGTTTTTACTAATGTCATCAATCCGCGAAGCGCTGTCAATAGGAAAGAAGAATACGCTCGAACCTTGGTAAAAAAAGGCGCTTCTATTGGCGCTAACGCCACCATAGTTTGTGGAATTACTCTTGGTGAGTTTTGTTTTATTGGGGCTGGAAGTGTAGTCACTAAAGATGTAGATCCCTATGCACTCGTTGTAGGCAACCCTGCTGTGCAGAAAGGTTGGTACAGCGAAAAAGGACACAGACTAAAATTTGACGATAAAGGTCAGGCGCACTGCTCTAGTGGCGATGTTTATGAGTTTCGAGAAGGGAAAGTGGTAAAGGTGTAAACATTACATTTTTTCAGCACTACCAATATGCTTCGTATTTAATAGCCATTTTCATGGTTCCGAATATCTTGGTTGTAACACTAAATTCATACTTTTTTAACATTCCAGTTTTCTCATCTGCATACATGTATGCTGAAACAGGTTCAGGTCCTAACATTTCATTCTCAGAAACACTATTAATCTTCATAAGATCACCTTCGATAACCTCAATTATATTCTTAATTTTGGTAGTTGTCTTTATACCTGAACTTTCATCCTCCTGAACGGTCTTCCATGCCTCGCCTACTTTGACGGGCTCATCACTATATTGAAGTACACAAAACTCAGCTAATTGAGATGTTGGTACATCTTTTATTAATTTTCCGTTATTTGAAATCTTTACTAACATGGGTTTCCCAATAACGTCGAAAGTCCCTTCCAACTTAGGATTACTCTCATAGCTGCTAGGAATATTACTATTTGCCACCTCTACTTTGCCTTTGGCGTCTACTGTCATAATCATAGAATCAATAATAAGATTGAATTCAATATAATCTGAATGATTCCTCACTTTTACCAATTTATAAAAACTATGGGTTTTTGTCTTTATTGGTTTAATCTTTTCTCCCATAATCATCTCAATATCCATTATTGCTATAGCATTTAGCACAAAACCATCCGGAGGATTTATCTGATAGAGTTTTTGACCATTAAATTGAAGTGAAATTGCAACTAAAAATAGGAATAAAAATGCTTTCATAATTTATTAGATTTGTGAATACTTAAGGAGCAAAACTATATTTTAATTGCCAAATTAGTTTATAAACATTTTATTCTTGAGTCTCATCAATATCCCACCATTTTATTGACAAATCCTCCGACCTCTCGCTGTTGGAATTGAATCCCCAGATTTTCGGGAAAATGATTATTGGATTGAAATACTCCTGCACGGGTTTACGATTAATCATTTCAATGTAATTTGGGATAAAGCATAAGAGTTTCCTATTGTGTCTGGCTTAGTAGAATGTTCTAATAATGTATTAAACGCTCTGGTAGAAGAAAATCAATAAATTGTCAAAGCTGATAGTATACGGCTAATTTATGTTGTACTTCAAACGACTCACCTAGGTGGGTCGTTTTTTTTAGTATAATACTATAGGTAAGGTAGGGTGATTTACTTATTATGGCGTAAATTATAAATCTACTAACACACGAATATATTGGGAGATTATGCTCAGCGGGGTATTCACCTTGAAAATTAAAGATCAGTTGATTCAAAGACTTCTCATGTGATTATTATTTTATCACTAAATCTTGTGCTCCTTCCAAAGGAACTATTAAGTGGGAAGATGGCAATGAATATCCTATGATTTCTATCGAAATCTCCAATATGTCTCACCCTTTCTTCACTGGAAAAATGAAGTTTGTAGATACTGCTGGTAGAATAGACAAGTTCCAGAAGAAATTCGAGAAAAAATTGACTACAAAGAGGGCCTAGTTTAAAAGGTTCTTAGGTTATAATCTAAGCTCTACTTTCGGGGGAGTTTTTTTGTATAAATCTAATATGATTAGAGTATTACTGCTATATTTGAATCCGAAAACTAAAAAAAACAGTAAGAATATGATTTCAAAAAGAGCCAAACTCACAGCATTTATGTTGTTAATATGTGCAAATTGCTTTTCTCAAAAATTTGGCAAATTTAACAACCAATCATTAATTGAAAAGGAATTCCATACGGATAATTCGCAAGTGAATTCTGAAAGCAAATTTATAGCTAATAATAAACAAAAGGTTGTTCAAGTTAGTAATTCAGCATTTGAGGAAAATAAAGGACAAATAGAAGGAAAAGATGCAAAAAAAGTACTATTCCGTCATAAAAGCAATAATGTTACCATTTTCCTTTTTAAAAATGGACTTGCTTATCAGCATTCCAAAAATATTCTAAACAATGAATCAAGTTCAAATAAAGAAAATGATTTAATAGAATCATTAAAATTAGAAACTTATAGAATGGATATTGAGTTGGTCGGATCAAATTTGAATGCAACTGTTACTAAAGAAGGCAAATCTATTGATTACGTTAATTACTATAATAAGTGTACTTATGATGTTTGTTCTTACTCAAAGATAGTATATAATGATGTTTATCCAAACATTGATTGGGTTTTATATAAATCAAATTCAGGAATTAAATATGATTTTATAGTTAGACCTGGTGGCGATCCTAGTATGATTAGGTTGAAAACTAAATGGGTAGAACAGACAAAATTATCAGAAAAAGGAGGAATAATATTATCTAACAGGCTTGGTAGTATTTCTGAAATGCCCCCATTATCTTTTCAAGGTGATAAAATAATTAATACAAAGTTTATATTAAATGAAGATGAAATTAGTTTTAAACTTGATAATTATAATGTAAATCAGACATTAATCATCGATCCTAGTGTTGTCTGGGGCACTTATTATGGCGGAGGTAATCTTATTTACACTATCGGTGAAGGATGTGCGACAGATATTAATAATAATGTTTATCTTTCAGGAAATACCTTTTCAGACAATTCAATTGCATCTGGCGGACATGATACCATTAGAAATGGAAGAGATGCATTCTTGGTTAAATTTAATGAAAGTGGAGCTAGGCTTTGGGCTACGTACTATGGGGGATTAGGATTGGAAACAGGAACAGATGTATGTGTAGATAAAAGCAATAATGTATATCTTTCAGGTCTTACAAACTCTAACCAATCAATTGCGACCTTTAGTGGAATGGATACATCAGGGGGACTAGAGAAGCATTTCTTAGTGAAGTTTAATTCAAACGGGGGAAGAATTTGGGCGACTTATTCTGCTAATGTTCCTCTCTCATTCTATCTTTATGACAGAAATACGCATGTTACTGCGGATAAGCTAAACAATGTTTATTTGTCTGGAACAACAGGGCCATTTTTAAATTCTAATTTAGTATTCAATGGCCATGATACCGCAGCAAGCGGAGCAACTGATGCATTTTTAGTAAAGTACGATTCATTAGGCACTAGGTTATGGGCGACTTTTTATGGAGGGGACAATGATGAGACGAATGAAGGAGGTTGTGTGGTTGATAATAATCTTAATGTTTATCTAACAGGATCTGCCCGTTCTAATGCGGAAATTGCTTATAAAGGATTTGATAGTTTAATAGGCGGCGGGATAGATCTTTTTTTAGTAAAGTTTAATTCAAACGGGGTTAGACAGTGGGGTACATATTTTGGAGGTAATGCCGATGAATTATCAAATTCTTGTGCTATAGACTCTTTAGGGAATGTTTATTTCGCTGGATCCACGCGTTCATCTGGGTTAGGCTTTTTAGGATATGATACACTATATGATGGTGCTGGTTATTATGATTTAAATGGTTTATTAGTGAAATTTGATTCATTTGGCAATAGAATTTGGTCTACATATGTTGGAGATAGCTTTTCAAGAATTTATGGTATTTCCTGCGACAATGATGCAGTTTATGCAACTGGATTTGCTTTTCATTCTATAGACTTAGGATATTTAGGGTTTAATATTGTTAATAAAGAATTTGATGCCTTCTTAAGTAAAATAGATTTAAATGGTGGAAGAGTTTGGTCTACCTACATTGGTGAACTAGGGGACGATGAAGGATATTCTTGTGTATCAGACAGGAAAGGCAAGATATATGTAGCTGGGATTACTAATTCTTATGTACCTTTTTTTAATGGGGGTTATGATACTATTGCTTCAACATATACTAGCATTAATGAAAGAGATGCATTTCTTATAAAAATTGATACCGCTCTTGCACAATATTCAGCAAGTATTGTAATTACTTCATCTAATATTACTTTATGCCGATACGATACTATATTATTAAAAAGTAAAATAACTTATGGTGGGTCTAATCCGAAGTACAGATGGTTTAAGAATAATACAGTGTTTGATACCATTGATTCAACGTTTGTTTCCTCTTTGTCAAATAATGATACTATTCAATGTCTATTAATAAGTAATAGTCCTTTTGTATTTGAAGATTCGGTCTGGAGTAATAAAATTGGGTTTACAATTTTCAAGCTAGATACTACATTTATTAATGATCTTCATTGTTATAATCCATCGCTTCCGTATAACTTTAGAGGAAAACAAATATTAAATTCGGGAATTTATATCGATACCTTAGTTAATTTAAACGGTTGTGATAGTTTCATTTTTCTTAACTTGAAAGTTAATCATCCTGATACAGTAAATATTATGGATTCAATTTGTTCTAATCAATCGTATAACTTTGGAGGAAGATTTTTAACTAATGCGGGAATTTATTATGATACTTTATTGAATTTAAATGGTTGTGACAGCTTTGTTACATTAAATCTAATTGTAAAATCAACTTCTAAAGACTCAATCAATAAAACTATCTGTAGCGGTACAAAATATAATTTTAACGGAAATAATTTTGGTGTTTCGGGTATTTACACAGATACTCTGTTGGCTGCAAATGGCTGTGATAGTTTCGTAAAATTAAATCTGACCGTTCTCCCTAAAGCTAATTTTACACTAACAGTTTCATTGTGTAAAGGAAAAACATATTTATTCAATGGAATCCAAAGAGGTGTCTCTGGAACTTATCTCGATACATTTACTGCTGCCAATGGCTGTGATAGCATTGTTACATTGAGCCTTACAATTTTAGCTCCTACTGTTATTGTATTTACGGACTCTTCTAGTTTCGCATCTGCTTATACATGGAGAGGTAAATCTTATACAACTGCAAGTACCTATTACGACACCTCGGTAGCCACTAATAAATGCGACACTATTTTTAAATTAGTATTGACTTCAATAACGCCTCCTTCACCTGCTGCAGCTCCACTTAATGTGCTATACTCGAATGGTGCCCTCTATGCCAGTATAGATAGTGCTACCAACTATCAATGGTATCTTTGTGGACCACCTATGAAGAAAATTAAAGGCGCTACTAAGAGATTCTTCCAAGTCTCAGATAAATCTATATATACTGTCGTCGTGACAAAGAATGGAAAAACAGATACTGCTGCTTGTAGATCAAATTCTTCCATTGTTATTCATACTGGTTTCTCTAATCTTCATTGTTTCCCGAATCCAGTATTGAATACATTAAATATAGAATTAGGCACAAAACATAGAGATGTCTCTATCGATCTAATGGCAAATGATGGCAGAATACTTTGGAGCAAAAGTTTTAATGAAATAGAGAAGACTACTATTGATATGCATACTATTGCTCAAGGGATCTATTATATACATTTTCAATCATCCAATGGAGTTAATGAAGTCATTAAAATATTGAAATCTGATGACTAAGTTTTGTTTGTTTATTTTTGTATTAGGACTATACCTTTTACCGGGTGATATATACTGTCAAAATAAGGATTCCATAGGTACACAAGATGAATTCGCTCGATGGACTATGCGTATTTCATTAGGTGTATTGCCTATAGCGCCAAAAGGTAGTTTAATAAATAGTAGTGGTAAAACAGGCACTTTAGAATTGTTATTTCATTTTTCGCCAAGACTCTTTATCGGAGGATTCGCCACCAATATGTTACATTATGAAAGTTATGAATTAGTATTAGTCGATGATAAAGTCATAGATTTGAGTAGTTCTGAATATAAGATATTTGGATTGAGTATGGGCTATAAGATGATTCATACCAGGCGTATAGTCATAGCGCCTGAACTGAAAGGTGGACTTGCTTTATATACAGTTAAAAGTATTGGTTTCCCTGAAGATAATAAGAGTTTTATCGATAGAAAATCGATGGTTTTAAATTCAAATCTAACAATAACTTATAAGTTTTCTGAAAAATTCCAACTGGGTCTGAATGGAGGGTATCAACTAGTCATAAACAATATAAAAGGACCTGAATTAGAATATTTCAATCCAAGTACCTTAAACTATGGCTTAATTGGTCAGATTGGGTTTTAGATAGCCTTAAGTTAAGAGTATCTTTCGATTATTATATACCATCGTGCTCTAACGAACTATCATCATGTAATTATTAACTATTTCTATGCTCCTATGAACTCTCAACCTTCCATTATTGTCGACCATTCTGCTCTAATATACTTTTGACCTATCATTATTCTCAACCATCTTGCTTCAATGTACTCTTAGAAACCAAATTTTTCAGTTCTTGTGCGCCTTTCTAGCCCATGGTTTTATGCCAATGTGATTTATATCTTATGCAATAGATATAAATCTTATCCCGCACGTGCCTCTAACCAACTGAGCTAAACTATCAGTTGGGATATAATTTGGATTAATTAGCTTCTC
>CAYXKX010000042.1:0-8046 GCA_964465185.1 uncultured Chitinophagaceae bacterium
AAAATTTCTTTTTGAAGTGTTCTAAATTCTAATTCCGTAAAAATTTCCCGAAGGGTATCTTTATCAAACGGCTCAATGATTAATTTTTCATCGCCAATCTCAATTGGTACATCGATAATAATGGTCGCTAATTTTTTAGAGTCTAATCCTTGCTGAGCGAAGTTGATGACATTTTCCTTTTGTTTACCTTTTAGTTTATCCGAATTAGCTATCAAATTTTCAACAGAACCGAATTCCTTTATTAGTGCCTTAGCTGTCTTTTCACCTATACCTGGTATGCCCGGTATATTATCTACGGCATCGCCCCATAGCGCTAAAATATCAATCACTTGAAGTGGATTTTCTATTTCCCAATTCTTGCATATTTCTTCTACTCCTAATATTTCTGGCTGATTCCCTTGACGAGACGGTTTATAAATTTTGATATTATCTTCTACCAGTTGACCGAAGTCCTTGTCAGGAGTCACCATATATACCAAATGATTTTCCCGGGCTTTCTGTTTGGCTATAGTGCCTATCACATCATCGGCCTCATAGCCTTCCACTTCTAATATGGGAATATGCATAGCTTCTATGATGCGGCGTATATAGGGTTCTGAGATGATAATGTCCTCTGGTGTAGCATCCCGCTGCGCTTTGTAGTATTCAAATTCTTGTACGCGGACATTGGCACTTTTATGGTCAAACACGACCGCTAGATGGCTAGGATTCTCTTTCTGAATCAATTGCCATAAAGCCCTCGTAAAACCCATTATCGCCGTTACATTGAGTTTTTTAGAATTGTATAAGAAATTATTCCCCATAGAGTAGTAGGCTCTAAAAATAAGGGCATAAGCATCGAGTAGATAGAGGGTTTTCAATATTATAATTTTTAGAAAGTAAATATAGAGAGAATGGGTGGAAAGACAATATCTAATAACTTAAATAAGTTATATTTGTCTCTACAATAATATTCTATGCGAGTTTTTCTCATTTCACTTCTCATTACATTTAGTTCACTACTCGCTGCCCAATGTGGCAATCGATATAATGCTCCCATTTTTCCGAATACGAACACGTCAACACATCAATATGGGGAGAATACAGACTATTCGGGCGCAAACAAAAAGTTGAGTTTAGACCTTTATACTCCTGTCGGGGACACAGTTAAAAATCGTCCCTGCGTAGTTTTTTGTTTTGGAGGAGCCTTTGTTTCTGGTGATCGTTCTTCTCCTGAATTAATCTTTTTTGCCTCTCAATTGGCCCAGCGAGGGTTTGTATGCGCGAGTATTGATTATAGACTAGATAATCAAGCTAATTTAACCGCAAATGGAGAGAATGGCGCCGTGATACGTGCTGTCCAAGATGCTAAGGCTGCCATTCGATTTTTGAAAAGTAAATCCTCAGATTTTGGCATTGATAGTAGTCTGGTATTTATAGGTGGCACATCTGCGGGTGGAATCACTGCGCTCACATTAGGGTATTCTCAGTATGATGATTTTAAAGATTCGGTCAAAATTTCTATAAATAATCTAGGCGGCTGGGATGGAACGACCAATAGTTTAACTCCAACTTCACGCGTCAAAGGATTGTTTAATTTTGCGGGAGGGATATTGGATACCAATCATATTTCTAGTATTGATCTTCCAGTTTACTTAAATCATGCCAATGGAGACGCTACAGTACCCTTTCGCTCAGGCTATCCTTTAAATGGCCAGTCCAAGACCTTTATACATGGCAGCTATAATATAGCTCAGCGAATGAAATCTATGGCAAATTATTATGTTTTAGATTCGTTTAAATCATCGGACCATCCAGCTTTCGCTTCAGCCGACTTTCTTACTGCTCTTACTAATCTCAATTTGACTTCTGAAAATCTGAGAAAATTTCTCTATAAGGTAATGAAGTGCGATCAAGGAACAAGTTCTTTAGCGGATTTACAAACATCGAAAATTTATTTTGAAAATCCTGTGCGAAGTATTATAACTCTTTCTGAAGGTGTGAATGCGGACGCTATTGAACTGTATAATTTACTTGGAAAGAAAGTTGAATTGAAAAATGAAAATTCTAAAACCATTGATGTTGGTAATATAGCAAGAGGTATTTATCTCATTAAATATAAAGAATCAGTTCAAAAAATAGTATTGGAATAAATATGTCGTATAAATATTCATTTGAAGAATTATATCGAGGAATAGAAGCCTCTGAAAAATCCGTTTATAAATTTGTCGAAGGAATAGAAGTTAAGACTACCTATACTTCCGAGGATACAAAAGATATAGACCACCTAGGCTATAGCTGCGGTCAGCCTCCGTTTTTGAGAGGGCCTTATGCCTCGATGTATATCAATAAACCATGGACGATTCGTCAATATGCAGGATTTTCTACAGCGGAGAAATCGAATGAATTTTATAGAAAAAATCTAGCTGCTGGTCAGAAAGGTTTATCTGTGGCATTTGATTTGGCCACACATAGAGGCTATGATAGCGACCACCCACGCGTGATTGGCGATGTGGGTATGGCTGGTGTAGCTATAGACTCCGTGGAGGATATGAAAATTTTATTCGACCAAATTCCTCTCGATGAAATGTCGGTTTCTATGACTATGAATGGAGCAGTGATTCCCATCATGGCATTTTACATAGTGGCGGCCGAGGAGCAAGGTGTGAGTCCAGACAAGCTTTCCGGCACTATTCAAAATGACATTCTCAAGGAGTTTATGGTGCGGAATACCTATATCTATCCACCTAAATCCTCTATGCGATTGATTGCGGATATATTTCAATATACTTCCAAGTACATGCCAAAATTTAATTCGATTTCCATCTCAGGCTACCATATCCAAGAAGCAGGGGCTAGTGCAGATATCGAATTGGCTTATACCCTAGCCGATGGCTTGGAATATTTGAAACTTGGCGTGGATAGTGGATTAGCCATCGATGATTTCGCCCCACGGCTTTCTTTTTTCTGGGGCATAGGTATGAATCATTTTATGGAAATAGCTAAGATGCGTGCAGGTAGAGTTTTGTGGGCGGAAATAGTTCAACAATTTAATCCTAATAATCCAAAATCTCTTGCATTGAGAGCACACTGCCAGACGAGTGGCTGGAGTTTGACAGAGCAAGATCCATACAATAATGTAGCTAGAACTACTATCGAAGCAATGTCTGCAGCCTTTGGAGGCACGCAGTCACTGCATACCAATGCGCTCGATGAAGCGATTGCTTTACCTACGGATTTTTCAGCAGCCATAGCTCGCAATACACAAATTCATATTCAAAAAAATACCAATATTTGTAAGGCTATCGACCCATGGGCTGGTTCATTTTATGTAGAATTTTTGACGAATGAGTTGATAAAAAAAGCTCGTATACTCATGCAAGAGGTCACTGAAAATGGTGGAATGACATTGGCTATAGAGAAAGGTATTCCTAAGATGCGGATTGAGGAATCTGCTGCCAAACGCCAAGCTAAAATAGATGCAGGTGTAGATACGATAGTAGGGGTAAATAAATATAAAACGACAGATAAATCAAATATCGAAGTATTGTCGATTGATAATATGGAAGTCTTAAATAAGCAAAAAGCTAGACTAGAAAAAATAAAGACAACTAGGAATGAAACCAAAGTGAATGATTGTCTGAAAAAGATAACAGAAGCAGCTTCGGACACTTCAAAGAATGTTTTATCTGCCGCAATTGAAGCCGCTAGAGAGCATGCCACCCTGGGAGAAATCTCAGATGCTCTAGAAAAAGTATATGGTCGATACAATGCTAAGCCCAATTTAATCTCGGGTGTATTTTCAAAAGAAATGAAAGATAATAAACTATTTAAAGAAGCGACGATTCTCAGTCAACAATTCGCAGATAAATATGGCCGACGTCCGCGTATACTGATTGCTAAAATGGGACAAGATGGTCATGATAGAGGTGCTAAGGTCATTGCGACTGCATTTGCAGATTTAGGCTTTGATGTCGATATAAGTCCAATGTTTCAAACACCCCAAGAAATAGCCAAGCAAGCTGTTGAAAATGATGTACATATAGTAGGAGTGTCCTCTCTTGCTGGAGGTCATAAATCCTTAATCAAAACACTAAAATTGGAACTTGATAAATACGAAAGAGAAGATATCGTCATAGTAGCTGGTGGGGTTATCCCTCAACAGGATTATGACAATTTGTATAAAGATGGAGTCAAATTTATTTTTGGACCTGGGACTATCATTGCAGAGAGTGCAAGTGCTATTTTGATGGATTTTTTAAAATAGACCAACTATAAACTAAGGTATTATTTAATTCTCATTTTATTTAATCGTTCAATTTGGCTAGGCAGAATAGGTATATTGTACTTGAGCTCATCGGAGAATCTTAAATTTTCGCTCTTTGTATCAAATAGATGTTGATTCTCTTGGTAAACGGAATAACCGAGAGGTTTGGAATTAAAGTTTAGTGAAGGGTCCATTCTGTATCCAATATTTAAATACATATCTAATTTTTTCTTCTTTTCGATTGAGACAGGAAACATGAGCATAAAATCGTCTACCGTCCAGAATCCATGCTTAGTTTGTGTAAATTGAATTTTGGAATAATATTTTTTGACATTAATTTTTATTCCTAATAACCATAGAATTGTGCGGGTTTTAAAATCTAAAAATTGCTTGGTTAGATTTTCATCATTCGCCTGCACTGTGATATAAAGAACGGCGAGGGTGTTTTCCTCCAGATATATATCTATGTTGTTATAGTTCACCTTGTTCTTGAAATAGTGACCTCGGATATGAATAGCTTGATAGCCTTTCACGTTCTCTATTCCAAGATACTTATATTCTATATCTTTATTTTCCAATAGCTGAGTGAAAATGAAATTGAGCATATTTACTCCCTTGATATAACTATATCCCGTCAGATAATTATACTTAAACTGACTGCCAGCAATTTTTCCTAAGGAGGCTTTGATATCGTTTAATAAAAAGCTATCATCCTTTTTATAAAATTTATGTACCTTGGGAAAGGATCCTGAAACGTAGTATTTTCTGCTATCCTTATTTTTTTGGAATTGATATACTTCTACATCCATTTCTTGAAAACGAGCATATTGATCATTGACTATAAATTCCTCCCGATAAAAGACTTTTTGACTAAATGCCTTTGGCAAATGATTGGAATAAAAGCTATCAAAGGCATTTTGGATATATGTTTTCGGCTCTATAGGTCTAATAATTGCTGCCTGCAATATATAATTTCGAGGGGATAAAAATATTGTGGTTGGCAAGGTAGACGCAGAATAAATCTTTCGTTCATATCCAAGACAAGATACCTGAATAGAATCATATGCGGTGAGCTGCTGAGGAAGCCATACTCTGCCTTCTAGATCCGAAAAATTGATAGTAGAATACTTAGAAACTACAAGAGAAACTCCTGTTAGAGGAGTATTGGTAGCGCTATCGAAAACGTATAGAGAGTTTTGTGCCTGAATAGCTTGGCACATAAACATTGATAATAAAAATCCAAGTTTTCTCAATCTTTTTTGTTAATGAAATGCACAGCAAGCATTCCCCATCCTAGGACTAATAAAATTCCTCCTAATGGGGTTATTAGCCAGAGAAGATGAAAATTAATATGATGAATGGCTTCCGTGGTCATCAAAAGATTGGAACCCGTAAAACAAGCAATACCTAAGATAAAAACAATGGCAATTCTTGTTAAATGCTTGCTGTAAGCTCTGCTAGCTATATAAAGTAAGGGTGCAAGATGAAAAAATAAATATTCAATTCCCACTCTATACGAAGCATAATGATAATCGCTGATTTTCCCTTTGACCCCATGAGCGCCAAAAGCGCCTAACCCCACTCCCAGTAGGCCTATAACGCATACAGCGGCACCAATTTTTTGCATACTTTATTATTTTGGTCAAATTTAGTATGAAATTATTCGATGAGTAAAACTTAAAATTAGTTGATAAGATGAAAGTTTTTACTATTGCGAAAGTATTTATTACATAAATTCCACAAAATCTGTAGCTAAAGCTATTATTCGATATAGTCTTCGTTTGAAATATTTTTTCTTGTATATTTGTTCTGATTTTAAAAAATGAGCGAAGCATTTGTAGTATCAGCTAGAAAGTACCGACCACAGCGATTTGACGAAGTGGTAGGGCAGGAAGCGACTACCCAAACACTAAAGAATGCTATTCGCAACAAACAACTCGCACACTCTTTTTTATTCACTGGCTCTAGAGGAATTGGGAAAACTACTATTGCGAGAATATTTGCCAAAACTATCAACTGTAAAGAGCTTCAACCTGATGGAGAAGCCTGCAATCAGTGTGATGCATGTTTATCGTTTAATCGAAATGCATCTTTCAATATTATTGAATTGGATGCAGCAAGCAAGAACTCCGTCGATGATATTCGAGATTTGATAGAACAGGTGCAGTATGCTCCTCAGAATGCAGAGTATAAAGTTTTTATAATTGACGAGGTACACATGCTCTCTCCGAGTGCCTTCAATGCATTTCTAAAGACACTAGAAGAACCTCCTTCTTATGCTAAATTCATTTTAGCCACAACAGAAAAACACAAAATACTTCCCACAATACTTTCGCGATGTCAGATCTACGATTTTAAGCGAATCAGTATTGAGGATATTCAGAAACATTTGAAAAAAATTGCCGATAAGGAGAGTATTGAAGCAGATGATAATTCACTCAACCTAATAGCTCAAAAAGCAGATGGCGGTTTGAGAGATGCCCTTTCTATGTTTGATCGTTTGGTCAGTATGAATGGACAAAAACTGGAGTATACGACAGTAGTTAAGAGCCTTAATATTCTGGATCATGTAGTTTATTTTCAGTTCATTGAACAAATAGTAAATGAAAAAAGTGATGGAGTTCTACTTCAGCTAAACGAGGTCCTTTCCAATGGCTTTGATTTGGAAGTTTTTTTGTCGGGACTGGCTGAGCATATTCGACATCTATGGGTAGCTAAGAAGGAAACTACATTAACCCTGCTAGAGTTTAATGCCGAAGTGAAGTCTCAGTTCGTAACCCAAAGTAAAGAACTTGATGAGGCCTATATGCTCAATTTATTGCAGATTATCTCTGAATGTGAAGTACAGATGAAAACTACGCGCAACAGGCGCCTTGCGGTCGAGTTGGCACTATTAAAAATGTGCTACACCAAAAAACTAATGCAAACAAGCTGGACTGAGCTCGGCGAAAAAAAAAAATCTGATAGCCTAGTCAATCTGCCAAAACCTCGAAAGGTAGAAATTATTACATCTAAACCTCCAAGTGAGTCCTTAGGGAGTAATTTTGGGGTGAAACTGGATGATATTTTATCAAAGGTGGATTCTCATCTGAAACAGGATCCGCAGAAAAATATTCCTGAATTGAAACCCATAACGCAGGAGAATATTTGGGGTCTCTTACTAGATAAATTTGAGGGAACACTTTCAGAAAAACAAATGCTCATAGCGTTAAAGCCCGATATACAAAATGAAACTTTTGTTTTGCACTTACAAAGCGAAAGCCTCGCCAAAATGGTTGAATCAACTTTTTCAGCTTTAAGAAAAATCTATACCGCCATAACTGGAGATCTAGCCGAATTTAGGTGTGAGGTCAATACCTCTAATCAAATAGAAGATATGAATAAGCGCCAAGCTTTCGAAGAGCTAGCCAAAAAGTATCCCATCTTAAATGAGATACATGAAACCTTTAAGTTGGATTTTCATACCTAAAAATTTAAACGCCAAGTGCGCCAAGTTCTTCGCTAAGGACACAAAGTCTTTAAACTAGAAGACAATTTCTTTATTACAATGAATTCTTGAAAGTAGCTTTATCACAAACATGATAAACTAAAATGTACATGATAACCCTGCAAAAAAACTTTGAGTAACTTTGTGCTTTTCTTTGTGGAACCTATCTGACGATAAGGCAGGCTTTGTCTTACAACTATACGGCTCTAAGTAGTATTATTAGCTTCCTCCCAATTCCAAGCTGTTTGCATCATTTCTTCAATAGACTTTTCCACTGTCCAATTTAAAAGTTTTGATGATTTGGTCGTGTCAG
>CAYXKX010000042.1:8056-19421 GCA_964465185.1 uncultured Chitinophagaceae bacterium
GAGTAGACGGCGATAACGTCCCCTTCTCTTGGAGATGCAATTTCTTTATTGAGTTGGATTCCTGTCACTTTTTCAAATGCAGCTATAAGTTCTAACACGGTCACTCCCTTGCCAGAACCTATATTGATAATTTCATGGATATGAAGACTCGACAACTCACTTAAATATTTCAAAGCCGCTGTATGAGCTTTGGCTACATCCATTACATGAATATAGTCTCGAATACAACTCCCATCTCGGGTTGGCAATTGGTTACCAAAAATCATTAATTTTTCAAATTTGCCGATGGCGGTTCCCGTTATTCTTGGAACCAAATTGTTTGGCACGACAGACGGATTTTCACCTATAAATCCTGCAGTATGAGCCCCTACTGGGTTGAAGTAGCGCAATGAAATAAAATTGGCAGGAATTTCAAGTTTGACATCTTCGAGCATCATTTCACCTATTACCTTGGTGGATGCATATGGACTCTCAGCTGGATTCAATTTGGTCGATTCCGAAACTGGAAGAGTTTCAATATTGCCATACACGGAACAACTAGAGCTAAATACGAAGTTTTTTACTTGATATTTCTTTACGAGCTCGAGAAGATTGATGAGTCCTTCCACATTATTTCTATAATAGAGGAGAGGCTCCTTCACGCTCTCATCTACATATTTGTAGGCAGCGAAATGAACAATTCCGTCAATAGTTCCTTCTTTTTGAAATACCTCTTCGAGAGCAGTTCTATCGCATAAGTCTGCCGAATAGAAACGAGGAAGCTTACCTGTTGTTTTTTCTATACCATGGATGACTTCTCGTTTAGATCGACTTAAATTATCAATAATGATTACCTCATAGCTATTTTCCAACAAATCGACAACGGTGTGAGATCCTATATACCCTGTGCCACCAGTGACCAATACTTTTTTCATCTATATTATTTGGCTAATATTTTCTTGTAATAACTCTCGTACTGAGGAAGTATGATTTCAATATCAAATTTCTGCGCAGTCTTATAGGCTTTAGCTTTAAATTCCTTCAAAATGGCTTCAGATTTGAGTACCTTTTTTGCTGATTCGGCCATTGATTCTATATCGCCTACTTCACACATAAAACCGTTTTCTCCGTTGACTATTAATTCTGGTAAACCACCGGCATTACTTGATAGCACAGGTACATGGCATGCCATAGCTTCCAAAGCTGCTAGACCGAAACTCTCTGATTCACTGGGAAGAACCATCAAATCGCTAATCGCAAATAGCTCTTCGACCGCCTCTTGCTTGCCTAGAAATTTTACGCTGTCACAAATTTTTAGTTCCCGACACAATTCTTCGCATTTTTGTCTTTCCGGTCCATCGCCAACCATGAGGAGCTTTGAAGGCAGTTGTTTGACTAATAAGTCGAACATTTTAATGACATCCTCCGTTCGTTTTACTTTTCTAAAATTGGATATATGGATGAGAATACGCTCATCATCTTGAGCTACTAATTTTCTAAAATGCGGCTTTTCTATTTTCGAAAAACGCTTGAGATTGATAAAATTATGTATGACCTCAATTTCGTTATTTATTTGAAACGAGTCCAAGGTATCCTTTTTTAGAGAGTGGGATACTGTGGTGACTCCACTGGATTTATTAATAGAAAACTCAACTACAGGAAGAAAAGATTTATCCTTGCCGACGAGGGTAATATCTGTACCATGCAGAGTGGTTATAAAGGGAATGGATATGCCTTTTTCTTTAAGAATTTGCTGCGCCAAGTAGGCTGCAGAAGCATGCGGAATCGCATAATGTACATGTAGAATATCGAGTTTTTCAAACTGAACGACATCCACCATTCTCGAAGCCAAGGCCGTCTCATAAGGAGGGTATTGAAACAAGGCATAATTCTCAAAACTCACTTCATGATAGCTGATATTTGGATGAAAACTATCCAATCGAAATGGCTGTTTATAGGTTATGAAATGAACAAAATGTCCCCTTAATGCCAATCCTTTGCCCAACTCTGTGGCGACTACACCACTTCCACCATAGGTGGGATAACAGACTATACCGATATTCATAATACAAATTTAGGTTAAATGAAATGACATCGAATATTTTTAAATAAAATTGATATTCATTCCTGAATCAAAATCTAGAAAAAGCTGTATTTTTGGCAATTATGCGCATTTCTGTAGAAGATTTTCATTTAATGGCACTTCAATCTATCGATGGGTTAGGTCCAATAAAAGCAAATATGCTTTTAAAAGGAATTCCTGTTGCCTCTGAAATTTTCAAGGCATCACGCAAAGATTTAAAATTAAAATTTCCCTACCTTCAAGAAGAAATACTAGCTCAAATTACCGAAAAGGCGACGTTCAATGAAGCTGAGGAGGAACTTAAGTTTTGCGAGAGGTATAAGATCGATGTGATCACTTTTCATGATACCAGATATCCGGTGCGTCTTCATTTGCTCGAAGATAAACCTCTGGTTCTGTACAAGAAAGGGGATGTTTTTCCCAAGATGAAAAGAACTCTAGCCATAGTAGGAACAAGAAAATCTACAGAATACGGGCATAAATTTTTAGAACAATTATTTGAGGAACTGCGAGAAGTCAAGGACTTATTGGTGGTGAGTGGATTGGCGCTAGGGATAGATCAGAAAGCCCATTCTCTATGTGTTAAAAACGGCATACCTACTTTGGCAGTTATGGGCTTGAGTCTAGATAAAATATATCCAGCTCAGAATACCAATTTAGCAAAATCGATTTTAGATGCTGAAGGTGGCTGGATTTCAGAAACTTCCTCGCAAAGCAAAACTTCCCAAGGTGTATTCCCTCGGCGCAATCGTTTGATCGCAGGTCTTAGTGATGCAATTTTTGTCGTAGAAACAGATCTTAAAGGAGGCTCGGTGATTACTGCTTTGTTGGCAAATGATTATGGAAAGGATGTCTTCGCTCTTCCGGGAAGAGTTTCAGATGCACAATCAAGAGGCTGTAACAATTTGATTCAAAAAAATATGGCTTCTATTGTCAATAGTCCAAGTGATTTAATTGAATCTATGTCATGGAATACATTAACCAATAAGAATATACCGAAGACCTTGGAATTAGATTTTGAAGGAACTTCTATGCAAAAAAATGTGCTAGACGTGATTCGTAAAACTCCTAAGATTGAATTGGAAAAATTACTTATAGATTCTAACTTGGAGCATGGACAACTAGTTGAGGCTCTGCTGGAGTTAGAATTACAGGGTATGATTAATACCTTACCTGGAAATAAATATGAACTGATTTAGATGGACGAAAACAAGCAATTGGTTCTTAGAAAATTAAATAAGTTTAAGGCTTATTTTGACGGAGATGTATTCACCGACGAAAAGATGCGTATTTTATATTCTACTGATGCATCGCTATACAGAAAACTGCCATTAGCCGTGGTATATCCAAAGACCAATCAAGATCTAAAAAATATTGTCCTTTTTTGTATCAATAATAAAACATCTATGATACCGCGAACTGCAGGCACTTCCCTTGGAGGACAATGTGTAGGCGAAGGAATTGTTGTAGATGTCTCTCGATACATGAATAAAATTTTAGAGATAAATCCTGAGGAGAAATATGCTATAGTTCAGCCTGGTGTTGTGCGAGATGAATTGAATATTGCACTTAAGCCATATAAACTGCATTTCGGCCCAAATACCTCCACATCCAATAGAGCCATGATAGGAGGAATGGTTGGAAATAACTCCAGCGGTTCATATTCTATAAAATATGGAACAACGAGAGAAAGTGTGATCTCTATAAAAGGGTATTTGAGTGATGCTTCGGAGGTTGAGTTTAAAGATTTAACCACTAATGAGTTTAGAACGAAATGTCACGGAACGAGCATAGAAAGTTCCATTTACCGACAGATTGCCTTCGAGTTAAATCATCCTGTAACCCAGTCAGAGATAGATAGGGAATTTCCAAAGGCCGGAGTCACCAGAAGAAATACAGGCTATGCGATTGATTTTTTGTTAAATACAGAGCCATTTCACAGAGGATATGAGGCTTTCAATTTTTCCAAAATGCTCTGTGGTAGCGAGGGGACTCTTATGTTATTTAGCGAAATAAAACTAAAATTAGTCGATGCACCAACGGATAAAATTGCCTTGATATGCGCACATTTTGACAGTCTGGAAAATAGCCTGAATGGAGCCGTAAAAGCTATGAGGCTGAAGCCTAATCAATGTGAGTTGATGGATAAGGCCATACTTGATTGTACCAAAGATAATTTAGTTCAAGCCAAGAATCGATTTTTTATCCAAGGGGATCCAGCGGCCATATTGATGATAGAAGTCGAAGAGACAGAAAGTAAAACCTTGGCCGAACAAACGACTGAAATGCAAAACCAATTAGGAGAGCTGGCCTCATCCTATTCCGTGCTTTTCGGCGAGGATATTAAGCGTGCTTTACAGCTCAGAGCAGCTGGTTTAGGTGTTTTGCAAAACATGAAAGGGGAAGAGAGACCTGTAGAGTTTGTTGAGGATACCGCGGTGCACATCGAGGATCTACCAGCTTATATAAGAGACTTTAATCAAATGATCAAAGATCTAGGAACGACCAGTGTTTTCTACGCGCATGCTGGAGCAGGAGAATTGCATACCAGACCGAAAGTAAATTTGAAAACAGAAGAAGGAAGAAGAAAGTTTCGTGCTATCGCAGAAGCATCGGCCCACCTAGTCAAAAAGTACAATGGCTCTCTCAGCGGGGAGCATGGGGATGGTTTGGTTCGCGCAGAGTTTATTCCAATTGCTTTAGGACAAAGAAATTATGAGCTATTGCGCAGAATAAAAAAAACCTGGGACCCACATACAATATTTAACCCTGGTAAGATTGTAGATGCTCCGCCAATGGATGAGAATTTGAGAGAAGAATATACAACTAAATCGGACTCGATTCAAACCTTGTTTAGTTTCGAAAAAGAAGGAAGTTTGATAAAAGCAGCAGAGAAATGCAGTGGGTCTGGAGATTGCAGAAAATCAGCACTCATTGGCGGCACCTTATGCCCAAGCTATCAGGCGACTGGGGAGGAAGAGCATTCTACAAGGGCTCGAGCCAATATGTTGCGAGAATTTCTAACGCATCAGGATTCAATGCAAGGGTTAAATCATCGTGACATATACGATGTACTCAAACTATGCCTGAGTTGTAAAGCATGTATCAGTGAGTGTCCAAGCTCTGTAGATATGGCGGCCTTAAAATCCGAATTTCTCTATCAATACCATAAATCAAACGCACTAAGCAAGATTGAAAAATCAACAGCAAGTTTTTATAGACTGTCAAAACTTGTTTCCCCTTTTGCCTTTTTTACGAATATAGTTCAAGTCTTGCCAGTTATTTCACATACCATTAAATTCTTTTCTGGAATTGATCAGCGCAGAAGCTTACCGCAATATTCTATTCAATCATTTGAAAAATGGGTGCCAAAAAGGAGAATCAACAACCTAAACTCAAAAGACAAAGTATATTTGTATATAGATGAGTTTACCAATTATTTAGATGCAGAGATAGGAAAGAAGGTATATCTCTTATTGAAGGAACTTGGAATAGAGGTAGAGTTACTGCCATTTGCGGATAGCTCCAGAAGTCTTATATCCAAAGGTTTCCTTGAAGAAGCCAAGAACAATGTTAATCAATTTATAAGTTCTATAAAGCATGTAGCAGAAAATGATTTTCCTGTAATAGGAATTGAGCCTTCCGCTATATTGGGTTTAAGAGATGATTATCACCGTTTGATTCATGCGGACTTAAAATCAACTTTAGAAACTATTAGCAAAAAAACATTCCTAGTGGAAGAGTTTCTGGCAGATTTGTTTTCAAATAATGAGGATTTGAAGGAAAAATTTAGTGCGGAGAAGAAAGAAATTATCTACCATGGCCATTGTCATCAAAAGTCCCTGAGTTCCTCTAAGTTTGCCATTGACATATTGAATTTCCCTAAAAATTTCTCTGCAAAAGAAATTCCAAGTGGATGTTGTGGGATGGCTGGGAGTTTTGGATATGAGCATTATGATTTGAGCATGAGGATAGGGGAGTTGGTGCTTTTCCCAAGGATTCGAAGCGAAAAGGATAAAACAGTTGCGGCAAGCGGGACCTCCTGCCGACACCAAATCAAGGATGGCGCAAAAAGAAAAGCAATGCACCCCGTAGAGATTTTGTATGAAGCATTAAAAAAGTAATATTTTCACATTTTTAAATATATAGTCAATTGAATATAGCAGTTATTGGTACGGGGTATGTAGGCTTGGTTTCAGGTGTATGTTTTGCAGAAACAGGTGTGAATGTAATCTGTGTAGATAATAATAAAGAGAAGATAGAAAAACTAAATCTTGGAGAGGTTCCAATCTATGAACCACTTCTGGATACATACCTCAAAAGAAATTTCCATGAAGGTAGAATTCAGTTTACCATGGATTTAAAGCAAGCAGTAGATAAATCAGACATTATTTTTCTAGCCCTGCCAACTCCCGAGAGTGAAGATGGTTCCGCAGATTTGAGTTATGTATTAAAAATGGCTGAAACTCTATCAGGCATTATAACATCTTATAAGGTTGTGGTCAACAAAAGTACTGTCCCAGTGGGTACAGCAGCTATGACTCAAAAAATATTCGATGAAAACTGCAAGGTAACAGTGGACGTGGTTTCTAATCCTGAATTCCTTCGTGAAGGATTTGCTGTCGAAGACTTTTTAAAACCAGATAGAATAGTTATAGGCAGCAGCAGTGAAAGGGCCATAGAGCTGATGACAAGATTATACAAGCCTTTCGTTCGTCAAGGCAATCCTATCTTTGTAATGGATGAAAAATCTGCCGAGCTAACAAAGTATGCAGCAAATTCATTTTTGGCTTTGAAAATCTCTTTCATGAATGAAATGGCCAATTTAGCAGAAAAAGTTGGCGCAGATATAGATAGTATCCGTCGCGGAATAGGCACTGATAATAGAATTGGCAGTGCTTTTTTATATGCTGGCCTCGGTTATGGCGGGTCCTGTTTTCCCAAAGACGTCAAAGCCCTCCAGCACATTTCGTCTATAAATCAGTTTGATTTTAAGATTCTGAATGCAGTTATTGATGTTAATGCGTTGCAGAAGGAAAAGTTTATTAGAACAATTCTGACAAATAAAGAAGTTAAAGGAAAAAGAGTAGCCCTATGGGGATTATCCTTCAAACCAAATACAGACGATATACGCGAAGCTCCAGCACTCTTTGTTATTGATAAATTAATTGAAGCGGGAGCATCTGTTACAGCGTATGATCCAGAAGGGATGGCTAATGTGAAAAGAAAAATTGGAGACAAGATTCAATATGCTGAGAATATGTATGATGCTTTGGATGCTGCGGATGTTTTAGTCATAGTAACTGAGTGGCCTGTTTTTAGAACTCCAGATTTTGACAAAATGAAATTGATGATGCGAGGACGAACTATTTTTGATGGAAGAAATGTATTTGACCATAACGATATGAAATCCTCAGGATTCGACTACTATAGCATAGGCCGACAATTCATTAAAGCCGAAGGATAGAGCATAAATGGCTAAATAGCAATTAAAGTCAATTGAATACTCAAATGATTCGTTGCAAACTAATATTAATTCAAAATTTTTAATTGAATATTAATGGCAGATAAAACAGTTTTAATAACAGGTGCAGCAGGATTTCTTGGTTCGCATCTTTGCGACTACTTTATTGCGAAAGAGTTTAATGTTTTAGGAATGGATAACCTTATTACAGGCAATATGAAAAATATTGATCATCTGATGGGTCATCCTGATTTTACATTCTACCATCACGATGTGAGCAACTACGTGCATGTCCCGGGAGATCTAGATTATATCTTGCACTTTGCCTCGCCAGCTAGTCCGATTGATTATTTAAAAATTCCTATTCAAACCTTGAAAGTAGGTTCCTTAGGTACGCATAATTTACTAGGTTTAGCTAAGGCTAAAGGAGCAAGAATGCTCATTGCTTCGACTTCCGAGGTATACGGCGACCCATTGGTTCACCCGCAGACGGAGGACTATTGGGGAAATGTAAATCCTATCGGGCCGCGCGGTGTATATGACGAGGCCAAGCGATTTCAAGAAGCGATTACTATGGCTTATCATCGGTTTCATGGTTTAGAAACTCGAATCGTCCGAATATTCAATACTTATGGACCTCGAATGCGATTGAATGATGGACGTGTCTTGCCAGCATTTATTGGGCAAGCACTGCGGGGAGAGCCTATGACTATTTTTGGTGAAGGTAGCCAGACGCGCTCATTTTGTTATGTTTCAGATTTGATTGAAGGTATTTATAGATTGCTTATGAGTGACTATGCCTATCCTGTCAATATTGGAAATCCAAATGAAATCACCATTAAGCAATTTGCTGAAGAAATCACCAAACTGACAGATGCTAAATCAGGAATCATCTATCAACCACTTCCTCAAGACGACCCTATGCAGCGCCAGCCGAATATAGACAAAGCACGAGAAATATTAGGATGGGAACCTAAAGTAGATCGTGCAGAAGGCCTAAAAATCACCTTCGATTATTTTAAAACCTTGACTGCAGAAGATTTGAATAAAGTGGAGCACAACGATTTCACGAAGTATAATAAATATTAATAGGTAATTTTTAATGTTGAATTTTGAATAATGTCAACAATGGAAGTCATCCTCCGGAAATCTATTCCCTCTGATATTAATTCACTAGCAGAACTTTGTACTGAACTAGGCTATCCTGCTTCTTTAGAAGAAATGTCTCTTCGAATGTCTCATATCTCTAAACAGGAGAATTGTAAAACTATCGTTGCTGAATTAGGCGGCAAAGTTGTAGGATTTATGGGTATGACTATGAATATGTCTTGGGAAAATAATGGGTGCTTTCTAAGAATACAAGCACTAGTAGTCACTGAAAAATATAGAAAATTAGGTGTAGGAAAATTACTGCTTGACTATGCAGAATGTTATGCTAATGAGATTAATGCTAAATCAATCGCTCTCAATTGCGGCAATCGTTCAGAAAGAGAAAATGCACATAAATTTTATCTCTCTGTTGGATTTGAAGCAAAATCTACAGGGTATAAAAAAGATGTACTTTGAAAATAAATTGTAGATTTGAATTATGATTTTAATCACGAATATATTCATCGGAATCATTGCAGTTGAGCATTTATACTTTTTGTGGATGGAAATGTTTGCTTGGGAAACGGTGGGGAAGAAGACATTTAAAAGTTTAGCACCAGAACTGTTTACACCAACAAAAGTCTTAGCTGCGAATCAAGGATTGTACAATGGATTTCTCGCAGCAGGCTTGATTTGGACTTTTTTTATTGATAACATAGAATGGAAATTTTACATCTCCATTTTCTTCTTGACCTGTATAGTTATCGCGGGCATTTATGGAGGATTCACAGCCAGCAAGCGCATTTTTTATGTTCAAGCGGTTCCAGCTTTGATTGCGCTTATTTTAATATACAACTTATGATTGAAAATAGCAGTTTGATTGTAGTAGGAGCAATTTATAATTTCGCTTTTGTAATTTTTCATTTAGGATTTTGGAAACTTTTCAAATGGGAAAAGGATCTAAAACTATTGTTTTTCGCAAATAGAGCAATTATTCAGATTTTTAATGTCCTTGGCATTTTTTATTTCATCTGTATGGGAATAATCTGTCTAAGTTTTGGTCAAGATCTTTTAAATACTGAGCTTGGGCATGCAGTACTTTTAATGAATTCAGTTTTTTGGTTAATACGATTTATACTTCAATTCGTTTATTTAAGAAGAAATCATTGGACATTGCATTTGCTTACCTTTGTTTTCTTTTGTGGATTTATTTTATTTTTAATTCCAATTATTTAATGTGAGAAGAAATATAGAACTCCGCTCTGACACCTTTACCAAACCATCTCCCACAATGCTAGAGGCTATGTTCTCAGCTAAAGTCGGAGACGATGTTTTCGGAGAAGATGAAGTAGTCAATTCGTTGGAGAAAAAAGCAGCAGAGCTATTCGGAATGGAAGCAGCTATTTTTTGTCCCTCGGGGACTATGACCAATCAGTTGGCGATACGAACTCACTGCTCACCTGGTTCTGAAGTTATTTGTGATGCACAGTCGCATGTCTATATCTATGAAGGTGGAGGCATTGCAGTCAATGCATTTTCTTCTGTCAAACCAATAACTGGTCATCAAGGAAAAATCACTGCGGAACAAGTTCGAAATTCCATTAATAATCCGAATGATATTCACCAGCCTATTTCCAAATTGGTATCACTTGAAAACACGGCTAATCGAGGCGGCGGAAGTATCTATGATTTCAATGAAATATTAAAAATTAAATCCGTCTGTGATGAGAAAAATCTAATCCTTCATCTTGACGGTGCGCGTCTATTCAATGCATTGGTAGAGACTAAGGAAACTCCAAAAGATTATGGTCAAGTTTTTGATTCGATTTCTATATGTCTATCCAAAGGTTTGGGATGTCCCGTAGGTTCTTTATTGCTAGGCAATAATGACTTTATTCAGAAAGCAAGGCGCTTTAGAAAATTGATGGGAGGCGGATGGCGTCAAGCTGGGTTTCTTGCGGCAGCAGGAATTTATGCATTGGAGAACAATATTCAGCGATTAAAGGAGGATCACATGAGAGCCAAACGAATTGGCGAGTTTCTTTCAAAATCTAAAGATGTAAAATCAGTTTATCCTGTTGAGACAAATATTGTGATTTTCGAAGTTAATGATTATTTAACTGCAAAAGAGTATGTAGACAAATTGGTTTTAGATGGAATCAGATGTATTCCTTTTGGGCATCAATTGATAAGAATGGTCACGCATTTAGATTTCACGGAGGATGATTTAGAGTATTTGCTCACCAAGTTATAGGGAATAAAAAAAGCGAATACCATGAATGATATTCGCTTTTTATAATATTGGAAAATATTTATTACTTCACTTCTTCAAATTCTACATCTTCTGCATCACCAGAAGAGTTTCCATCTTGTTGATTATTTCCCGCATTTGCTTGTTCCGAACCACCTTGTGCTTGCTGTGCTTTTTGCATATCTTCATTCGCAGCAGCCCATGCATCATTTAGTGCTTATGTCAAGCCTTCGATACCATCATTGATTTTCTGATCTACCGCTGATTTTAGAGCATCTTTTGCAGACTCAATGGTTGCTTTTTTATCTGCAGATATCTTATCTCCAAATTCAGTCAATTGCTTCTCCGTCTGGAAAACTAAGCTGTCGGCTGCATTCATCATTTCTATTCGCTCTCTTTCTTTCTTATCGTTTTCTTCGTTCGCTTTTGATTCTGCCTTCATTTTTTCTATATCAAATTTTGAAAGTGATGTCGAAGACTCAATTCTAATAGACTGTTA
>CAYXKX010000043.1:0-18376 GCA_964465185.1 uncultured Chitinophagaceae bacterium
AGCTCTAGGCGCTGATGTGGTCATACCTACAATAGATGGCAATGTCAAAGTCAATATCAAACCCGGCACTCAAGCAGGAAAAATATTGCGTTTGAGCGGAAAAGGAATTCCCGATGTCAATGGCTATGGGAAGGGTGACCAACTCATTGTCATCAATGCATGGACACCACAAAGTCTTACTTCTGAAGAAAAAAAGGCTATGGAGAGTTTAGTCAACTCCAGTAATTTCAATCCCGATATTAACTCAAAATCTAAGGAAGGATTTTTTAGCAAGATGAAAGATTTCTTTAGCTAAGCCTACTTTATTTTACTCCTAATTTAGATTAATTTGTTGGAAAATCATTTCCATCTTATCTTTGCGTATACATAATTTCGAATGATATGGAAGATAATTATTTAATAGTAAGAGAATATGAGGAGAGAATGGTTGACTCTATGTCTTCAATCCACAAAGGTTTTCTAGAATTTAAACATTCGAACGGTCTATTCTATTTTGCTTGGATAAAAAATAATAAAGTCTTTTTAAGAAGCGAAGGCTATTCTTCTGAATCCTCTAGGGACCATGGAATTCACTCTGTGATAAAAAACCGTAGTGATAAAAACAATTATCGAACGGAGTCTGCCCATGGAGCTCACTTTCTAATTTTATTAGCCGGCAATAATAAAGAAATAGCGCGCAGTTATCCTATGAAAGAAGAAATTGAAACTTTTATAGCCCTAAATAATATTGACTCGGAGGACGAAGTTATAGCCAATTCAATTCAAGAAGAGAATAAAATCGTTTCTACTTTAGATATAGAACCCGAAGAAAAGATATCTTCGAATATTGAACCCAACCCCCATAATGTGGAGGAAATAGAGGCTAAAACTTCCGAAGAAACTGTAATTAGCTCAAATCAAATTGATGAACCCTCCAAAATTATCAGCTCCCCTTTACTCGAATCTTTTCAAAGAGATCTTATTGAACCTGCTGCAGAGGAAGTAAAGGAAAATAACGTATCTGAATTGGAATTAGATGAATTTGAGCTAGATGATGAGTCATACAATGACAATCAACCAACCCCTGAACAAGCCATTGAGAGTTCTGCAGATTCTCACGTAACCATAGAGGTCAATAAGCCAATAGATGAATTTATTGAAATGAAAACAATGGCGGATGAATTGTACGGTGATACAGGTTCGAAACCGCAGAGCAAACTTGGAGCGATTCTAGCAGAGGAGGAAAAGAAGTCCAAAAAAAGCAATTGGAAGTGGTTATTGTGGTTGATCTTGCTCCTACTCATCGGCGCACTATTGTGGTGGTTATTCCAAATGAAAGGTTATGAAAGCGTTAAACGCTTTAGTGCGAAATACATTGCTACCGATACAGCATCTATTAGAAAACCTACCACAGGAAAAATGGATAGCCTTGGGCTAGATCAGGCCTCCTTGGAAGCCAAAGCTACTTGGGAAAAAACGCTAGGGGGCATGGTTGAAATTCGTTTACCTGATGGATCTCTTATCAAGGTGCCAGAAAATGGAACTGAAAAAAGATTAGTAGAATATCTTGAGTCCAAATGTGGTACAAGTGAACTTAAAAAAACCTGGTTTGATATGGATAGAATTATATTCAAATCTGGTACAGATGTTCTAAAAGAAATATCTAATGAACAAATTATTTTACTTGCCAAAATATTTAAATCTTATCCGAAAAAGAAATTTAAAATTGGTGGATATACAGATAATATTGGAGATCCTGAAGCCAATATTCGATTATCAGCTATTCGCGCAGCAGCAGCGGCACGAGCCATTGCTGCCATAGGAGTCGACTCTACCCGCATGCGCTACGAGGGTTATGGGCAAGAGCACCCCATATGCCCTGCCAATGACACGGAAGAGTGCCGCGCCAAGAATAGACGAGTATCCATACGAGTGGATGTATGTGAATAACACAAACCTAGATTTCTTATTCCTTCAGTACTTTCAGCGTATGGATTTGAAACTTATCCTCGATAATTATCCAATACACGCCTCTTTTCATGTTCAATTCCTCACTATTGAATTCTATTTGTTTGAGGCCTTTAGGTAATTCATTTGTATAGATTAATCTTCCACTAATATCTAAAATCCGAATGGAAACGATATTTGTATTGTTCTCTATAACAAACTCTTTTACTATAGGATTAGGATAAATGGATATGGATTTGACCTCTGCTCTTTGAATAGAGGATCCTGTGCCGCCATTATCGACCGTTGAATTCCCCTTAGTGCTGCCCACGGTGTCACCGTTCTCTAAGGCCAAAAAGGCTGTTTGCCTATTCAATACTCTGTATTTAAGACTCATTTCTTGTGTTTCTTCATTCGAAACATTTTGACTAAATAAGTGTACCCAATTTTGATGACTATATTCCCCTTGATTCTGTATTTCTAGGGTATCCGACACAGTATATAAATTGGAGCCAACCTTATAATTCAGCTCGATTTGTTTATCAAAATCAATATCGCCAAAAAACCTGCCACACTCGATATACGAATTGTTTGTCGATAATTGACCCTTACCATTATTATAAGATTGATAAATAAATCCATTATTTTTCATCGGTATTTTAATGCCAAACGAACTAATTGACTTCGTCAAATTACTAATCCCTTTTGTAAAAATTCTAAGGTCATAAAAGTTTTCTTCCGCATTCAATTTTTGATGAAACATTGATAATATTCTTTTTGGTCGATCATTTTGGTACTCTATATAACACTTCGGATTGGACAAAAGATTAGTATTGTTGACGTTCAATGTTACTGAACTACTTGTCTCATTTGTAATTTTCCCTGACAGAGGAAATACTAAATGCTTGAATTTTAACTGTGGTTTATTATTCAATACAACCGTTGTTTGAGAACTAGGCTTTACCTGTTTTAAAATCTCTCCAGGAAGTTCAACAAACTCTCTACCATTTTCTTCGATCTTATAAGGAACACTATAGGCTATTTTTACTTTTCTAGAGAAAACCGTAGATATTGGAAATATTTTTAACGAATAGTTGCCGTTCCGGTCATGTTGTAAAATTGATGGGTCAATTTTCCGATTGACAATTGAATCATAAACCCAATTTGCTTCGCCACGTGGCAGTAATTTCGCTCTAATAATCGTCGTGGGATTTAGCCACAAATAGGAATCATAAAAATAGGCTTCCTCTGGCATTTTAAATTTCATTTGGGCTTCTAATAAGTTGTCCCTATATGTAGGCAATCTTCTATTGTAATTATACGAATGATAATTAATTGAATCGACGTAAACTACAAATGTCATTTCTACCCTAGCCGTATGGCCCTCTGGAGTTACTTCTACTTCTAAATTATCAATATATCCTTTATACATTGTCCACCTACCTTGCGTGGGCAGTATGTCTAAACTTGCAAACTGGGCATCTAAAAAAATGGAAATTGAGGAAAATAAGATAGATAAAAACCGCTTCATGATAAACTAATTTAAAGGTTAACAAAAAGGCTTTAGCTAATCAGAATGATTGAATAAAGCTAATACAAAAATAGAGCTTATTAAGTCCCTATTTGTTGCATTCAGTTATAAAATTTTTACAAAAATTATCTATTTCGCCATATCTTGAATAGAACTATCTCCGATTTTAACATCGGCAAGTCTTCCTACACCATCTTTTACATATACTAAAGCATAGGTCGTTCTAATGGTATCTAACTGCCGCTCTCGGTAAATTCTTTCCGCTGCATAGGCTTTGGACTCTTCCATGTAGTATTTTTTAAATGGGAAAACCAGATTGGCTAAATGTGCATCGCCAATAGTCACAAGATAGCTTATTTTTAAATGAAGATAGTCCTTCTCTTTTGGCTTTGTTTTCTTAAGTGAGGTAATATGCGCAAATCCATTTACATTTTCCAAAATACCATATACCATTTCTCCTTCCACCCAGTTTGAATCATTCTTTACATCACAAATGTTATCTTTAAATTCTAAGGTAATATACTTTCCTCTAAATGGATCATTAGGATCTATAGGTGCTGTTCTAAACTTATAAGGGGTGCCTTCCGACAATATCCCTTCACTCTCCCATATCATAGATAAGGGGACATAAAACTGAGCCGAAACCATCAAAGCAAAAGCCAGAATTAAAATTTTCTTTCTATCCATTTTCCTTTCGCTTTTTAATCATCCAATAATTGGCTGCAAAGAAGCCAAGGCCTAGACCAACGAATATCAAGCCTCGCAAAACAAAACTCATATCTGTATCAAAAAATCTGCAAGCGACTAATATGGAAATTAATATGAGTCCATAGTTCAATATGCCTAGATGATTCATATTAGACCCCTGTCTTATAGTCAATACTCCAATTCCCAAAATGAGTAAGTTCATGAGAATTTGAGCTATGTGAGGAAAGAATTGTCCTATTATAAATATTGCTGTAAAGAATATGAAGACAGGCATTATTGGTTGTAAATCTACTTTCCAATTTTTGCCTTTATTTTTAAAATTATAAAAATATATCATAAGAGCTAAGACAAAAAATGAGAGTGCAAAATAAAACGTTTCTGTTTGGAAAACTTTAGTTCCCCATATCACATTTTTCATAATTGTCCAATAATCTCTGAAGCTAGACATAAACAATAATACCATAGTTGCCATAGAACCAAATAAAATGAACCCATTAGATAAATGTCCCTGCTGAGGGGTTTTATAGATATATCCAAGTCCATAAAAGCAGCTAAATAATGCTATAAAGGCTATACTCAATAAATGAGGAAATTCCCCTGCAAGCGCTCCGACACCTATAGACAAACTTATTGGAATTAGAAAGCTATGGAAGTTAATAAAATTGGTTTCTATTCTCCTTCTGAATATAAAAAATATGTGTGGAACTATCGCCAAAAACAACAACCAGTATACAAAATTAAATTGTTTTTTATACGACCAATAATCGCTTTCTAAAAGATAATACGTAATCAAAATGATATATAACAAAGATGCGATACTAGATCTCGCTATATATACAATAGGCAAGACTAATAAACTCCAAGTCAATAAAAAACTCCCTAAATTCCCCTCAATATTATAAATCTGACTGACTAGCGAAATGCATGCCCCGATGGCGAATATTAAAAAACAAGCACTGGCTTCAGACCAGGTTTTACTTTCCTTCTTTCTCAATAAAGAATAACCAAGTGCTACTTGACCCAGCGTTAAAGGTATAAAAACAAGAAATGTTTTAATACCTCGAGATAAGGTATCCCAGTTGTGGGCTATGATTAAAATAATACCTAATCCCACTAAAAGAGCGCCTAAAATTCCGAAAACAAGGACGAGTTTATTGGGCGAAGATGCTTCCTTTTGATGGTAATAGTCCTGGATAGATTTTGCTATTTCTGAACTAATAACATTGGCCTCTTCTAATTCTTCTAAATCTATTTTCACCTTAATTGACTTGTGCGCTGGTTTTACCAAATCTTCGCTCCCGCTGCTGAAAATCTCTCACACACTCCCATAGGTGGTCTCGTTTAAACTCAGGCCAGAAAATAGGCAAAAAGAAGAGTTCTGCATAGGCTAACTGCCAGGTTAAGAAATTCGAAATGCGCATTTCGTTCGAAGTGCGAATCATAATCTCGGGATCAGGAAAGTTTTTTGTATAAAGATGTTTTGCTATGCACTTTTCATCGATTTCATCTGGCTTTATTGCGCCGCTCTTTATGGATTCTGCTATAGATTTCATTGCCTGTGTCAACTCTTTCTTGGAGCCATAATTCAAGGCTAAAACCAAGGTCAATGATTGGCAATGGGCTGTATCTTTCTTCGCCTGCATTAGATGCTGGAAAGATGATTCGGGCAGCTCGTCAATAGCTCCTATAGTCTCTAATCGTATATCATTTTTTAGCAATTCCGGCGTTTCGCCTGCTATAGCTTCTACAAGTAAGTTCATCAAAAAATCAACTTCCTCTTTTGGTCTATTCCAGTTTTCTGTAGAAAAAGCGTATAAAGTCAGATACTTCACGCCTATTTCCATACATCCTTTTATAGCTTCGCGCACCGATTCTACTCCACTCTGATGGCCAAACGTTCGGTCCTTTCCCTGACTCTGCGCCCACCGACCATTTCCATCCATAATGATCGCAATATGCTGAGGAACTTTTGTTTTATCTATTTCACTGGTTATCATTTCTATACTCAAGATAAGGCAAAGTTAAAAGATTTGAGATTAAAAAGAATTAATTTAATCAATCATACTCAACATTCTTCTATTTTTGTAACTACCCTAAAAATGATTGTATTCAAATGAAAAAACTAAAACTAGGACTGGCAGGTATATTCTTGTCTATCGCAGCCTTTTTTGCCATCTCTTTCAAAGACGTAGACTATTTTGAGATATCCAAAAACATAGATATTTTCGTGTCCCTTTTCAAAGAACTGAATATTCAATACGTAGACAAAGTGGAGCCGAGTCGTGCTATCCGAGTGGCGATAGACGCTATGCTCAAAGACCTTGATCCCTATACAGAGTTTTATTCTGAAGCAGAAACTGAAGATTTTAGAATTCAAACAACGGGAAAATATGGGGGCATAGGTAGCTTGATATCTCAACGAGACGATTATGTCATCATAGATGAACCTTATGAGGGCATGCCAGCTCACCTTGCAGGTCTCATACCTGGTGATAAAATTCTAGAAATCGATGGCAAATCGATGAAGGGCAAGAAAACGGATGATGTTAGTAAACTTCTTAAAGGACAAGCCGGCTCCTCATTTAAGCTCACCTACGAAAGACTACAAGCCGACGGCAGTTATAAAAAAATGACTTCAGACATTACGCGGAAAGAGATTAAATTAAAAAATGTGCCTTATGCTGGAATGATCTCGAATGAAATAGGTTATATAAAATTAGAGAGTTTCATGGAGAATGCAGGAGGAGATGTGCGTACTGAATTTCTCAAGCTAAAAGAAGGAAATAAAAATATGAAAGGCCTTGTCCTCGATTTGCGCGGAAATCCGGGAGGTCTTCTGCACGAAGCCGTCGATTTGACCAATATTTTTATAGATCAAAATAATGAAATCGTAAGCACCAAAGGCAAAATTCAAGAAATGCAAACCACACATAGAACAAGACGAAGAGCCGATGATGTGAATATTCCACTCATTGTATTGACCAACGGGGGTTCTGCCTCTGCCTCGGAAATAGTCGCTGGCGCTATCCAGGATTATGATCGCGGGGTCGTGCTCGGAGGAAAAACGTTTGGAAAAGGGTTGGTACAAAATACACGTCCACTGCCTTATAATACTCAAATGAAGGTGACGACTGCAAAATACTATATACCATCTGGTAGATGCATTCAAGCAATCAACTATGCAGAAAAAAATCCTGACGGTTCAGTCAAAAAAGTTCCTGATTCATTGAAAATGCCATTTAAAACCAAAGCTGGCCGAACAGTTTATGATGGTGGAGGTATAGACCCAGACATGAAAACAAAAAGTGCTTTTCTCGCCCCCATAGTCTACTACTTAATGGCAAAAGGAATGACTGCTGACTTTGCGAATCAATATGTAGCCAAAAATGCAAAGCCTGCATCCGCTAAATCATTCCGACTTCCTGATGCTGAGTACGAAAAATTTATTCAATATACGAAGGCGAAAAACTTCTCCTACGAATCAGAAGTAGATAGAGAATTAAAAAGTCTGAAAGAAAAAGCTGAAAGTGAAAAACTAATGCCGAGCATCCAAAAAGCGTATGATGAACTTGTTGTCAAACTAAAGGAAGCCAAGGCAAATGAATTTTATATCCATAAAAAAGACATACACGAATATCTAGAAGGAGAAATTATCAGGAGATATTTCTTTAGAAAAGGAGTAGTAGAGCATGATTTTGAGCATGATGAGGATATCATAGAATCCCTCAAATTGTTTGCAAATCAAACAGAGTATAACAAGTTACTTAAAAAATAATTAAGATGAATCTAGATTCAGTATCCATTACATTAGGCTTAATTAGCCTTTTTTTCGCTATCACATTCCTACAGTCTGGGCTAGATAAAGTTTTTCAACGCAGTGATAATTTATCTTGGTTCAAATCTGTCTTTGAACCAAGTATCATTAAGCCCATAGTTACACCCCTATTTTATTGGATTACGATTCAAGAACTAGTCATTGGTGGATGGATGCTGATTGCGGCCTTTTCCTATTTGTTTCTAGACTGTTATTGCGGACTGTTGACAGACTGGGGGTTCATTCTTTGTCTAGTGCTGCTTATTCAGCTTTTTACAGGCCAGCGTATAGCCAAGGACTATCCAGGGGCTTCGGGCATTATACCTTATATCATAGTAGCACTAATCGCTCAGGGTTTGTTTTCCCAATGTTGTTGTGCTTAAGACTTCATATAAATGAAAAAATTTGTAGTAACCATAGCTGGTGATTCTGGAGATGGTATTCAGCTTCTAGGCAATGCCTTTTCAGACAATGTAGCTCTAGAAAATTTAGACCTCAATACTCTCCCCGATTTCCCTGCTGAAATTCGTGCACCAGCTGGTACAGTGCATGGTGTATCTGGTTTTCAGATTCAGTATGGCGGCGTAAAAATTAATACTGCAGGGAATAAATCCGATGTATTCATTGCCTTTAATGCTGCTGCATTAAAAAAATATTTCAAAACTTTAAAACCAACTGGCGTTCTCATTTATGATCCCGCTGGATTCGATGCGAAGAACTGCAAATTAGCTGGATTTGATTTAGCCGAATTAGAAGCCATTCCCAATAAAAAATTGGATGTTGCATTTTCTAGTATGACTAAAGAATCACTATCCGAATTCAATATTGAAGATAAATCGAAGGATAAAAATAAGAATATTTTCGCTTTAGGATTTTTAGCATTTGCGTTGGAGTCATCCCTTGATAGAACATTGGATATCCTTAAAAATAAATTTAAAGGGAGTCAACTGGATATGATGGACGTTGTCTTAAAAAAGGGCTACCATTATGCAGAAACTATTGAATTTTCTTTAGAGAAACTAAGCGATAGAGCTCATTTTAAAGAAGGATATTACAGAAATATAACCGGCAATTCGGCTATAGCATTAGCCATTCTCTCTGCTCCTAAAATTTTTGGGAGACCTGTTTTCTTTGGTGGATATCCAATTACGCCTGCTTCCGATATACTGCATGAACTAGCCAAACAAAATTTGAAGGAAGTAATCGTCAAACAAGCTGAAGATGAGATAGCCGCTGCAGGAATGGCTCTGGGCGCTGCATATGCAGGAAGCATAGCTGTAACTGCCTCTTCTGGACCTGGCATCGATTTGAAACAGGAAATCATTGGTCTAGCACATATGGCTGAGATTCCTCTTCTCATCATAGATGTGCAACGCGCTGGCCCAAGCACTGGTTTGCCTACCAAGGTAGAGCAGTCCGACTTGGACATAGCACTGAAAGGTCGTCACGGAGACTGTCCTGTACCAGTAGTTTCTATACGAAATCCTTCGAGTGCTTTTGAAACGACGCTACAAGCCATAGAGATGATGATGCGGTTTCAAACACCTATTTTTTTATTGAGCGATGCTCTCATTGCGAATGGAAGTGAACTCTGGGAAATCCCAGAAATAAACCAGATTCAAATTGAAAATTATACCAGTACCAATCCTTATGAGCGGTCTCAATTGACTCAAGCCAGACCTTGGACTGAGCTTGGTCTTTCTGACACCCACTACATAGCAGGCGGTTTAGAAAAAGATCTGGTACACGGCACTATTTCTTATGACGGAGATAATCATCAGAAAATGGTAGAGACGAGACTTAATAAGATTCTGAGAATCTCCGATCATATTCCTGCCTGTGTAATGGAAGAAAATAGCGCCTCAAAAGGCACACTAATAGTGAGCTGGGGTTCTACTTATGGAGCTACCAAAGAGGCATTCCTAAATCTGTCTAAACAATACAAGGAGTTAGCCCATTTGCACTTAGACTGGATTTTTCCATTTCCCCATAACTTCCTGACGATTATAGAGCGCTTTGACCGAATTATTATTCCAGAACTCAATCATGGTCAATTCGCTGACTACCTTGCAGCTCATTATAAAAAACCAATTATAAAAATCAATAAAATTAAAGGCCACCCATTTTTTGAAGAAGAATTGACTGCAGATATATCTGAAATTCTAAATAAAAATGCTGAATTCTAAACTGCGTATGTTTCAAAAAATAAATCTAATGGTCATTCTTTTGATCATTAGCAAAAACTACTATTCTCAAAATATCAATTTTGATGATATACTGGAAGGACAAAATGTAAATTTTACCAAAAGTATTATTTCCACACTCACGAGCCCTCAGTTCGAAGGGAGGGATATCGAAAGAGAAACCATTTCCCGAAGCATCGTTTATCTGGAGAGCATGATGCGTGCCTATAACATCAAAACGTATTTTGACAATTATCGCATACCATTCAAGATAGATGCCAACCAAACAGGTTATAATATTGTCGGGCTTTATAGAGGAAATCTTCGCAAAAGATCTGCTATACTTATCACTGCCAATTATGATAATCTAGGTATGGCAAAAAATAGAACCACTAAGGATAGTTTTTTTAAGGGCGGAAATGATAATGCAACAGGAGTTTCAGCGGTTTTTCAACTTGCCCTTTTCTTCAATAAAATCAAACCAAAAGAAAACATAATTTTTGCACTCACTTCTGGGAAACATAAAAATATGATGGGCGCAGGTTTTCTGGCTGACACGCTATCTAAACATGATTACCTCGATATTAAATATGTAATTAACTTAGAAATGCTAGGACGACCATTTCTAGAAGGTAGAAATAACCTACTCTGCGTGCAGGATACGACCAATACGCTTATGAAACAACTTAATAGCTATATTCATCCAGAATTTATTCAATTAGCCCAAGGAGACGTATTTACTGAGAGTTTTGAACATGAGCCATTCTATAATGTGCTTAAAGTCCCTAGCATCACACTGACCTCGTTCAATTTTGAAAATGATAAATATTACCTCACTGTAAAAGATGACTTAGATAACCTTTATCTAGACTACTTGCACAGAACCACTGCCAGAATTACCCTAGCTCTTTTCTCATTAATAATGGATAACAAAGTGGTTAAATTTGGAGAAGAGGAAGAAAAATAATAGTCTCTAACAGATAAATTAATGGATTATGTTTATTAAAAAATATTTAGAAGAATTTAGACTCTTTGCCACGAGCGGAAATATGTTTGACTTAGCTCTAGGAGTCATAATCGGTGCAGCATTTTCTACAGTTGTCGATAGTTTATCCACTGACATTATTGGAGACTTTATCGCTGCTCTGGGAGGAGTTCCCGACATGTCAGGCCTTACCGTTCCATTTTTAAAAGGTCAGATACATGTAGGTAAATTTCTAAATACACTGATTGGCTTTCTTATAAAAGCTGCGGTGCTATTTGGCCTCGTCAAGGTCATTATGAAACTCCAACTCGCCAACTTCAGAGCCCAAGGCAGTCGTGAATGTCCTTACTGTAGGGAATTTATTCCCGTAGATGCCATCAAATGTAAACATTGCACTGCCGATGTCAAAGCAGTGATTGACGGAGATGAAGGGGCGGATGAGAGATGATGTGATGATACGATGATTTGAATATTATATAATAATCTTAGGTTCTTGAAAAATCCTATCCATATTAAATTTAAATATCAATACTTCTCTGAAATGCAAGCTGCTGTTATTTTAATTATACTTCTGGTAATATCTTTTGATAATCTTATTGCCCAGAATGAGATTTACAATTTACCTTCAAGCGATATCAAAGTAAATGCCACATGCACTTATTATAAGTCAAAATCAGATTTCATTACCAATACAAATGCTTCTCAAGGTCTCCTAGAAATTACTAGACAAAATGATTTTATTTTTAGCGTTAAACCAATTAATACAAAATCCAAGACGAAAGATCCAAATAGAAAAATTTACATTATAATAACCGAAAGAGATACATTAATTAACTTGATTTTTTACTCAACCATACCTGAGTTCAGCAAAGTAATTTTACTTGATAGTTTCTTTATTTTGTTTCAACCAAAGGATGATTACTCGCCTTTTATGGAACCCGGTATATCATTAGCTGGTTTTTTATATAAAGAATTGTATAAATCAAGCTTAAATAAATATATGCCTATTATTATCAACCAGAATACAGAAATAAAAATGTATCTGACCAAGGCTCAGCTCAAATTTAATTTAAAAAGATTGAAAGATGAAAGAATTATGAATGAATTTAAAGCTGAAAAAGATTATACCTTGGAAGTAATGCTGAAATATTTCAAACATTTCATGCAACATAAAGCATCAATAAAAGATGAATAAATTATTTGCTTCCTGAAATTCTAAGGACTTTTGGAAAGTCTAAAGCAGATTTAGAATATAGTAATGTTTTGAAACCAATGATGGAATTGCTAAAAATTTCAAGGCCTGTCAGTAGAATCAAAAAATGGTAAAGTGGGTAATAATGGATTCCCTGTCTGCATGGTCGCAGAACAGGCAGGGAACCATCGACCCCTACGCTAAATAATGTTTTGGAAAAGTGGGCAATAATGGATTCGAACCATCGACCCCTACGTTGTCGACGTAGTGCTCTGAACCAGCTGAGCTAATTGCCCTTGAGAATTAGGAGTGCAAATATAGAAAATTATTGTATTTGTAGATTAAAAACCTTCGTGAATCTTGGGTATAAGATATCCCAAACCAGCCCCAATCACATAGCCTATAAAAATATCCGTTGGGAAATGCTTACCTGCTTTCCAGCGCAGATAGCCTTGCACAGCGGGCAGAATAGCTGCACTCGACCATATTATCGGAGCTAAATCCTTATTTTGACCATTCGCAGTGAGCATAGAAGCAGTAAAAAAGGTGGAACTAGCCGTAAAACTTGTATGCCCAGAGAAAAAAGACATTCGGGCATCTGCTTTAAGCTTCTCTGATAGTGGGGCATTTTCATTATACACAAAAGGTCTAGTGCGTCTCACTAGTGATTTTACAAGCAAAGTGCTCCCTGCATTCATCAAATAAGTTTGAAGCAATATGGTCGTTTTCTCTCCTAATTGATTTCGCTGATTAGGGTCAAACATAATCGTCGCAGGCAAAACCAAAGAACCTAAAAGCAGTTTATCACTTGCGTGCCTAGCCTTGACAGAATAGTTATACGTAGCCGTTCTATCCAAGCCATCTAAATCACTTCTTTTTAATTTTTCTATTTCTTCAATTTTTAAAACAGAAGTATTTCTGCTCTGAATATATCCTAAGGCGTTGAAACTTACCCCAACCGAGAATATACCGACCTCCCTCGCAGGACTCAATGAATATATAGAATTTTGGCCATACAACCCATCTTGAAACCATAGAAAAATAATAAGAAGTAGGATCTTTGACATAGTACAAAAATCAGAAAAATGAATTTAACTCGGGCATCTCTTTTCAATCACCTTTCTCTCATAAAAATGATTGATTTTACTGTACATTTGTCATCTTTTACCAAACTATGCAGTATTCACCCAGCGCGATAGACCAAGCGGCTAAGAAAATATGGTCAGATAAAGATATTTACAAAGTAGAAAACGATATTTCTAAGCCAAAACATTATGTCTTAGAAATGTTTCCCTATCCCAGTGGTGCTGGCTTACACGTAGGACATCCTCTAGGCTATGTGGCTAGTGATATCTATGCACGATTCAAGCGAATGAAGGGATTCAATGTACTACACCCTATGGGTTTTGATAGTTTCGGACTTCCAGCTGAACAGTATGCTATCGAGACGGGCAAGGACCCTAGAGATACCACCAAAGAAAATATAGAAACCTATAAAAAACAGTTCGATAAAATAGGCTTGAGTTTTGACTGGTCGCGGGAAGTCGTAACGAGTAGTCCTGAATATTACAAATGGACGCAGTGGCTATTTATAGAAATGTTTAATTCTATTTATTGTTATGAAAACCAATCTGCCTATTCCGTCAATGTGCTGATAAAGCATTTCGAAGAACACGGCAATCATAATAATACAGCTTTCACCAATAACACTGTCAACACTTTCTCAGCCGAAGAATGGAAAAACTATTCGGAAAAAGAGAAAAGTGATATTCTGATGAACTATCGTCTCATCTATACGAGTATGGGCGAAGTCAACTGGTGTGAGGCTTTAGGAACAGTACTGGCGAATGATGAAGTCATCAACGGACGCAGCGAACGCGGAAATCACCCTGTAGTCAAAAAGAAAATGCGTCAGTGGTCTCTGCGGATGACGGCTTATGCCGATAGATTGTTGCAGGGATTAGAAGAAGTTGATTTTTCGAATTCATTGAAAGATCAACAACGAAATTGGATAGGAAAATCTACGGGGGCAATAGTGACCTTCCCCCTTTCCCCTTCCAAAGGAAGGGGTGTACCACGTCACGCCACTGCGAACCCAGCCGCAGCATCCATACTATACCAAAACGCAAAGGAGAATAGAAAAAAGGCTACAGAAGCAGAGAAAAAACTTTGGAATGAAATTAGAAATAGAAAATTAGAATATAAATTTAGACGACAACATCCTATTGATAATTACATTGCTGATTTTATTTGTCTAGAACAAAAATTAATTATTGAGGTAGATGGTGGATATCATACTCAGACAAAAGAATATGATGATGCTAGAACAGCTGTTCTAAATGAATTAGGCTATAGAGTGATTCGATTTACGAACGAAGAAGTAATCAACGATATAGAGAATGTCCTTTCAAAATTAAAAAGTGAATTCTCGGCGCCCACCACCCTTCTCCCTGAGGGAGAAGGGCCGGGGTTGAGGGTTTTCACCACCAGACCCGATACCATATTCGGTGCGACGTTTATGGTGATGGCTCCAGAGCATACGATGGTTTCTGAGATAGTGACAGATGAGTATAAAACCAAGGTGAATGAATATATAGCCTATTGTAAATCTAAATCGGATATCGACAGACAAGCCGAAAAAGAAGTCAGTGGTCAATTTACAGGAGCTTATGCTATTCATCCATTTAATGGAAAATTGCTTCCTATCTATATAGCCGAATATGTATTGATGGGCTATGGCACAGGAGCCATTATGGCAGTGCCTGCGGAGGATGAGCGAGATAGAAAATTTGCGGAGAAATTTGGTATAGAAATTGTCGAAATATTTGACAAAACAGGAATAGAAAAAACGGAGATAGGAGATAAACAAGGTGTGCTTAAAAATTCTGATTTCATCAATGGACTCAACTGGAAAGAAGGTTTTGATAAGGTAATAGAAGCGATGGAATACGATGAGATAGGCGAGCGAAAAACACAATTTCGTCTACGCGATGCGAACTTCAGTCGTCAGCGCTACTGGGGCGAACCGATTCCTATACTATGGAAAGACGAGATTCCTATTCCCCTCGATCAATCTCAGTTGCCATTATTAAACCCTGATGTAGATTCTTTTCTTCCATCGAAAGACGGACAAGCTCCCAATGCCAGAAATGAAAAATGGGTGAATGAAATAGAAGGCTATACGCGCGAAGTAGATACTATGCCTGCCTTTGCGGGTTCTTCGTGGTATTTTCTCCGCTATATGGATCCGCAGAATGATGCCGAATTTGTTTCAAAAGATTTGGTCAACTACTGGGGGCAAGTCGATTTGTATCAAGGGGGTTCTGAACACGCCGTAGGACATCTTTTATATTCCCGCTACTTCAATCACTTTCTCTATGATAGAGGTTATATCTCGCATAAAGAGCCGTTCAAACGTTTGATTAATCAAGGGATGATACAGGGAGTAACTGCTATAGTTTACTTAGTTAGATTGTCAGAAATCGGAAAAATCCCTACTTTTAAAACAGTTGAAGATATAAGAAATGCAAAGATTGGCAGATTTAATCCATTTGTTTCATCTGAATTGCTAACTGACGAAACGAAGAAAAAAGAATTATATGAAAAACTTCAGCTACCTGAAGACTATGATTTATATACATTCCCATATAGAATTGATATCTCATTGGTTGATGATAAGACAAATGAAGTTAACATTGAGGGGCTTAAGGCTTGGAGAAATGAGTTTTCTGATGGTATATTTATTCCTGGTAATGATGGAAAATTTTATGCTCATAGAGAAATCGAAAAAATGTCTAAGTCGAAATACAATGTGGTCAATCCTGATGATGTGATTGCAAAATATGGTGCGGACTGTTTTCGAATGTATGAAATGTTTCTTGGGCCGATAGAGCAGTCCAAGCCATGGAACACAGCAGGGATAGAAGGTGTATCGAAATTTTTGAAACGTTTTTGGAATTTGTATTTTGATGAAAATGGAAATTCAAAATTGACACCAACCGAAGCAAGTGTAGATGAATTGAAAATTCTAAATAGAACCTTAGATAAACTCGCCAAGGATATCGAAAACTTTTCCTTCAATACTTGTGTCAGTGCATTGATGATCGCCTTGAATGAATTCAATTCGCTCAAGACGACAAGCGAAGCTATCCTCATTCCACTGCTTAAATCTATCTGTCCATTTGCGCCGCACACTGCCGAAACTATCTGGTCTCAGTTAGGCAATACAGACTCTATCATCGTAGAAGAATTTCCTATAGTTGTTGAAAAATATCTCGTAGATGATACTATAGAATATCCCGTATCCATCAATGGTAAAATGCGCGCAAAGGTGAGCCTCGCTGCCGACGCTAATGAAGCAGCGGCGAAGGAAAGTGCACTATCCAATGAAACCGTCCTCAAATGGCTCGAAGGAAAAGAAATCAAAAAATTTATTTTCGTCCAAGGGCGAATGATTAACATTGTAGTATAAAATTATGGCTTTAAAAAAATTTGACTTTGGTCAGTTAGGTGCGTATATCTTGCGTGGTACTTTTATCATAGCGCCTTTGTTTTTTACTTTCTATGCGCTGTGGATGATATTGGCAAAAATTGACTCGCCAGTGCAAGAGATTTTCTTTGCCATTACTGGTTTTCGCATTTATGGCCTAGGGTTAATCACCATACTATTGTTGCTCATAATTGTCGGATACTTAGGTACCAGTATACTGATGGATAGAGTATTTAGGGGTTTGGAATCTTTAATTTTAAAAGTACCCATTGTCAAAGAAGTCTACAAAGCTATCCGCGATGTCATAGGCGCATTTGCATCGGATAAAAAGAAATTTGAAAAACCTGTTTTGGTCAAAGTAGGAGAAGGTATTCATCGCATCGGGTTTATTACCTCAGAGGATTTATCCAACTATGATATAAGTTCAGATTTAGTTTCCGTTTACTTTCCACTATCTTATGCTTTTACTGGAGAGCTTTTACTGGTAGACAAATCACTTCTCTCTCCTCTGGACACGAAAGATGTCAAAGACTTGATGAAATTTGTCATTTCTGGAGGCATCGTACATGGGGAGAAGAAGTAGTATTTTTATAAAAACTACTTGCGCATTTTCTTTGTAAAAGTTTAAAAACTTGTGTTTTTTCGTCTATATTTGTTATGATATATGCAAGTTTAATTGCGTATATTTATGAGATATACCCAATTTTAGCGAAAACGAAACCACCTATAGTTATGAAAGAAAAAGGGCTGATATTGGTCGTAGTATCCTGGATAGTTCTAACAATTGTAAATTACTATTTTGTAAATTTTTTCATTCTCGCTTTTGAATGGCTTTTACTATTGATAATTCTAACAGTAATAACATTATTCCAGCTTTTCAAGTTGATTAAAGAAGCAAAGAGTTTGACTAAATTAAGAGTTGTAAAATTTACAACATTTTCTATCTTACTATTTCTGACTTACAAAAGGGATTCAACAAATCTTATTATAGAAAAAATAGACTGGATTCTATTATTAAGTAAGCGAAAGTCAATAGTATATGAAGTAAAAAACAACAAACTAAATCCAAATGTTAAATGGAATGGTTGGGTCTGTGAGTTACCATTTAATTTTCCCGTAGTTTCTAATGGCGGAAATGATATTGGAGTTTACAGAAACAAAGAAAATAACGGAACAACAATAACTTTTTGGGTATTTCGTAATTTTTTTGATTCTCCGTCTACTCATTTTATATATACAGATGATCAAAATGAAATCGAAAGGTTAGAAAACAAGATTAAGGTAAAACCTCAAGACAACTGGAAGTTAGAAAAAAATTGGTATAGAACTTATGAAGAACAATAAAACTGGGTATATCTGCTGGTTTGAAGAAAGTCGGGTAGCGTGCCTTCAAAAATAATTTAGTCTTTATGCCAGAGTGTGTATTTTTGATTAACTGTTGTCTTGAGAAACCCCCCCCTAAGCCAAGCCGACGGGCGATATCGCCAATCATAATGAACCTCATAAATCTAACAGAATAAGCAAAATATTAGGAAAAAGAATCAATAG
>CAYXKX010000044.1:0-8454 GCA_964465185.1 uncultured Chitinophagaceae bacterium
AGCCATAGACTTGATCTCAAGAATAATGTTACCAGCCAATCGGATATTATTTATACTCTACCTAATGGTAGCTATAAGTTGTATTTAAAAAAGGGCCAAGGATATACTTTGAGTAATGCGATTACTATATTATGCAACTCGAATAGCGCTATAAAGGCTATACCCGCATTTGCTAATGATACTAGTTTAAAAATGGATTTACCGCTTGATCCACTACCCGTCAATTATATTCTAGTAGTTCAAAAATCTGGGAGTATAGCGAACAATAAAAAACTAGCTTTGAATCTGACTTACTCAGGTTATTACTTCAGTGATACGGCTATCAAGAAATACGAAGTTCGTCTACCCGCCAAAACGAAAGTAGATGCTATTTCTGCCAATGCCAGCTATACGCAAATAGGCTCTTTACTACGAATAGTTCAAAACACAGGTACACAAACCACACTCACATTAAAATTTGATTCCTTATTGGGTAATGACACCTTATGTTTTTCGACTAAGCTACTCCAGGTATTGCCAGAAAAGGATACAAGCGATAATTACCAATATTTCTGCCTCAAGGCAGGGGAGGTGGACCTAGCTTTAAATCAAAAACAAGTGAGTATAGCTTCACAAATTAATCATGAAGATTTTCTAAACAAAAATGACGAACTCATTTATCAAATCAATTTTATAAATAATAGAACAAGTACAGCTAATCATCTACTTATTTCAGATATAATTGATAGCAAATTGGATTTGTCTACCTTCAAACTAATAAAACAAAGCCATTCAGGACAGGTACTATTTAGACCAGGGAATGAATTGGTGTTGGCTTACCAAGATATCAATCTACCAGATAGCGCTTCAAATGATAGTGCTAGTCGAGGATATGTCATTTTTAGCCTTAAACCGATCGCTAGTTTAGCATTTAATGACCTAATTCGAAATCATGCAGTCATTGTGATAGACTTTATTCAAAACATACGTACCAATACCACACTGAGTAGATATATAACTAAGCCGACAATTTCCATTCAGGATTTGCGAACTAGCGAATCCTACATTTATCCAAATCCAACAAGTGACTACCTTTATTTAAGACTAAACACTAAAATTGGAGTCAACAATAGCAGTTATTATCTCGCCAATATACTTGGGCAGCAAATCAAACTAGAATCCATTTCTACTAGCTCTAATGATGAAGAAATAAAGTTTGATTTGAACTTAATACAAAATGGAATATACCTTTTGTTTAGAAAGGATGGGAATGGTGAAGTACAATACATTGATAGAGTGAATGTATTGCGTTAACAATTATTGCTGTTAAGTCATTGGAAAACAATACCATATGTAGATTATATACTATTTCCCATCTAACAAACCCATTTTTTTGATAGTTTTTATTTCAATGTTTTTATATTATATTTGCATTAACATTTTGAATAACTAAAAAATCAAGTCGTATGAAAGCCATTAATCAGTTGAAAGTATATCTTTTAGTCCTATTTTCCTTCATTTGTTTTCAATACTCTTATGCAACTCATTCTGCTGGGGGTTATATTAACTATAGGTGTGTAGATACGACTGCAGGTCGATATGAAATTACCTTGCATCTTTTTAGAGACTGCAGCGGGATAATGTTTGGTGCCGAGCAAATTCAAGTCATAAGTAGTACGATAAATACTACCATCTCACTTACGAATATATCGACTAAAGAAGTTACTCCTATTTGTCAAGTACCCGATGTAACTGTCAGGGCCACAACCAACTGCCCTTCTGGTGTTATAGGAAATATTCAAGGAATAGAAAAATCAACATTTCGTGGCTATGTAACTCTTGGGAAAAATAAAGGATGGGCTATAGTAGGTTGGGGCACATGCTGCAGACTGAATTCTATTAGCAATATTGAAAGTGCTGCATCACAGGGATATTGGATTCAAGCGGCTATAAATACGAATCACATAAATTCATCACCACTTTATAATTCAGAAGCGGCTAATTATTTATGGGCGAAAAAAGAAAACTGGATTGATTTCTCGGCGAGAGATAGTTTTGATTCTAAATATATTGTAGTAGGAGGTAGACATATAGTGCGAGATTCTCTTGTTTATGAATTTTACACACCTAACACAGCTCTTGCAGCAAATCTCAATAATGCTATATTACTACAAAATTCATCGGTAAATTTTGTTCAAGGACTATCTGCAAATCAATTTTTGATTTCTAATTCGCCTATTAGTTTGAATAAAAGTGCTGGAATAGCAAAAGTGGTGCCTAAAATAGAATCATATAGTGTAGCAGCAGCGGCAGTGAAAGAGTATAGAGCCATTCCTTCAAGCAACGGTATGACTTATACCCGTGAGTACATTGGATATACGTGTAGAGATCAGGTTTTTAAAACTAAAAGCAGCGGAACTGAAATTTACAGTGAAGGGATTATTGCCGACTCCTCGAATGTGGAATTTATAGTCAACCCCAATTTAGCGCGAACCTGCAGAGCCAAAGGCAACAAGATAGTAATGAAATTTAGCACAACAAGCGGTACTTCCCTAAAAGTTAAGGATGTTTCAGTTATCAATAATCAAGAAATTTCTAATTACAATTTTAAAGTAACTTCAAAACAAATAGGTAGCCAAACCATAGCGCATGTTGAGTTTAAATTTGATAGAAACTTTGCAACCTTGGGTTATGAATTTAAAGTGAAGGTGTATCATTGCAATTCTAGTGGCATCAGTGTAGAGAATTACATACCACTAAGTGTTCTATTTAGTAATGCAACCATTGGTTTTGAACAAGATACACTTCTTTATTGTAGTAATGCTGGCATCGTTCCTCTTTCCTTGCCCCTCGCCAAAAAAGTAGGCTGGAAGTCCAATAATGCCATAGTGAGTTCGGCTAATTTGGATAGTAATTTAGTGAATATCCTACCATCGAACAGTCATTGGATTTATGCGACCAATCTCAAGCATAGTGAACTTTGCAAAGTCAATGACAGTATATATGTCAAGATGGAAACTTGTAATCAAGTAAAAGGGAATATTTACCATGATGTCAATAATAACTGCTCCAACGACGCTAGTCTAGACCTTCCAGCTAAAATTCTACTAAATTTAAAAGGAAAGACTTCCAGTTACAATCAAACTATCTACCCAGATAACAATGGCAATTTTAGTTTTTCTCCTCCTGCATTCAATAACTATACCTTGACAGTCAATAATGTTATTGTCAATTGCAATGCAAAAGTAAATGTATTTGATGTCTATCTCGCGGATAGCCCGACTATAATAAATATAGCTGTGAAGGATTCACCTAGTTTTGAAGGTTATCCATTGACACCAAATACCTTAAATTATTGTGTAGGTGAAACGGCAAATGCAGAATTCGTTTTGCCATTTGTGAAATCTATGGGTTATGTCAAAGCTAAAATGGACTATGGAAATGGAGAATTTGAAGAGCGAGTTTTAGGAATGGAACCTATGCAATCGCATCTAGTATTTAATAAAACCTATAATGCGAATGGAAACTACCCTGCTTCGATAAAGATTTACACCTTTGATAATAAGCTGATGTTTCAGACTGCCATGAACACAATATCAATTAGCTCTTGCCTACAAGCCAAGGTATTTATTGATATGAATGATGACTGCAACCTTGACCAAGGAGATTTACCAATGTCTGGAACAAACATAGAACTCAAAGATCTTTCCGCAAATCAAAAACAAATTGGCTCGACTAATGCAGATGGAATCACTTCCTTTTACGTAAAGAATGGTGTTCAGTATAACTTATCTAATGCAAATATTATAGGTTGTAATCAAGATAAAAAAGATCTAACCTTTAATTTTCCAAATCTAGATACTAACTATCAGTTAAATCTGCCCTTAGACAAATATAAAATTATTCCGACGGTAGATGCAAGTATAGACATTTTAAATAATAATTTTGAGCACTGTATCAATTCTCAAAGAAACTTCACTGTAAAAGTTACAAAATCCATAGGAAATGTATCTATGAAACTTCTTTGTAATGATGGACAAGAATATAACAGAGATTTGCCATTTGAGGAAGGAGTTTATTCATATAGTTACGCTCATACCTTTACCAATAAATTTATTGGAACTGTAAAAGTTAGATTTTTTCATGGTTCCGATTTAATACATGATGTAACGAGTAATGATTTTGTACAATTGCTTTGTAGAAACTTCAAAGCCTATAGAGATGTCAACGAAAATTGCATTTTTGATAATGAGCAACTTATGGCGTATCTGAAATTCAAGATATCTAATCTATCTAAGTCTACTGTAATGTACGCATTTTCAAAAAATAATGGTGACATAAGGTTAAAGTTAACTGAAAACGATCATTACAAAATTGAAAGCCCTAGTTTAACTAATTGTGATAATTCTCACGATATTATTTTCAAAGCTGTTGATACAGCTCTAAGTAATTTAGATTTTCCAATTCAGAGGTTGTTTAATTATCAAGCTTACATTTCACTTCAAGGTCGCAGAATAGACAATACATCCGATTTTAAATTTACCTTATTGGCTCAATCAACAATGAATAATGATCCCAAGACTCAAATTGATTCATTATTCACTTATGATCTTGATTTGCCAAACAATTGTATCTTCAAAAATGTCAATACTGATGATGGTGTAGTATATGAAAGCCTTGGTGAAAATAGATATAGATTCGTATGTCCAAGAAAGATTGGCTCTAGGTTTATTTCCCCAATTGTAACGGTAGAGTTTAGAAATTTAAAACAAGGTGATATTTTATGTTTTGGTTATCGATTGAAACAAGTAGGGGACGAAAAAGATATTTTTGATAATTATTATAGAATCTGTAGGGAAGCCTTCACTGCCTACGATCCTAACAATAAAATTCCTGCCATTCGCAGTAGTATCAATACGGAAGATTTCATTGATAAGACGAATCCTATTACTTATACCATCAATTTCCAAAATGAAGGTAAGGCACCGGCAAGAGACGTTTATATTTTGGATCAGTTATCTTCCAGACTAGTTTGGGAGAGCATGGAAATCAAGCATGCGAGTCATCCTATGAGTGTGAGTCTTTCAAATACAGGTCAGTTGCGCTTTGATTTCAAGGATATCATACTGCCTGAGAAAGCTGTAGATGAAGAAGGTAGTAAAGGGCATGTTATTTTCACTATTCAACCAAAATCTGACCTAGAAATAGGGGAGGAGATTAAAAATACGGCTGAGATCTATTTTGATGCGAATGATGCAGTCATTACCAATACAGCAATTAGTCGATTAGTTAAACCTAGCGGACAATATAACTTTTTCAATGTTGCTACAATCGCTTATCCTGAAAATGCCGGAGTCACTTATGGACAGGGAAAATACTTATTTGATGACAATGTGCTAGTTGAAGCTAAGCCTCTTCCTGGTTACCAATTCAAATACTGGGTAGATAATGGAGTAGCGAGTGCATTTCAGCCGAGTTATTCGTTTATTTCTAACAAAGACAGAATACTAACCGCACATTTCACCAAATCGACTGCAGAGATAAAAGAGGCTAATTGGTCATTTAAGATTAGTCCTAATCCTGCTTCTGATTTCATTCATATAGAAATGAATAAGTCTCATGCGAAGTATACAGTAAGTTTGTCCACGCTGGATGGAAAATTAGTTGGAAATTATATGAACCCGACTAGAATTCCTTTAGAAAGCCTAGCACGCGGTACCTATATACTAGAGTTGGAATCTGATGAAGTGAAGCGAACAGAAAAACTAATTCTAAGATAATATTGCTCTATAATATCACAGTGGTTGCAATATGTATCTCCTTAGTTAAAATTAATAATTCTGTGATTCAAATCACAAGCTTTTAATTTAAGATTGATTAAATTTGCTCTATTACTTAACCAATTTAAAAAATAATATTGCATGGAAAAGCATGATTTGCATCACGAGTTCCCTGAGTTTGACACACAAATTCATGATTTAAAAACAAGCAACAATCACTTCAGAAAACTGTTTGACGAATATCATGAAGTCAATAATGAAATTCATAGAATAGAAACGGGTGCTGAAGCGACAGCAGATGAAACCCTAAATCAATTGCGATTGAAAAGAGTTCATTTGAAAGATGAATTATATGCTATGCTAAAGCAGGCGTAATCTAACTAAATTTTTGAATAGGAGAAGTACTTATGCGTATTTCTCCTATTTAATTTTGTAGCAAATCATCCATCGTAAAATATCCTTTTTTACCATAGATGTATTCTGCGGCTCGAACAGCTCCTACCGCAAAGCCTTTTCGCCCTTTTGCCTCATGCGTGATCTGAATAAAGTCAATATCAGACTCGAACCTGACATGATGCGTGCCTGGGACATGCTCTTCACGGATGGCTTCTATAGGAATAACACCAGTTTTAGTCTCCTTGGTCAATTCCCAGCTTTTGTATTGATTGTTGCTAGCTGCAATCATATCATTTGCTAACTGAATGGCCGTACCACTGGGTGCATCTTTCTTTTCAGTATGGTGAATTTCAGACATTTTGACACTATAGTTGTTAAAAGGCATCATTAGCTTCGTCAACTGTTTATTTAATTGAAAAAACAGGTTGACCCCTATACTAAAATTGGGTGATGTAAAAAGCGTTTGGTTGTTTTCAAGGCAAAATTTCTTGGCTTTTTCCAATCCTTCCGGCCACGATGTAGTTCCTACAACTATAGGTACATTAGCCTTGAAACAAACCATGACATTGTCATAGGCCGAATCAGGTTCTGTAAAATCGATAGCTACATCGACATTTCGAAGATTTTCTGAATTAAAGTCCGCCTTATTGAACTCCGTTATTTTTAATACGATTTCATGATGTCCTTCTTCCAGAACCACTTGTTCGATAGCCTTGCCCATTTTACCATAACCGATTAATGCAATTTTCATTTAATTATCGTTTAAAATTTAATGTACACGTTAATGATGGAATAGCTTGAGGGGTGGATGCATAATTTTTCATGTCTAGTCTCAGATTCATTGATAAATCATCACTGACATCAAAATTCATAAAATGAGCATCTACAGTAGCGTCAATAATATTTAACCCATAGAATAGGATGCCAAATAATAGATACATGTCGCGTTGATTTCTATAAATGTTTTTGGTACCTTGGACTATCGTTATATTCGTGGTCCCATTAAAAGGAATATCATTGCTCGGATCAGTGTCTAGGAGTGATAAATATGAAGTTTTTGCATCTTGGTATCGATTATTTTCATTGACCCATAGATAGCCGAAGCCTGCTAATCCGCCCCATACTAATGGCAGCTTCCAATATCGTCTGTTGTATATCTGACCAGCACCAGGAAGTAAGGCAGATAGCAAGGCAGCAGTTTTTGGACTATGCTTTTTGTAGATTTTCTTTGGCATTTTTGCCAGACTACTAGAATCTAAAAGCCTAAAAGCACTACTATCACTCTGAGAATAAACTGTTTGCGAATTACAAACAAGTATAAATACAAATACAAGTAAGCGCACAATTAACTAATTAGTTCGATAATTCGCTCTAAGTCTTTCTCATCTGCATAGGATAGAATGAGTTGCCCATTTCCTTTGTCAGTATGCTGTATAGTCACCTTCGTGCTCAAATGACTAGATAAATCATCCTGCCATCGTCTGACGAAGTTGGGCTGACCTTTTTTCTCTTTGGTCGGTCTAGGTGTGCGCTGACTGCTTTTCTGTGCTACCAAGCTCTCTGTTTGTCTTACGGATAAACTTTTTCCTATTACCTCTTTGAAAATGGAGAGTTGTAAATCTATCTCATCTACCCCAGCCAAGGCTCTCGCATGTCCCATAGATATTTTATCTTCTCGCACGGCCACCTGTATATCTGGTGGTAGTTTTAAAAGTCTAATATAGTTAGATATCGTAGCCCTTTTCTTGCCAACTCTATCTGCTAATTCTTCATGGTTTAGCTTGCACTCATCGATAAGTCTTTGATAGTTTACTCCTATTTCAATAGCATTGAGTTCTTCGCGCTGAATATTTTCAATCAAAGCCATTTCCAAGGCTTCCTGATCATTGGCAGTGCGAATATAAACCGGCACCTCTGACAAACCTGCCAGATGAGATGCTCTCCAGCGTCTCTCTCCAGAAATTAGCTGATATTTATTGGTTCCTGTTAATTCCCTTACAGTCAATGGTTGTATAATTCCATGAACTTTTATGGAGTTCGCCAAGTCCTCTAAGGCCTCTTCATCAAAATTGACCCTAGGCTGAAATGGATTGACCTCGATTCTATCCAAACTTATAAGTTGTGTATTGGTTGTTTTAGGGTTTTCTAGTACCAAAACATCATCTTCATTCATCTGCTGATTGATATCTCCCAATAGGGCTCTGATTCCCTTTCCTAATTCTTTTTTCTGATTGATTTTTGCCATTTTATATTAACTTAATTGAAATATTGCATAATATAATACCGCCCATGAATTTTC
>CAYXKX010000044.1:8496-16931 GCA_964465185.1 uncultured Chitinophagaceae bacterium
AAAAATCGGCTCGGTATGATTAATTATTTTCTACTATTTTCTTTTCATTATTTTCCACGAGTTCTTTGGCCAAATGCAGATAATTGACCGATCCCTTGCTATCAATATCAAAGGCAATTACTGGCTTGCCAAAACTTGGCGCCTCACTGATTTTAGAATTGCGATGTATGATGGTATTAAATACCAAGGACTCAAAATGCTGCTTAACCTCTTCTACTACTTGATTGCTCAATCTCAATCTTGAATCATACATGGTAAGCAGTAAGCCTTCGATACTCAATTCGGGATTTAGACGTTTTTGAACGATTTTTATAGTATTTAATAGCTTTCCAAGGCCTTCTAGTGCGAAATACTCACATTGAACCGGGATAATAACGCTGTCTGAAGCCGTTAATGCATTGACTGTAATTAAACCAAGAGAAGGAGAGCAATCAATGATAATGTAGTCATAATCATTTTTAATTTTGCTTAGGGTCTCCTTCATGATTGTTTCCCTTTTCTCATGCTGAATGAGCTCAATCTCTGCTCCCACAAGATCTAAATGAGAAGGTAAAATAAATAAATTGGGCGTTTCGGTAGCTAAAATAGCTTCCTTTGGGTCAATCGTATCAATCATACATTCATACAGACTCTTATCTACAGACTTCGGATCAATGCCACAACCCGAAGTAGAGTTCGCCTGCGGATCCGCGTCTATGAGCAAGGTTTTTTTATCCATGGCCGCTAGACTAGCTGCCAAATTAATCGAAGTTGTCGTCTTACCAACGCCCCCTTTTTGATTAGCAATTGCAATTATTTTTCCCACCTGTTATCTTATTTAATTCAAGATTTATTAAGGGCAAAACTATCTGAATCTTGGTAAAATGAGCTTGGTAATTATAAACAAAAAAAAAGAGAAATCTAGTTGTTCAAATACTTGATAACTAGATTTCTCCGTAAATTTTGACTTAAAAAAAAGCTGAGTTACTATCTATTTATTCACATATCAAAAATCGATGTTCAAAACATGTGAATTTAACCTACTTCAGTATTGAAAACTGCTTAGATATCTGATTATAGGATGATTGTAGATTTAAAAAATAATTACCTTCCGGTAATATTTCCAATCCATCAATGGTAAATAAATTTTCACCATTTATAATCTGAATATTTTCTTCTCTAACGGTTTTACCAAGAACATCAATAATTTTTACAGAGATGATTTCCTTTACATCAGCTTCAAAATATACATGTATCTTACTAGTAACTGCCGTAGGGAATACGCTTACCTCTTTGTTGCTCGTTTTTTCAATAGACGCATTCCCTGTTTTTAAGATATCTGAAAGTTTTCTAGGTAGTAATTGATATCCTGCATTGTATGGTGCCCCAGCAGCCTGATCAAATTGTGTCCCCATGCCAGTAATAGAATATACTTCACCAGCCTTAATCGCTGGTGGTGCACTGAAATTGGATGAAGGCTTATTCTCTATTCTCACCGAAAAGGAAGTGCCTCCAGAATTTTTCATTGTCAAATCAAATGCCGAATCGGCAAGCCAAACTCCACTAAATAAAGATAACCCATCGACTTTTACTAATTTAGCCTCTGTGGATTCATTTAATACCGTGACTGTTTGGGGTGTATTGATAGATCTAAATCCTAGTTTTCTAATGGTATCTCCTGAGGCATTAAATCTAATCTGCCCTAGACCTCTAAACTGATCTATTATCCCGGAAATCTCAACGGAATCACCTTCTTGAACAGTGGGTAAAATAGAATAGGTTTTTCCTGAAAAGATACCAATGCAACCTGTACCATCACATATAAACATTTGATAACCAGTCGTTCTTCTATTTATGCCGTAGAGTGTGCCACGTATAGTGCAGGATTTATTGATAGAGTCCGGAATACCATCTGCATTGGCTCCACGTATAGCACCAATTGAATATAATGGACGCCCTGTAATTGGAGGTGCTGTACTATCTTCTACGATAATGGTGGTTGAATCTGGTGTGACAATCGTCCCCATTGAAGCTTTTGTTAACTTCAAAACAAAGGTATCATTTCCTTCTATTAAACCGTCTAATACTGCTCTAAATCTCAAGGTAATGACCGTGTCATTATTTCCAAATTTCACTGTATCGACAAAATTAAACGTATTAAAATCACTATTCGGGTTAGCACCACTATTTTTTCCTGTAAGAGAGTATGTGACCCACATAGACATGTTCATCGGCATAGAGTTTCTTACAGCAAAAAATAATTCCGAACCACCTTCTTTTCTTTTTATAGATGAGGGCACATTTTTAAAATTCCAGTTTTGAGCTACTATGTCGCCCATTAAAACAAGACAACTAAGGCTGAGTATAAGTTTTTTCATAAAAGCTGATTATTTTTTGATTTATAATGATTTGCAAAATTAATTATTCTTATCGATATTCAGGTTAAATAATTGTTTACTTTAGCAACAATTTAAATGATTTCATTCTTTCTGAGGACTTTACGACTAATATGTAATTTCCTGAAGGAATCAAAGACATTTCATAAGAAAGAGCATTTTCACCTTCATTCAATTGGAAATTTTCTGCTTTAACCTTCTTTCCACTCAAGTCGTAAAGAGCAACTTCTACAGGAGATATTTTATCATTATATAGTTTAATTGTGTACTTTTTAAACTCATGCTCATAAAACCATATATCCCATTCAGAGTTTAAGTTTTCAGAAATAGAATTTTTTACAACCAAACCTTCGCACGTTTTTAGCATTGTAAGGTCTTTGAAATTAATGCATTCTATCCAGTCGGGAAAGTCTATAAATGGATTTCTTGACCCCTGAACCGAGGCTATGTATTCATGTCTAGCTATCTCTTGGTTGTCTGGAGGATCATTTTTCGCCCATTGAACCAACAAGGTCTCATTTTGATTTTTGGCGAAGGAACGCAAGCCTGTTTTCAATCCCCAGTTGCTATCTAAAATTTTATGATAGCATGCCTGCATATAAAATATACAACGCGCTGCATTGCCTTTATAGCTATTTTGAGGTTCAAAGCAATTGTTGGTATCGCTGTAGCTCGATTTATTTTCAAAATATTTCGCCGCTCCAATGCTTGTTGGTGTCTTAGGTGTCTTGAATACAAAATCGCTTCGCTGGCTATTGACGTTACCGTCTGTTAGTGTTAAATTATGCCAATCCGCGCCTTCTGCGTAGTCTACCAAATCATTATTAGGGATTCCTCTGAAATTCATCCAATTTTTAGGGAGGGTATGTTCTCTATTAAAATTGGTGACCGCAAATGAAAACGGCGGATCATAAATAGCTTGAATACCAGAATAGTCGCAGACCACATACCTTTTAGAACTATTGCTGATAAAGGTATCCCGTTCATAAACTTCATTGACCACTGTTCTAAAATCAGAATACCAAGAAGGACTCATGTTGTGATTTCGTAATAATTGTCCTAATTTACTCAAAAAACTAGCTTTATTTGTATCTAGGTTTGCGTAGTAGTTGCCAATAATCTTGCCTTTGGTTTTAAAACTTAAGCTAGGCGGATTGGATTGATTGTAAAATATACCATTCACGTTATTATTAAACGTATAGAATACTGCATAATAGGTAGTATTGGCCAGTAGGCCAAAAATAGTGTGTGAAATAGTATTGTTGCCTTTATAAAACTTCTTGACTACCTTGACACCAGGGGTTATGTTAGAACCTACTCCATAAAATTTATTAGTCAGACTTAAACTCGTTAAAGGTGAGGTTGAAATTATCAAAATTGCACTATCACTGGTTGTGGGTACTTTGAACGAAAGATTGACTTTCCAAGCGAATGTGTCCGTAATTCTAGCTTCTGACACTTGTTGGGTTGGCATTTGACTGCACATATTGGTAAAACAAAACAAAAACGTCAACAATAAGTAGCAATTTCTCATCAATAATAAAGTAAGCTACAAATGTACCCAATCTTGTTCACTTTGGTTTTTAAAAAAGTAATATCAAGACAAAAAAGAATATATTTGAAAATTAATAAATAGTTAAGCGATGCGTATTTTAAACTCCATTTCTTTGTTTTGTTTCTTCATCATTGTATCTCTATCTTGCATTTCACAAGATAAAAGTGAAGAAATTAGTTCAGCTAAATCAAAAGCCCATTACGAGAACTTAAACAAAATGAGTTTTGATGAATATAAGGTCTATTTCAATTCTATTCACAAAAGAGTGCCTGAAGATGTAGCAAAAAGGTTGAAGGAAATAAAAAAGCGAAAAAAGGAAAAGCCAGCACCGATTCAACCATTAATAGAAAGAACCTTGAAGCCACGAGGTTCGACCGTTTTGCCAGCAGATGCGCGTTTCCCAGGTGAGTTCGAAGAAGTGAAAGGCGTAATTATTAGCTGGCCATATTCAAATATGGCTGGAACGCAAATCGATACAATCCGCAGTAAACCAATTGCCGATATATGGAAAAATATAGCTCGAGGAGTACAAGAAGGAGGGGCAACAATATATATAAATGTCTATGCGGGAAGAGATACAGGTGCTATTTTAAAATATATGGAAGATAAGGGATTTCCATTGACCAATTATCAATTTCTTGTGCGCAAAGGAAATGCTTTTTGGGTAAGAGATTATGGACCAATACCGTTTTATTATGATAATGATGAAAAACAAGGCTGGGTAGATTATAAGTATTATCCAGGTAGGGGCTTAGATGATGGCATGAATGCTTTTTGGACAACAAAAATTGGAAATTATCCCGTTTATAACTCAAGGCTTTATTATGAAGGCGGCAATGTCATAGTTGATGGAACGGAGAAAAATCAGTTATTAACTTCAGAAATGGTCGTAGATGCCAATTTGAATTATTTCCCTACATGGACTAGAAAAAATGTAGAGGATACACTTAAAAACATGTTTAATTCGGACGATATTCATATCAAGCCCTATTTTGAGTTTGAAGGTGGGACTGGACACATTGATTTATATCTTCAAAGAGCAGATGACCATACATTAGTTCATACCAAATACCCATCGGAGATGCAGTCTATTCCTACAAGAGATGGTGGCGATACTACATGGCTGGATTATCAAATTTCAATGGATAACATCAACTACTTCAGTCAGATAAATACTCCGACTGCAGGCAAGAAAAATGTAATGAAAAGCATACCTCTTCCTAAAAAGGATGATGGGTCATGGTATAGTTCTGGAGAAGACTACAATAATTTTACCCGGACTTTTTCTAATAGCCTAGTTGTTAATAATGTCATTGTCTTACCTATTTTTCACGATGAAAATTCGGGAGAAAAATCATGGGACGATTCTGCTTTAGTTCAAGTTCAAAAGCATTTTCCTGGATATAAAATTATACCAGCAGATATGCGGGTGTTAGATGGCTCAGGCGGCTCGATACATTGCGTTACTAAAGAAGTTCCTGCCGATAATCCTGTATCTATCAATAGTCATTTCCCATATTCTGGGCTTCAAGATTATAAGTCTAAATATCCAATTCTGGCAAAAATAAGAAATCATTCCGGTATCCAAGAAGCGAAAGTCTACTACAGGTCAAAGGGCGCAACTACATGGAAGTCAAGTAAATTGAAGGACACTACTGATAACTTTTTTAAAGGGGACATTTTCTCTAATCCTAAGGGCAAGGACACCGTTGAATATTATATTGAAGCCCTATCTAATAATGGCAAGACCATGCGTAAACCAATTTCTGCTCCTGATGGTTATTTTACTTTTTTTACCAAGATCAATACGAGTTACAATTCAATATCACAAGGCTCTGAAGTCCAGTTTTCTGTTTATCCAAACCCGAGTCAAGACTTTATCAAGGTAAATGGACTTGACCATTTTTCTGAAAATTTTAGCTTGAAAATCATGGATTTAAGCGGTAAAACTTGTTTAAATCAACTTATTTCTGCCACTAAAAATAGTGTAAATGTTAAAGAATTAACCCGAGGTATTTATTTTATTGAATTGCGATCACTTTCAGAGGAAAATAAAGAAATCATTAAATTTGTGAAAAACTAGGTTTAACTAGTTATATTTACACTTCATTTTAAAAACAAAAATTATATGTTAGATCAATTAATCCAAATGGCTACACAACAGCTAGGGCAGCAATTCGTAGAGAATCCAGATGTACCTAATGATCAGTTTGATGTGAATCAAGTAGCTCAAACTGCAGGCACCTCTATATTTGAAACGATTGCAGGGCAAATTGGTAGTGGTAATATTGGTGGTATCACTGAAATGCTCAGCGGTCAGCAAACGACTGGAAATAATCCATTGGTATCAGGTATTGCGACGAATGTCGTGAATGCATTAGTTCAAAAAAGTGGTTTAAATCCTCAGTTAGCTCAAACAATAGCTTCAGTGGCAGTTCCTTTCGTTATGAATATGTTTAATAAGCAAGCTGGTGCGGCACAATCTGGTGGTATGGATATAGGAGGCTTAATTTCAGGAGCCCTTTCTGGCGGTGGTGGAAACCAAGGAGGCGGAGGCCTTTTAGGTGGCTTACTCGGTGGACTCCTAGGCGGCAACAAACAACAATCGGGCGGTGGAGATTTAGGAAGTCAAGTTTTAGGTTCAGTATTAGGACAGTTAATGAAAAGATAATCCTTCCAATATATAAACACAATATCTAAGGCAGTTCATTTTGGACTGCCTTTTTTATGGCTTTTTTATGACAGTTGAAATCTACATACAATCTATAGAATCTGAAGGAGTTCAGGACAGGCTTTTAAAAATAAGGCAACTTATATACAAATTAATACCAGAGGTTAATGAAAGTATAGCCTATGGATTGCCGGCCTATAAATACAATAAAAAGCCTTTGGTATATTTCGGAGCTTTTACAAATCATATTGGTTTTTATGCTAATCCCTCAGCCAATGAAAATTTACAGGACGACCTAAAAGGTTATAAGCAGGGAAGAGGATCTATTCAGTTTCCGCATGACAGAGAGTTACCCATAGAATTGATGGAAAAAATTATACTTTTCAAAAAAAATGAAATCGATTTGAAATAAGATAATACCTAAAGAAATTATTTTATTTTGTTATGAAGATCCAAAGTTCTAGCTTTGCAGTGCAAGTTTTAATTTTATGAAGGATTTTTTATTACCCAAAGAAATGGCAGAAAATGCCGAAGCCATTGGGGTTAACAAAGTAAATGCTCCCTTTACTAGGACATTTTTTCTTGCCATTCTCGCAGGTGCTTTCATAGCATTTGGTGCGGCGTTTTATGCTGTGGTAACTACAAACTCCAACCTTTCAGAAGGACTCACCAAACTTATTGGAGGAATTTGTTTCAGTATGGGGCTCATTTTAGTCGTTGTCGGTGGTGCAGAGCTTTTTACTGGAAACAATTTGATTGTTATGGCTTGGGCCAATGGTAAAGTAAGTTTATTCAAAATGCTGAAAAATTGGTTTTGGGTATATATTGGCAACTTTATAGGCTCTCTTTTCATATCAATATTGCTCTTTCTAGCCCAAACCTATTATTCAGCTGGCGGGGCTTTAGGCGTTCACTTTCTCAATATCGCGAAAAAGAAATGCGAATTGGGATTTGTTCAAGCCATTGCTTCAGGGGTTTTATGTAACATTCTAGTGTGTCTTGCTGTTTGGCTTTGCTTTAGTTCCAAATCTATTTCAGGTAAGATCCTTTCAATAATTTTTCCTATTTCCGCATTCGTTGCCCTTGGATTTGAACACTCCATTGTTAATTTATTCTTTATACCAGAGGCTATGCTTATATTGGAGTTTGATGGGAATTTTGTCGAAAAAATTATCCACCAAAATTTACCGAATTATGCAAGTATTTCATGGTACAATTTCATTTTCCACAACCTGATTCCTGTTACTATTGGCAATATAATTGGCGGTGGAGCCTTGGTTGGAGTTGTTTACTGGTTTATCTATCTGCGATGCGAAAAAACGAAATCAATTGAATAGATATTAAAAATGAATTACACAACAGCGGAAGCAGCAGTAGAATTGGTTAAAAGCCATCAGCGTATTTTTATTCAGGGAAGCGCGGCCACGCCTTTAAAACTGATAAAAGCTCTTTTTAAAAGGAAAAATGAATTGCATAAAGTAGAGCTAGTCAGTATAACTACTTTAGGGGATATAGACTTCAGTCCAGAAAATTTAGGCGATAGCTTTTACATCAATTCTCTTTTTGTATCTAAAAATGTTAGGCAGGCAGTCAATTCTGATTCCGGAGAGTATGTGCCAGTATTTTTGAGTGAAATACATCTTCTCTTCGATAGGAATATTTTACCATTGGACTTTGCTTTTATTCATGTATCTCTGCCTGACAAGCATGGATACTGCTCGTTAGGGACATCGATTGATGTGACCATATCTGCTATTCGAAATGCAAAATACATCTTAGCTCAGGTCAATAAACAAATGCCCAGAACCCATGGCGATAGCATTATTCATATATC
>CAYXKX010000044.1:17017-17273 GCA_964465185.1 uncultured Chitinophagaceae bacterium
ATTGTGCTTAACTCATTTGCTATGTTTCTACTTTACAAATGGGAATTGGTGCTATTCCAGATGCGGTTCTACTTTCTTTAAAAAATCACAAAGATATTGGAGTGCATACTGAGATGTTTTCAGATGGTTTAATTCCTCTAGTCGAAGCGGGGGTTATGACGAATAAATATAAAACCATGCACCGCGGAAAAATTGTGACGAGCTTTGTCGCGGGAACCAAAAAATTATATGACTTTGTAGATGATAACCCGCAAGT
>CAYXKX010000045.1:0-433 GCA_964465185.1 uncultured Chitinophagaceae bacterium
GCTTGGAAGGAAATGCCGAACTAGACAACCAAAGGAAACTTAATAGACGAGGGGAGCTAGAATTATTTTATAGTCTTACCAAAAGAAAAACCGATTCAAATAAGTCAGCTAAAAAGACTTCAACATCCATTCTTCCAAAAGTGCCCATTATCGATTCTGCCCCTGATGTGAAAAGTTTTCTTGAATCGGCGAAAGTAGGTCAAACAGTAGATTTAAAAAATTAATTTGAAGGCTCAAGTAGTGTCATTAAGATAAGTTCTGCTGAAGAACTAATCAACATGTTAAACTTCTTAAAGGAAAACAAATCACGAAAAAATAAAATCACTGGGCTACAGTCAGCAAATAAGCATACATCAAGGTGTTGCTAATTACATAAGATGGGCAAGAGAAGTAGTATAGTTTTAAACTACGAATACAACGACAACTGGATAGG
>CAYXKX010000045.1:456-16266 GCA_964465185.1 uncultured Chitinophagaceae bacterium
AATAATGGGATCGAAAGTGAACGACTTTCCTATGAAGGAATGGCAGCAAAGTTTCCCCGAAACAAATATCCAGAGGATGATAGAAGGGTAGAGATAGAGGTAGTAGAATAGGCAGATTACCTCAACAAAAGTAATTGTCCTTCGCCACTTGCTCTAGTCCCATTCGCATGAGTTATAGCCTCATAGGTATAGAAATAGCTCTCGGCGTTTTGTGCTTCTCCTTTGTAGTATCCGTCCCAACCCTCATCCAGATTATTGGAAAAATATAATAACTGACCCTGTCGATTATAAATTTTAAAACTAAGGAGCTCCATATCCGCGAATATATAATCTGTCATTGTTTCCATCTCCATTCGGCGTAAATGCTCTTGGCACTTCGATAGTGCAAGAATTGTGTAATCTAAAACTATCTTTAAATGTTTCACAAGGATATTCTATGGCAAAATAAAACTTGCCAGGATAATTAATAAACCGATAGCCACTTGTATTTCCATCTCTCCAGCGATAGCTCAAAGCTAGGCTATCCGAAATATCGAAAAGGACTGAATCCGCACAACGTATAAAGAACGAATCAACCAACTGGATAGGCTTAGGTTTCGTGTGAGCTCTAATCCATTTTATGGTTGAATCAATACAACCCTTATCTGTTCGCACCGCAAGCGAAAACTTTTGAGGTTCATAATTTTTTGCCGTATGCAAATAAACGGAATCTAATCCTATTTCGATACCATTCAACTTCCATAAATAGGTCGTAGGAAAGTATGGAGCAGCGAGATAAACTCTTGGTTTCAATAAAGTAGCAACACCTAAACACACCTTGTCAAAAGGAAAATCCAACTGAGGTAGAGGGAATACGTTTGGCGTTTTAATTATGGAATCAGAACAGCCATATGTGTCAAAAACAATCAGTTTAACATTCAGTGGCATGGCATCCTTGAATTGAAACTTTAAATTGAAACTCGTATCTACTGTAGTCCCAATTTGCCATTTATATCTGAGCCTTGAAGTCAACCTTGTTTCACTTGTATTGATAAAAACATAAGTATCTCCAACACATTTGTTCTCAAACTGGAAATTAGATTTCAGAAAATTGTGATAAAGACTAAAACTATCAACATGATCTTCGCATGGATATGTAATCGTAACTTTATACCAGCCTGGCTTAGACAAATAACGCACAGAATCTGTAATTCCGTCGTGCCATTTATACCTCACTGCATATGGGTCACCAATACCACAGAATAGAGTTCCATTGCATTTTACAAAATAGGAATCCAAGAGCAAGGGCGGCACAGGCTTAGGATATGGAATTAACATATAATCTTTTTTAAAAGGACATCCTTTATCCGTCATTACATAAAGTTGAACAGGTACTGGAGTTTCATTAACTATTTTATAGGATAGATCAGGACCTATTCGTTCTTCATCCTGAAAAGACCACTTATACAAAATCAAGGAATCAGGTCTGCTGATTTTGACACCAGCTCGAATAGTCGTCTCCTCTCCTAAACAAAATTTCTGCAGAGTGACTTCAAACTTTGGTCTCTGATGAATCGTTAATAGAAAGCTCGTATCGTCGATACAAAACTTATTATCTGTAGCCACCAATTTCACCTTATACATACCTGAATTTGAATAGGTGTGAATCGGGTGGCGAAGTGCTGATTTATTTCCATCCCCAAAATTCCATTCCCATTTAGTAGTTATGCCATAATGGCTAGTGGTCAAGTCTTTGAAATAGACGGGTGAATCAGGGCATGCATTATGACCCGAAAACAAGACTTTAAATCTGGGGTAAACTCGCACATACCTAGTAGTTGAATCCACACAAGTGTCTCCAGAAAGCCGTACTTTATAAGCATATAATTTCACAGTAAAAACTCCTGTGTCGGAATAGGTATGCACGGGTTCGAAATCCCTAGAAATATTGAGCAGCCCCTTAGTAGGCTCTCCAAATTCCCATTTATAATGAGTACTATTCGAACTTGTATTTTTAAATTTCACAAAAAATGTATCACAGAATGTATACAAATAAGCAGCAACTCCTGTATTTGGGTTCATGGTGCCGGGCAGGAATGGCATATCTGCCTTTGGTATATCACAGTTTACCACATTGAATTGAAAATCTCTATTTATGGTATCTATAGCTAGTCCATTTCTGTATTCTACAACTAAAACTGAAACAACGAAGCGTCCATTTCTATTGGGTCTACAGCTTAAAAATCCAGTGTACGAATCAATCGCAAGAGCTGGACTCCCTCCTAAAACATTATCGATAGAATAGGGCAATTCCCAATTGACTTTTTTCAAATCGGAGATGGATTGATTAGCAGATAAAGGCTCGTCTTGAGACAATCCGTCCAAGGGCGAACTTAAAAAATACCGAAGACTATCTCCATCCATGTCATCTGCTCCATGGTCAAAATAGAAGGGCTGATCTCTACAAATAAAAATCGGCGGGAAGTTTCTAAAAACAGGTGAGTTGTTAGCAAAAATGTTTGTTGGTGGGATATAACAGCGAATAGTAAATCCTGGCATGGTATTATCACCCCCGTCCAAAGGCTGTATATTTAGAATGGCATCGTTTCGACAGCAGCGTTGATGAATAATCGTGTATCCAATATCATTGCGTAGCAATTCTACTATCGTTTCATAAATTCCTTCTTCGACACAGCTATTATTTGGTTGGAGGCAACTATGAACTATGGCAGAACTAAGTGTTCGTTTGGATTTTAAATTAACCGAACGGAAATTCTCTGAAAAAACATTGACCGTTTCATTTCCCTGGAATATTCCAAAATAGAATTTATTGTCTGGATTGCTTGGATAATCACCATCGAATCGAGTTGTGCTGCTGCAATCCCGGTAGATTTTAAATATTAATTGGTATCGGTTACCACCCAAATGTTTGTATTGAATTTCACCGCCTACAATATGGGAGCTATATCCCAAAAGGGAGATCAAGTTGAATACTAAACATCCAAAAATTTTAGGGCTTAGCATATCTGTTCAAGTATTTACTACAAAAATACTTCAACTTCGAATCAATTAAAAAAAGAAATAATGAATTTCGTTAGATGAAAACAACATTGCTTATCTCAACAAAGTCACATTCCCAGACTTGGTATAATTCTGTCCTTTACACTTATACTTTAATGAATAACTATATACCCCAACTGGTGCATCGTCTCCCTTGTATAGTCCTTTCCATCCTTCCTTATCGTCAAAATAATTGTACACTATATGCCCCCAACGATTGTACAACACAAAGTCAACGATGTTTATCTTTTCAGACTTTACGATGAGGGATAATTTTTCATTAATGCCATCATTATTTGGGGTAAAGCCTGTAGGAATTAATATTCGACTGCATTCATTCAGAGTGTCACAATTTTTAAAATCGAGATAGATGAATTTTAATTTATGACAGGAAGTTTTATAATTTGAAAAGATGGTATCGCTTATAATGGCAGCCTGCTTATACACCATATTTTTATAAATAAAACTATCATCTGCACACAGAACTGTATCTATCTGCTGTACCGGCCATGTGCGCACATTAACTTTGGTCAAATGAAACGAATCGCAGCCAGAAGGTAGCTTGAAGGTATCATAATAGTCACCGGATGTTTTGACATAACGATTTTTCAACTTGCTACTATCCCCTGTACAAAATTCCAATTGACTTATACCAGATATTTCAGTCACTTTCAATCTTAATTCATAGATACTATCACATCCATGAATGGTGTTATAATTCTGATAAAAAACTCCTGAAGAACTAAGATTTTGATTAAAAAATTGATATGGCACACCTTGGCATGTGACACCATTTTCAATAAGTAAATACTTAGGATTAACTTTTAGATTTAAGGTAACTATGGAATCACAATTATTGATATCTCTCAATTTCTCAACATAAGTTCCTGATGAAATAAATGTTTTATTCCCTACTTGGACTGATTGTCCTTGGCAGATAGAGCGATTTAGAGTAACTGTACTAGCACTATTTACATTAAGATTTAAGGTAATTATTGAATCACAGTTTACACTATTTTTCAAAGTAATAGTATAGCTGCCAGTTTGATTATAAGTATTCAAGCCTACTTGTACAGACTGTCCTTGACAAATCGTTTGATTTATGGTATGGGTGCTTACATTATTTACCAACAGATTCAATACTACAAAGGAATCGCATTTTCCACTTCGCCTGATGGTGTCATAATAGGTACCCGAAGAAGTAAGATTTCTATTATCGAAAAAATAGGAATTATTGGAACAAATTGTTGCAGTTATTGTAGATGATATAAATGGTTTTACATATAGATTTAACAGAATACTCGAATCACAACCGAATACATTTTTAAATGTCTCAGTATATACCCCTGCATTTGTCAATATTCGAGTATAGAACAATTTGGATTGATTAGGACAAATTGAATCGTATAGTTGAATCGTATTTGAACTTGCAGAAGAAGTTGCGATGACATAAACAAAAATAGAATCGCAACCTTTCAAGGTTATAAATGTATCCCTATAAATGCCAGCAAGCTTAATAAATTGCCCTTTAATACTAATCGAATCTCCATTACAAAGTATCCTTCTAATGGTATCAATCGTTTTTTGATAAATAGTCAATGTAGTCAATACTATTTTGGGACAACCAAATTCTACAATGGTATCTCTATAGACTCCAGATAGGGTATATGTTTTATTGCCAATTTTATAAAAATTACAGGTAGATATTGTTTCTCGGAAAACAGTTGTGTCTGGTTTAAATGATATATATTTAGTAATATTTGCTGGTAAACAAATAGAATTTCGATTTATAGAAAATTTATAAGTCTTTCCGAAACTACCAATGAAAGTATCTTTGACTTGATTGGTATTATATTTACTCTGAACTATGGTATTTGTAGCTGTGTCGGTCCAAACATAGTCGAAGGTGGAACCATTCAAACTATTAGAAACTGAGACTACAGCTTTATTGATACAGTCTGAAACTATCACAAACCCTATTAATGCAGAATCACAACCACTAAAAGAAGTCTCAGCGACGAAACCATTTCCAGAAATGTATAATATATTGTTTTTCTTATTCGCTTTTAAATCATACACACTCTTTCCAGAATGGCCACCTATCGTCACTTGCCTAATAAAATTAAAATTTAAGCCGTCGAAATTATAGATTAAAACATTTCCATTATTGCCACCTACATAAACGTTATTACAGTTATCTGACTCTATGCCTCCTTGCATCATAAGAACATTTGTGCTAATACTTAGTGGGTATCCCACTGTATCTCCATTCGTCAGTTTAAAAGCTTTTAAATTTTTCCCATCATAGTAAAATAAAAATTGATTATTAGCCGATAATGCATTAAAGCCATTCGAAAGATTCGCTCCGATATGTGACTTGTTATCGGACTCTCTAAAAGATTTATATCCGCTTGCTTTACTCCAGACATTCCCGTTTATAGTTGAATTTAGTTTGTAAATTCTATTATCCACAAATTTTGATGAAAAAGAAGTACTTGCTAAAATTACATATATTTGAGCATTATTGTCAATGCAAGAACTTAGTATATCCTGATACCCAGAAGGACTAATTCCTGTAATATTGGTCATAAAGAGAGATCCAGAGGATTTATTAATTACTCCCGCATTTAGGTTCGATTCGGTACTGCCACCCATGACTATAATATCACCTGTTGCACAATTAAATTGAAATTCCCAACATTCTTCATAGTCCACATTTGCAGTAGATATAAAGTTATCATAAATTCCAGAACTATTCAATCTTATAATTCTTGATCCTGTAATATTATCAAAAGCTTCACCTGTATAAACTTTATTCGTAGATTTATCTACAATAAAATTTGAGATATATCCATAATTAGTATTCCATGAAAGAGCCGTAATGGAACAATTAAAAGTCCAAAGCAAGTTTCCAAATAAATCATATTTAGCAATTTTCGTCCTAGTAGAGCCGGAATAACTACTGTCTCCACCACCATATACAAACAAATTCCCATCATTATCATGATCTACATCATATCCTTTCTGTTTTGAAGTAGAAGTTCCAGTCAATGTTGTCACACTAGCCACCCAAGGGTCTATTTCAAGCTCTTCATTAACAATGCTGACTCCCTCTATATTAAAACTTATTGAATTATCTGATAAAGTATAAATACAAGGAAAAGAATCTTTCACTTGATTTAGTTTATTACATTTCAATCCAAATTCAAAGACTGGAAAGACAGTTCCTTGGAGTTCAATAATTGTACCCTCATTTTGAATATCGGTCTGAACATTATGATACTTCATTTTCAAATCGGAGACCTTGGCTCCTTTGTGAAGTAAAATACTATAATGAAATTGACTATTATCTTTTAAAGTATAGACAATATCGATGTTTGGATAAATATTTTTGTAAGTCAATTTCTTATATCCATAAGATTTATACTCTTCTGGACCAAAGGAAAAATAGTGATTTGATTTTCGTTCTTGTACAAGTTCACAATTAGGATTGGCTCCTAACCACTCGAGATGAATCGTCTTTTCCATCAGCTCTGCTATAGCGAAATTATATTCCGGTTGTTCGTGGATTTTTTTAGGCTTAGACTTTTTCTGCTTGATTGAAAATCCATTCTTATGAAAAAACACATTGCCAAAAGGCATTTCAGTGGAATAGAGAATCTTACGCTTGCCTTCCTGTTGATAGTCGAACTGCCCTCTATTTTCTATAAAATAATCTGTTTGAAAAATACTATTGCTCACATAATTTGCCTGAGATAGAGCAAGGATTGGAAGTAAAAAAATTGAAATGAGCAATTTCCCCTTAAACATAAAGTCGATTTTTTGTTTTAGTTTCGCAACAAATATAGCATTTTTAATCTAAAAATCAATTCTCTAAGGCCTGATTTCCATATTTATCTCTCATTTCATCCAGTATTTCCAGTATCTCCTGATAATCCAAGGTATTGACCAAGCGCGCACGGTATTCTTTGACCCATTCGAGCCCTTTGAAATAGGCAGCATAATGAATTCTAGTTTCTAATAAGCCCAGTACATTTCCCTTCCACTCTATGGCTCGTTTCAGGTATTTCTGCTCAGCATAAATCCGCTCATGAATATCGGGTGGAGCTAATTCTGTTTGATGTTTGAAATAGTGTTTGACTTCTCTAAAAATCCACGTATTTCCTATAGCGCCTCGACCTATCATGATACCATCCACATTGTAATTATTTTTGCATTCCCATGCCTTTTGCGGACTATCGATATCTCCATTACCAAATACTGGAATAGTCAGTCTAAGATTGTCTTTTACTTTATTGATCCATGACCAGTCAGAATGTCCTTTATGCATCTGCACTCTCGTGCATGGATAGAAAGCGCCGGCACGCCTATCTCTTGAAATCTCTCTGCTTCCTCTACGACATTAACGAATTTCGTTAGATGAAAAAGACATTGCTTATCTCAACAAAGTCACATTCCCAGACTTGGTATAATTCTGTCCTTTACACTTATACTTTAATGAATAACTATATACCCCAACTGGTGCATCGTCTCCCTTGTATAGTCCTTTCCATCCTTCCTTATCGTCAAAATAATTGTACACTATATGCCCCCAACGATTGTACAACACAAAGTCAACGATGTTTATCTTTTCAGACTTTACGATGAGGGATAATTTTTCATTAATGCCATCATTATTTGGGGTAAAGCCTGTAGGAATTAATATTCGACTGCATTCATTCAGAGTGTCACAATTTTTAAAATCGAGATAGATGAATTTTAATTTATGACAGGAAGTTTTATAATTTGAAAAGATGGTATCGCTTATAATGGCAGCCTGCTTATAAACCATATTTTTATAAATAAAACTATCGTCTGCACACAGAACTGTATCTATCTGCTGTACTGGCCATGAGCGCACATTAACTTTGGTCAAATGAAACGAATCGCAGCCAGAAGGTAGTTTGAAGGTATCATAATAGTCCCCTGATGTTTTTACGTAACGATTTAAAATTTTAAGACTATCGCCTTTACAGAATTCATAATTCTCAATCCCAATAATTCTAAATATGCGCAAATCCAATTCATAAATACTATCGCATCCATTTATTGTTTGAAATTTTTTATAATACAGACCGGTTCTACTATAATTTTGGCCATAAAATGCAACAGATTTTCCAAAACAAGCGGAGGACTTTGTACTAAAAAAATAAGAAGGATTAACTTTTAGATTTAACTCTATTGTACTATCGCAGCCATCTCCCGATTTAAAAACAACCAAATATTTTCCAGGTAAGGTAAACTTATTAGTATCAATTTTAACCGTATCCCCACTACAAATAGTCTCATTTCGAATAGTATAACTTAAAGGAGCATTAGACGTAGTAATGATGAATACCATTACAGAGTCACAGTTAAATTGATTCCTATTTGTTTCTATATAGGTGCCAGAAGATGTAATTGTCTGTCCATTAATAACTATAGACTGGCCTCTGCAGAGAAGTCTTCGAATAGTATCTCTAGAAGTTGGGGATACACTTAACGTTGTTTGAGTAACTTTAGGACAGCCATTTAAAAAAACTGTATCCAAATAATTTCCGGGAGTGTTATAAGTGTTCGCACCAATTGTATAAGACTGACCATTGCATATTCTTATATTGCTATATATTCTAGCAGTATCATTCCTAAATGAAATAAATTTAGTCGTTTTTGCAGGTATACAAATTGAATTACGCAAAATTGTTAACTTGTAATCTTTCCCAATCAACCCGACTAAAGTATCTGATCTTTGACTAGTGTTTAGCTTGCTTCTAACAATAGTTTTTGTGGTAGTGTCCGTCCAGATAAAATCATATGTGGCCCCATCCAAGAAATTTTCAATATTTACTATAGCTGTATTTATACAATCTGACTTTACTTTAACTCCTAAAAGTCCTGAATCACATAAATTGAAATCAACTTCAGCAATAAATTGATCCCCAGATACATACAATTTATTGAAGTTTTTAGAAACTTTTAAATCGTATACTGCTTTGGCAGCTTGTCCTGCAAAATTAATATCCCTTATATAATTAAACTTAATCCCATCAAACTGATATACTTTTATATTGCCATTACTACCTCCAACATATACATTGCTGCAATCATCCGACTCTATGCCCCCTTGCATTTTTCTAGAATATCCCTGTATAATAAATGGAACCCCAACACTATCTCCAGTATTCAAATCAAAAGCCTTTAGATTTAAACCGTCATAATAAAACAAATATTTAAAATTTGCACTTAAACAATTGAAGCCATTAGATAGATTTGTTCCTAAAAAAGGTTTATTATTTGCCTCTACAAAACTATTATAACCACTATGTTTCTGCCAATCGTGGCCAGTTAAATTTGCATTACACTTAAATATCTTGTTATCTACAAATGGTGTACCTGAAAAATGAGATGCTAATAGAACATATAGTTGACCTTTGTTGTCTATGGTAGAACCAACTACATCTTGCTGAAAAGTTGATAAGCCAGAAATATTGTTGGTAGAAATAACTCCATTTACTTTGTCTATAGTTCACATAGTTAGGTTCGACAAAGTGCTCCCACCCATCACTATAATATCGCTTGATTGACAATTAAATTGAAATTCCCAACATTCTCGATATAATGGATTACCAATAGATATAAAACTGTCATAAATCCCATTCGCTTTTAGACGAATAATCTTGGAGCCAGTTCCGACATTAATCGATTCTCCAGTATACACCTTATTTGTTGATTTGTCAACGATCAAATTAGAAACTCCTTGAAACCCTTCATTATTAAACTCTAAACTAGGTATAGAACAACTAAATGTCCACTCTAAAACACCTAGAATAGAATACTTAGCGACCTTAAGAGGATGACTAGGATAAGTAGCATCCGTAAAACCACCGCCATATACAAATAAATTGCCATCATTATCATAATCTACATCATAGCCTTTTTGATTGGCACTTCCAGCACCCGTCAACGTTGTCACATTGGTTACCCATGGATCTATTTCCATTTCCTCAGTGACAATATTAGACCCAGGCATATGGAAAGAAATTTTATTATCAATTAGGGAATAAAAACAGGGTACTGAGTCTTTATTTTGATTCAACTTATTGCATTTCAATCCGAATTCGTAAACAGGGAAAACAGCACCAAGAACTTCTAGTCTCGTTTCTCCTTCTAAAATATTGACGTCCACATTGTGATACTTCATTTTCAAATCGGAGACTTTCGCTCCTTTGTGAAGCAGTATACTGTAGTGAAATCGATTATTATCTTCTATGGTATAAACGATATCAATGTTCGGATAAATGCTTTTATACGTCAATGTTTTATAGCCATACGATTTATACTCTTCTGGACCAAAGGAAAAATAGTGATTTGATTTTCGTTCTTGTACAAGTTCACAATTAGGATTGGCTCCTAACCACTCGAGATGAATCGTCTTTTCCATCAGCTCTGCTATAGCGAAATTATATTCCGGTTGTTCGTGGATTTTTTTAGGCTTAGACTTTTTCTGCTTGATTGAAAATCCATTCTTATGAAAAAACACATTGCCAAAAGGCATTTCAGTGGAATAGAGAATCTTACGCTTGCCTTCCTGTTGATAGTCGAACTGCCCTCTATTTTCTATAAAATAATCTGTTTGAAAAATACTATTGCTCACATAATTTGCCTGAGATAGAGCAAGGATTGGAAGTAAAAAAATTGAAATGAGCAATTTCCCCTTAAACATAAAGTCGATTTTTTGTTTTAGTTTCGCAACAAATATAGCATTTTTAATCTAAAAATCAATTCTCTAAGGCCTGATTTCCATATTTATCTCTCATTTCATCCAGTATTTCCAGTATCTCCTGATAATCCAAGGTATTGACCAAGCGCGCACGGTATTCTTTGACCCCTTCGAGACCTTTGAAATAGGCAGCGTAATGCATTCTCGTTTCCAACAATCCGAGCACCATTCCCTTCCATTCGATGGCGCGCTTGAGGTGTTTCTGCACAGCATAAATGCGCTCATGAATATCGGGTGGAGCTAGTTCCGTTTGATGTTTGAAATAGTGTTTGACCTCTCTAAAAATCCACGGATTTCCTATAGCCCCTCGACCGATCATGATGCCATCTACATTGTAATTATTTTTGTATTCCCATGCCTTTTGCGGACTATCTATATCTCCATTACCAAAAACAGGAATTGTTAATCGAGGATTGTCTTTCACTTTATTGATCCATGACCAGTCAGAATGTCCTTTATACATCTGCACTCTCGTTCGTGCATGGATTGACAGGGCTTGCACACCAATGTCTTGCAGTCTTTCTGCTACCTCTACGATATTAATGGTACTCTCATCCCAGCCGAGCCGGGTTTTGACTGTTACAGGCAAAGAAGTCGCTTTAATCACAGCTTCAGTGAGAGCTATCATCTTGGGAATATTTTTCAAAATACCGGCTCCGGCCTCTTTACAAACAACTTTTTTAACAGGGCACCCGTAGTTAATATCCAGCAAGCAAGGCTTTGCCGCTTCTACGATTTCAGCAGAGCCAATCATGGCGTCAAAATCTGAACCAAAAATCTGAATCCCAATAGGGCGTTCATCTTCGTATATATCCAATTTTTTAACTGACTTATCCGCATGACGAATGAGTCCATCTGTAGATATAAATTCTGTGTACATGAGGTCAGCACCAAATTCCTTACAAAGCGCCCGAAAAGGCGGATCGCTCACATCCTCCATCGGAGCTAACATGAGGGGGAATTCTGCTATTTCTACCTTGCCTATTTTTACCATAGATTTGCAAAAATAGTCATAATATTGGCAAATGAATTTATCGAATCAACCGAAGAATCTTTCACTACTAGTTTTTGGGTGCCTGGTTATAGGCATTATGGCTGCTCTTACTTTATCGGCTGTTATTTTAATGCCATTTGCAGATAGTATTCAGACGAAAGGTTTTGATATGCTCGCTTTACCGCGAGGGAAGCTTATTTCACTTCAAGTGTTACAAATGATTGGCTTTTTTATTCTTCCGCCAGTGCTTTTTGCCCTATTTTCTAAAAATGATTTCGTCGATTGCTTCAATTTGAATAAGGCATTTCAAACCAAAAAATATCTTACCGCTTCGCTTCTAGCGCTATTGCTTTTTCCTGTGCTCATCAATTTTCAATACTGGGTGATGGAAGCCCCATTGCCTGAGTATATTAGAACTTTGGCTGATGGACAAAAAGCGATCAATGAAAAACTCATTAGGATTTTCCTCAATCAACCAGGAGTTGATAATCTTTTCTTAATGATTTTAATGATAGGAATAGGTGCGGGACTGACAGAAGAGCTTTTTTTCAGAGGGCTTATTATGCCGTGGATTGAGAGGTTAACAAATAAAACATGGTTAGCCATTGTCCTTAGTGCCGGCATTTTCAGTTTGTTTCACACTAATTTTTATGACTTTCTCCCTATTTTGTTTGTTGGGATACTTTTTGGGTATATCTATTCTAAAACCAGAGATCTCAAACTTAATATTTTTATCCATGCTCTCTATAATAGCGCGCAAGTTGTTTTAAATTATATGCATGAAAATAAAATGATAGCAACTAATCTAGATGAGATAAAAAGTGTACCTATTCTCATTTGGGTAGTTTGTTTTATTCTCGTCCTGTTTTTAATTTATAAATTAGTAGAAGACTATGAACACCTTCCTCACTCGAGCTAGCACCGCGATAGTATTTGCCATTATCGTAATAGGTGGTTTGCTTTTCAGTACCTGGACATTTTTGGCGCTCATAATGATTATTCTCATAGGTAGTATTCTCGAATTTTATCGTATCAGCAGGCCCATGTTTAAGAAGGACAAATCAAAATTGAGTTTTTATAAATTCATGGTTCTCTTTATGTCTGTCTTATCTGGCTTGATTTCTTTTCTTTCCTCCTTTGATTATATACCACAAAATTGGCTGTACTCCATACCCCTTTTTCTAGCTGCCGTTTTTTATACAGAGCTGGTACTTAAATCTCGTAAGCCATTTCGCAGTATAGGATTAAACTTATTAGCCCTTTACTACATTACGCTCCCTCTCACACTCACATTTTTTATTGCAAACATTAATAATCAGTTTACAGGGGCCATCCTACTCGGTGTGCTATTTATCATTTGGGGGAACGACACGGGAGCATATATCATTGGCTCCCTTATTGGGAAAAACAAACTTATCCCACACGTCTCACCCAATAAAACGATTGAAGGATTTCTTGGTGGTGGTCTGTTTTGTTTTGCTATCGCCTATCTCAATATATATGTATTCAAAAATATTTCTGCTTTGGATACGTTATCACTTGTGAATCCCATTGTCTGGTATATGATAGCGGGGGTCGTTTTTATTTTTGCTACTATGGGAGATTTAGTCGAGAGTCTACTAAAAAGAAGTCTGGAAATCAAGGATTCAGGAAATATATTACCTGGTCACGGAGGCTTTCTAGACCGATTTGATGCTTTTTTATTTGTATTGCCATTTGTTGTAGCTATTATTAAGATATTCAACTAATAATGTAAGAATTATCACATATTGATTAAAAAAAAATACAGTTAAAAGAATAATAACGTTGAGTTTATAAAAATTAAAATAATTTCAATTAACTTTGCATTAAAATTTAGCATATGAACGAGATAGAAGATGAATTAAAAGAAGTCAAGATTCACCAAATTATGACGAAGGACATAATAGCAGCTAGTCCATCAAATAAATTTTCCCAAGCTTTTCAATTTTTCTGTGAGAGAAATATCAATCATTTACCAGTCTGTGAAAATGGTGAATTACTCGGTATTATAAGCAATAAAGATATGATGCGTCATGTCTATAAGCATCTTTTAGTAGATAAAAAGACGGATATCACATCGTTGGACAATGAGTTAAAATTGACTGATGTCATGACGCCTAAACCGTTCTCCGTAACTGCCGATACATCCGTTTTGGCTGTTAAAGAAATTTTTGGCAAAGCCCCCTTTAACTGCCTGCCTATAATCCACGATGGCAAACTCGTAGGTCTAGTAACCCCAAAAGACTTGATGCAGATGCGGATCATCCATATCGATGGGTCCCAGTATGGCGGTTATTAATATTTATTTTAAACGCAAAGAACCCGAAGCCTGTTTGTCAACAGACAAGTTTCTCGCAAAGTAAGAGAAGAAATTATTGCAGTATATGTTCGACAACTTAGCACGTCTATATCATTAAAAACGGGGGTGATATTCACAAAAAAATAACTTTGCGCTCTCTACGACTTTGCGGTAAATCAACTTTGTGAAACAATCGTCTGGCAAACTTATAACTCCAAACTCAAAATGGCCAAAAGCTTTTCAACCTTTGACCATTCATTGAACTAATCACCAAAAAATTACTTTTTTATCTGCCTCTCCAACCTCTCGGACGAAGACCATATCCATAGGGTCTTCTATATGGGTTATATCCATAAGGTCTATAGTATGGGTGAGGTCTCGGTGCAATCACCACAGGCGCACAGTAGCTCGGCGGCGGCATCACTACGACCACATTTCTTCTACAAGGCGGCGGCGCTTGACAGCCTCTATTTCCATAATTCGAAGGATAGTAATTTGGATCTTGATATGGATTATCACAGCTCTGGTTTCCGTTATTCCAGCCACCTTGAGGATGTTGTCCCCAACCTTGATTTCTTTGTTGGTTTGAATTTCTGTTATTGTCGTAATAATCATCGTTTTGATCCCAAGACTGCGCATGAGCATGCATAGATGAGGCCGCTGAAAAAACAAAGAGTAAAATTAATTTATTCATATTATATAGTTTAATTGGTGAATACAATTTACTTACATTTTAGAAGCAATTAATGTCGCTCAGTTTAACCGATTAACGAAAAATAACAAATGAGGCATCAAGCTACAGTAAGATATAATGAGTCGAAACGTCCCTGTCTTATTACTATTAGATATTAATTATTCATTGTTAATTATATTTGTAAAATGAATGTATTATTATTAGGATCGGGAGGAAGGGAGTGCACATTAGCATGGAAAATTAGTCAGTCTATCATACTGTCCGAGTTGTATATCACTCCAGGTAATGGAGGTACACTTGAATACGGGAAAAATTTAGGAATCCCTGCTACGGACTTTCCTGCTGTAGAGAAATTTTGTTTAGAAAATGATATCCAACTTATCGTTTGCGGACCAGAGCAACCTGCGGTGGCAGGGATTTGGGATTATTTTCAGAGAGCTAATTTAAAACATATAAAAGTAGTAGCACCTTCACAGAAGTCTGCGATGTTAGAAGGGAGTAAAGCCTTTGCCAAAGAGTTTATGGCTGCAAATCAGATTCCTACGGCAGATTATTTGGAAATAACCAAAGACAATCTAGAGAAAGCCTATCAGTGGTTTGAAGAAAAAAATCCCCCTTTTGTCATCAAAGCAGATGGCCTGGCAGAGGGCAAAGGCGTTGTGCTTCCAGAGACTAAGGAAGAAGCAAGACAATTGATTGATGAATTCATTTTAGACGGAAAATTTGGCACATCAAGTGAAAAAGTTGTTCTCGAAGAATTTTTAGATGGCATAGAGTTTTCTATTTTCGTATACACAAATGGAAGTCAATATGTACTTCTCCCTAATGCGAAAGACTACAAGCGTCGATTTGAAGGAAATAAAGGCTTAAATACTGGTGGCATGGGCTGTATATCCCCTGTGCCATTTATCGATAAAGCATTAATAGAACAAGTGGAATCGAAGGTAATAAAACCTACGATAGAA
>CAYXKX010000046.1:0-7163 GCA_964465185.1 uncultured Chitinophagaceae bacterium
AACTATTGCTGTATTATGTCCATATTAAACAAGGATGCCAATGTGAGCGTTCGAAACAGAACTACTAAAAATGTAGGTCAATTGAGATGGAAAGGTGGGGATATTAAGACAGCCCTTCTAGAAGAAGTTCCAAAGCATATAAAACTAAAAAAGGGAGAAATAATTGAAACGAGCGGTTATTCGAGTTATTATCCGGAGGGAATTCCAGTAGGTACAGTAGAGAAATATTCAGAAGATAGTAAGAGTAATTTTGCTAATATTAAAGTGAGATTATACAGTGATTTTTCCAAATTGAAATACGTTTATCTTATTGAGAATATCGAACGCCAAGAGGTGAGGGCCATAGAAGATACGATTGTTAAAATTCAAAAGGCTGAAAATTAATGAACAGTAAATGGACGAATTTAATTTTTATTGGCATTATTGTAACCTTGGTTCAAGTGTTCACGGCTAATAGTATTAGTTTTTATGGACTATTCAATCCAAAAATTTACCCAGTGTTCCTCTTATTGCTGCCTAGAGACATCAAACCAGCATTCTATATGCTTATCGGGTTTTTCTACGGTGCCATTATTGATGTTTTTTGCAATACCTATGGTTTTGGGATAGCGTCTTCTGTATTTATTACGTTTATTCGTCCCTATGCGTTGGCTTTGATTTATAATAAATCCCCAGAGGAAGAAAGCGAAATTAGCGTAAAGATACAAGGTGAAAACTTGGTTTTTTTATATCTATTTATTGGACTAATTCTGTTTCATCTCTTTTATTTCTTTGTCGAACTTGGAGAAATTTCAAACATATTTTACATATTATTAAAAACACTTTTAAGCTCTTCTTTGGCTATTATTCTCTATGCCATATTTTACATGATGGTCTACAGTTTGCCAAAGAGAAAGTAGTTTGAATACAGTCAAATCAATACAAATGGGTGACAAGTTTAGTAGTGAGAGTTATTTGAAAATGGAATTGCTTCGATTCACCACTGCGGGAAGTGTTGATGATGGCAAAAGTACCTTGATTGGTCGATTATTATATGATTCTAAATCTATTTTTCAAGATCAAATAGACGCTATAGAGCGCATTAGTCTGCGCAAGGGAGAGGAGAAATTAAATCTCGCCTATTTTACAGACGGACTGAAAGCAGAGTTGGAGCAAGGAATCACTATAGATGTAGCGTATAGATATTTTGCTACCCCTAAGCGAAAATTTATCATTGCCGATACACCCGGTCACATTCAATATACTAGGAATATGGTCACGGGGGCTTCTACAGCCAATCTAGCTATTATACTTGTAGATGCTCGTAAAGGTATCATCGAACAGACAAAGCGGCACTCATTGATTGCATCATTGCTTGGAATACCTCACCTAGCTATTTGCATAAATAAGATGGATTTGGTGGATTGGGATGAATCTGTTTATGAAAATATTCGTGAAGCATATAAAGAGTTCGCCTCTAAATTGTCCATCCGAGACGTGCACTTCATTCCTATTTCAGCGCTTCTAGGAGACAATATAGTTCACAAGTCTGAAAACATGTCTTGGTATGAAGGGACGACCCTGATGTATCTTTTGGAAAATATACATATAGCCAATGACCAGAATATGGTAGATGCCCGATTTGCAGTGCAAGGTGTCATTCGACCTCAGTTGGATAAATTTCATGATTACAGAGCTTTTTCTGGAAGGATGCTAGGGGGAATATTGCGAAAGGGTGATAAGATTACAATTTATCCATCAGGATTTTCAAGTAAAATTAAATCTATTCATCATGGAGAGATGGAAATAGAAGAGGCATTTGTTCCGCAATCTATTTCTATACAACTCGAAGACGAAATAGATGTATCGCGAGGAGATATGATATTGCGTGAAAACAATTTGCCAAAGCGAGGTCAAGATATAGAGGCTATGATATGCTGGATGGGCGAAAAGCCATTGCAGCCGATGCAGAAGTATATTTTGAAGCATACCACCAAAGATGTCAAAGCGATGGTAAAATCAATTCAATACAAGATGGATATCAATAACCTAAGTCGTATTCCTGATTCTGTAAATCTAGCCATGAATGATATTGGAAGAGTTGTCCTGCGCTGTACCTCAGATTTATTTTATGATTCCTATTCGAAAAATAGAAACACGGGTAGTTTTATCTTGGTGGATGAAGCCACGAATGTAACTGTAGGAGCGGGTACTATTAAGGATTCGAGTAACTAGAAGTTTTTTTTGAATGAAGCAAAAACTAATTTTCGCCACTTCCAATGATAAAAAACTGAAAGAGGTTAGAGAAATTATTGGAGATCGTTATGACGTCATAACCTTAAAAGATATTCAGTTTGAAGGAGAAATCCCTGAACCCTTCGATACGATTAAAGAAAATTCAATTTATAAGGCCAATTTCTTTTTTGAAAAAACGCAGCTACCATGTATAGCAGAAGATAGTGGTTTGGAGGTTGAGTTTCTCAATGGTCGACCTAGCGCCTATAGTGCACGGTATGCTGGAGAGGAAAGAAATGACATTCAGAATTATGAAAAGGTATTATACGAATTGGGAGATACGAAAGAGAGAAAGGCAAGATTTGTATCTATTATTACGTTTAAAACGTCCGAAATACAGGAAGTTTTTGATGGCCAAATGAATGGTAACATTGCCTATTCTCCCGCTGGGAGCAATGGATTCGGATATGATCCAATATTTATACCTGATGGTTATGTTAAAACGAATGCACAGTTAGCATCAGACGAAAAAAATGCAATTAGTCATCGAAGAAAAGCATTGGATAAATTGACTAGGTATTTTACTAGTCGATTTAAAGAATAGTTTGCATTTTAATGCTAATTTAATGGAAATGTAACCTTTTTGCGAAAATTTATACCAACTAAGTATATCTTAGTATAAATTTTTGAAAATATGAATTTAGTTATCCAAAACTTAAATAAGCAATACGCCAATGGAATAAAGGCGATAGATAATGTCAATCTTGAAATAGGGAATGGTATGTTTGGATTACTAGGTCCGAATGGTGCTGGCAAATCAAGTCTTATGCGCACAATTGCTACTCTCCAAGATCCAGATAGTGGTAGTATTACTCTGAATGAAATGGATATTTTTACAAATAAGGATGAGCTGAGAAAGCAGCTGGGTTATTTACCTCAAGAGTTCGGTGTTTATCCTAAAATTTCTGCCTATGATATGTTGTTTCATATAGCGACATTGAAAGGAATAAAAGAAAATACGAAGGATTTAGTTTTAGGTCTTTTGAATAAAGTGAATTTGTATGAATTTAGAAAGAAAAATGTCAGTGATTTTTCAGGAGGTATGAAACAGCGATTCGGCATAGCACAAGCCTTAATTGGAAATCCAAATTTATTGATTGTAGATGAACCAACAGCAGGCCTAGATCCTACAGAGCGAAATCGATTTCACAATATTCTATCAGAAATAGCCGAGGATAAAATCGTTATTTTGTCTACCCATATAGTACAGGATGTCATAGAGCTCTGCAATAACATGGCGATAATACATAATGGCAGTGTTCGATTTAAGGGTTCTCCATCAGATGCATTAGCTATATTGAAAGATAAAGTGTTTGGAAGATTCGTGGAGAAAGGCGAATTAGAATCTTTTAAGGCGAATTATCAAGTATTATCTGAAAAGTTAAACGCAGGTAAGAATTTTCTCAACGTATATTCTGAACAAGCGTTGACCAGTCCTTTTGATAAGAAGCAGGCCGATTTGGAAGATGTGTTTTTCTATATCTGCAGAGCATAAGTGGTCACAGATTATAAATTAATTAATTTTTTAAAGAGATAGTATGCTATTAAGTATCATAAACTTTGAATTAAAATATTGGAGAAAACGAATATTTACCTATGTGTTTGCTTTAATCATATTTTTACTTACCATACTTGTATTTACACTAGAAGATGTTTCTCTAGGGGGTGATGCAAATTTTCGAAATTCTCCTTACAGCATAATGATTTGGTATTATGTACTGGGCTTGATACTGCCGATTTTTATCAATACCTTTATTAGTTCAGGAGTTACTCGAGATTATGAAAATAAATTTGATCAAATTCTATATTCCCTTCCCGTTAATAGAAATAAAATCTTATTGGGAAGATTCATTGGCGGAATTTTAATTGTTTCATTGATTTTTTTTACTGTTCCTCTTGCTGATGTTATATCTGGTTTCATGCCTTGGGCAGATATGGACTTATTGGGGCCATTTCGTTGGGATGCACATTTGCAGAGTTTGCTGTGCATTGCATTTCCCAATATGCTTATAGTTGGAAGTATTTTATTTTTGATTGCAGCATGGACTAAAAGCATAAACTATAGCTTTTTAGGAGCTATTGTTATTGTAATCCTATTTAATTCTATTTCCAGTTTAAATGATAAAATTGATAATAAGACTATTGCGGCGTTATCTGATCCTTTTGGTTTTGTTCCAATTTTCTATTATACTAAAAAATGGTCTGTTTATGAAAAGAATCATTTATTGTTTACTTTGGATTGGAAGTATTTTGTTAATCGCTTTATTTGGCTATTTGTAGCATTTGTTTTATGGATTATCGCTTTGAATTTGAATAAATTTAAGTCTCAATCTTCTAAGGAATCTCAGAATGAATCACAGATAATAAAACCAATCTTTTCCGATACTATTTTTAGTAATGTAGTGAAGGACTTTTCACCTGCTTATGTTTTGAGAAATTTGCATTATCAGGCTAAAATAGACTTTTTACATATTATCAAGAGTCCAGCATTTTACGTGACAGTTGGTTTAATATTGATGGTTTTGAGTATGAATTTTATTGGGACGATTCAGTCTGATTCTGGATTATCCGATAGCATGGCTAATACGTCCAATACACTTGACTTTTTGGAAGTAGTTTATAGATTGACTAATTATGCTATAATTTTCTTTACAGGAATGTTGATCTGGAAAGAACGGGATGCCAAGATAAGTGACATATACGATAGTTTGCCAGTTAAAACATTTACCGTTTATCTGGGTAAGGTTTTATCTATAGTTTATTTAGTACTCGTGTATTCGACTATCTTGTTATGTCTTGGTTTACTATATCAAGTGATTAGAGGGGTATATGTTATTGATTGGTCTCGATATTTTGTTGAATTGTACATAATCAATTTGTTTTATGCATTTACATTGACTTTACTATCCATGTTTTTTCAGATAGTCGTAAACAACAAATTTGTGGCATATTTCCTATCAGTTATAGTCATTATCGTTGAACCATTTTTATTTAGATGGCTAAAAATTACTTCCAATATGGTTTCAATTACCCCTGATCTACCTAGGATAATAACCTCAGATTTCTATGGATATGGGATTTTTAAAACTTCTGCTATAGCCTTTATTATCTATTGGATACTTATTTACGGAATTATAGGTTTCATATCTTATTGGTTTTTCGTGAGAGGTAAGAATATATCTTGGAAAGAAAGGAGCCAAGAATTCGCCTATAGATTTTCAAAATCTAAAAAATTATTTATTCCATTTTTGACATTGACCATTGCATATACGTGTTTTATGTATTATCAAACTCAAATTGTCAACCCTTATTTCGGGGAAAAAGATAGTTTGTTGCGAAAAGCGCATTACGAAAAATCATTTCGCCATCTGATGAATTACCCTATTCCTAAGGCAACGAAAGTGGACTATAAAATAAATTTATATCCAAGCACTCGCAGCTATGACGTAAAATGTAAAATGTGGATGGTCAATAAGGAGGATTCCAGCATAGATAAAATTTATATTAATAATGATATTTTTCGACCATTTAAAATCTCTATTAAAGGAGCAACTCTAAGTAAGGAGGACAAAAATGCTATAGTTAATTTTCAAACGTATAAACTTAGTAAACCACTTAAAAAAGGAGATAGTCTGTTATTTGAATATGAGTATTTTGAGGAAAACAAGGGTGTTGAAAATGAAATACAGAATAGTAGATTATTGACCAATGGTACATTTATGGACTTTAGTTCATTTACGCCAATATTGGGCTATAATAAAGATTTAGAGATATCTGATAAGTCTGATAGAGAAAAATATGGATTGCCTACCAAAGCTGAATTTAGCCCTCCATTAGTCCGAGAATGCACCCACGCCTGCATGAAAGATTATATTGGTGGTATGGCAGATTGGGTAACTATACATACGGAGATTTCCACTGACGCAGATCAGATAGCTTTAGCACCGGGCAAAATGATTAAATCATGGAAGGAAAAAGACAGAAATTATTTTGAGTATGATTTAAGTCAACCATCAAAGTTTTTCTTTTCTATAGTCTCTGGGAAATATGAAATACTGAAAGATAGTTCCCGTGGAGTTCAGTGTGAAGTTTATTATATCCCTCAGCACGCGCATAATACCAAGATGATGATGCATGCCTTGAAAAAGTCGATAGAATATTATTCAGATAATTTCGGACCATATAAACATCCAGTGGCTCGTATTATTGAGTTTCCAAAATTTTCATCCTTTGCTCAGGCATTTCCTGGCACTATGCCATATTCAGAATCCATAGGCTTTACTTCTAATCTAGTTAAGAATCCAGAAGATGTCAATGAAGTATTTCATATCGTAGCGCATGAGATGGCTCATCAGTGGTGGGCACACCAGGTGATTGGCGCCGATATGCAGGGTTCAACCTTGCTTTCAGAGTCAATAGCAGAATATTCTAGCTTGAAACTTTTAGAGAAAGAGTACGGAATGGATATGACCGCTAAATTTTTAAAAGAAGCAAACAACGGCTATGTGTTTTCTCGGGCTTTTGAAGAAAAAGGAGAATCCTCTTTGAAGACAGTAGATAATCAAGGATATATTCATTATCAGAAAGGAAGTCTTGTTTTGTATGCTATACAACAGTTTTTGGGCGAACCTAAAATCAATACTGCGTTAAGTAATTTGGTAAAAAAATATGGATATAAAGAACCGCCTTATCCAAACTCCTATGCGCTTTTAGATGAAATTTATAGTTTGACCCCTGATTCATTAAAGTCTACAGTTAAGGCTGGATTGGAAGAGATTATTATTTATTCTACTGACATAAAAGATGCGAAAGTAATTAAACGCGCGGATAACAAGTTTGAGACGTCAATTAATTTTAGTTTGGCCAAGAATTCATCCGACCCCAATGCG
>CAYXKX010000046.1:7173-14717 GCA_964465185.1 uncultured Chitinophagaceae bacterium
TATTTTGATCTAGCGGTATATCAAAATGCTGAAGATAAATCTAGATATGGTAAGCTAATCCATAAACAAAGATTCTTCCTCAACAAAAAAGAAAATACCATCAAACTCATCAGCGACAAGAAACCAGATAAGATAGTCATTGATCCTTATTTCCTGCATATCCATAAGGACCCAGAGGAGAATATTAAGAAACTATGATTGATTTGAAGACTTAGTCAATTCTTGCCACCACTATACTCCTCGGCGAATTCGTTTTGTATTCTCCTAGTTGATAATCTCCAAAATGATTTAAAACTTGAAAGCCGAGATTTTCTAGCATGGTTTGTATTTCTTTTAACTCGAATAGCTGCACTTGCTCTCTAAATATGGAAATTTTCCCTTGGTCATTGACTTCTATTTCCTTGATGACAAAATCTTTGTCGAAATATTTATGAATAGTGAAGTCTATTCCTGATATGGTTTTTGTATAACTTTCTTCACCATTGGCTCGGACGAGTTGACTATTGAAATAGTCGATGACTAAGATACCGTTTTCATTTAAATGATTCTTAGCACAGTTAAGCACCGATTCATTTTCCGCCTTAGTTTCAAAATATCCAAAAGAAGTAAAGAGATTCAATATAAAATCAAATTTTGTATTGAGTTCAAAGTCGCGCATATCCTCCACCTGAAACTGCAATTTTTCGGAAATGCCTTTTTCTATTGCTTTGGATTTCGCTTCTTCTATAGAGTTAGAGGCTAGGTCTATCCCTGTGACGCTATTACCTTTGGACGCCATATAAATCGAATGTCTCCCTGCACCGCAAGCCAGGTCTAGAATACTATGGTCTTTGACAATTTTTAAATGAGTATAAAGATGGTCAATAAATAACTCTGCCTCGCGATCATCTCTATGCTGATAGAGAATATGATAGTAGGGGCTATTAAACCAAGATTCAAACCAAGCAGCTTCCATTAAACTAATTCAATGCTAGAGATTTTCCCTCCTTTGACTTTGACTTCAATTTTTTCGAGCATAGTCGTATTGAGAGAAATGCCTACATAATCCGCTATAATGGGGAAACGTTTATGTTTTCGCTCAACTAAAATGAGCGTATCGAGTGAATCAATTTTCATGTCAAAATATGGTTTCAATGCATAAAATAGCGTTTGACCACTATTGATGACATCATCTACTAAAATAATAGCCGTATTTTTTGCATCTATATTTTTTGAAAGTTTGATTTCACTTGTCAGAGGATTTTTTTTATCTATTTCTAATGAAATGACTTCGGTGGGTATATAGAGAATAGGCTTTAGGTAATTCTCTACTTCCTGGGCCAGCACGAATCCGCTTTCTTTTACTCCCACAAAGGTTATATGCTTATGATGACAATAGTTTTCTGCCAATTGATAAGCGATGCGCTCCAAAATACGCTCTATTTTTTCTCTATTTGCTATTTGAGCCACTGAATTTAGTTTTAAGTTACAAGTTTTAAGTTTTAAGTTGTATTTGCTTTAAAGAAAGACGTATAAAAAAATGCAAAATTATTAGTTGTTCGCTATTCATTGTTAGTTAATTCCTTTCAACATCGGCACAAATTGAAATCCTTCAAAGCGCTCTTCATAATATTCTCCATCATCCAGTTTAATGATCCGCTTCATATAGTTTGTATCGCTATCGTTTAAAGGTATAATCATTTCTCCACCTTTTTTTAGCTGACTTAGCAGGGTATCTGGAACGAAATCTGCTCCGCATGTGATAATAATTTTGTCAAATGGAGCTTGATTCGCCAAACCTTCAAAACCATCTTTTAAAAAGGGGAACACATTTTTCATCTTCATTTCCTTGAAAAAGGACTTAGACTTTTCATGTAGTATCTTATGGCGTTCTAGGGTATAAACCTCTTTACATAAAAAACTTAAAACACTTGCTTGATATCCTGAGCCCGTCCCTATTTCCAAGATTTTATCTGTAGGTTGTGGATTGAGGACAATGGTCTGTAGAGCTACGGTAAGCGGAGATGACATCGTTTGATCTTCATCGATTAGCACGGGGGCTATTTCATATGCCATACGTTCAAAACCAATGGGGGCGAATATGTGTCGCGGAACTTGTCCCATCACTTGTAAGACTTTCTCGTATTGATTGATACCAAAGCCATTAAGCTTTTCTATGAGCTCATCGACCATATTGCGCCTAAGTCCTATTGTTATATTGCTTTCCATCTTAAAAAATCCATCAAATGTAAGCATTTTACCCTTAAATTTGACCTTTTATAATTTTGAAAAACTAAAGAAAGTAACGCGAATAGTATGTATAAGATCAAGTTTGGAACGGATGGTTGGAGAGCAATAATAGCCAAGGATTACACAGTAGAAAATGTAGCCCGTGTGGCTGCTGCTACGGCCGATTTTATTTTGAAATCAAATTCTAAACCTGCAATAGCATTAGGTTTTGATTGTCGATTCGGCGGAAATATGTTTGCTGAAACTATCATTCAAGTCATGTATTCCAAGGGAGTCAAAGTCGTGTTTTATGACAAAATATGTACCACGCCCATGCTTTCTCTGGCTTGTAATGAGTATAAGGCCGATATAGGAGTTATGGTTACAGCCAGTCATAACCCTCCATCATATAATGGTTATAAGTTGAAATCGAGTTTTGGTGGACCTACTCCACCGAGTCAAGTACAGGAAGTAGAAGATATGATTCCTGAATCGTATAATTATTCTGAGGTTTCTCTAGAAGAGATAAAGTCAAAAGGATTTTTAGAGTATAAGGATTTTAGAACGCTATATTTAGATAGAGTTCGTGGTTATTTCGATTTAGATAAAATCAATCAATCTAAACTAAAACTCGGATATAATGCTATGTTTGGAGCAGGGCAGAGCATAGTTCCAGATATACTGCCTAATGCTGTTCACTTCAACTGTGAGTGGAATCCTAATTTTAATCATATAGCACCAGAACCAATCCCAGGTAATTTGAAGGACTTTTCAGATTTTTTAAAATCTAAAGGTGATATTGATTTCTCATTTGTCAATGACGGCGATGCAGATAGAATAGCCTTGATGGACAGAAAGGGAAATTATATCGATGCCCATATGATTATCTTGATGCTCATCTATATTCTACATAAGGACAAAGGAATGAGCGGCAAAGTAGTGGTTGCATTCTCTGTTTCTCCTAAGATTAAAAAAATGTGCGAAGCCTTTGGTTTGCCTATCGAAGTCACCAAAATTGGCTTTAAATATATAGCTGAAATTATTCAGGAGGGTGGCGTGCTCGTAGGAGGAGAAGAAAGTGGAGGTATATCAGTTGCTGGTCATATTCCTGAACGCGATGGGATATGGGATGCATTGATTGTCATTGATTATTTAGCGAGAACTGGGAAAACCTTAGAACAATTTATAGAAGATATCAATGGTGTTGTCGGTGCATTTTCATATGGTAGAAATGATTTGAAATTGACCGAAGAGAAAAAGCAAGCGATTTTGAAATATTGTGAAACGACTGATATCAAGTCTCTAGCGGACATTCCTGTGGAGTTAACGGAAACAATCGATGGCTTTAAATATCACCTAGAAGGGGAACGTGTATTGATGATTCGAGCCAGCGGCACAGAACCTGTATTGCGAGTATATTGTCAAGCAGAGTCGAATGAAAAGGTGAAAGACGTTTTAGATAAAGTTTGTTCGTTTTTACAATCAATTTAATTCAAAATAAGAATTTAAAATTAATAATTAAATGTCCGACCCCCAACCCAAAATCTCCTTTGAAAATACCGAAGTAGCCTATGCCTACTTATCAAATAATGAATTGAGGAAAGCCTATTGGCTCTTTAGATTGATGAGTGTTAGTTGGCTAGTAAGTCTAGGCAACTCAGTCATCAATTCAATGCTGAAACTCAACTTTCCCATTCAAGGCTTAATTAAGAATACCATTTTCTCTCATTTCTGTGGGGGCGAGTCTTTAGATGAGTCCATTCCTTTAATCAATCGCTTGAAAAAAAATAATATTGAAGTCTTACTGAATTATAGTGTGGAAGGATTGGAAGATGCTTCGGGTTATAGAGATACTTATGAAAAAACGCTGAATGCTATTCATTTCGCCAAAGAAAATCCTTCTGTACGCGCTATGTGTGTGAAATTTACCGGCTATGCACACACGGATATTTGGGTGAAGCTACAAGCTAAACAAGAATTGACACAAGCAGAGCAGCAGGAATTTCTTCAAGCGAAGTCATACATAGACAAATTGTGCAGCGAAGCTGTGGAATGCGATGTGCACCTCTATGTAGATGCAGAGGAGAGCTGGTTTCAGGATAGTATAGATGAGTTAGTCGATGAAATGATGGAGAAATATAATAATGAAGAAGCCTATATATTCAATACTTATCAGTTGTATCGAAACGATAAATTGGAAGACTTTAAAAAAGCGCATCAGAGAGCGATAGAGAAAGGTTATATTTTGGGAGCAAAAATTGTTCGAGGAGCATACGTAGAAAAGGAAAATCAATACTACGTAAAACTTGATAAGAAATCTCCGATCAATACTACCAAAGAAGCTTCAGACCGAGAATTCGATGGAGCTGTTCGCTATGCTGTAGAAAATGTAGAATCTATTTCCCTATGTTGTGCATCTCATAATGAAGCTTCGAATAGACTCTATTTCGAACTATTGACCGAGAAAAATCTACCCCTCAATCACAAACACGTCAATGCTTCCCAGCTGTTAGGGATGAGTGACAATATCACTTACAATCTCTCAGCTTTAGGAATGAATACGGCTAAATATATGCCCTTCGGTCCAGTGAAAGAGGTTATTCCCTACCTCATCCGTCGCGCTCAGGAGAATACTTCTGTCGAAGGTCAGACAAGTAGAGAGTTGTTGCTCCTGAAAAAAGAGATGGGGAGGAGGGGGATATAATATAGACTTAGAGTTGTTTATTAATGTAGATTGATTTAAAATTTTGTAATGAGAATTTGTTTACGTTTAGCATTAATTATAATAATTATTCTAAGTTATGATTGTAGTTTTTCACAGGATATAATGCTTTTTGCTAAGTTAATATCTCGAGATTCAATTCAAGTTAGTTTTAGAAATGAGGATTCTGTTCAATATAATTTATTACTTGAACAAGATTATATTGGAATATACGAGGAGGAAGGAAAGTTGTCATTTGAGATTTTAGACAGCGCAGGAAATTTAGCTCAAATTTATAAGAGTAATTGGGGATTTCCTTCATATATCTATGAAGGAACTGGATCAAAAGCACATAAGGAATATCTTAGAAAAGATTCGGTTCGATTATCTAATGCAAAATTTTTAAACAAGCTAGATTGGATTAGTCTTTTCAGTTTAAAATCATATGAAATTCTTCTCTCATTCAATCCAATATTTTATGAGAGATTGCCAGAGGAAGCTTTTAATGATGTCTGGAAGTATATTCTAATAAAGAATTCTAGGTATAAGGCTAGAATTCTTTATACGCCCGTAGAATCAATAAGCGAAGGAAATGTAAGAATACTCAGAAAAAAGCTAGTTTCTAATTGGTTTGAGTTTACTCATTACTAACAGATTAATAACTTTTGCTTTGGCACTTTTTACTATAACCCATATGGTCTTTTGAATATTCAATAAACTACGCACTCTCCGCCAACGTCCGAAAATCAACTGGAACTACCCTGCTGACACCCTGTTCTATCATGGTGACACCATAGAGGACTTCTACACTAGCCATCGTTTGCTTGTTGTGGGTGACGATGATGAATTGTGAATTCTTGGAAAACTCTTCGATGATTTTATTGAACTTAGCTATGTTAGTATCATCTAATGGAGCGTCCACCTCATCGAAGATACAGAAAGGAGCTGGCTTCAAGAGATAGAGCGAGAATAACAAGGCAGTCGCAGTAAGTGTTTTTTCTCCACCAGAGAGTTGGTTGATGGTGAGTGGTTTTTTACCTTTAGGCTTGGCTATGATTTCTATATCTGAGTCTAGAGGGTTCTCAGGATCTACGAGAATCAAATCACAGTCGTCATCTTCGGTGAATAGTATGCGGAAGGTCTTGATAAAATTCTCTCTGATTTTATGGAAAGATTCAAGGAAACGTTCCTTCGCATTGGCATCTATTTCCTTAATAGTTTCTAATAAATCATTCTTGGCAGCTAATACATCTTCTTTCTGTTCTACTAAAAAGTCGTAGCGCTTTTTCATTTCATTGTAGGTCTCTATAGCCATAGGATTGATTTCTCCATAGGTGTCGAGTCTCTTTTTGAAGTGAGCTAGTTTGGTATCAACTTCTTCTTGAGGTATAGATACCGTTAAATCTGAATTGATAAATTCATCTAATTCCATTTCAAACTCAATCTTCAATCTCTCTTTTATTGATTGAAGCTGAATGCGCATTTCCTGCAATTTGGAATCATAGGTATAAACTATTTCGGTTTGTCTGCTCAGTTGACTTTGGATTTCTCGAATGGCATTCTCCTGCTCTGCGACTAGATTTCGAGAGGTGAAATAATCCTTCTCTGCTTCTAGTACATTCAGCGTGAGGCTATCTCGCTCGGTATAGTTGGAGAGGATATCCATTTCCATTTTAGATAGCTTTTCTGTTTTTTCCGCTTCTTCTTTGTATTGGCTATCTATTTTATTTTGAAATTGAACAACATTATTATTTAAGGTGTCTAGCTGCTTCGTAAAAAACAAAATCTGTTGATTCTGCTGCATGATAGTGATGTGAAGTGTGTTGTATTCCACATCTATTTTATTTGCTTTTTCTTTGATTTCATTGTATTTCGCCAGATAGGCATCCAGTGCTACTTGGTTTTGATCGTTCTTATCCTTAAGGACATCAAGACTCTTGACTAGTTCTAAATGCTCTAATTCTATTTTTTGAAGGGCAGCCTCATTAGCAATTTTACTGTCGACTAATTCTAGTTTTTTCTCCTCAAGTTGCATCAGACGTGTTTTGGTTTGCTCTACCATAACTGATTTTTTCGCAAACTCATCCTTGATATTGGAAAATTTAACCTGCAATTCTTCAATCTCTTTAACCTTGGTTTTGGTTTTTAGCTCTTCTATTTCTTTGACGAGCGAATTATGTTGCTTTTCGACTATCGCTACTTCTTTATCTAATCCTATAATCTCTGCATTGAGGGCTTCGAGATTTCTACTTCTACCCACTTGTGCGCCATCAAACAAACTAGCTGAGCCACCATAGAGAGCATGTCTGTCTAATATGGCTGTTCCTTTGAGGTCTATGATTTTGATGTTCTCATTTTCATAGTCCGCTAGGTTAAGGTCTTCAATGTTTTCAGCGAAATAAATATTGTGAAACAAATAGGACGCCAATGATTGATACTGCTTATCTAACTTGACTACCTCGGCAGCAGGTATTAAACCTTTATAAGATTTAGGAGAAGGAGTGGAAATCTTATTGACTAGTTCCATGACAAATAAGCCCACCTTACCTGCGTTCTGCTCTTTCAATTTTCGAATAGAAAGTTGAGCGTCAAATAAGGTATCCACAATGAAATAATTCCCGTAACCACTAATCAA
>CAYXKX010000046.1:14732-16142 GCA_964465185.1 uncultured Chitinophagaceae bacterium
GCCCTCAATGGCTATCTTATATTTTTCTTCACATACAATCAAGTCAGAGAAAACATTCTTGTGCTCGAAGAGGGGTACATTTTTCTTGAGAAATTTAATGCTCTCAGGGAAGCCTTCCAAATTGTCAATCATGGATTTCAGAAGGTTATATTCATTCTTCTTACTGTCGTTTTTTCGATGAACTTGATTGAGTTCAATCTTTTTTTGATTGACTAATTCCGTTTTTTCTTCAATAGTTTTTTTGTTAGCTTCCTCTTCTTGTATCAGTTTTTGTAGTTCAGCTTCTAATTTATTTTTTGACTGTGTTATTAGATTAAATGCGCTATCAAGAGTTTCTCTCTCTAGATACAGGCTCTCATACTCATTTTCTATTTTTAATCGATTTTCTTCTGCTACAACAATCTGCGATTGGAGAACAGATTTATTTTTATCTAATTCATAGACTTGCTTTTGAGTTTCAGTAAACAAGTCTTTGTCTTGATCTATGAGGGATTTATTTTCTAAAAACGTTTTCTCATTGGCTTCTAATTCTACTTGGATGGCCTTTTTATCGACTTCTACTAGGTTAAATTTCTCTTGTGAATTTCCTACAACTTCATTCAGTTCCCTCAGTGAAATATTGACCTGCTCTATCTCCGTCTGCGCTTCTTGGATTTGAATTTTTATCTGCTCATTATTTTTAGATAAATTGGAAATCTGTTCTCTTAAAAGGTTGCGTTCATTTTCATTTCTCCCTATACCGCCGATAAGCTCATTGACTTTTTTCTGCACTTCTGTCAGTCTGGATTCTTTCGTCACCAATTCTAATTTTAACTTCTGAGTCTCCGCATCCCTTGACTGAATCATGGTTTCTATCTCATTCTTCTTGTCTTGCTCTTTTTGTTTATCAGCAAATAGGTTATTATATCCCGTTTTATAATTACTCACTTGATATTTAATAGACTCTAGGGAATAGGTCTTGTATTCTTCTTTAATTTGATAGTAGCGCTCCGCTCGCTTGGCTTGTGTTTCGAGCGTTTTCATATTGGATTCTATCTCAGCTAGAATATCTTTTAGTCGCTCTAAGTTCTCTTCTGTCGCTTTTAGTTTTTGTAGTGATTCCTTCTTGCGGATTTTATATTTACTGATACTAGATGCCTGCTCGAAAAGTCGTTTTCTCGACTGTTCTTTATTTTGTAGAATTTCATCTACCATCCCTAGTTCTATGATAGCATAGCTATCGCTACCTATACCAGAATCTATAAAAAGATTATGAATGTCTTTTAATCGGCAGCTGACGTCATTGATTCTATACTCACTTTCCCCCGTGCGAAAAAGTCGTCGTGTGACAGTGACTTCCTGAAATTCGGTGGAGAGAATATTTTTTGTATTGTCAAAGGAGAGGGAAACTTCCGCTAGCCCACTAGACTT
>CAYXKX010000047.1:0-15946 GCA_964465185.1 uncultured Chitinophagaceae bacterium
CCCCTCCTGATTTTTAAATTGTGGAACTAAAACAACATTCCTTGCTATTAAATCAGGATGAATAATTATGTTCGATTTGGTTTTCCATTTAAATGTATCATTAAGAACATCTAGCAAACCATTGAATTTTGTGGAATTGGCATATAGCTTTCCATCTATAAAATCATATTTTTCTTTGGTCCTATCTACTATTTTCGCCCAAAGCATTTTATTTGCTTTCAGGCTGTATGCATTGATATAATCATAATTTGTCTTACCACCCTCATTGGCGTATAGTGCGAAATACGACAACAAGACTTGATTTACTGAATCGAATATAAAATCAGAAATATTATTTACAAAACTAATGTCAACTGCATAAATTGAATCCTTGGTAACTTCATTAATCCCAATAGAGTGATAGCTTTGCAAATATCTATACTGATCATTATCATTTTGACAATACAGAAAGCTTGTTATATGTGAGAACAAAATAAATAGAGCCAATTTCATTTACCCTAGTTAAAATATTTTTTAAAAATCTCAACATACCTCTCCTTAAACTCCTGCATATCTACCTCTCTACCCAGCTCTCTTTGCAGACTGGTAACGCCCTTATTCGGTATACCGCAGGGAATGATAAAACTGAAATAATTTAAATCTGTATTGACATTAAAGGCTATGCCGTGCATGGTGATATAGCGGCTCACCTTGATGCCTATCGCCATTATTTTTCTAGCTTTTGATGTTCCATAATCTACCCATACGCCTTCTTCGTCTGAGGCTTTGGCCTCAATTCCATAGGATGCGCAAAGGTCAATTCCGATATTTTCAAGAGCCGTCACATAGGCTCGAACACCCATATTGAAGTCTTGTAAATCTATAATAGGATATGCTACTAACTGCCCGGGGCCATGAAAGGTGACATCGCCACCCCGAGTAATATGATGAAAACTAGCTCCACAAGTTCTAGCTATAGGTAGAATATTTTTTTCATCGGCATTTTTACCTAATGTATATACAGGATAGTGCTCTAAGAGGAACAACTTATTGTCTGTTTGGATTTTTAAATTCTTAGCAGAGACTTTAGTTTCAAAACAGTCGAGCTGCATTCTTTCTGCATCTTTGTATTCAATAATTCCTAAATCATCTACAACTATATCACGGCTCATAACAATTAATTGCAACTTTATTTTAAAACAAAATTAAACCTTATATCACTATTTTTATCATATAAATAAATCAAGTATTATTAACCTTTAAATTAGAATTTATGAAATGGACTTTATTAGTAGTAGCAGCTTTAGTTTTTTCGAATGTAGCTTATTCACAACAAAAAGAAGATATGAACTTAAAAGGCGAGCGTGCTAGAGTAAAACAGGGAATAAAATCAGGAGAAATTACTCGTAGAGAAGCTGCAAAAATACACAAAGAGAAACAAGATGTAAGACAAGCTAAGCAAAATGCGAAGGCGGATGGGGTTGTGACAGTAGAGGAAAGAAAAGAAGTCGCAAAACAAGATAGACAGTTAGATAAAACTATCAAAAGAACAAAACATAATAACAGAAGGAGATAAAAATATGCCATCATATTTTATATTCAATTTTAATGGCTATCTATACTGATAGCCATTTTTATTTTATCTCTATAATTTCCGCATCGATTATATGATACATCCAGTCATCAGGGTTATCATTATTGAGAATAAATTTTCCCTTGAGTGTTACAAACATATCTGTTTTCAATTTCTCTTTTAACTTCCTAAACTGAATACCCATAACCGTCTCAGGGCCTGCCTGTCCGCAAAAAAAACAGGCGGCAAAAGGGTTTTTACTTAAGGCATACGTATTAGAGGTAATCGGAATGATAAAACCCTTTATCTGAATTGTTTTATCTTCTAATTCTCGCACCGTTTTTCCATAAATAGGTTTATGAACCAATCTATAAATAGGATCTGGTCGTTCTTCGTACCGTACATTCTTCAATGTATTCCATGTCACCACTGTTTCTATATCTTTATCTTGGAGAATTTCTTCTCCAAGATAAAGTTCCTCTAAATTATACTTTACTTCATTTTTCGTTAGATGAATAACATTTGATGTCATAGCAGGTTCTTCTATAGCTAGATGCATAGGCTTATGACTGCTAAATACTAAAGTCAGAAATATAAAACCAGCTAACAATTTTATCCAATTACTCATGGGCGAGGGTTGTAGATATTTGAATGAAATATGATTTAATAGCAGGAAATATAGCTGCTAAAAATCCTATCAACAAAGAGACTGCAAGCAATAATATCTGTTGATTGATATCGAATGGCATCTGACTAAAAGACATTTGGTACTCATTTTCAGCTAACATCGCAACCATTTTATAACCTAAAATTCCGAGTATTAGTCCTGCCAAATATCCGAAAACACTATAAATTAATCCTTCTGATAAAATAAGGCTTAACACTTTAAACTTAGATGCGCCAAGCGTTCGCATCATCGCTAATTCAAACATACGCTCTTTTAGAGTATTATAAATGGAAATGAAAATACTAATAGCAGACAAGGCCATAACGAAATATGCCAAATATCGTATTGCATCCATTCCAATTCCTAGTAAAGAGAATAAACGATTGATCTCGATAGCAGGCTGCGCCAACTGAATATTTTTCGATTGTTCTTTGACTAATCTAGGAAGCTGCATAGCGGCCATAGGATGTCTATACTTTAACAAGACAGCTGTAATTTCTTTGGATGCTTCCTGTTCGTGATGATGACACTCTTCTCCTTCTTCATGGTCATGTATACAGCCATTCTCGCCATGGATACCCCATACACTCTCAATATTTGAAACAATAATTCTATCAATAGCTTTCCCTGTAGGTTTTAATATTCCAGTTACCACCCATTTTATGTCCTCGTGCTCTTCTCCACCCTCCTCCTGTCCATGGGTGCTGTGAAATTGATCTCCTAACTTTAACTTCAGTTTATCAGCCACATCGGAACCGATGACCACTTCATAGTTTTTTTCATTTAATTTTCCTGATAACAACTCTCCCCCGAAATGAATTATATAACTAGAGTCTGAGCCTAACATAGGGAAACTCATATAAGAGTCCCCATATGCCAAAGGCACTGCAGAAGCGATATAAGGGTGATGCATCCATTTCTCAGCTTCTTCTAATGGTATATTTCCTGTTGGGGCATCGATATGATAGACTGCAGATAAAATAAGTTGCAATGGACTCCCTGAGGCACCCATAACCATGTCAATTCCTTCTATACTTTTTTCAAATTTGTTTTCGAATTGTTTTTGAACCAAACTAAGCATGGTTATAATCCCTATACCTGTTGCAAATATGATGATATTCAATGCAGCCGACAACGGTTTGTAAAATACATTTTTAAATGCTAGCCAAATGATCATACCAATTCAATTAAGTTTTGAGCATGTTTTTTCATACGCATATCATGTGTAACTATAACCAAAGCTGCATTCAAGGATTTGGCAGACTCTTTTAGTAATTCTTCTACTATCGTTGCGTTTTTATTATCCAAACTGGAGGTGGGTTCATCTGCTAATATCAAACTAGGCCGATTGATCAACGCTCTGGCTATAGCAGCGCGCTGCTGCTGACCTTGACTCAATTGATTTATATGTTTATTTCCCTGATCGGCTATATTAAGTTTAGCTAGGAGTTCATTGACAGCATTGGCATCTTTTAAACCCGTTCCCAACCATTGTGCCAAAAGAATATTCTCCATGACAGAAATAGAAGATATAAAATGCATTTTTTGGAAAATGATGCTGATATTTTTTCCTCGATATTTATCCAATCGAGCACCTTCCAATAAATGGATATCGGTGTTATTTAATCGCAGACTTCCTTGATTAGGTTTAATCAATCCACCGAGAATATGCAGCAGAGTTGTTTTCCCCGAACCAGACTCTCCCGAAATAACCAGAGTGTCTCCTAAAGCACATTGAATATCTGGGAAGTCAAACTTTACCTCTGGCGTGTATTGAAACTTCAATTGGTGGGTCGATAACATATTCTACTTATAGGAGTTTAAATCTAATTTGAGCCAATCTACAATTGAATTTTGAAATATGTTTTCGATATCTTTCTCTTCCAATCCCATATCGGTAATAAACCTCCCTATCTCCAAATCCCCAAGTGGGAAAGGATAATCACTTCCCAAGCAAATTTTTTCTGTACCCACTTTTGAAATGATATATCTCAAAGCATCTGCATCATGGGTAATACTATCTACCCAAAACTTTCCTAAATAATTACTCGGAGGAACATTATTATCAATAGCTACTAAATCTGGTCTGCAATGAAATCCATGCTCTATTCTACCCAAGGTAAAAATAAATGCCCCACCAGCATGTGAAAACAATACGCGCAGTTTTGGCAATCTTTCCAACACTCCAGAAAAAATCATAGAACAAGCAGCACGAGTCGTTTCCGCGGGCATAGCGACTAGCCATGGCAACCAATATTTGTCCATCAAGCCCTTTCCCATCATATTCCAAGGATGCACCATAATCGCCATATCGAGTCGCTCACAGGCTTGAAAAATAGGGAAGAATTCATCTTCACTTAAATTTTTATCATTGATGTTTGAACCTATTTGAATGCCCTTAAATCCGAGCTTTTTGCAGCGCTCTAGCTCTCGAATAGCTAGTTCTGCATCCTGCATAGGGACAGTGGCTAATCCAATATAATTTTTGGGATATTTGGTCATTAAACCTGCGATGTGATCGTTGAGGTATTCTGAAATTTCTAGTCCATGAAGAGGCTGCGCATGATATCCAAAAAGGACAGGGATCGTGCACACTACTTGTACTTGTGTTTCAAAATTCTGATATTCCCTTATTCTCCCCTCTGCATCCCAGCAGTTTGATTTGATTTCTCGAAAAAACTTATCCCCCTGCATCATCCTAGCATAGCCTGCTCTATAATGATCTAAGTGAATAAAATTCCCATAACCAAATTTTTGAGTCCACTGTGGTAGAGTCTCAGGAATTATATGTGTATGGGAGTCAATCTTAAGCATAGGAGGCTAGGTCTAAACAATCTACAAATGTAAATGAAAATAGGCTAGTTTTTTGCTAAAAAATGAGAAAGCTAACGTATTATCTATTTTTAAGCTTATGAATTCGACTAAGCCAAAAATTATATATAAAATGACCAATAGCCATGCAGAGAAATGGAATAAAAATAATATTGTATCGATTGTGCCAATCATTATAACCTAGAAATACATTGACCAGACAACTCGCTGCCCAGAAAAAAGTGAATGAAAGAAAGCTTTTGTTAGTATTCAAGGTGGGTTTTATAAAAAGACTCCCAAGCCCTAAACCAAAATATACGATTGAATTTATAAATAATAAAACGTTCGATTTTAAAGAATAACAAGGCCTAGTCATATTCAAAAACCAAAAGATTTTTTTTATTTGCAATTCAATTGTACGCATCCATCCAATTTCGTCAATCATTATCCTATAGGCGTGTAATAAATTATCCTTTACCTGCATGTCCGAATGCAAATAAGGTTTTGTTTGGACAAATGGTTCATAATTAAAAAATTGAGCGAAATAAAACAAACTGTCAACTTTCACAAGCATGGAGGTGACTCCCAGCCCAATGAGAATAACTAAACAGACTTTAAGAAAGAAATTATACCCAATGATTTGAAAATAGTGTAGCAAATAGGCAACCAAAAGCAGAATAAAATGTAAGCCCTGAGGTCTCCAGAAAATCATAAATAACGATAAGAAAATAAAAACCAATACATTTTTTTTATTCAAATTGATTCCGAGATAGTATAGCAACAAGGTTAAAAATACAAAGCTTGTTTCGGTATATAGTGTCAAAGTCCAATATTGTAGTGGGTAACAAAAGAAGAATAACCCTAAACTGGAATAACCAACAACCAGTGGCCATCTATGCTGACGAACAATTTGTAGTATCAGATATCCACCAATAAAATTTAAAAGTATTTGAATAAAAATAAAAATTGCTTTATTAGAAAACAGCTGCAGCCCAATTTTCAAGTAAAGTATATAACCAAAGTAAAGTTTATAAATAGACCAATATTCGTTCCAGGTTATTCCATTCAGACTTTGAGCTAAATCAATGTATTTGGCTCCTTCATTTGCATAGATAAACCCCAGATGGGTATATAGAAAATAGAGAAAAATGCAATACAAGAAATAAATTGAACCTAAAATTCGAATGTTATAATTTCCCATATTTCTTCTTAATTTAATCCAAACTAAACACGACCGTTTTGACACGTTTGGCAATAGACCCATCAATTTCATCCTCTATGATTAATTTTTGAGCCTCTGTGTTATCAAAAACCTGTTTGATATCCAGCACTCTGCCATAAGGAATCTTCCTTGATTGAAATAATTCTTCAAGCTCCCTTGCAGTCCTTTGACTTATTATAGAATCAAGCTCATCATAAAGCTCCTGACGATGAATGACTCTTTTTGCATTCGTATTAAACCTATCGGATTCTGATAAATGAGAACTATTCAAAACCCAACATAAGTCCGCGAACTGTTTATCTGTGCCAATAGCTAATACAATCCATTCACCGTTTACAGTCTGAAATAAATCGCCGTATGGCGCTATATTAGGATGCTCAGAACCCATTCTCGTAGGTATAGTATCTGCCATCAGATAAATCGTGGCTTGATTGGCCAAACTAGCTATAGCCGAATCATAAAGAGACACAGAGACTTTTGCGCCTTGGTTCGTTTTCAGCCGTTGTATATAGGCACATAATATTCCTTCTTTCAATTGATGTGCTGCTAAAATATCAATGAAAGCTACGGGCATTTTTAATGGTCTGGCATTTTTCTCTCCGTTTATAGACATAAACCCAGTTTCCGCCTGAAGTACCACATCAAAGGCGGACCGCGGATCGTCTTGTCCAAATCCCGTTAGCTCTGCATATATAATTGTGGGATTGATCTTCTTGATCACTGAATAATCCAACTTCAACTTGATTGCGTCTCCTGGTTTAAAATTTACCAATACGATATCCGCAATTTTTATCGCTGCTATAGCCTTTAGGTAATCGGCCTCTGATGACAAATCCAAGAAAAGAGACGATTTACCATAATTGGCAGAAGCGTAGTAACTCGAAATTAGTTTTGAATTATCTTCCGATGGCAGTTTCCAATGACGCGTTATGTCACCACCAGTCTTGCTATTTTCTATCTTTAAAACTTCCGCACCCAACTCTGAAAAAAAGCTCCCAACCATAGGGCCAGCCAATACACTGGCCAACTCCACTACTTTTAATCCCTCGAACATAAATTTATTTTAAAATTGAAAACATAGAATTATAAATAAAAGTGAATAACTACGAATTCTACTTTATTCTATTCTTCTTAAACAATTGATTAAACTCATCAAAATCTTTTTGGATTAGAATACCTACTCCAGTTTTATTAATATAGACAGAGTTCAATGGGTCATTGGATAGTGTGGAATAGAATTTCGCACGCACATTGCCTAGTGGGGTCAATAAATATTCGATATCCATGTCTCCCCCAAAAAAAGCGGTATTGGTATTATTAAACTGCCCACGACCGAAATCATAATTTCCTCCAAGATTAAAAACTAATCTATCATTTAAAAGGCGTTGAGAGATGGCTATCTTTAATTCATTTCGGGTATTTGAAAGACTCTCATCTTGGCTTAACTGGCTATAGTTTTTATAAGAAAGTCCGAAATTCATCCCTTTAAAGGTATTCTGCATCCAGTCACTAATATAGCCCGATAGCCTACCTGTTACAACATCAGATAGAGTATTTTGAATATCAGACTGCACAGCATTGTTAGGATTTTGGTTTTGAGAAAAGCCGGTAAAGGTGGGTGGGAAAAATCGTTTAAACATCAATAATCCAATGACCTGTTTATTCATCTCTGCTTCATTATTTCGTGTGGTCGATTCTATGGCTTCAAAGGCAATTTGGACCTCCGGATTGTTTTGATCCACCTTTAATTCATAGGAGATATCAGGTTGCGCTATTCTATTCTTGAGCTTCAAAATAATATTGGTCTTCACATTACTCTTCGCTGCGCTGATGATCCGAGAGTTATCTGTACTGCCAAAATAGGCAGAAATCAATTCTTGGGCACTCGCCCTTGTAGTAAAAGTAGCGGAGGCATCAATCAGTGAAGCACGTGGATCTCCTACGAACGTCATTGTACCTCCTTTGTTTAAATAGAACAATCGTTGTATCAAATTCTGGTAAGTAAATAGATAGGTGCCGGAAAATATTTCATAAGAACCTTTGATATCGGGTTCAGTTTCAGGGGTCATCTTAAAGGCAATCCTTCCTTGCCCACTGCACTCTATTCTATCTTCAACACTTGGATCCATGATGATAAATAATTTTCCATCCCGTGTAATATCAAACTCAAAATCCAAGTTCACACCCCCTAATTTTTTCGAGCGCCCTGCAATCAATTGATTAGATTTTTTTTGGAAGGTATCTTTAGCGACAAACTCATAAAACCCATATTTGCCAGACTTTTGAATCGTTTCAAGATTGATGTGCAATATAGAATTAGCTAAATTCCTACCTTTAGAGAGGATGGAAATTCGATCACCAATAGTACCTCTAAACTTTATATCGGCATCCGCATATACCTTTCCATAAATTGTGCTGTTATTACTACTAGTTGAGTTCATACATAACAATTTGGATGACGATGCATCTAGAAATAAATCATACTTTTTCAAGTTATTGTATTTGATAAACCCGGAGGCTGTACCTTCATTTCCCTCTTCATCATAAAATTTAAATTGATTAAAAATAAACTTCCCAGGTATAATTTCGATGGTTTGACTATTAGTACTATACTTGGTATATATGGTATGAATTCCGGTTCTAAGACTATCTACAACTATTTTTCCATTGGCATTTAACGCATCCAAGGGTCCAAATATTTGAAACTCTCCATGTAAATTTCCATCCATTTCATACACTAAATCTCCGAGAATTTTATTTAAAATATTAGGTTTAAATCGCTCGATTTGATGCACCGAATATAAGGAGTCGATTCCAGCTTTAGAGTTATAAAATACCTCTGAATATAAGCGATATGAATCTCCGTAAATAGAAAAGTTGGAATGAACAATCTCATCTTTTAAATCACTTGTCAACGTGAGCCCACCGATATTCTCGTTGTCCCACATCATATTTCCTATACTTATATTAGCCACAGGCTTTGGATGTGTCAATAAATCAGACACCTCAATTGTGCCATTTAATTTACCTTTAAACGTTTTCAATATTGGCAGAAACCCACTAATGAGTTCTTCTAATTTAACCTCTTCAAATTTTACCATTAATGAATTAAACTCTTCAGATTGATTATCAAATTTAATCGATTGAATATCCTTTAAAAGTTCTAAATTTTCAACCTGCAGTGTCTTATCATCCATATTTAGTCTTACGAGATTATCAGGATGTACTGACCAAACTTTTCTACCAAAATATGAATTAAATGGTTTGAGGTGAAAATAATAATCATTATTGTCTTTTTTTATACTGCAATTAAAGTCAACAAATTTATCGTCCGTTCTATTGAGCAATTCTACTGCAAGATCAAGTCCATCCGTGCCCTGAGATAAGGTAGCCATGAATGGAGTAATAGCCAGTTTATTGTCGAAATACACACTATCGATGTTGAGAGTCGATTTAAAATTCGTATTGCTAGATAAATTGGATAGTTTGATTAAAGGAAACTTAAATCCAAGATATTCTGTCTGATTGAATTCACCTTCCATAGTCATTTTGTTTTCTAATCCATTGAATCGTGCATTCAATTTGCCGCGACCAATATTTTTGAGTTCAGGGTGCAAAACCAAAGAATAGTTCCTTAGATTTTTGACCTCTAGACTTAAATTGAAATAGGAGGATTCATAGCTTCGCTTATTTACTTGGCTTTTATTGATAGCCAAATAGCTAATGAAGTAATCTTTGAGTAAGCTAGTTAAGTCTGAAACTCTATATTCACCCACTAAACTAGCATTAATCTCCTCAGAATTTATTTGTAAATATTTATTTCCTGACTCTTCAAAAATGTCTTTTTCTATGGTTATATTTGAAAACCCATACATCTTATTATCTTTAGTTCTATCAATGATAAACATATCTTTGATATTCATAGTCCCCAGCATTTCATCCAAATTTTTACCTCGTCCTATTCCATACAAGTTAGCATAAAGGTGTAGTTTCTTTTTGGTATATCCTAGCTTTTGTAGATCTATATTCTCTAGATTGACCTGAAGTTCTAAATCAGGAATAGTTTCCTGCATAGAAATTTTGCCATTCGCGTTAAAACTAAGACTGGGGTCCAAGGATCTTATTTCTCCATAAAATACCTTATCTTGGAGTTTGCCATCTACTTGGAAGTTGGAATAAACTCTATCATTAATTGTAGCGCTTGATACGTCGCCTTTAATGTATGAATTCAGCGAGTTTACATCAAAGCCTTCTCCATCGACGAAAACTTTTGCGGATAAATGATCAATAGGACTGCTGCCAGCTAGTATCTCACTTAGATGAATATCGAGCAACTGAATGTCCCCCTTATATTTAGGAGATTGAGGTTGAGTAAAATTAAAACTGGTCTCCTTCAGTATACTTTTTCCCTTTGAAGATAGCAGTTCCCCATTGAGTGTAAACTTTGTTGGATTTCCTTTGAATTCGCCATCATATGTCATCACACCTAGCCGATCTATCTCCGCAGGCAGGTCTTTCTTTTGAAATACAAACTCAATATCCTTCTTATCAAAACTAAAATTTTTCAAATGCGCTAAGGTATTAAGTCCTTTATCTGAAAACATATCCATGACCCGCATTTCGCCTTTAAACTTTATTTTATTTTCATTTAAACTACCATTGAGATTGAGCAAGTTTAGATCATTCATTGTCCCCCTGGCTATAGTATTAAATTTTACATCTAGATGTTTCCAAGGTTTGAGCGTTGGTGCAAAATATGCCAAATCCTTTAAACTGATATTGCTTCCGTTGACATCTCCCGTTACTTTGACCCAAGCCGCAAAACGGAGGTACTCCCGCATATGTTTATAGTTAAATCGCAGGTAGCCTTTGATATTAGAATTATTGGTCTTAAAATTTAACCCCTTGGCCTCCATCCTGTAGGAATTCATAAAGAAATTTGTTTTAAGATCTGTTATGCCCAAGCCACTTTTTTCGATAGCCCGTAAATGTCTTACCTTTCCTTGTATGGACCGTTGGCGCAATTCTACGTCCTCTGCCAATAGAAAAACATTTCTTACATCTAAATCTGAAAATGTAAGCTGGTCAGCAGGACCGTTGGGTGATTTTTCATTTGTTATTCTCAGTTTTGCATTCTCCAAATTCAGCCGATCCAAATGAAGCTGAAATGGTAGTTTTAAATATTCTGGCTTATAGGATTTGGGGATATATGGAGCTGGATGATGGACAATCGAAACCGTTGGCTTATCCAAGTCCAGACTACCCAACTTCCATACTGAATCTGAAAATTTCAATTGATTAGCATCTAAGTTCAATTCCTGTAAATGAAATGAAATAGTCTGGTAATTATATTTATCTCGAAGTCTAAAATTTACATTATTTAGATTCAATATTCCGAAACGCAACAAGTTGCTAATTGATTTACCTTTAGGAGCTGCTGCGGTTGAGGTATTCTTTATTTTGGGAGGAGACTTGCGAAACGTTTTCGTCACATTAAATACACTGTCCTGAATGGTATTGTCCAAGTAAAATTTGACATCAGATAGGGTTAGTTTTTGACCAATAAACTGCAGCGGTTCATCGATTGAAAAATCAAGCAAGTGTTTGTTTGATAAACTACCCACATAAATTAAGGTGTCTTTTTTATAATCTCGAATCAATACATTATTGATGTGCAGTCTGGATAAAAAATCAATAGATACATTACCTACGCTTACTTCTGAACCTATGGATTTAGACAATTCGCTGGAAATGGAATCAACTAGTCTATTTTGCACCCATGGCAATTGCAAAAGCAATATCAGTAACACGAGCAATAAAAAAATTGCCATGAGAAATCGAAAAATGTACTTTAATGGCTTTTTAAACAAGATTAGAGGATGGTTAAACCAAGAAATTAAGAGAAAAAGGTATCTTCATCGATCACTTTACCGCCGCTCACTTTTATCAGTCTAAACGGATATTTCTCGATCAACTGATAATTATGCGTCGCCATGAGAATGGCTGTGTTATGATTTTTATTTATATGAATCAATAGTCGCATAATCTCATCCGAGGTATCGGGATCGAGATTACCTGTGGGCTCATCTGCTAAAATTAGCTTTGGTCTATTCAATAAAGCTCGAGCTATAACTATTCGCTGCTGCTCACCGCCAGATAGCTGATGTGGCATCTTATAGCCCTTATCATTCATGTTGACTAGAGTCAAAACATTGCTGATTCGCATATTTATATCTGCTTTATCCGTTATCCCAGTGGCTCGTAGCACGAATTCTAAGTTTTTTACTATCGAGCGGTCTGTGAGCAATTGAAAATCTTGGAAAACGATACCCAATGATCTCCTCAGGATATACAACTTGCTTGTCTTTAACTTATTTAAATCAAAGCCAGCTACTTGAGCCTGACCAGTAATAATAGGCAATGCACCATAGAGGGATTTCAAAAGTGTACTTTTTCCACTTCCTGTCTTTCCTATCAGATAGGCAAACTCTCCTTCTTTTAGTCTGAGATTGACTTCGCGGAGTACTTGAAAATCATTCTGATATATAGATACATCTCGCATTGAAATGATATCCATTGAATTCACATTCGTAGGCATTGGATAGGAATTTATCAATTAGACGCAAACTTAGCCATTTTCGTTTAGCTTGGAATCAGTTTTTATCCTTTTTATGAATAGTAAACTATTCATAAAGTAGAAAGCCGCTCTTTGCAGAGCGGCTTTCTGAAACCTTTCAATATTGACACTAATTTCTAGTGTTATTTGGATATAGTAAATCTACCGACTGCTGAATCCTCATCATTAGAGATCATCAACTGATAGTTACCATTAGCGAGTTTACTGAAGTCGAATGAATGAGAGCTTTCAAGACTTGAATGCTTTTCATTAAATACAGCGACTACTCTTCCTGTGACATCCATAACCGTGAATGTAATTGGCTTCAATTTCTTGCTGCTCACATCTACTGTCACTTTACCATCTGTGGTAGGTACAGGATATAAGGAGAAACCAAATCCATTTGAATTCGTGGATGTGATACTAGAACTAGACTTTAATTTATAATCCATAAAGGCTGTACCACCTAATTTTGGACTCACCAAGTTTTTCAATATGACGAAGTGGACATTATTCTCTGTGCCAAATTCCTTATCTCTGTGCGAGATGGTATGCTCAAAGTTAACAGGAATCGTCATATTATTCCACAACTGACTCGTAAATGATCTTTGAGTACTAAGTATAAACGTGAGATCAATTCTGTCCGTTGAGAAATTACCCGGGTTAGCTAGACGTATTTGAGTAAATCTATTCAATAACAAGTCTGCATCCGTTTTAGAATAGAAGAACTTCACTTCGTATGGATTAACCACCTGACCTTGAATATCTAAATTAAATAAGGCTGGTCCTAAAATGGCTCCTCTGTTCTCGTTATTGATTGGGGAGATTTCACGAATATTGCCCATCATTTACATTCTTCAGAACTATCTTATTCGAAGTTACTTCAGAACAAAGGTTGTTTCCAATCACTACATAAAACTCATCGCCGAGCAAGTTCACATTATTGTAAGTGTAAGTTGCTTTATCGCCATTCGGTGAGATAGCAATTCCATTTCTATACCACTGATACGTTTCACCATAACTAGCTTCTACCTCCATGGTATGAGTAGATATTGCACAAGAACTAACACCTACTGGTTGCTTAGTAATGATTGGTTGATCCTTGACAACCACTACAGCAGAATCGGTATAAGTGATATCACATGTTGCATCATTAAATGCAAACAATCTACATCTATAGACTCCTGAATTGGAAGGCGTGGCATTTGGAATGGAGAAGTTGGCAAAGGTGGCTCCAGGTATAGCTGTTGTACCCTTGAACCACTGATAACTCTTCACTCCAGTAGCAGTAACATCTAAACTAAATGCTGCACCGGCACAAATACTGACATTCTTGGCAGGATTAGCAACAACAGCTGGACACTTAATAGTCAAGATTCTTGCGGTATTTGAATTCACAGAGTTGCTACAAGGCGAAGGAGCTGTAATTCTACAATAGTAAGTACCAGAATCCAAGGTTGGAACATAGTTTGTAATTGAATAAGAATTTGCAGTAGCTCCTAGAATAGGGTTGCCTTGTCTAAACCACTGGTATGTGAATGGACCAGTACCACCGGCTATTACATTCATGGTATGATTGCCAGCAGGATCTTCAAGGATGGCCGCCCCTGTAGGATGTAATGCTACAGTAGCTGGAGTGTTCACAACTAAGGTAAATTGACTAGAAGTCACATCAGAACAGGCTGGTTGAGCTCTAGCGATGACAAAATAGTTGCCAGCATCCGCTGTTAGAGCGTTTGTAATGTTGAATGTACTACCTGTTTGACCTGTGTTACCAATGCCTGCCTTATGCCACTCAATCGTTGAATGATCTACTGTGGCAACATTAATCGTAGAATTAACGCCTAAACAAATAGGGTTAGCGCCATTAGGAGCGGTGGTTACGACAGGTGTTCTGTTGATATCTAAATCGATCGTATCATAAATCATAGGACAAGCTGGGCTTCCTATAATAGACACTACATATTTTCCAGAATCAGAAGTCATAACTCCATTCTTAGCATAATTGGAATTGTTTGTACCAACAGTCGAACCGTTTAATCTCCAGTTATATGTATATGGGCCTGTACCAGTAACACCTATTGTGTAACTAATATTCTGACCCTCGCACTTCACATCAGTAAGTGCTAATGGAGTGGAAATAGCAAGTGGTGTGCTAATGGTAACTGCTGCTACTACTGAAGTATCATTTGTACATCCGAAATAGGCGACTGCAATGACATCATAGTTGGCTGCGTCTCCATAACCAACATTGCTGATACTATAGGTGCTATTTGTAGCTCCTGATATGTTGGCACCATTCTTTCTCCACTGATAAGACTGTGCCGCCTGAGCAGTCACACTTAGATTAAGTGTACCGTTCAAACATACATCCGTATTAACTGGCTCTACTGTGACAAAGGCAGCTGTGGTAGGATCTACCTTAGCATTAGTAGAGGTAACATTCGGACAAGATGGTCTTCCTGTTATAACTACTGTGTAATTACCTGTATCAGCATATCCAAAAGGATTAATCGTCATGGTAGAACTAGTCTGTCCATTTGGTGTACCATTTTTTCTCCAAGTATATCCAGTAGCATTTTGAGCTACTACATTTAGATTAAAGCTAGCACCGATACATCCATAAGAGAAAGCTGCTGGCTGAGTCGTAATCTGAATAGCTCTATTTACTGTAACTAAAACTGGAGCAGAGGTATCTGCCTTACAAACCGTAGCACCAGCGTTAGCAGATCGAGCTATAACACGATAGAATGCACTATCTGTCATTGTAGCAGAACCTATAGAATAAGCTGAAGAGTTCGCACCAACAGCAGAACCGTTTCTTAACCACTGATAGCTAGCTGCGTTTGTGGCAGCAGTATTCAATGTGAATCCTTGTGTCTCACAAACTACAGTACCAGAAGCTGGAGGTGTAGTAATGGCAGCCAAAGTCGTAACTTGAAGTGTATCATTCGTACTTGTCACATTCGGACAAGGTGAAATACCCACCATTTCTACAGTATATATAGCAGCATCTCCTGGTTGAGTGCTTGCTATGCTATAGTTGGCTGTAGTACCACCTGTACCTGTAGATACATT
>CAYXKX010000048.1:0-15776 GCA_964465185.1 uncultured Chitinophagaceae bacterium
ATGGAAAAAAATATACTTCCCAAGCTAATGATTGGGTTATGTTTCATTATATTGTATGTGAAACTTATTCACAAGCAATTAATATAGAAAGACACGTTAAAAGAATGAAGTCTATAAAATATATCGAAGACTTGAAAAAGTATCCTGAAATGTCTGTTAAACTGCTTGCTAAATATAGATAGACCTGACTCTCCCGATAGCTATCGGGACAGGTGGTCGCTGGTTCGAGCCGAATTTATCCCGATTATTATCGGGAGGACCACTAAAATAGGCTGTCTTCAATAGTCTGCCTATTTTCTTATGAAATTTTTCACTTGATTAAACTGGATAAAATTTCTTAGAATATTAAATTTACGCTTAATATTGCATATTATGCGTCATCATTATCTCGAGCTATTAAAAAAAACTCTCTTAGATATCCATAGAGTCGAGTTTGGAGAATTTAAGCCAATCCAAAATAATCCTCAAACTTGGAAAGTAAAATTATTATCCGTACTTAATAAGTTCGTATTGCGAAAAGGATATTTCATTGCCAAGTATATACCCTACAATATAGAGGATAGGATAAATGGGAGAGATTGGCCTTCCTCTGCAGACACTATGATTGGATTGAAACGACTAGAAAATATTCAATTTTGTATAGTAGAAATTTTAAAAAACCATATAGAGGGAGACCTTATAGAGACCGGAGTTTGGAGAGGTGGGGCGACGATATGGATGAAGGGCTTATTGAAAGCCTATGAAAACATTGATAAAACAGTTTGGGTGGCTGATTCGTTCTCTGGACTTCCAAAACCAGATAGTTCTAAATATATGCAAGACGCTAAAGACCGACATTATTTATATAAAGAGCTTGCCATTCCCATTGATACCGTTAAATACAATTTTGCAAAGTATGATCTACTGGATGATAAGGTGAAATTTTTAGTTGGATGGTTTAAAGACACGCTTCCAAATGCACCCTTTAATAAATTAGCTCTATTAAGGTTAGATGGTGACATGTACGAATCAACAATGGATGCACTAACTAATCTTTACTCCAAATTATCAATTGGAGGTTATATAATTATTGATGACTGGGGAGCTGTTCCAGCATGTAAGAATGCTGTCGTTGATTTTAGAACGAAGTTCAATATTAGCGAAGAAATTATCCCTATTGATTGGTCTGGTGTCTATTGGAAAAAACTAAGATAATGACTTACTCCTATTGCATACATTGTCAAAATTTGACCTTGGATAATATACATCGTGTCCACCACGACACTGTTTACGGATTGGCGATAACGGATGAAAATGAGTTATTCGGTCGGCTGCTGATGGAAATCAATCAGGCAGGGCTGAGTTGGGATACGATATTGAAGAAAGAAGATAATTTTAGAAATGCCTACTCCAATTTCGATATCAAAAAAATAGCACGCTATGCTGAAAAGGATATAGACAGACTGCTAAATGACGCTGGTATCATACGCAATCGACTCAAGATAAACGCTGCGATAGTTAATGCACAGCGCATACTTGAGTTACAAAAAGAATACGGCTCATTTTTTCAATGGATTAAAATGCAAAATGTAGAAGATATTTCATCCTGGGTCAAACTTTTCAAGAAAGAATTTAAATTCGTTGGTGGTGAAATCGTCAACGAATTTTTAATGTCTATTGGAAGAATAGAAGGTGCGCATTCGCCTGAATGCTATCGATACAAAAAATATATGACTGAAAAGAAGAAATGGGTGACGAAGTAAGTGATAAGTTATAAGTGTTAAGTGCTTAGTTTTAAGTTTTAAGTGACACTGCGACTATTCACTATAAACTAATTACCGCCCGCTACGACTGACTACAGACTACTGCCCACTACCTACATACCGCCTTCTCCACCGCCCTCTCTTGGTTCTGGCTTTTCTATTTTTGGCTTCTTAGTCGTATTTTCTGAGCCGAAATTGTAGCGAAAACTGAGTGTAAAATAGCGTGTCTCTCGCTTTCTTTCAAATTCATTGAGGAAATCAACATCCGCATTATTCAGCCTAAACTTAGTATCATTGAATATATCAAAGACGGTGAGGATAATATTCGCTTTTTGATTGAAAAGTTTTTTACGAAGTGATAAATCTACATTACTCATGAAATGAATAGTGCCCTGTGGTGATTCGAAGGGCGATTTATAAAATCCGATGACCTGTCCTTCTATTTCCCATGGTAGTTTAATATTCAAGATACCGCGCGCTTGCCAGTTAATATAATCTCTTTCGTAGACTGCGTTCTGTGTAGTATAGCTCAAGGTATTATAGGATAGATTTGAACTAAAGTTAAAGCTCACCTGCTTATTCAGTTTATAGTTTGCTATCCATTCCCAACCTGAAAACGTCGATTTCCCTATATTTTCTATGGTCACGAATATAGTGCCATCAGGATTCGTAGTCAAAAAACGAGTAATCGCATTATTGGATACTTTATAATATAAACTGGTAGAAAATGAAAGCGCTTTAGATACATCGTTTCCATAACCCAGTTCGTAGGAGTTGATGATTTCTGGCTGCAATCTAGGATTTCCTATTCGCTTACTGATAGGATCTGAGACGTCTTGAAGCGGATTGAGCATACCTGGTCCAGGCCTATTGATACGCATACTGTAGGAGCTGCTTATAAACTGACTTTTTGCCAACTGATACCGAAGCATAGCCGATGGAAATGCATTGAAATAATTATTCTGAAAAAGAGATGAATCGATGTTAAAACTCTCGGTATTCGTCTGCTCTAGACGCAATCCTATTTTTGAATTGAGCTTTTCTGTCCATTGACTGCTCCATAAACCATAGCCGCTCATGACATTTTCTTCAAAACGAAAATCATTCGTCCATTTTGGAACTAAAACTTCAAATTCTTTATAATCATTGGCAAACTGAAAATCTCTATTCGCTATTCTGAGTCCAGTTTCAAACTGATGATTGGAGTTTATATGCATGATATAATCCGTCTGAATAGCGGTGATAGGTCTTCGTTGTATATTTTCGACACGATAGTTTGTAGTAAATAAGTTTGGTGCACCTAAGTCAAAAACATAATTCCTATTGAAATTATTGACTTTATCATTCATATTATCAGACCGTGAAAACTCAAGTGTCCATTTATCTTTCATGTTGGGCATCCAGTGCTGATACGATAGGTTAAAATCATAAAGTGTATTGATATCCTTATCTTGATTATCAAGATTCCAAATAGAATACAATGCTTTCGTATTGGTTCTAAACGTATCCTTATCTAGTGAATATCCACTTCCCCAGTCCTTACTTACATTAGCCATGACGGAGATTAAATTTCGCTTATTTAGTTCGTAATCTATACCGAGTCGCAGTGCATGCAGTCGCTTGGTTCGTTCACCATCGCTTATATGTCTATAAGAATTGAGTTCTGGGTTCAATAAATACTCTCTATTAGACCAGCCGCAACTCAAAAACTCATTATAGGTAAAATTATAGGAAGATGATATAGCCCATTTACCTCGTGAAAAATTATAGCCAATCTGCCCATTATACTTATTATTGTTTCCTACACTTCCCAGAATGTAGCCCCCATTGAAGTTCGCATTGGCATTTTTCAGTACGATATTGATTATACCCGCCGAACCTTCGCTATTGTACTTAGAGTTAGGGACTGAAATGATTTCTATTTTCTCTATAGATGTCGCAGGAATTTGGCTCAAATTTTGACCTGTCAAGGAAGACATCTTTCCATTGATCATCACTGCTACATTTTCATCCCCTCGGAAAGAAACATTCCCGCCATCATTTCCCATATTAATCGATGGTAGTGCATTGATAAGCTCTGCCGCCGAGGCATTTTGAGCATTTAGTAATTGGGAGGGACTATATTCTTTCTTATCGATAGCGGATGCCTTGGTACTTTTATTTCCAGACACTAATACTTCCGTCAGTTTAGAAACATTCGACTTTAAAACAATATTGGGTATGACTAAATCTTTATTCGTTACTATAAAATTCGTCGTGCTGGCTTTATATCCAATAAAGCTAGTCTCTAAACTATAAGTCCCAGAAGGTAATGGCAAACTAAATTCTCCATTCTTGTTTGTTTTTGTACCTGTGAGAAGTTTACCTTTCGATAATACTTTGACATTGGCTAAGAAAATAGGTTTTTGCTGCTCATCTAGCACGATACCATTCACAGAAAACTTTTCCTGAGAATAAAGTCCATAACTAATCAATAATAATAAAGAAAGTAGTAATCTCATAAGGGTGCGAAGATAAGCACTTGGCTATGAGAGTGGGTCTTATAAATCGTTAAGTGACTATAAAAAAAGGAGCTTGGTAAATTACCAAGCTCCAAAATACTATGAAAACTAAACTAATCCCGACTTTCATCGGGAAAACCTTAATACAAATATACTATTAATTTGAAAATCTATGTGTTTTTTTACAAAATTTTACTGGAAATAATATTTCATGACCATAAAAGCACTGATTATCAATGCCAAAATAGTTCTCTTCTAAAAAATATTATTGTTTTATAAAATTTATTATCTATATTTGCACTCCCAAAAAAATTAGTAACACTAAAATTTAAAAAAGTGGATCAATTAAGTTATAAGACACGATTTGTAAGTAAAAGAGAGCACCAAAAGAGCTGGTATATAATAGATGCTCAAGGACAGACCCTTGGTAGATTATGTACAAAAGTGGCGAGCATATTGAGAGGCAAACATAAGCCTTCATTCACACCCAATGATGATGCAGGTGATAATGTAATTATCCTTAATTGTGGTAAAATACATCTAACTGGTAATAAGTGGAGTCAAAAGGAATATTTAAGATATTCTGGTTATCCAGGTGGACAGAAGTCTATTATTGCTAAGGATTTAAATATAAAAAATCCAAAATCGATGATAGAAACTGCAGTTAAAGGTATGCTTCCAAAAAGTCCACTAGGCAAACAAATGTTTGGAAAACTACATTTATTCGAAGGTACAGATCATCCACATGCTGCCCAAAAGCCAGTTGAATACAAATTAACTTAATCCATTATTTCATAAATTATCATTCATATAAAAATGGCAACAAAGAAAAATACAATAACCGTAGGCAGAAGAAAAGCTTCAGTAGCGCGAGTTTTTATCACCAAGGGTTCAGGTAAAATAACCATCAATGGTAAAGATTTAAAAGACTATTTTCCACTTCAGTTTATGCAAGATGCATTACTAAAGCCCCTAAGAATTTTAGAAATGGCGGAAACATTTGATGTAAATGTCAATGTATGTGGTGGAGGTATTAAGGGTCAAACAGATGCTATCACCCTCGGTATAGCGAGAGCCTTGGTACAGGATAATCCTGAGAACAAACCAGCTTTGAGAGCGGAGAGATTGATGACAAGAGATGCAAGAGTGGTAGAGCGCAAGAAAACTGGGCTTAGAAAAGCTCGTAAGAGAGAACAATATAGCAAGCGTTAATCGCTGGATAGAATTTTGGAATAAATTTATAAAACTAAAGAAAAAAGATATAGATGGCATCAATAGATCAAAAAGCAATGTTAGAAGCAGGCGTTCACTTTGGACACTTGAGAAAGAAATGGAATCCAAAAATGCTTCCTTACATCTTTGCTGAGAAAAAGGGAATTCATGTAATTGACTTGAACAAAACGGCTTCCAAACTTGAAGAAGCTGGAAATGTATTGAGAAATATGGCAAAGAATGATAAGGTCATTTTATTCGTTGCCACAAAAAAACAAGCAAAAGATATCGTGAAAAAAGCAGCAATGAGCTGTGAAATGCCATTTGTGACGGAAAGATGGTTAGGTGGTATGTTGACAAACTTTGCTACTATCAGAAAATCCGTAAGAAAAATGCAAAGCATTGATAAAATGTTTAAAGACGGTACCGTAAAAAATATCACGAAAAAAGAACGATTGATGCTTTCACGTCAAAAAGATAAATTAGAAAAAGTTCTAGGTGGTATTGCTAACCTTAATAGAATACCTAATGCAGTATTTGTTGTGGATATTCTTCATGAAGATATTGCCATTACAGAGTGCAAAAAATTAAGCATCAACACATTTGGAATGGTTGACACTAATTCTGACCCTAATAAAGTTAACTTCGCTATTCCAGCAAATGATGATAGCTCAAAGTCTATAGAGTATATTGTTACCTACTTAGCTGGTTGCATAAACGAAGGTAGAAAAGAAAAAGCTGTAAGTAAGGAAGAAGTTAATGCTGAGGAGACTCCGGCTGTAAATGCGGAAGAAGTTACAGAAGTCAACACTGCTTCGGAAGTTATTACTGAGAGCCCAATAGCTAATTTAGCTGATGAAACTACTCCTGAAGTAGCTCCAACGGAAGAATAGTTTTAATTTTAAATATGAAAGAGATATGGTCGTTTTCTAAGCTGCCATATCTCTTTTCTTTATACTAAATTAATTATAAATAAACTAAAAAACAATGAATATGAGTGCAATAAGCGCAGCTGATGTAAAAAAATTAAGAGATGTCACAGGGGCAGGAATGATGGATTGTAAAAAAGCCCTAGAAGAAGCCAGTGGCAATATGGATGCAGCCATTGATTACCTAAGAAAAAAAGGGGCAAAGGTAGCAGAATTAAGAGCCGGCAGAGATGCCAATGAGGGATGTATCATTATAAAAACTAATGCTGATAGTAGTTTTGGCGTTATGCTACAATTGGGTTGTGAAACAGATTTCGTTTCTAAAAATGAAGGTTTTGTAGAGTTTACTAATTCAATTGTAGATGTGGCCATCAATGGTAAAATAACCTCTACAGAAGCCTTATTGGCAGCAGATCTAGGCGGAGTTACTGTTCAAGAACGAATCGCTGAAAAAGTAGGCGTTATAGGAGAAAATATTTCTATACAAAACTTCGCAGCTATAGAAGGAGCACAGGTTTGTTTCTACAATCACAATAATCGTTCAGGGGCTATCATCGCTTTGAGTAAAGCTAGTAGTGAAATCGCAGATCTCGGTAAATCCTTGGCCATGCAAATCACCGCTATGAAGCCAGTAGCTGTGGATGAGACTTCAGTAACTGAGGAGCAAAAAGAAAGAGAAAAGGCAATCGCTAGAGAAAAGGCAATTGAAGAAGGAAAACCAGAAAATATTCTTGATAAAATAGCCGAAGGTGCTTTGAACAAATTCTACAAGGAATTCACGCTACTAAAGCAAGAGTTCATTAAGGATAACAAAAAAACCATTGAACAAGTAATTAAAGAAACGGATAAGGATGTAACTGTTATAGGATTCTTTAGATCAGAACTTGGTAGTAAATAATTGATTTTCAATTTTTATAATACAAAGGCCTCCTTATTGGGGGCCTTTTTTATTTAAGAAAGGTTTAAGTTGCAATTTAATAAAATTAGCTTAACTTCGCAATTAAACATAAAATTTTATTATATGAGAAAAACTCTTTTAACTCTTACCATTTTAGGTTTAATATTTAGTTGTGATAAACTTAAAGAGCTTGCAAAAGCCAAATTCAACATGGTAAATGATACGGTAGAAATTATTATCCCAGCATCAGGCTCTGGTCTAACCTATTCGAAATCGGAAAGTTTCAAAATGAACTTAGATAGTATTCTAAAAGCCGAAAATGTAGATCTAAGTCAAGAAAATATTAAAAGTTTTAAATTAAATTCCGCAGAACTTACCCTTTTAAATGCTGATTCGGCTAATAACTTTGCGAACATTCAAACCTGCATTGTCAGTTTTTATAGCAATGCCAATATGACGCCTGCAGAAATTGCTACCTTGGCTAGCAATCCAAATACATATGCTACAAATCTAAATGTCCCAGTGAACCAAACCATTGATGTGAAGGAATATGCAAAAACTGCCAATACCTTTTATTATACCGTTTCTGGTACTTTACGCAAAGCAACTTCAAAAGATTTAAGAATGAAAATTAAGGTTAATTATGCTGTAGAAGCAGGGTTATAACTTTTTTCACATACTACAAACCCATATCCTGCGTTGATATTTCATTATCTTCGCAGGATATTTTTTTTGATTAATATATTTGAATGGACAAAATAAGAATCTTATGGGCTGATGACGAGGTTGATTTTTTAAAATCACATATCACCTATTTAGAGGATCGAGGCTATCAGGTCTTAGCTGTTTCGAATGGTCAAGATGCCCTCGATCAATTCCAGGAAGATAATTTTGATGTAGTCTTCCTCGACGAATCAATGCCTGGACTCAGTGGTCTCGAAACGCTACAGGAAATGAAAAAAATAAAAAATTCCATTCCAATAGTTCTCATCACTAAAAATGAAGAAGAAGACCTCATGGAGGAGGCTATTGGCTCGCAAATTGCAGACTATCTAATTAAACCAGTAAAACCGCAGCAAATAATTCTGACCTTAAAAAAACTTATAGATAATAAGCGGCTTGTCACACAAAAAACTTCACAAGCTTATCAACAAGAGTTTCAAAAATTATTTATGACCATTCAATCTGTATCGGATTATAATGAATGGATAGAGTTATATAAAAATCTTGTCTACTGGGAGTTGGAATTAGACAATGCGAAATCCGATGAGATGTTTCATATCATGGAAATGCAAAAGAAAGAGGCGAATGTAGAGTTTAATAAATTCGTTATTAAACACTATTATGAATGGATGAAACATCCAATGAGTTCGGATACCCCTACCCTATCTCACACCTTATTCAGAAAGAAAGTATATCCATTTATTCAACAAGAAAAACCTACATTTTTCATCTTGATAGACAATTTAAGATATGACCAATGGAAAATGATACAACCCTATTTTGATGAATTATTCGACAGAGTCGACGAGGATGCTTTCTTTAGTATTTTACCAACCGCTACACAGTATAGTCGAAATTCGATTTTCTCTGGTATGACTCCACTTGAAATTTCTAAACAATTACCGCAATTTTGGAAAAACGATGACGAGGACGGTGGAAAAAATTTGTTCGAAAAAGATTTATTGACAAATCAACTTTCAAAAAATTTCAAGAACCCAATTAAGCATAGCTATTCTAAAATCGTGCATATGGAAGATGGCAATCAATTGACCAAAGACTTCGCTAATCTAATGCACAATCAGTTCAATGCAATAGTATACAACTTTGTAGATATGATTTCACATTCTCGAACAGAAATGGAGGTTATGAAAGAATTAGCCAAAGATGAAAAAGCATTCCGATCTCTTACTGTATCTTGGTTTGAACATTCTAGTTTATTTTCGCTTATCAAAAAACTTCAAACGAAGGATGTCAATATTATAATAACTACAGACCATGGTACAACCCAAGTATTAAAGCCATCAAAATGCGTTGGAGATAGACTAACTAGTTCTAATATTCGATATAAGGCAGGAAAAAATCTTCAATTTAACGAAAAAGATGTTTTTGCCATTCGTAAACCAGAAGATGCAGGATTGCCACAGGCAAATATGAGTACCTCTTATATCTTTGCTAAGGAAGATGTCTACTTAATTTATCAAAACAACTACAATCAGTTTGTCAACTTCTTCAAAGATTCTTTCCAGCATGGAGGAATTTCACTTGAAGAAATGATCATCCCGATTACTGCCTATACATCCAAAAAACGATAAATTTCAACCATGCTTAAAGAAATCATACGGATAGCTTTAATCCAATTGGAAGGAAATTCTTCGAATATAGAGTTTAGAACAGAAACAATTACTGCTGATATAAAAAATCTTGCAAAAAGGCTATTTTTTGAGGGAAAAATCAATGACTTGAATGATTTTATTTTCGATTTGGATAATGAAAATAATCAAGCAACGGAGAAGGAATTTATTGAAAATATCGATTATAGTAAAAGTAAAGAATTGATTTTGGAAATGAAAATTAAAATCCAAACTGAGCTTGAAAATACTGGCCGTGAAAAAAATATAACTAGTCTATTAGAAGTATTAGACTATGGGCATTTAAAAGGATTTCTTTCTATGTTTAAACTATGATTCTGATAACACCTCTTTTCCTTAGATTTTTTGCTGGAAAATTCGTGAATGCAATGGCTTTATGGCCATTTATCTTAGTGAAAAATCTAGCAACAAAAGAAAGTCAGGTGATTATTCATCACGAAAAGATACATATTAGACAACAATTAGAAATGTTCGTTCTCCCCTTTTACATTGTTTATTTAAGTTTCTATTTATATTATCGGATTAAAGGAAACCCTCATATGCAGGCTTATCTCAGAATTCCATTTGAAAGAGAGGCCTATTGCGAAGAATCTAATTTTGATTATTTAGATAAAAGAAAATTTTGGGCTTGGCGATTTTATATCAGAAACTAAATTATAGATATGCACTTTGGTCTATAATCAAAATCTAACTTGCAATCCATCGTATCCTATAAAAACATTCTCTGGGAGCTCTCTCTCCACATCGGCGTGTTTACCCATATGATGACTAAGATGGGTGAAGAAAGCCTTTTTCGGTTTTAGTTTAGCCACAATTTCCAATGATTCCTCTAAGGTAAAATGACTCGGATGATGGTACTTGCGAAGTGCATTGAGAACCAGTACTTCTAGATTCTGAAGTTTCTCCATTTCCTTATCTGCTATAGCATTTGCGTCTGTTATATAAGCTAAATCACCAATTCTATAACCCAAGCATGGCATCTTTCCATGGCTCACATGAACCGGGATAATATCAATGTCCTGAAATCGAAAAGGAGCATTTTTTATCTCAGTATACTCTACTTTCGGTACAGATGTGTATTCTGATTCCATAAAAGCATAGTAAAACTGCTTTTTGAGACTATCCCAAGTAAAAGCATTTGCGTAGAGGTCTACCTTGGTTTCATACAAAAAATTCAATGCCCTAATTTCATCAAAACCTGCCACATGGTCTCTATGAGGGTGGGTTAAAAAAACTGCATCTATCCTGGTAATGCTATTTAATAGCATTTGAGCCCGAAAATCAGGACCTATATCTATGAGTAAGTTTCGATTCTTAAACTCAATCATAGCACTCGTCCTAAGCCGTTTATCCTTTTGATCATCGCTTTTACATACTTCACAGGGACAACCCACCATAGGCACACCCACAGAGGTACCGGTCCCTAAAAAGACTAGCTTATTTTCCATCCTCAAATGGTATCAGATTTTCAATTGCTTTAACGGGAAACAACTTTTCCAATATTTTTAAGGACGACTCTGAAAGCCCTTCCTTGTCTTGAATATCAAATATTTGTAAAATATCGAGTAGCTTTTGAAATTTAACATCATCTGTGAAATACTTATTGATGATGATAATTTTTTTGTCTTTGAGCAGACAATAACCTGAATTAAAATTGCCTTTTTCATACCGAAGCACATAGCCCATCTCCTTGAGCAGATTCTCAACTTTTTTTAAATTTCCTGTAGAAAAATTCATACGGGTAAAAGTAGCCAAAAAATGCGACTAATTCCCCTTACTTTTCAACATTTTTATAATTTTAAGTACTAAAAAATTATAACTATTTATGAATACAGGAATAGAAATTCTAATGTATATTTGTAACAATTAGAAAAAAAAATAGATGTCTGGAATGAATCTTAAATTAAAAATTTGGAGACAAGCAAATAAAACTGCTAAAGGAGAAATGAAAGAGTACGCCATATCAGGTATAGAGCCCGATATGTCATTTCTAGAAATGATGGATGTACTCAATGAAAAACTCAACAATGAAGGAGGAGAGCCTGTGGCCTTTGATCATGATTGTAGAGAAGGTATCTGCGGTATGTGCAGTTTATTTATCAATGGACGCCCACATGGACCAGACGACAGAGTGACTACGTGTCAGCTCCACATGCGTAAGTTCAAGGATGGAGACACTATATTTATTGAGCCATGGAGAGCTAAAGCATTCCCCGTAATAAAGGATTTAGTTGTTGATAGAAGTTCTTTCGATAGAATTATTCAAGCGGGGGGCTATGTCAATGTGAACACTAGCGGAAGAACCATTGATGCCAATACAATACCAATTCCAAAAACAGATGCAGATTTATCTTTTGAGGCTGCCATGTGCATTGGCTGTGGTGCTTGCGTTGCTGCATGTAAAAATGCATCTGCTATGCTTTTTACATCAGCGAAAATTTCTCAGCTAGATTTATTGCCGCAGGGCAAAGTAGAATCCAATGAAAGAGCCCTAAAAATGGTCGCCCAGATGGATGCCGAAGGTTTTGGCAACTGCACCAATACGGGTGCTTGCGAAGCTGAATGTCCAAAAGGTATTTCTTTGAGCAATATAGCCCGAATGAACAGAATATACGCCGGTGCCTCTCTCACTGAGGCCTAGTCTCATAGTTTCATTCCTATACATTTCTCCTTTTATTAGATTTCTACTAACCATAATTAATTCTTCACATTTAATTACATATTCGTGTTTACTGAAGAAATAAACCAAATTTTAGCTCAGCCAATTCCTTCCTTGATGGTAGTGCTCAATCTGATTTTGATAGAAAGTTTATTGTCACTAGATAATGCAACGGTTCTCGCTATCATGGTGAGACCTCTCCGAGAAGATCAGCGAGACAAGGCTCTTAAATATGGGATAATTGGTGCTTATGTTTTTAGAGGATTAGCCTTGGTTTTTGCTTCAATAATTATTAAAATATGGTGGCTAAAACCCTTAGGTGGTCTATATCTACTTTATATGGTGTACGACTGGTGGAAAGGAAAACAAGAAAAATACGAAGATGAAGTTCATGAAGTAGAAAAGAGCGCCTTTCACCGAATACTTGAAAGATACTTAGGCGTATTCTGGACAACGGTATTGATGGTAGAGCTTATGGATATTGCTTTTTCGATTGATAATGTATTTGCAGCAGTGGCTTTTACTCCTAACATTTTACTGGTCGTTATTGGTGTGTTTATTGGAATTCTTTCCATGCGTTTTGTCGCACAATACTTTAACAAACTCATGAATCAATTTCCCTTCCTAGAAACTTCTGCATTTATTGTAATTTTCATTTTGGGTTTAAAATTGAGTTTTTCAGTCTTTGAACATTTTTATCCAGAAAGCAATATAACCAAGGCTATGACTAGTCATACTGCAGAGACCGTACTTTCGCTCATGACTGCACTTATTTTCTTTGTGCCACTTATTACTTCTAAGTTCTTCAATATTCCTAAAAGAGGATAATGGAAACTAAAATTAAGCATTTAGAAAAGTTAGCTGGTGAACTTAAAAATATAAGTCAAGATGAAGATTTTCTATATCGAGTTGAAGGCCAAAATCAGTGGTTCACACCTAACTTTGTCAAACTCAGTTTAGATAATATAGTCAGCGAGTTTTTAAACGAAACGGCTTTAAAAAATTGGCTAAATAATTATAGTCTTTCAAATAAATATTCAGTAGGCATTATTCTAGCAGGCAATATACCAGCCGTAGGATTTCATGATATTTTATGTGCATATTTTGCCGCCAAAAAAGTTTACATCAAGCTTTCATCAAAAGACAGTTTGCTCACACAGACTATTCTGAATCTATGGATGGAAATAGACCCAGAATGGAAACAGCGATTGGAAATAGTCGAAAGAATGGGAAAATGCGACAAAATCATAGCCACAGGTTCTAATAATGCGTTTAATTATTTTGAACAATATTTCAGCAAATATCAAAATATACTGCGAAGAAATCGAACCTCGATGGCGATAGTTCACAATAATATAAGTGATGATGAATTGGACTCTCTTATAGATGATATATTCCTCTATTTTGGATTAGGATGCCGAAACGTGTCTAAACTTTGGATAGAAAGAGGATTCGAGCTCGCTAGAATCTTTGAAGCCAGTGAGCGATACAACTATTTTTTCAATCATGTCAAATACATGAATAATTATGACTATCAGCGAACGCTTTTACTCTTAAATAAAATACCGCATCTCAGTAATAATTTTCTTATGCTCAAGGAGGATAACATTCTTTTCTCCGCTATCTCCGTGTTGAACTATGAATATTTTGATAAAGATGAAGATTTTTTACAAGATATTGAGGCAAAAAAAGAGGATTTACAGTGTGTTATTGGGAGAGGTTTTATTCCTTTTGGTCACGGTCAAAAGCCCAGTCTAGTCGACTATGCGGATGGGGTGGATACCATGGAGTTTTTATTAAAAAATGAATCAATCAAATAGACATATATTCATCATTGGGTTCATGGGTGCAGGTAAAACCTCACTTGCCAAACAATTAGCTCACAAGCTATCTTTAACGCACCTAGATAGTGATGCAGAAATAGAAAAACAAGAAGGTAAACCTATCAGTGAAATTTTTCAAAATCAAGGGGAGTCTTATTTCAGAAGTTTAGAAAAAAAATGGATAGACAATTTAGATTCCACGCCGACAATCGTGAGTTGTGGCGGAGGTCTTCCATGTTATAATGACAATATTTTAACGTTAAGAAAGAAAGGTTGGATTCTTTATCTTAATACACCGATACATTTTATCCTCCAAAGGTTAGATCAAGACCAAAAAAGACCTCTCCTTAACGATAAATCTAAGGAAGAAATCATAGCGCTGAAACAAAGGCGAGAGTTATATTATGGAATGTCCCATTTTCAAATAAGTTCAAAAGATGAAATGATGGAAATTTATCCATTTATAGAACAACAATTGCATTAGATTTGCTCTTATTAAATGGCAGCATTAGAAGATTTAGTTAAAAGCTTTAAGAAAAAGGAAATTAAAGGCACCTATATATTTTATGGAGAAGAACCTTTTTTCATAGATTACCTTGTCGATTTACTTATTGAGAATGCTCTAGAAGAAAGTGAGCGTAGCTTCTGTCAGAATATTTTTTATGGCAGAGACGTACAAATGAACTCTTTGAGAGATATGTGTATGACCGTTCCTATGTCATTCACTGCGAATCCGCGACAATTAGTTGTAGTCAAAGAAGCACAAGACTGCGCTAAAAAAATGGAAACCTTATATCGCTATATCGAGAAACCGTTAGACTCTACTATCTTAGTTTTAGCATTTAAAAATACGAAAAGTTTAGATAAAAAAATGCCAACGAAACTGGCTACAGTCTTTAAATCCGAGGTATTTAAAGAAAAAGATATGCCGAAGTGGATTCAAGGAGAGTTTAAAAATGCAGGCTATACAATTCAAACGGATGCGGTGCAAACGATCGTCGAATACTCTGGCACTAATTTAGAGCGAATTCACAATGAAATTCAAAAATTGATTATAAGTCATAATCAAGAAAAACCAATTACATCGCAAGATATTCAGCAGAGTTTTGGTATTATGAAGGATTATGCGATATATGACTTTACGGCAGCAATAGGAGAAAAAAATACTAAAACCATTTTCAAAATATTGGATTTCTATGTAAAGAATGAGAAGACTTGGCCTTTTGAACTTTTAGCTGGAATTCTGTTTCCTTTTTTCAAAACCCTTTATCAGATTAAACTCAGCCAACGAGTCAAAATGAGTCTGCAAGATTTAGCAGGAGAAATAGGTACATCTTCCTCTGCCTTGTGGCAGCTGGATAAGCAACAAAAGTATGCTAATAAATACACACTAGCTCAACTCTTTCAGAGTATGATATGCGTCGTAAAGGAATGACAGGTTCTACCTTGACGTATAGAGAAATTCTATTCGAAATGGTGTTGAAGATAATAAGTTAGAACTAGTCCTAAAAAAGGAAGAGGTCACAATTTATGTGATCTCTTCCCAAAACCTATAACAAAAACTAGAAAAAAAATTAATTATCTAAAACAAAATTGAATGGAATCGACATATTTACTTTAACCTTATGTCCATGATTACT
>CAYXKX010000049.1:0-15204 GCA_964465185.1 uncultured Chitinophagaceae bacterium
GCTGCGCTTCATCCGCCAGAGGCGGACGTTGTTAGACCAGACCCTCATCATTACTGCGAAGGCAGGAATCTATAATGTGTAATTTGGTAAAGAAACGGACTAACAAATAATCTATCTTCCTAAATCAAACTATAATGAAACTATTTTTAAAAATATATTTAGCTGCATTTGGTATCATTTCCGCAGCCTCTGCCCAATCCCTGAAAAATGGCCCCATGCTAACCTATCTCGCTATGCGAGAAACTGCCATCTGGGTGCAGACGGATAAGGCCGCAGAAGTCCAGATGAAGTATTGGAAACTAACTAACCCACAAGAAAAGTTTGCGAGTAATACCGTCCTAACGAAGCCAGAATCAGCCTACACAGCTACCTTAGTGACTTCTCTACTAGACTTGCATACGGAATATGGTTATGAAATTCTTATTAATCAGAAAGTGGTGAAACCATTTCCGTCCCAAAAATTTAAAACCAAGAAGCTTTGGAAATGGCGCACGGATGCTCCAGATTTTAGTTTTTTGACAGGAAGCTGCAACTATGTCAATGACTCAGCATTTGATCGTCCAGGAAGGAGTTATGGCGGCGACTACCAGATTTTCACAAACATGGCCAAGGAGTCCTCCAATTTTATGCTGTGGCTCGGCGATAATATATATCTGAGAGAACCAGACTGGGACAGTAAGAGCGGCATACAATATCGATATACGCATACGAGAGCGCTGCCTGAGTTGCAAGATTTATTGAGAAGTACGCATCACTATGCGATCTGGGATGACCACGACTATGGATCTAATGATGCCATAGGTAGTTTTCATATGAAGGACATTACTTTACAAGCCTTTAAAGATTTTTTTCCTTCCAATAATTATGGTATCGATAAAGGACAGGGAATCACCAGTTATTTCGACTGGTCAGATTGTGCATTTTTTCTTATGGATGATCGATGGTTTAGAACCACCAAAGGCAAGGGCGGAGTTATTTTTGGACAGGAGCAATTGTCTTGGCTGATAGAATCGCTCAAAAATAGCGAAGCGCGGTTTAAATTTATAGCTGTGGGAAGTCAAGTTCTGAATTCTGCAAAAGCCAAGGAAAATCACAGTAATTATGATAATGAGCATGCCAAACTTTTACAGCAGCTCGATGACAATAATATCAAAGGCGTTATCTTTTTAACGGGAGATAGACACAATTCCGAAATCAGTAAATTCACCACCGCAGATGGAGATGTCATTTATGATTTGACGGTATCGCCGCTCACCTCAGGCTCTACTCCCAATCCCAATGAACCCAACACCCTCCGAGTAGAAGGTAGCTATATCGGTGGCAAACATAATTATGCCCTAATCCAAGTTCTAGGAAATAAGGCAGAAAGACGAGTGGAAGTCATCTATAAAGATAAAGATGGGAAGGAATTGTATAAGTATGTGATAAGGTAGGGAACTCCTCGTGCCTTATAGATAATTTTGTGACAAAAAAAATTAGGGTACAGAAACCCTTTCACGATTAATTAGAGTCCTATCTACAAATCAAACTTTATCCCCTGCGCTAATGGTAAGTCCACACCATAATTAATGGTATTTGTTTGACGGCGCATATAAACTTTCCAGCTATCAGAGCCTGATTCGCGTCCACCTCCTGTCTCCTTTTCACCACCGAATGCACCTCCTATTTCCGCACCTGAGGTTCCTATATTCACATTGGCTATACCGCAGTCCGATCCATTCATAGATAAAAACTTCTCAGCATCGCGCATATTCATGGTCATGATAGAACTAGATAAACCTTGTTTGACATCATTTTGCATGGCGATGGCTTCATCGAGTGTTTGGTATTTCATTAAATACAAAATAGGTGCAAATGTCTCGTGTTGGACGATAGGTAAATGATTTTTCACTTCGGCTATAGAAGGAGATACATAACATCCACTGCCTTCGATGGTCAATTGACTACCTTCAAGTAGCATGGTCCCCCCCTGTTCTTTCACAGAATGAATTGCTGCTAAATAGGAATTCACCGCATCTAAATCAATCAGAGGGCCCATATGATTGTTAACATCTAAAGGATTCCCTATTTTGATTTGCTTGTAGGCTAATAATAAATTTTCTTTGACCTTGTCGTAAATAGAATCATGAATAATCAATCGTCGCGTGCTAGTGCATCGCTGACCGGCAGTCCCCACTGCACCAAAGACAGCACCCGGAATCACAGTTTTCAAGTCTGCAGATTCGGTGATAATAATTGCATTATTGCCCCCAAGCTCCAGTAGGCTTCGACCAAGTCTGCCAGCTACCGTTTGGGCTACTAACTTACCCATACGAGTAGAACCCGTAGCCGACACTAGCGGAATACGATCATCCTTGGAGAGCCACTCCCCTACTTTATAATTACCATTAATCAAACAACTCACTCCTTCTGGAATATTATTGCGCTGGAAAACTTTATTGACGATATTTTGACATGCAATACCACAAATAGGGGTTTTTTCAGATGGCTTCCAAATACAGACATCACCGCATACCCAAGCCAACATGGCATTCCAACTCCATACTGCTACGGGGAAATTAAAGGCTGAAATCACGCCCACTATGCCCAATGGATGATACTGCTCATACATTCTATGATTGGGGCGTTCACTATGCATGGTCAAGCCATATAACTGGCTTGAAAGACCCACAGCAAAGTCACAGATATCTATAATCTCCTGTACCTCGCCCAAGCCCTCTTGCAGGGATTTTCCCATCTCATAGCTCACGAGTTGACCGAGCTCTTGTTTATATTTTCTAAACTCCTCACCACATTGGCGAACTATCTCTCCGCGTTTTGGCGCTGGTACATTTCTCCAGTATTTAAAGGCCTCTTCAGCCTTAGCCATGACTAGTTGATATTCTGATTCTGTCGTTTCAAAGACCATTCCAATTTTCTCACCATTAACGGGAGACTTGGACTCTAAAAGACTAGAACTAGAGTCAAAGAAAACACTGCCAGTAGATGTTCCTTTATTAGTGGCTTCTATGCCGAGTACTTTAAGAAATTCCATTGTAGTTAATTTTGAATTATTAATTATAAATTTTGAATAAATAATGGTTGCCAAAAATACTGGCTTATATTGAAATAATGAGGTTTTTATAAACTTCCTATTGATAATTTAATTTAAAAAGCGAACTTTGTAGAAGTTAAACTTGTTCAAACTCTATCAAACTTAAAATTAAAAATATGGCTTTTCAATTACCTACTCTCAACTATTCATACGATGCATTAGAACCTCATGTAGATGCAAGAACTATGGAGATACACCATTCTAAGCATCACCAAGCCTACGTCAATAATGTCAATGCCGCTCTGGAAGGCACCGATGCCGCAAATCTATCGATAGAAGATATCGTAAAAAATATTTCAAAATACGGCATGCCGGTGAGAAATAATGGCGGTGGGCATTGGAATCACAGCTTTTTCTGGTCTATTCTTAGTCCGAATGGCGGAGGTCAACCAATGGGAGCTTTAGGAGATAAAATCAACGTACAATTCGGTTCGTTCGAAGCGATGAAAGAAGAATTCAACAAAGCAGCCACGACACGATTCGGTTCGGGATGGGCTTGGCTTTGTAAAAAAGCAGATGGAAGTCTTTGTATTTGCTCTACGCCTAATCAAGATAATCCTTTGATGGATATCGCAGAGTGTCCTGGAACACCTATTATAGGATTGGATGTGTGGGAACACGCTTATTACCTGCACTACCAAAATAGAAGACCAGACTATATCGCTGCATTTTGGAATGTGGTCGATTGGAATCAGGCGAGTGCGAATTATTCGGCATAGAATTTACTAGCCACGAATGCACGAATTATTTGTTTGATTCGATGTAGCGCATTGATTTATTCTTTATTAAAAATCATGACATGAGGATTATTGTCATAATTATTTCTTTTACAACCTATTTCTCTTGTTTTTCTCAAGACAATTTTCCTCATTTTTTAGAAGGGAAATGGAAAGTGGAGGGCAAAGAGAGTTATGAAGAGTGGACAAAACATGGAGATAACTCTCTAAAAGGTGTTTCCTATACTGTTAAAAATGGAGAATTTAAATTAAGTGAATATCTTGACATTAAAGTTATCAATAAGGAGGTATATTATATCCCGACTGTCATAGGTCAAAATTACAATCAAGAGATTCGCTTTAAACTGCGGAAAATTGACAATAGTTATAACTTTGAAAATCCTCTTCATGATTTTCCTAAAGTCATAGTTTACAAATTTCATAACAAAGACACTTTAGGAATAATTGTAGGTGATGGTGCGAGTAAAAAGTTTTCTTATAGATTGATAAAACAAAAAGTTATGGAAAAAGATAGTTCTATAAAAAATAAAAATTACGATGCTGAATTAGCGGAGAAACTGGGAGCAGATGAATTAGGAATGAAAAACTACTTTCTCGTGATACTCAAAACGGGATCAAACACCACGGCAGATAAAGATATACTTCAAAATAGCTTCCGAGGGCATATGGACAACATAAATCGTCTGGCTGAAGAAGGGAAGTTAATTATTGCTGGACCATTTTTAACTAAGAATGCTAACAACTATAGAGGTATTTTCATACTAAATACAAAAACCAATGAAGAGACGGAATCACTCCTCCAATCCGACCCCGCCATCAAGAACAAGATTTTTGATGTGGAGATTTATCCGTGGTATGGCTCTGCAGCTCTACCTGAATATTTACCCTCAGTAGATAAAATTTGGAAGGAGAAGCCTTAGACTAAAGTATAAGAGAAATAATGTTGTTGGTGAAAACACCAACAACGGGATAAACTGAACACAAATTACTGCGCCTAATTACTGCAGTCTGCTATTATATTAAAAACTCTTTCTGAAATCTACAGTGAACACATATTTACGACCCATGCCTTCAGGTTGCACATCTCTAGTGACAAGAGGTACCGCGAAGTTCAAACCGATAATATTATTCTCACAAAGTTTATAATCAATCTGAATATCCGCATTGAAGGTCAGACCTCTTGAACCTAGAATTTGTTTTCTGATGCCAAACTCATCTGAATAAGAATCATTTCCTAAATGATAAATTGGCAATAGATTCGGAATAAATGACCAACTTTTTACATGAATGGGATAAGATAAACGCATCCACACATCAGGGTTTCTTCTAAAACCATTTGTGGTCGGAAATTCTTCTGAAGACACAAAATCAGTAGTAAAAAACCTATTGGCATTCTGAGTCAAAGGTATTTGCCAACCCATAGCTAGGTGAAAATTATTTACATTCGTTTGCAAGGCCCATAAGAAGTCTAGAGTCCCCAGCGTATTTTGATAATCCATAGGCAGAGTGATGCCACGTTTTACCTTAGCACCTTGTTGCAATGGAACTTTAAAGCCTATAACAGTTTTGAATTTAGGAGCTAGCTTGAAATCACCTGTAAAATATACATCGCCTATTTCTCCAGTCTGTATATCATTTCCAGCATGAGCCATAAAGTTGATTCTAGTATTAAAGGAAATAGTAGAATTGACAATTCGGGTATACTCAATATAAGGATTATATACATTCACCGACCGCAGACCCCTGCCATATGAAAGTCCAAATCGCATCATGTTAACTTTTTTCTGCTCTTGAAAATGATCCATATGGGGGGTGATATTTCCAAGCGAACAAAAACCAGCATCACTGCAACCTTGAGAAAAAAGGTTAAATGAATAAAGAACAGATACTAAAACTATTATTTTCTTCGTCATAACATAAATTGAAATTATATTTACCTTTCAAAGATAAGAATTATGATTATTACTTGGTACATTATTTTAAAATTAGCAACCGATGGAAATTCGGAGCCCCCTAAGCGAGTTGAGAAAACCGAAGAAGAATGGAAAAAAGTACTGACAGAAGAAGAATTTTATGTCACGAGAAAACACGGCACAGAGCGTCCAGGTTCAGGGGCATTTTGCTCAGCCTTTGACCCAGGAATATATGCTTGTAAATGTTGTAAAACCTTACTATTCGATGCTACGACAAAATTTGAATCCGGTACAGGTTGGCCTAGTTTTACCCAGCCAATTTCTGACAATGTCATCAAATACATTCTCGACAACTCACTTTCTCGAGAGCGCGTAGAAACCCGCTGCAATGTATGCGATGCGCATTTAGGCCATGTATTTCCAGATGGGCCAGAACCCTCTGGATTAAGATATTGTATGAATTCATTAGCACTAGAGAAGGTGAAATAATTTTTTTTGATGTGATAGAAGGTATTAAGTATTCGATACAAGGTATTAGGATTATTTGATGGTGGTGGGTCTTTGAACTTTAAACTTTAAACTAAAAAAATATGCTTGCAGAATTAATTATAGGAGGAGGATGCTTTTGGTGCACAGAGGCGATGTTTCTGAGTCTTGATGGAGTAACAAAGGTTGAAAGTGGCTACAGTGGAGGAACAGTGAAAAATCCTAGCTACAAAGAAGTGTGCTCTGGCGAGACAGGACATGCAGAATGCGTGAAAATAACATACGACCCCAAAAAGATAAGTTATGATGATTTAGTTGAAATTCATCTGCATTCCCATGATCCCACTACCCTCAATAGACAAGGTGGAGACGTTGGTACGCAATATAGATCAGTTATATTTTACGCCACCGATTCTGAAAAAAAGCATTTACAAGAAAAGTTGAAATCTGCTCAAAAAGATTTTTCAAAGCCGATAGTGACCACATTGGAAAAATTGACTGTGTTTTATGTCGCAGAAGATTATCATCAAAACTACTACGCACTTAATAAAGACAAAAATCCATATTGTCAAGTAGTCAGTGATAAGCTCTATAAAATGATGAAAAAATACTCTTCTAAACTGAAGAAATAAGCACAAAAAAAACCCGAATATTTCTATTCGGGTTGTAGCAACACTATATTATTGGATTACATATCCGTTTCCTCAGCTGCTGGGCTATCTGGGGTCACTTGATCTGCTCCTTCATGATTATCTTCCTGATCGGAATTAAATGCATCAAAGTCAAAATTTGGCATTAAATCAAGTTTGACATAATTGACGACTTTATTCAATCCATCCACGAATTTATTGAAATCCTCTTTATACAGAAAAATCTTATGACGCTCGTAGCCATCTTGGTCAAATCTCTTCTTACTCTCCGTTATGATAATATAGTAGTCATCAAACTTCGTAGCTCTCACATCGAAAAAATAGGTTCTTCTCTTACCCGCTCTCACTTTATGTGAGTACACACCATTATTTGTATCCTTGTTTTCCACTGATTTTATTTTTAGTTTGAAATTTAACTAAGGCAAATTTAATGAAATCCAATTAATAAAAGACTATTTTTATAGAAAGCCTAAGAAAAAACGGTGTTGTAAACCATTCGAGCCATTTTTCGATTGTATTCAAATGTAATTTCCTTATATCGAATAGCATCAATTATGGTCCCAATACCACAAAATCCAAACGTTATAAAATATAAGATTCCCATTAAAATTTCATCGATAATAAATCTTTGAATTCCTGCAAACAAAAGAAAGCCCAGAAGGGTAAAAATTAGAATCTGTTGAGGGTCTTTTCTTGTTATGACATAGGAAGTTAGGAATTTATTTTTTTCTTCTTCTGTTTTGCCTTCTAGTAGCATTTGAATCATATTTCTCTCTTCCGCTGTGCTGTAAGGCAATAATAAAATCGTATTTTCTGAATTCATTTTTTAAAATTTATACTGATTGGATGGCTGGGGCTGAAAAAGGTTACAAAGAAATAAAAACACATTTATATCTCATTGATTTGCTGACACTTTGAATTCATTAATAGACCCTCAAAATGCGACTAAGGATCGTATCTCTAATTTAAAAAATAAAATTGGTGGTTAAATTTTATTGATTACATTTGCACTCGCTTTTGAAAAAGAGCGGGTACGATTCCGTAGCTCAGCTGGTAGAGCATTACACTTTTAATGTAGTGGTCCTGGGTTCGAATCCCAGCGGGATCACAAAGGCTTCAACTTGCGTTGAAGCCTTTTTTATGTTTTCTTTCTACATTCTTTTTGCGAGGTGTATGATCTATGTTAATTTTATGGTTACAAATAAAAACTGTCAGCATCTCGACAAGCGTTGCTTCGTTGAGATGCTGACAGACATAGATTCGTTAGCAAGGGAAATAAAATGCCTTCAAGTAATCTTGGAGACATTTTATTTCCATTTGATAAGATATTTTTTGATACCCTTTGATAACTCGCCTTGAGGTAAGTTATTAGAGGGTACGTGCCTAAAGGGTTCTATTCCTACAGGGGCACAAAAAAACCGCCCGAAGGCGGTTTTTAATCATTATAATAAGCTTAAATACTAGAAAGTATATCTAGCACCTAACTGCATTGACCAAGTACTAAATACTGAATTGTTGTTCACGAAAGTGTTGTTGTAATCTAAAAGATTAAAGTTATTATCATAATTCAAGGTATATGTCGGGGTGTTTGTTCCTGTAGAAGATCTAAGTACGTTATTGTTGTTAGATAATCCTCCTATAGCCAACTGCTTTTGTAGACCCCAAGCAGAATTAATTAAATTAGGTAGGTTGATAACATCCCAGCTCAACTGAAGTGTATGTTTCTTATCTTTAATTTTAATGCTGAAATCTTGAAGAATTCTCATATCAATTCTAGTGTACCATGGGTATACAGCACCATATCTAGATGCATATTGTCCTTTGTTTTCTCTAAGATATTCATCCTGCTCTACAAACTTATCCCAAATAGCCTGTTGCTGTGCGATTGTATATTTTACAGTCGTTCCTTGCATAATTGGTGCCCAATTTAACTCACTCGCTTTATTAGGAATATAAATTAGATCAGAGGCTGAACCGTCTCCGTTAACATCGTTATTGAACATATAGCTATATCTACCAGGATTGGCACCTTCGAAGAAGAAGGAAACTGTCGTAGCAAGCAATTTTTTCTTACCATATTCAAATTTATAAGCTAATGCGCCTACCAATCTATGAGGAGTATTGTATTGAGAGGTAGCTAAAACTGCATTATTAGGAGATGTATTGTTTGGCAAGGAATTCCAAGCTGATGCAGCTTGAGAGCCAGGGTTAGATGAAACATCTTCTGAAATGGTTCTTGTGTAGAAGAAAGAACCATACAATCCTTTTCTAGCCTGACGTGCTATACCTAAAGAGATCACAGTAGAATATCCTTGACTTGTATTAGAAAGTACGAAAGCTTGATTGATTGAAGGGTTTAATCTTGTATTCGTCCATCTAGGTCTAGTATCTTGACCTGAAGTAAGTGCTGTCTGCGCTGTTGGCAAGTTGGCATTGTATTGGTAGACGTTATTTATATCTCTAGATACCATCAACTCCCCTGTAGCTATTAATCCATACCAAGGAAGTTTGTAATCAATACCTATGTCTCCTCTTAGCACTTGAGGCATTTTGAATTCTTGATCTACTACCACAACCGAAGCTGGGGCTGTAGTCGCGTTTTGAGGCAATTTAGCATATTCCGCAGGATTCTTCGCTTTCATGTCATCAAGTGAATTATAAAATCTAATTGGATTCAATTGAGCAGTAGTGGAGTATGCAACGTTTGTCACCAAAGTTCCGATACCACCTGCCTGATTCGTCAACCAAACGAATGGAATTCTACCAGTGAATACACCCAATCCTCCTCTTACTTGAAGATTTCTATTTCCTAGGGCATCCCAATTAAATGCTAATCTTGGAGAAATCATTAATTGTTGTGCAGGGAATTGACCAGATTTAAAACTAACTGGTTGGCCATCTGGACCATTAAACTTTAATGCATCCACAGCAGGGTTTGCAGTCAAATGCGAATTATCATAAAATGGCAATTCAAATCGAATACCACCAGTTAAAGTCAATCGTTTTGAAATAGTAAACTTATCTTGAATATAAGCACTCAATTGAGAGTATGATGCTTTCACAAACGTATTGCCATTTTGAGAAGCTAATGGATAAGCCACTGAGAATGCAGAAGGTCTAGCATTATTCATAAAATCTGCTAAACTATTATATCGGTAATATAAGTTACCACCACCTAAGAAACTATTTTCAAACAATTGATTTTCGAAAGATGCACCAATTGTTAACTGGTTGTCTTTTAAATCAATATTCAAGTTATCTGTAACGATAAAGTTCGTATTGATCAAGTCATTTTTAAAGGAAAATAATTCTGAACCAGCTGACATATAGTTATTCGTTCCTCCATTTGTGATATCAATAAATGGAAAGATAGAACCAGGAGTCGTTCTTTCATCTCTGATATATGAATAGGTTGCTAATAACTGGTTATGCATAATTGGATTCAGTGTTGAGTTCAATTCCGCAGAAACAGTTCTTACCAAATGATCAAATGAATAGTTTGAATTCTGGAATGACAAGGCATTCGTTCCAACTCTATTATTGGAAACTCTTGTCAAGCCATTTGGAGCAGAAGTGGCATTTACTAGGTTATCTTCTGATGAATTCATCTGACTATAACTCACATAGAACTTATTATTTTCATTAATATTCCAATCTACTCTACCCAAGAATTTAAGGTTCTTATTCACGAACTCATCTGCATAGCCTTCGAAAGCACCAGGGTCGTATCTATAATTAGGATTTGGGTTATTTCTTAGAAAATTTTGAAATTTAACTAAGCTATCTCTACTTACGTTGCTTGGATTACCAGTTAAACCACCCGTTTTGGTCACGAAAGTGTTACCTGGGAAAGCATTTCTCTCTGTTTCAAAACTACCGAAGATGAAGAGTTTGTTTTTCACGATTGGACCACCTAATCTTGCTCCATATATAGCGTTCGTGTTTTTCTTCACATCGAGGTTGAGTGTATCTACCTTATCACCTACCAGACCGTTTGTTTTATGAAAAGTATAGGCAGATCCATGCCACTCATTGGTACCACTTCTTGTAACAGCATTTATATTAGCTCCCGTAAAGCCTGTTTGACGAATATCGAAAGGGGAAACACCTACCTGAATTTCTTCAATAGCATCTAAAGAAATTGGCTGACCTGAACCACCTGGAGCTAGATTAGAAGATAATCCGAATCCGTTGTTTAAGTTTGCACCATTGACTTGAAGGTTGTTATATCTTCCATCGCGTCCTCCAAATGTATTCGCATTATTCAATCCAGACGAGAAACTTGCACCACTTTGAGGCGACAATCTTGTCATATCACTCAACGTTCTATTGCCGGTAGGCATAGAGTTGATCATGGTTGAGTTGATATTGGTTTCGGCACCTGTTCTGTTATCATTGATGATACTGTTTCTAGCACTTGTCACTAAAACTTCTTTTATCAAGGTGGCAGACTCTTCCAGAATCAAGTCAACTGAAACGGGCTCACCGAGTTTCACATAAACATTATCCACTCTATCCTTGCCTTTTCCTAAGAAGCTAACTTCAACGGTATAGGGACCACCTACTCTAAGGCCTCTTACTTCGTAGGTACCATTCGACCTTGAAGCAGAACCGTATATAGAACCAGAAGGTACGTGTGTTACTTTAACCTTGGCACCCTGAATCGGCTGCTTTTTATTGTCTAATACGGTACCAGAGATAGCTCCTGTTGTAACCTGAGCCATCATATAGCCAGAGAACAAAAGCATACCAACTATGAGTAATAATTGTTTTTTCATTTAATTATAATTTAGGTTTTTAATATGGCAAATATAATGACCTTGAGGTAAAGACCGTTTAACATTTAATTAACAAAATGTTAACACTAATTAATATTTTAAAAATTTCTTCACTTTGACTATATATGTAATTTGTTTTCAACATATTACGAAATTTATCCCATCCTCAAGGATGTCATACTCAAGGATCCTGCTAACAACTTATCATTGAATAGCTCTAAGGAGTCCGCAGTATCCAGCATTCCAAGGGTATATAATAGTGGTAAATAATGATCTGGTGTAGGAATGGCATTTTGAAATGCTTTCCCTTGTTTTTCGTAGTGTATGAGTGAGTTGAAATCGCGATTTACAATAGCTTGATTTATTTTTTCTCTTACTTCTATAGCCCAATCATAACCGTGGTCATCTTTGCCCATATTTGCCCAATCAATTATACCTAAATTGTGTACAATATTACCACTGCCTACTACTAATATTCCTTTATTTCGGAGCGTTTTCAACAATTTTCCCAATTCAAAATGATGCGAACTAGGTTGGGAATAATCAATGCTCAACTGAATCACAGGGATATCTGCCTTAGGAAATAAATGGATTAAAACAGACCAGGCACCATGGTCAAATCCCCAATCATCGGAAAGACTAGCCTGAGCCCCCAATAAATTTTTCACCTCTTTAGCCAATTCTGGATCTCCCTTGGCAGGATACTGAACTTGATAGAGTTCGTCAGGAAAACCTCCGAAATCATGTATTGTCTTAGGCATAGAGGACGATAGCACTTGAGTCCCTTGGGTATACCAATGTGCAGAAACACACAAAATAGCTCTCGGTCTGGGAATTGTTTTGGCTATTTCTTTAAATCCACGAACAAACTGGTTGTCTTCGATAGCATTCATGGGACTTCCATGACCCAAAAAGAGTACGGGCATTTTTTCCGTATGCGGAAGTGAGTACGTCCAAGTCTCTAGTGAATTTAATGAGGATAAATGCATAGCAAGCGGAGTAAGGGCTAAGGATTTGAGAAAAGATTGACGGTTCAAAACACCAAATTATTAAAGTTCAGGAATCCGTATATCATAAAAAGAATAGTCTGGGTTATCAAAATTCCATTTCGGCTCTGTTGTTGTAAATTTAATTTTGTCTCGGGTAATAATTTCAAGGTTGTATGAATGTTTTTTAGGCTTTAGGCTATCGTTAGTTTCATAAAAAATACCATTTTCTATAACCCAGTATCCATTTTCTTCAGATAAACTATCCTTTAAGTAAATTTGGTAAGCATCTAATTTCTTAAAACTTTCATCTACGGTAAGGTGAAATTGAATAGTATATGTTCCATCTTTGTATCTTTTTACTATCCAATTTCTAGTCAACCCTACTATTTGTTGATCTTTATCTACTCCCTTCCACTTACCACATAATATATTGAATAGTTCTTGATCGCTTGGCAATCTAGATGTATAAGCAGTAGAGAAAAAAACTATAAAAGCAAAAACAAAATATTTTCTGTTCATTGTAGATTTTTAGTATGAAAATAATGCTTTATCTCTTTCCAATACCTTAAAATTTAGATTCTATCTACAGCCAACTGAATCAAGTCATCCATTTTCTCTTTATACTTTTCACTAAACTGTCCTTTAGATCTATTCGCAAGAATGAGGCTCAGTGAAATCGCTTTATGTCCTAAAACTGAACTCAGTCCATAAATACCTGCGGTTTCCATTTCGAAATTAGTAATTTGACCATATTTAGTTTTAAATTTAACCATCGCATCGATATAATCGGGGTAGGCTCGTTCTGCTCGCAACTGCCGTCCCTGCGGAGCGTAAAAACCATTATGTGTTAAAGTGATTCCCTTTTTCAATTCCGAAAATTTCTTCAAAAGATCGGTATGAGCTCCAAAACAATAGGGTAAACATAAATCAATTTCTTCATCGAATAAATAGTCTGAAAAATCTAGATTAATTTCTTGTTCATCCGATCGATTGTCATAGTCATATGCATTCATCATACCATCCATCCCCAAGCCAAATTCAGAAACTAAAAACGTATCGATATCGATTTCCGACTGAATACTACCTGAAGTGCCGACTCTTACTATATCGAGACTCGTTAAATTAGTTTTGACTTCGCGCTTCTTTAAATCAATATTGACGAGAGCATCTAGTTCATTTAATACTATATCGATATTATCAGTACCTATACCAGTGGAAATGACTGTGATTTCCTTACCTTGATAGCTTCCTGTATGGGTGATAAATTCGCGCTTTTGTTTCTTGACCCGCACGGAATCAAAAATCTTAGAAACTGAATCTACTCTATCGGGATCACCGACTAGTATTATTTTACTAGCAATATCTTCCGGTAAAAGGTTTAGATGATAAATACTTCCATCTGGGTTGAGTATAAGTTCGGAGTTAGGGATCATGGGATAGTTTATTTAATATTTAGTCGCAGCGGTCAGTTGAAAGTGAAAAGTTGAAGGTTGAAAGTAAAATATCATTTTAAAATCACAAGATTATCACACCTTTTCTTCAAATCATATCTGCCATTTTCAAATTATCAAATTGTTACATTTTCAAATTCATTATCAAATCATCACATCTATTAATCAGCATCAAACAAATTATTCACTTTATTCGGCGGCGTTTTACCTAAATGCTTATAAGCTCTTTCCGTTGCCTCACGCCCTCTTGCCGTTCTATTGAGAAATCCCTCTTGAATTAAAAATGGTTCATAGACCTCTTCAATAGTGCCGGGTTCTTCACCTACTGCGGTTGATATAGTATTCAGCCCAACGGGGCCACCATTGAATTTATCAATCAAAGTCGTTAGAATACGATTATCCATTTCATCTAACCCGAACTCATCTACTTTCAATGCATCCAAGGCAAATTTCGATATATTGAAATCAATAGTACCATCTCCTTTAATCTGAGCAAAATCGCGCACTCGTTTCAATAATAAATTGGCGATTCTGGGTGTGCCACGGCTTCTTCGAGCCACTTCGATGGAAGCTTTTTTATCAATTTCTGTTTGTAACAATTGTGAAGAACGACGAACAATACCCGATAAAACATCTAAGGTATAATACTCCATACGCAAGGTAATACCGAAGCGAGCTCGCAGCGGTGAGGTCAACAACCCCGAACGCGTGGTAGCTCCAATCAAAGTAAAAGGATTTAAGGCAATTTGAACACTCCGGGCATTCGGTCCAGTATCGATCATAATATCGATTTTATAATCTTCCATAGCTGAATACAAATACTCCTCTACTACTGGGCTCAAGCGATGTATCTCATCGATAAAAAGGACATCTCCTTCTTGCAAATTGGTCAATAATCCTGCTAAATCTCCCGGTTTCTCAAGTACTGGCCCCGAAGTAATTTTTATATTTACTCCTAGTTCTAATGCAATAATATTGCTCAAGGTGGTTTTTCCTAATCCTGGTGGACCATGCAGTAGAACATGATCTAGAGCATCTCCTCTGCGCTTAGCAGCTTCTATAAATATCTCCAAATTTTGAATAGACGTATCCTGCCCAGAGAAATC
>CAYXKX010000050.1:0-7880 GCA_964465185.1 uncultured Chitinophagaceae bacterium
ATACAGTAATACAAAAATTGCTTATGCGTAGTGACCGAGGGTCGAAAATTGATGACCAAGGTATAAAACTGAGAAACCTTCATTCCTATATTGGTGCAATAGAATGCCTCTATTTCAAAAAGCTCTTGCCCAATACCCAAGGTAGAATCAAATGTAAGTCTGCCGTGCAGTGTATCCACTTGATTTTTTCTATCCATTGTAATCACATATTGGAAATTTAATACAGAGCCTGGACTAGGTACACGATGAATCTTATATTTTAAAAATTCCTGTGGAGCTCCTACCATTTTAAAATTAATTTGTGTGAACTTAGAGCCACAAACATCCACTGTATTGAAATCTATCTTATTAGCACTTCGCAAAGAGTCTTCAATTACACCTTCTGGAATTATCGGTGGGCACGTATTCCTAACGGTGAACTGAATATCACGACAAACATACCCCACCATAACACGCGAGACGCCAGCACCATTTGGTATAGCTCTCCATTCTTGCACAGACATAGCCATAATGGCGTCTTGTTCTATGGAAGGAATACACGTGATAGTACCTGTACGAGGATCAACCTGCACTCCAGTTGTCGTAAACAAGAAATTATTCTGATTTAAAGGGCTTACAAAAGTTACCCCCGGGTTATTGTATAATACAGCCTGATTGACATTGCCAGCCATAGCAGTAAATGGAGTATAAAGCCTATATGCAAATGAATCTCTAATAGTGGTTATTCCATTTGACAAAGTGATAAGACGAGGATCGAAACTGTCTACCGCACCGTGGTTATAGGTGTTTACTCGCAACTTACACCAATATGGAATAGGAGGCGTAGTAAAAACAGGCGAGTTGTTTCTATAATTTGTGTTGATGACGGCTTGTATCCACATACCAGCACCTCCTGCCGCGACTATGGTGTTAATAATATTATTTCTACAACAGGAACCCCAGCCTACAAAGGCCCAACCTATATTTTTCCCTATATTATATTCTCTTGTAAAAACCCATCTCTCCACTCCTTTATACAATCCAATCATCCCGTTTGGACAATTTGTTTGAGGTTTGACAGCTACATCTGGAGGCAAACAAATAGGCGTTACTTCCTGAATTACTGGAGGATTCATCGAAACTGTAGTATTGACCGTAGAGGTAATTATGGTCAACTGCTCACTTCCATAGTTTATACCGGAACAATCACGATACAAGGACAAAGTAAATCTATATCTACCCGTAGTCGTATCAATTTCTCTGTAAGTAATGTCCGCACCCATAATATGCGTAGCTTGTAATTGGTCAACTCCAGAAAAACTAAAAATCAAAAAACCTAGGACCCTTAGTTTTTTAAACACTTTGTCCATAATAAGTTGTGTAAGCATATTGAAAAAAAATTCTAACTGTAAATTTAATACATTTCCTCGACTTTGTGCACTATAATTTTGCATAAATTTTATTTTTAATTTCATCGGATTTACCCATTTTCAATTTTCAAGTACAAAAATGCGGAGAACTACCTAAAATAAAGCTATCAAAAAAAAAGCTTTGTTACTATTCAATAGAAAACAAAAGCAATTTAATTACTTGATTATGTTATAAATGCAATTTTTTTTGTTAATACCACTCCTGGGATGTCAGTAATTATATTATGTATTAAAAACAGTTTAATTCTGTTGAACCCTCCCATTACCAGTGAGTTCTTTTTGTAGATAGTGACCCGTAAGGCTGCTTTTAATTTTACTAATCTCCTCGGGGCTGCCTGCAGCGACGATATTTCCCCCGTCTTTACCTCCCTCCGGTCCCATATCAATAACATAGTCTGCCATTTTTATAATATCCAAATTATGCTCAATAATAAGAATGGAATTTCCCTTATCTACTAGACGTTTCAATACATTATATAGCATCTGTATATCTTGGAAATGAAGCCCAGTTGTGGGCTCATCAAGAATGTACATTGTATTTCCCGTGTCTCGCTTGCATAACTCCGAAGCCAGTTTTACTCGTTGCGCCTCACCGCCTGATATCGTTGTGGAGGGTTGGCCTAGTTTTAAATATCCTAAGCCCACATCCTCCAAGGTTTTGAGCTTTTGATAGATGCTTGGCAAATGCTCAAAAATCTGCACTGCTTCCGATATTGACAATTCTAATACATCGTAAATTGACAAGTGTTTATAGCGTATATCTAAAGTCTCTCGATTATATCTTTTACCTTGACATTTCTCACATGGCACTTGAATATCGGGAAGAAAATTCATCTCGATAGTCTTCAAACCGGCACCTTCGCAGCCCTCGCAGCGCCCCCCTTTTACATTAAAACTAAATCTTCCTGGTTTATAGCCGCGTATTTTAGACTCCATGGTATCTGAGTAGAGTGTACGTATGAGATCAAATACCTTCATATAAGTCGCTGGATTAGATCTTGGAGTTCGACCTATAGGACTTTGATCTATACTTATTACTTTATTGATTTGTTCCAAGCCTGTGACCGATTTATATGGCAATGGTATCGCGTGTGATTTATAGAAATGCTGAGATAAAATAGGTTGTAATGTTTCGCTAATGAGCGAACTTTTGCCGCTACCTGAGACTCCTGTAATACAACACAATACTCCGAGAGGAATCTTAACATCAATCTTCTTTAGATTATGTCCATTGGCGCCCTTGATCTCTAGCCATTTCTCAGATTGTTTTCTTTTCTTAGGTATAACAAAATCTAGCTTCCCAGCCAAATAATCCGCCGTCGATGTATTCATTTTCATAAACTCTTTCGGCGTGCCGGCCGCAATAATCTCTCCACCATATTCCCCGGCCAATGGTCCAATATCTATTAAAAAATCACTCTCCAGCATGATTTCTTTATCGTGTTCTACCACAATGACATTGTTTCCTAGATCCCTCAGTTTTTTTAATGATTTTATTAGTTTGTCATTATCTCTTGGATGAAGGCCTATGGAAGGCTCATCGAGTATATAGGTAATTCCCATGAGCTCAGAGCCAATTTGTGTAGCTAATCGAATACGCTGCGCCTCACCACCCGAGAGGGTTTTACCTCCTCGGGTTAGATTGAGATAGTGCAAACCAACGTTGATCAGAAACCCGAGTCTATCTCTGATTTCTTTTAATATGTCCTTTGCTATTTTATTCTGATTATCTGAAAAATGTTTTTCTATACCATCAAACCAGACCAGCAATTCATCCAAACCCATTTGACTGAGTTCCGAGATATTTTTTTCTTTAATTTTAAAAAACAAGGACTCTTTCTTCAAACGACTTCCCTCACAGGTAGGACAAGGACTTGGTTGCATAAAAGTCTCAGCCCAATTTTTAATCCAATCACTTTCGCTGTGATAAAAATTATTGTATACAAAGGAGGATACACCATGATTAAAATTAGAATAAACCAACGGTATTTCTTTATCGTATTCATCCTCCCCTAGCTCATTTCCAAAAAGAAGTAGATTTTTTTCTCTCTCGGTCAATTTGAATATAGGCGCACTTAAATCTATCTTATTCATCTTGGCATACTGCTTGACCGTCTCCCATAGCTGCACGGGTCGATATTCTCCAAGAGGAACTATTCCGCCATTCATTACACTTGTAGCTTCATCGGGAATCATTAATTCCCTCGATACCAAAAACTCCTCGCCGAGTCCTTTACAAGCAGGACATGCCCCATAGGTAGAATTAAACGAAAACGAATTGGCAGAAGGCTCCTCATATGATATTCCGTGCTCCAAATCCAATAAATGTTTAGAATAAAACTGTTGCTTTTTGGTGTCAAAATTAATAACAACCAAAGATCCTTCCCCCTCTTTCAATGAAGCTCTTATAGATTTTTCAAGCCGTTCTTTATTTTCCTCATTCACTGCCACCTTATCCATGACTAAGTCGATATCATGTATTTTATATCTATCTAGTTGTAATTTTGGCACTAATTTAGTTAATACCCCGTCTATATTCATCTCCGTATATCCCTTCTTGGCAAAGGATTCAAATAATTCACGATAATGTCCTTTTCTACCTCGCACAAGTGGTGCAAGTAGGACAATTTTTTTAGTCTTATAATTTTTAAGTACGTCTGCAATAATTTCATCTTCTGTCAACTTCTGCATTGGCATATTGCTTATATAGGAATAAGCGGTACCTACTTTGGCATAGAGCAGTCGAAGAAAATCGTATACCTCGGTAATGGTTCCCACTGTAGATCGTGGATTTTTGTTGACTGACTTTTGTTCGATAGAAATTACCGGACTTAAGCCCTCAATATAATCTACATCAGGGCGTTCCAGGCCTCCAATAAATTGTCTAGCATAATTTGAAAAGGATTCTAAATACCGACGTTGACCTTCTGCATACAATGTTTGAAATGCCAACGAACTCTTCCCGCTCCCACTCAATCCGGTAATGACAACAAGAGCATTCTTGGGAATTGAAACACTAATACCTTTGAGATTATTTTCACGTGCACCGGATATAACTATATGAGTAGAGGACATCCTACAAAGGTAGATAAATTCTCATTAAAAAAATTTAGAAATTGAAAATACTCTAACGTCTCTTCTCAATAAAAAAATCTTTGATTAGCTTAGCGCAGACCACTTCTTCTATGCCTGAAATCACCTCCGTTTTTGGATGAAGTATGCTTGGTTTATAGAGAGAGAATCCGCACTTATCCTCCGCAGCTCCATAGACCAATGCTCCTAACTGAGCCCAGCGTATAGCCCCTGCGCACATAGCACAAGGCTCTATAGTAATATAGATAGTACAATCTTTAAGTATTCTTGAATTGAGATAATTGAATGCACTTGTCAGTGCTATAATTTCCGCATGTGCTGTCGCATCATTTAGCCGTTGGGTTTGATTATAACCTTTAGCTATTACTTGATTATTGGCTACAATAACACAGCCAATAGGAACCTCTTCTTCTTCATAAGCCTTCACCGCCTCTTTAATAGCTAGAGACATAAAATGACTATGGTTCAGTTCCACCATAAACTAAAAAAAACTTTATTACTTCATTAAATAAAAACGAATCCCAATTCCATAATGAAAAGAGGCTGGATTATAATGCGGCACTGCCTCTGGGTTATTTAGTAAAAATGGGAGAGTATACCCTCCATGAAAGTTAAATATAGTATAATCAGTAATTCTCAATCCGAGATTTAACCTGGGAGTGAAGTTTACATAATTTCTGTAAATAAAATTATTGGTGACGTCTGTATACTGAGGGTGCTGAATAGTAAATTCATTATAACCAATTCTCAGCTCTGGGTCTATCAATAGAGTTCTTCCTAAAGGGAAATAAGCTCCAACACAAACTCCCGTTCCCCACTCTTTGAGGCTAGACACATCGTATTCAATGTTGTTATACTTCAACACTTGGTACTCATGTGTGGTTAATATCTTGTGCCTAAAATAAGGTCCTACATGCAGGCGTCTTAGTATATCAAAATTTAGTCCTAGATGCCCATAAATATTGATTGTGGTGATATCTGCATCGCTGGGCAAAGCACCAAATTCAATCACAGTAGACATCTTCCACGCTTCACTTCGAGGGGATAAAAATGATTTACCGGCATATTCATTAGCTGAACTACTTGAACTTGATTCACCACTTTCTGATTTATCCTTTTCCGACGCATCCTCTGCCTTTTTTTTATCTTTTGTTGGTTTGGGCTCCTCTTTTTTAACTTCTTTCTTTGTCTCATTTTTTACTGCAGGCTCAGTAGAACTAGACCTTCTATTTTGTCCATAACCTAGTGATAAGACAAACAATAACAACAATGAAACTAAAACTTTAATCATAAAGATTGAATTAAATCAGTGTAAATATATAGTAATTGATAAAATTGTCAGTAAATTTAAATATTTAAGGAGTGTTCTTGGGCTGTTTTCAAAGCAATATCATATCCAGCATCCGCATGCCTTATGACCCCCATAGCTGGGTCATTATGCAGCACTCTGCTCAATCTTGCTTTAGCATCCTCAGTTCCATCTGCCACAATCACCATACCGGCATGAATTGAATATCCCATACCTACTCCTCCTCCGTGGTGAAGACTCACCCAGCTAGCGCCTCCTGCAGTGTTTATCATCGCATTGAGGATAGGCCAATCTGCTATAGCATCGCTTCCATCTAGCATCGCTTCTGTTTCCCTATTGGGGGATGCTACTGAACCAGTATCTAGGTGATCTCGACCTATCACAATGGGTGCTGTAACTTTCCCTTCCTTAACTAAATCATTAAATGCTAAAGCCGCTTTTTCTCGTTCCCCCATTTTTAGCCAACATATTCTCGCTGGCAGGCCTTGAAAGGCTATTTTCTCCTTCGCTTTGTCTAGCCATCTCAAAAGACCAATATTATTTGGGAATAGTTCTTTCAGCTTAGCATCGCAAACTGCTATATCATTCTCATCTCCACTTAAGGCAACAAAACGAAAAGGGCCTGACCCTTCACAAAACAAGGGACGAATATACGCTGGCACAAACCCGGGAAAATCAAAAGCATTTTTTACTCCACGCTTATCCTTTGCCTGTCCCCGCAAATTATTTCCATAATCAAAAGTAATCGCTCCTCTTTTTTGCAATTCAAGCATTAAATTAATATGATGAGCCATTGTATCATAGGCCAGTTCAACAAATGCTAGAGGATGCTCAGCGCGCATTTTATACGCATCTGCTACATTCATTTTTTCAGGAAAATAACCTGTCAAAGCATCGTGAGCAGAGGTTTGGTCTGTCAATGTATCAGGTGTAATATTGTGATCGATTAAATACTGCAATAAATCTACTGCATTGCAGACAACACCTATAGAAATGGCTAGTCCATTTTTCTTAGCCTCTAATGCTCTTTGCACTGCTTTTCCTATATCATGAAATTTTTCATCTAGGTATCGAGTCTCTAATCTTTTATCTATGCGCCATTCTTCTACTTCAGCGCATAATGCCACTCCATCATTCATTGTAATGGCTAAAGGTTGAGCTCCACCCATACCTCCTAGTCCAGCCGTTACATTGAGTGTGCCTTTCAAACTCCCATTATAATGCTTCCTCGCCAGACTTAAATAAGTCTCATAAGTCCCCTGTACTATGCCTTGAGAACCTATGTAAATCCAACTACCAGCCGTCATTTGTCCATACATAATAAGCCCTTTTTTCTCTAACTCATCAAAATGAGTCCAATTCGCCCAATTTCCCACTAAGTTGGAATTAGCGATTATAACTCTCGGCGCATCTTTATGGCTTCTTAAAATACCTACAGGCTTTCCAGATTGTATAATTAAGGTTTGATCATTCTCAAGTTTTTTCAAACATTCTACGATTTTGTCATAAGCTTCCCAGTTTCGAGCAGCTTTACCCCTTCCACCGTAGACTATCAGTTTATCTGGTTCTTCAGCTACATCGGGGTCTAAATTATTCATCAGCATACGCATAGCTGCTTCTTGCACCCAACCTTTACAGTTTAATTGATTTCCTCTTGGTGCTCTAATATTAGTGTGGGACATAAATTTTATTTGTGTGGCAAAAATATTCAGGTTAGTATTAGTTGGGTTATAATTTTTGTATATCTTGTCTTTTGAAACAATATATTCAAAAATTGTAAATTGATTGAAATGATATGCATAATGGTTATTCCATCTTTGTAATCAAATTTATAACACATGAAAAAATATTTACAAATTATTGCGTTATTCCTCCCTATTTTATCTTTTTGTCAACTAGACTCTACTTATCAGAGTTTTAATAAAGAAACATCCTTTCAAAAAATATATCTCCACAATAATAAACTCTCCATATTGGGGCAATATTCTGAACTACCGCAAGAATACCTTCCCAGTTTTTCATCCATTACCAGTAATCTGAAACGTCAAAATTCTAAAAAACTCGAAATT
>CAYXKX010000050.1:7890-14542 GCA_964465185.1 uncultured Chitinophagaceae bacterium
ATACAATTGATGGTTCAATACTAACACTTGGTTCTCCTTATGGTTTATCTGGATTTAGAAATCTAGTTAAATATAACGACACGGGCAAAGTTGTTTTCAGCAAAGACATTTCGCCAGACTCACTTTTCTACACATCCCATATTATTCAAACCAAAGATTCTACTTATTTATTAACAGGCTATGGAATTAATTCAAGTTTTAAGTATTTTGGATTTCTGCTTAAATTATCACAAACTGGAAACGTTTTATGGTATAAAAAATATGAGCCAAATTATCCTTACGACGGCATCTTTGGCTATAGTATTTATGAACAAAACAATGCCTATTACCTTGCACTAGGATTTGAAAAAGCAAAGACAGATAGTCCATACTTTCATCAAGAAACTATAATTTATAAAATTAACCAAAACGGAGAGCTTTTAAAAACTTGGAAAGGTGTTGACAGTAACACCAGTGCTAATCCAGCCTGCTTCTCTGTTGATAATGATGAAAATATTATCTATGCTGCATATAAATATAAAAAATTAATCTTTGATACACCAAACAATAGAACTAGAATCCTAAATAGGCCATATGTTATATGCAGAGATAAAAACAATATGGCAAAATGGGAGTTTCCTATTCATAAGGATCAAATTAAATGGGCTGGATTAAATAAACTAAAACAACTATCGGATGGGAATTATTTAGGATTAGGTAGCCAATATAACGCCTATGGAAATGATAGTAGCCTTAGTGCTTATGCTATTAAATTTGACAAAACTGGAAAAAAAATATGGGAGAGAAATTACAGAAAATCATCAATAATGCCTGCTAACAATGATTATTTAAGTGACTTCATCGAACTTCAAGATAATAGTCTTATAATGATTGGAACAACCTATCAATACTTTAATAAAAATGGAGATATTAATGACTATGGAAAACGAGAATTTGGCTGGGCAATTAAAACAGATAAAAATGGCGAAATACTTAAATCTACTTCATCTATCTCTCAATTTGAAGACGAAGCCAATCTTGCTGTCTTCCCTAATCCGTTTGTAAATCAATTTAAGATAAGAATAAGCGAGTCGACTATACCCAATTTTCAGATTTATGAAATGCAAGGACGGACAATAAGCTCTAACCAAATTCAATCATCTTTTGCGGAAAATGAATTAACTATAAATCTCTCAACTCTAGTTCCTAATGGTTTATACTTTCTAAGTATTCAAACCGAAGGAGCAGAAAAGATTTACAAAATAGAAAAAAGAGATTACTAGAGTAGCCCCTCATCGGCATAGCTAAAATACTTTTCTTCAGCTATTATAAGGTGATCTACCATCTGTATTTCTAGCAAGGCTAAAGCAGATTTTATTTGATTTGTCAATTTATTATCAGATTCACTTGGCTTTAAATTGCCGGATGGATGATTATGGGCAATAATAATTGAGCTTGCCAAATTGTCCAAGGCTAACTTAGCAATGATTTTAATGTCGACCAATGTTGCATCTATTTTGCCGATTGAAATGCGCTCTACTTTAAGCGGTTTAAGGGCTTTATTTAATAATAAAACGTAAAACTCCTCTTGTTTCAACCCTTGAAAATGGGGTTGCAAAACTTGAAAACTTTCTTGACTCGACTTGATGGCTTTGATTTCTAACCTCGGTTCAGATTGTTTTCGATTACCCAATTCTAATGCTGCTGCTATCGAAATGGCTTTGGCATAACCAATCCCTTTATATTTCATCAATTCCTTTATGCCTAACCTACTCAATTTTTCCAGCGACTGTTCACTGTCATTAAGCATATCTTTAGCTAAATCCAATGCAGATTTCTCTCGAGTACCCATGCCTATCAAAATAGCCAATAGCTCTGAATCACTAACCGCTGACTTCCCTTTTAGATATAGTTTTTCCCTAGGCCTATCGTCCTCTTTCCAAAGCTTGATTGACATGTTTTTTATAGATTTTGTGTCAATAGTATAAAATTTTTTCTATTTCGCTCAGTTATATATAACGAAACCCTTATATTTGCCTATACATTCAATTTTTTGATGATGAAGAGTTTTGCGCATTTATTATTTGTATTTATTGTTATTTCATTAACTAGTTGTGGTAAAATTAATTTGCTCACTCTAGAAGACGAAAGGCAACTTGGAGAGCAGGCTAAGGCAGAAATAGCCTCCAACCCACAAGAATTTCCAGTACTACCCAAGGCATCAAATCCTCAGGCATACGCATTCATAGAAGGAATCGCGCAGGATATATTAAACTCTGGCCAGGTCCAGAATAGAGATAATTTTCAGTGGGAGGTATATATAATAAAAAGAGACGATGTCCTAAATGCCTTTTGCACCCCAGGAGGAAAAATCTATTTCTATACTGGACTCATGAAATATCTGGATAACTCCTCCGCCGTAGCCGGAGTCATGGGCCATGAGATTGCTCACGCAGATAGACGACATTCTGGAAAACAATTGACAAGCCAAATGGGGCTTCAAATATTACTTCAAATTGTTGCCGGAACTTCCGGCCAAGATATTGCACAAATGGTTGGACTTTTGGCGGGAATTGGATCCTTAAAGTTTAGTAGAGACCACGAAGAAGAAGCGGATACATACAGTGTGAAATATTTATGTCCCACCAAATACCAAACCGATGGCGCTCATTACTTTTTTAAAAAATTAATTGATGATGGTCAAGCAAATTCAGGAACTCCTACTTTTTTGAGCACTCACCCTGATCCGGGAAATAGAGTTTCTAATATTCAAAGCCAAGCTAGCGCAGCTGGCAGCTGTGTCTCGAAAACAGAAAATTATACCAACGACACTAAATATTTACAATTGAGAACAACCCTTTAAATTTATTGAAAATTACTTTGAAAAAAATCAACTACTTTACACTTCTTATCTTCCTTGCGATATTGGACAAAACAATCGCACAGGATGCGCATTACTCTCAAGCACTTAACTTCCCTATGCTTATCAATCCTGCATATTCAGGTGGTTTTGATGGACAAACCAGAGCCTTGCTATCCGTAAGGAATCAAAATTTGGCCGTGCCTAACTCGGCATTCTCGGGAGTTTATAATACCTTTGGAGCTTCTGTAGACCATAAGATTTTTCAGGATTTTACAGATCAAAACACTTGGAGCATTGGTGCTATGGCGCTCTCTGACTATGCTGGAAGCGGAACTCTCGCTACAAATCAGCTTCTAATTCACAGTGCCTACTCTTTAGCCATGGACCGATATAGCCAAAGTTTTATCTCCATCGGAGCACAAGTTGGGGTCACCAATAGAAGATTGTTTTCCAACGATTTACTCTACGCCTCGCAAGTAAGAGAATTTGAATTTGACCCCCGCTTGCCAAACCTAGAGCCATTTATTAATGAGGGTTCTGAGTATGCCTTTATGCTAAATCTTGGGGCTCTATACCAACAACAAATAGGCGATAAAGTAGTCTCTCAGGTTGGCTTTTCTTTATATAATATAAATAATCCCAGTCAATTTTTCTTTACAAATTCTAAAGAGAATATTTATGCTCGGATGAATATCAGCGGAGGCTTACTTTTCAAGTTAGATGACTTTTCTCAAATTTATCCTTCAGTGATTTTTATGAAACAAGGGAACTTCAGCTCCACCAATATAGGCATGAGTTATATGTATAGCTTAAACGATGACATCACACTCATAGCAGGTTTGCGCACACGATTAAATGATGCTTTCATAGCTGTCGCTGGTCTAAAATACAATCAATTTCAAGCCACCGTTAGTTATGATGTGACTACCTCTGGATTATCGAAAGCAAATAATTCTATTGGAGCCCTCGAGCTAAATCTTAGTTATATACTTGGAAAAAGTACCGAGAGCTATGGAAATGATAAACTATATTGTCCTGGTATTTAAAATTAATAAATTAATACATATATGAACATTCGCATTTTATTCACAATTCTTCTGATAGGAATACTAAGCTCTTGCAGCAAAGAAGAAGAAGCTTCCGTTTATAAAGCACCTATCACTATTCTTCAACCTTCTACGGATCCTGCTAACATTATAAAAGGCGCTTCCATTAAGTATGATATTCGTTTTGTCAATGATGAATACATTGATTCAGTTATGATTTCTTATCAAATAGATTCCTTTAAACAAGGATATAGCTCTTTGAGAGCAGATTCTTTAGTTAAAAAAGTAGTTTATGCCTTGAATAGTAGAAAAAATGAACAGTCAGTAGATGGGAATTTTGTTCCCCATGCATTTCCAGCCATAGGTGAAAAAGTTTATTTAATAGTTCGCATGCGCTCAAAAACGCGCAATCCTGAAAAGATATTACCCCTCATTGTCAATTAATCTATGAATCTCTCAGATTGGCGCACAGAATACGACAAATATAGTCTGCACGAAGAGGACCTTCCGTCCCTACCTTTGGATCTCTTCAAACTTTGGTTTGACAAAGCGGTTGAAGACCTAAACCCAGAGCCAAATGCTTTCATACTTAGCACCGTTTCTGCAGATCTCCAACCTAAATCTAGGGTAGTGTTATTAAAAGAAATTGAAGCCGCTAAATTTGTTTTTTATACCAATTATAGCAGTCAAAAAGGCCAAGATTTACAAACCAATCCAAAGACATCCATGCTATTCTTTTTTCCCTTTAGCCAAAGACAAATTCGCATTGAAGGAAAGGTAAGTAAACTTTCCCGTGAAAAAGCTGTGGAGTATTTTGCCAGTAGACCAGTAGAAAGTCAAGTTTCTGCCATGGCCTCTTCACAAAGCAGTCTCGTAAAGAGAGATGCTCTTATACAAAAGGCTGCCGAATTGAGAGATGCTGGAAATATAGTGTGCCCTGAGGATTGGGGAGGATATGCAATTGAACCTCACTACTTCGAATTCTGGCAAGGCCAGCCCGGAAGACTGCATGACAGAATCATCTACAATCTCGACACCAACTCCCGTTGGGAACAATATAGAATAGCCCCATAATTCGCGATGTATAAGAAAATATTTTTTACAATTATCATGTTTTGCGGGAATACCCTTCTAGCCCAGATAGAAGATACCGCCACCAACGCATTAAAGTCCTCTATCATAGACCACTCCAATGTGCAACCTTACATATCTGCCCATCCTATGATTGACAAGAAAAAGCCGTTTTTTCAGGGTTATCGAATTCAGATTTTTAGCGGCAATAGTAAGGAAGAAGCCAATAAAGTCAAAACAGATTTCTACAGTAAATTTTCCTCTATGCGCTGCTACCTCACATATCAGCAGCCTTATTACAAACTTCGAGTAGGAGATTACGAAGACCAAGAGAGCGCCAAACTAGATGCCAAAAAATTAGCAAGAACCTATCCCTCATCCTTCCTCGTTCCAGATGAAGTGCGCCGAACTGGTTCCTCTGAATTGGAAAAAGAAAAAAAATAATTGGTCTAAAGACCTATGAATAGGTACGTTTAAGCAATTTTAAGCTTTCGGAGCAACATAATTGCGCGCTACTTCGTTTATTTTTTTATTATTGTGCCGAATAACATTTTGAAGCGTTAAAAGTTTTAACAAAAAGATTTGAATTTAGTTTAACATTATGGCAAAAGAAGTTTTTGAGATAGATTATGTCATGAAGACATCGCCGAGAATCTTATATGATTTTGTAAAGCAACCTACTCACCTTGCTCAGTGGTTCTGTGATAAGTGCGAATCAAACCTAGACCAATACAATTTTATTTGGAAAGGTTATTCAGAAAAAGCGATACTGATAGATGATATCGAAGAAGAACTAGTTGCTTACCACTGGGAAAACAGTGATGATGACGAGTTTTTTGAATTCGCCATTCATGTCAATGAAATAAGCGAAGACACTATTTTAACGATTAACGACTTTGCCGAACCAAATGAAATGGCAGATCAAAAGATGTGGTGGGATAATCAAATTCAGAAGCTCATTAGAGTAATGGGGGGGTAGTTTTCATGTAGATAATTAATTGTTCTACATTAAACATTTTTTTAATTCCTTATAATATTGGTCTAGTTATTACAGTATCCAATCCCCACTGTCAAACTTGTATAAAAAATGAGAAATCCCAAATCGAATATCGATCGCCTAGCGTCATTAAAAAACTACGTAGAGCTCTTAGAATCTAAATTCACTTTCCCCGGCACTAATTTCAAATTTGGGATCGATCCCTTACTCAATTTTATACCAGGAATTGGATCATATTCGGGCTTAATACTCGGCTTAGTTTTTATTATTTTGGCCCGCAATCAAGGTGTGTCTGGCAAAGTTATGGTGCTCATGTTTCGAAACTTAATTTTTGATTTTATTCTGGGCACTCTGCCCATTGCTGGTCATGTTGCAGACTTTTTTTATAAGTCTAATGAAAAAAATCTGAAACTCCTTGAAGAGCATATTATAGAAGAAAAACACACGGGTAGTGGCTTGAAGTTGATATTTATCTTTATTCTTATTAGTATGGCTATTTTGTTCATCACCATTATGGTCTCAATATGGATACTAGCCAAATTAATAGCATATATTTCTCAAGTATAACTTGACTCTAAAAGACATTTTTAATTATTCACTATTAATTATTAGTTAATCATATGTCTCTCAAATCACTGGCTAAGCAAACAATCATCTACGGTGCCAGTACTATATTATTGAGAATGGCGAGTTGGA
>CAYXKX010000051.1:0-2754 GCA_964465185.1 uncultured Chitinophagaceae bacterium
AAAGGTACGCCGGGGATAACAGGCTGATCTCCCCCAAGAGCTCATATCGACGGGGAGGTTTGGCACCTCGATGTCGGCTCGTCACATCCTGGGGCTGGAGAAGGTCCCAAGGGTTGGGCTGTTCGCCCATTAAAGTGGCACGCGAGCTGGGTTCAGAACGTCGCAAGACAGTTCGGTCTCTATCTATGATGGGCGTTAGAAAATTGAGAAGATCTGAATCTAGTACGAGAGGACCGATTTGGACAAGCCCCTGGTGAATCTGTTGTGGCGCCAGCTGCATCGCAGAGTAGCTATGCTTGGAAGGGATAAGCGCTGAAGGCATCTAAGCACGAAACCCACTTCAAGATGAGTTTTCTTTTAAGGACTGTGGAAGACTACCACGTTGATAGGCTACAGGTGTACGCATGGTAACATGTTCAGCCGAGTAGTACTAATTGTCCGTATGCTTTTCTCTTTTTTTTCTTGCTATATTATTATGTTATTTATATAATAGTAGTCAGTTGACAGTAGTCAGCAATCAGATTTATGGTTGTTGATTAAAAGAAACCGGTTATTATTAAAGAAATAAAATGCAGTAAGTGCAGAGTAGTTAATTAAGTATGGGATATGTTCGGAAACTGACCACTAACTACTGACAACTGTTTACTTGCGAAGCATAAGATTAGGTGGCTATATTGTAGGGGTCCCACCTCTTCCCATTCCGAACAGAGAAGTTAAGCCCTATAAAGCTGATGGTACTGCCGTAAAAGGTGGGAGAGTAAGTCGCCGCCATTTTATATTTATCATATAGGTATGGTAATTGAAAAGCCTCGAAGAAATTCGAGGCTTTTTTTATGGAAATATGCGTGAGAGAGCCCTGACGAAGCGATGCTTGTCAGGATGCTGACTCCCGATAGTTATCGGGACGTCAGTAGCCATTTTATATTTATCATATAATTATGGTAATTGAAAAGCCTCGAAGAAATTCGAGGCTTTTTTTTATTTCATGATCATGAATTGTATCAACAATTTATTTTTTTAGTTTATTGATTATTAAGTTATTGTATAGTTGATTCAATAAATTAATTATATTTAACTCTTATTTTATTTAAGGAAGAAACTATATTTGCATTCATATCGTTAAATTAACTATATAACAAAAACACTCATTTAAAACTAAAAAATATGGCAACTAAAAAACACTTAATGCTTGTAGAAGACGATGTAAATCTTGGTAACATGATTTATGATAGTCTTGAAATTAACGATTATACTGTGACTTTGTACCGCAACGGTGAAGAGGCTTGGAATAATTTCGAAAAAGGAAAATATGATATGCTCCTTCTCGATATCATGATGCCAAAAAGAGATGGTATATCTCTTGCTCGTGAGGTAAGAAAAGTAGATCCTATGATTCCTATCATTTTCTTGACAGCTAAAGGCTTGAAAGAAGATAAAATCCTTGGATTTAAAGTTGGAGCGGATGACTACATGACAAAGCCGTTCGAAATAGACGAATTGGTAGCGCGTATTGAAGCTATATTTAGACGCTCTCAAAAGGGAATTAATTTAGAAGGTAAAACGGAATTTGTGATTGGTAAATATACTTTCAATCTAAATACCAGAACCTTAACTTTCGAAGGTGTTCCACAAAAGTTGACGACCAAAGAAGCAGGACTTCTAGAGCAACTTTGCATACAGCAAAATGGCGTCTTGACAAGAGAAATAGCCTTAAAAGCTGTTTGGGGCTCTGACAACTATTTTACTGGTAGAAGTATGGATGTCTATATCACTAAAATAAGAAAATATCTAAATAGAGATTCAAACATAGAAATTCAAAATATCCACGGTGAGGGTTACAAATTAGTCGTATCCCAAAACTAGTAGATTTTTTTCATAATTAATTTTTGGTTGAAAGGCAGTCTAGAAATGGACTGCCTTTTTTTGTATTCATCTATATTTATTTTTATATTATATAATTCCATGTTATCTTTGTAGGTTGCTAGTCATAGACAGAATGTTGAATAAAAGTATATTTTTACTTTTCGCCATATCGATACTATCCATTTCTAATTTGATGGGTCAAGGATGCAGCGCAGTATTTGTGAGGGTCAGTCCTAGTTCTACCTCAGGTCCAAAGAGGGATACGACTGTTTGTAAAGGCTCCAGTCTGTCTGCGTCTGTCAGTATCCCTATAATGCGTGCTTCCACCTCATATACGGTTACTACTATACCACATGTCGATACACTGCCATGCGAGAGTGCGGGTTCTCTTATTGCTGGTGCAGGTATTACCATCGATGATGGATATTCTGCTATTCAGAATATTGGATTTAATTTTTGTTTTTTTGGTGTTCAACAAACGCAAATGCAGATTTGTGATAACGGTTTTCTCACCTTTTCAACCAATAAAACTGTCTTAGGTGCCAATACAGCCCCATTTGTACCAAGAAAATTGCCACTAAGTGCCCATCCGAATCCATCCTCCGGAGCTACCACACTGCCTCCAAATAGTATTCTAGGAGCTTGGATGGATACTTATTTAGTCACAACAGGGTCCAATCCTGGCGGAGGAACTATTACTACACAGCTTGTGGGAACGGCACCTTTTAGGGCATATATAGTCAAGTGGAATAACTGTCGCTTTTTTAATTCTGCATGCAGGTCAGACCCTAATATGGTAGTGAATATGAAAATTGTTCTGTACGAAACGACAAACTTGATAGATATATATACTAAAACTAAACCCATTTGCACTTTATCTAGCACAGTATT
>CAYXKX010000051.1:2764-13737 GCA_964465185.1 uncultured Chitinophagaceae bacterium
ACATCACACACTGGAATTATGAAACCCTCGATCTAGCACAGTATTTAAAGAACGCACTACTCAGGGTCTGCAGGGAGATTCGACGTTTAAATTTCTAGTGACACCTGGCAGAGATAGCTCTTTATGGAATGGAGCCAATACTGCTGTTAGATTTACCCCCAACGGAGCTGCCAATACTGCTTCGGTTCAATGGACGAAGAATGGTTCGGTTATTAGTAATGCAGTAATAGCCAATTTTCTAGCCAATGATGATTCTGCTAACTATGTAGCTAGTGTTACTATTTCGCAGCCATGTCCTTCTGGTGCTATTATAGCGCGCGATACGTTGAAAGTGTATGGTGTCAATAATGTAATTCAAGTGCAAGAAGTGTTCGATACAATCAAATGTCAAAATTCTAAAGTGCTGAATGCCACAAGTGCCACTGCTCTTAATTATACTTGGGATAATGGTTCTACGAGTGCTACTCGCACGGTGTCTGCATCTGGTAGATACTTTATCGTGAGAAGATTCAATGCCCTAGGCTGCAACCGGGATACAGTTTTTTATAATATTACTAAATTCAATCTACCTAAAATTGATTCATTTAGAAGAATAGGATGTTTTAATCATCAGGCAAATGGTCAAGTTCGACTTTTTGTATCTGGGGACACCTCTGGCCTAAAAATTGGGACCATTTCAAATCCTATATCCAATGTCAATCCAGTACTAAATCAAACGCGAGGAAATTTTACCTACTGGGTTAGAAATGCAGGAGGCTGCGCAGACTCTATTTCTCTAACCCATGATTCTTTGTCGGCGAATTACTCTAAACGCGTAAACTTCTGCAATCAGGATTCAAGTGGCCTTATGCGTTTAGCTCCTCAAGGAGGCTCTTCCCCATTTACCTATAACCTCACAGGCAGAGCGAGTCAATCCCTAGATTCATTCAATAAAATAACAACAGGTATCTATACTATTCAAGTAGTAGATAGAAACGGATGCAGTATCCAACGAACGGATACAATCAAACCATTTACCAATCTCACCTTGACTATCACTAGAGATAGCGTGAAATGCTTTGGAGACTCCACAGGCAGAATTATTGCTACTTTATCTGGAGGTAAGCCTGGATATTTTTATTCTATCAATAATGGAAGCTTTGTATCTTCAGGTATATTCAACCTTCTGAAAGCAGTCACCTATATTATCAAAACAAAAGATGCGGCCAACTGTCCTATCGATACCTCTATTGCAGTCCTACAGTATCCACAACTAATCGCCAGCAATACCAAAGTAAAGAACTGTCCTTTCAATGCCAATGGATCTATCTCTATTTTAGCCTCAGGAGGCCTTGCAGCTTATGAATATAGATTGAATTCTGGGGCTTATCAGGTTTCTTCTTCTTTCGTGAATTTATTGAATGGACCTTTTAGTTTTTCTGTCAGAGATAAAAATAATTGCGTTCGAACGATTTCGGATACCTTAACGAGTTACCCTAAACCAAAATTAAATATAGGGTTACAAAAAAATGTGAGCTGCTATGGATTGACCGACGGTAAAATTCGAGTCAATACTAGTTTAGGAAAATCGCCTTATACCTATTCGTGGAGTGTAACTGGTAATTCTGATTCTCTAGTCAATTTGTCATCAGCAAACTACACAGCATTTGTGTCCGATTCGAATGCCTGCAAGGATACATTGGTTGTGCCAATTAGCCAGCCAGATAGCTTGTCCGCGGCTTTTAGTTTAAAGAACCCTTCTTGCCATACATCTACTAATGGGTCAATAAAAATCTTGGCTTCGGGTGGCACTTTACCTTTTCAATACGCTATAAATTCATTTAGTTTTTCGGCTAGTGATTCATTCACTGGATTGATAGGAGCTACCTATACATTGCGCATTAGAGATAGTCAGTCCTGTCTTAAAACTTACACAAGAACGATAGTCAATCCGACCCCACTGCAATTATCAATGAATTCAGATAGTGTCAAATGTTTTGGAGGAAACGACGGTCAAATACAACTGCAAGTATCTGGTGGGACGCCTGGTTATACATATCGAATTAATTCACTCCCTTACGATACCTTTAGTCAGAAGTCCAATTTGTTTTCTGGTACCTATACCGTTTCGATTCGAGATATAAATGCTTGTCAAAAAGATTCTACGATTGAAGTGTATACTTATTCAGCGATTGGAATGACTAAGGCAATTTTGGATACAATCCGCTGTAAAAATGGCAACGATGGAAGGATATCGATTACGGCTTCTGGTGGGAGGTCACCATATACTTATTCGATCAATGGTGGCACATTTCAAGTCTCTAATATTTTTTCTAACTTGAATAAAGGCATGAAATACTTAAGAGTCAAAGATGCCAATAATTGTGTGGTTTTAGACTCACTGTTCCTTCAAGAGCCTTCGGGTATGACTCCGACTCTTACTATTTTGCGAAATGTGAGCTGCTATGGCTTATCGGATGGAAAAGCACGAGTTTCGGTCACTGGAGGATCCCCTCCTTATACCTATTTATGGTCAACCAACGCGACTTTGGATTCAACGATTACGTTAAATAAAGGGAGTCATTTTGTGAGACTAACGGATACGAAAAACTGTAAAGACTCTGTTGGATTCACAATCACCCAGCCTGATTCGCTGCATGCTAGTTTCAATCTTTATCACCCTAAATGCCATAATTTGACTGGGTCCATAAAAATAAAACCAACCGGTGGTACAGGACCTTATTTGTTTGCGTTAGGTGTTGGAGCATTTACTTCAATAGATTCTTTTGTAAATGTTAGAGATACTAACCTCATTATATTATTAGACAATAATCAATGCGCCAAGGTTTTTCGGCCAGTATTGATAACTCCACAGCAGTTATTAGCTACCTTCAAAATGGATTCTATTCGCTGTTTTGGAGCTAGTACAGGTAAAATCACTGTTAACTATTCTGGTGGTACTGGAGCAAAAACGATTCGAAACAATACAGTAATCAATACTGGAGATACTGTCAAAAATTTAAGTATAGGAAATTATTTAATTGAGGTACGAGATGCGAATAATTGTATAGTAGATTCTTTGGTAAATGTTCCTCAATATCCTGATATTATTTTGACGATTCAAAAAGATACGATCAAATGCTATGGCAGTGCTACAGCATCTATGACTATTAACACCACAGGTGGAGCTGGGGGTTATAGTTATGGTATTAATTCTTCTACTTTTGGACCTTCGAATTTGTTTACTGGAATAGCTGCAGGTATACAAACTGCCAAGGTGCGAGATCAATATCAGTGTCAGAAAACACAAAATGTGACAATTACACAGATTGATTCTATGATAATCACTCCTCAGCTGACACAAAATTTATGTTTTAAAGATAGTCTAGGAAAAGTAAAATTTAATATCAGTGGAGGTACAGTTCCTTATCTCATTACGTTCAATGGTGCGACGGTCTCTAATCTAGATTCTTTTGTAAAACTCCCTGCGGGTAATTATCCCTATACGATTCGAGATAAATACAACTGTTCAAAAACGGGTTTTATATTAATCACTCAACCTACACTTCTCACTAGCAATACCATATTAGATAGTGTGATGTGCTTTAAGCAAAATACAGGTCAGATTCAAGTTTTGCCTGCTGGTGGTAGTCCTGGTTATTTTGTTTCCTTTGCTGGCCAGGCCTTCGGAGCGACTACCATTTTTCCTAATCTAGCTGCAGGAACTTATAATATTAAAATCAGAGATGCCAATATGTGTATCAAAGACACGAACGTTATCGTGCAAATGAGCGATTCATTTTACTTCTCTTTTGTTGTAGATAGTATCGACTGCAACAATGCCAACAATGGCAAGGTCACGGTCACTCCTTTTGGAGGCAAACCGCCGTATCAATATAGAGTCAATTCGGGTTTATTCACCGCTAATAATATTATTTCTAATTTAACCCCAACGAATCATACAATTCAGATACGGGATAATTACAATTGTTTACTCAATCTGCCAGTTAGTTTACTCAATCCTAGTCCAATTGTTATATCAGTGGATAGTAATATTGGGAATCTGTGCTACAATGAAAGTAAAGGTAGAATGCAGGTATCATCATTAGGAGGTAAACTGCCGCACACGTATCTCTGGACGAATGGGAACAACACCAATCGAATTGTAAATCTAATCGCTGGGTCCTATACTGTAACGGTGAGGGATGCGAAAAACTGTAGTAAAACCTTGACCGCGGTAGTCAGTGAACCTGCGAATTTCACGGTAGGGGTGAATCAAATAAATTTGAAGTGCTTTGGTGATGCAGATGGAAGCATAGCATTGACAGTATCTGGGGCCACGCCAATACCTTCTGCTAATTATATTTATAATTGGTCTAATGGAGGAAGTACGAATACAATTTCAAATTTGATCAAAGGAATCTATGCGGTGACTATTACAGATAAAAATTTATGTACAACGACTCGAATGTATAACCTCACACAACCAGATTCTATTTCCTTTTTTCTGGTTAAAACAAATAGCCATTGTGCAGCCAGCGGAGACGGATCTATCGTAGTAGCCAATTTACAAGGTGGTACTAATCCAGATATTTATCAATGGAGTCATGGCCCTACTTCACTGAATTTATTAGATTTAGAGCCTTTCAAAACCTATACACTCACGATTACAGATAGAAATAATTGTAAGAAAATAGATTCCATGTATATCGATACGATGTATGTATTGAGAATAAAGTTAGACACTTTGGGAATTCCGAGATGTCCATATAGTCTCTTGAATCTTCGTATGAGTCCACTATCGGGTTCTAGTCCTCATGAGTTTAACTTAGGGTCTACGAAAAATTATTCAGGAAATTTTTTAAATCAAGTCAATGCCAAGTATATGATTTTGGTAAAAGATTTTTTTGAATGCGAGTATCGTGATTCGATAGATCTGGTGCCTACGGATACGATGACGATTAATTTACTAAAATATCCTCCGCCGTGCGAGACAGCGAATATTTTCCCTGTCAAGGCCAATGTGCTAGGAGGAAAGCAGCCTTATGTGTTTGATTGGCCTCGATCATATTGGTACAAACAAGATTCTGCACGATTTAACCAAACTGGATTTTATGAAGTAAAAGTAACCGATGCGTATGGTTGTGAAATAAAGACATCGCTCCAGCTTCGTTTGCCTGATGGAGCCCTTCACGGAGAGATAGTCGATAAAAAGAACTTGAGATGCTATAAATCAAACGATGGAAAACTAAAAATAGAAGCGAGGGGGGGTTACTCCCCGTATAGTTATCTTTGGAATACCTAGGATACCTCGGCAGCCTTGTCAGCGCTCGCCGCTAAAATCACGTATACGGTGACCATAACCGATGATGAGAACTGCAACTATGTGGTCTCCGATACGCTAGCAGAGCCTGATTCGCTCTATTTTACTTATACGTATAACGAGCTCTTGTGCAAAGAAAATGAAAATGGAACAATCAAAATAAGCACCATTGGAGGAAGTCCCAATTATCTCTATCGAATAGATACCAGCGCAGTCTATTCTAAAGAGGCTTTTTTTACTGGATTGAAATTTGGTCAATATTATATATCTGTCAAAGACGATAGTTCCTGTCTGGCATCCCAGCCATTGTATTTAGATTATAAATATAAGTTGTCCTTGACGCTCGACACCTTGTTTCAAATCAATACCGGTGAGTCGGTTTTCATCAATCCAACTATCCAACTAACACCGAGTTCCGCATTTTATATTCCGAGCTGGTCATCTGGCGAAGGACTGAGCTGCACCGACTGTTTAAGTACAGAATTTAATGGCTATCATACGACAAGATTAAATCTTAATCTGAAATACGGCGCAGGTTGCGTTGCGGATTATTCTGCATTAATCAAGGTCGAGAATTCACAAAAAGATGAACTATTTGTTCCGAATGCGTTCTCGCCTAGTGCAGAAAATATAGAAAATCAAACTTTCAAAGCCTATGCGAATCGCGTATTGCGCTTTGAAATGTCTGTCTATAATCGCTGGGGAGAGAAGGTATTTGAAACGGATGATATACGCAAGGGATGGGATGGCAGCTATAAAGGTGAACCTGCCCAGCCAGGTATCTACACCTATACTCTAAAACTCACGAAACTTGATGGACTTCGAATAGTGAAGTCTGGGGAAGTGAGTTTGTTTTAAATTATCTAAGAAAATAAATTTTCTAAAGTAATCAGTCTTCTGAAGTCAAATAATTTTCACCGATAAAAATACCCATTTCATCGCTTTTTCTTTTTATAATAAATTAACTAATATATCTTTGTATGGAATATTTTAAACTATCATTGTTTATGTCTAGATTTTTTTATTTTTCACTATTAGTAGTTTTTCTGATGACTGTGAGTTCTTGTGGGAAAACGGACACTCCAGCTAATACTACACCTGAGGTGGCGGATTTAACCCATTTGCCCTATGGCGGTGTAGGTTCGACAAAAATCCTCAATCGACAAAATGGGTTCAACATACCAGAAAAACTTTCCCTATGGTTATGCGCAATTCCAGCGAATGGAGCTGGGAATTCGAATTCAAATGATTGGAAAAATGCAGATGGTACCTGGGACTACACACGCAAACCACAAGTGGAAGGAAATGTGAGCTGGACTAGTCAGTTTAATATTGCGATTTCAGGAACAAATCGTGTGATAACAGGAAATGGTTTACCAAATCACCCTACAGGTATTTTCCCTATTTCTAGAAGTACTACAGCGGGGAAATATGATGGAAATCCCAATATTATTAGTACGAAAAATTACAATTATTCGCTTCCTATAGATCCGCAGGTAGCCTCTACTCCTGGTTGTGTCAAATATGGCCCCTCTGGTATTTCTCTCACTGGCTCGGTTATCTATCATGGGGCATCCACCTTGGGAAATGATGCAGCAGCTCATGAAATGTTTGATAGATTCGGAGGGCATACGGATGGCACAGAGACATACCACTACCATTTCCCAGCGCAGGATTTACAAGACCAAATAGAAAAATATAAAGGAGGGCATTCTCCTCTTATGGGTTATATGTGGGACGGTTTCGGCATATATGGACCGTATGGCGATGATGGAAAAATTATATGGTCTAAAGATCTAGATGAGTGCCATGGCCATACGCACCCAGTGCTATGGGATGGTAAAATGGTCAATATGTATCACTACCACTGGACCTATGACTTTCCATATAATATTGGATGTTTTAAAGGTACAGCAAAATATTAATTGTGATTTTATCAAATATAACGATCAATTTTTACGATACAATTTTTTTTAAGAGCTAAACAAAAATTCATTTTGAATTTACGGCTATTTTTTTTCATAGCTTTCATTTGTCTAGGCTATAAGCTTTCGAGCCATCCTATGCCATATAGCATGGTCAGCATATCTGTAATAGATAAGTCTATACGGTTGAAATTGGAAATGCCTATGAAAGACTTAGAAAAAGCAATTGATATATATTATAAAAACCCGATGGTAAGCAGTCCTAGTTCATTTAATGATCGTATTCAAGACTATCTTGTCGAACATTTTAATATAATCTCCAATAAAGGAATAAGACAAAATCTGAAAATAAGCTCTTTCGAGATAAAGACATTGAATGCAGGATTCAATAATGAATATAAAGAATTGCATGTAGATTATATACTCTATCCCTCAAAAGATTTTGATATTCGAAATTTCATTCTAGTGGATGAGGCCATCATTCGGCAGGTTGGCTCCCATTATGCCATAGTGAGAATGGATAAAGATTTTATGAATGGGGTGACGCCCGAAGATACCCTAGATATTGGGGTTATAAGAAGAGGCAGCAATAATTATATTCAACCATTTTTTATTCGTATGGAAAAAGGGAGCAGCTGGAAGGCCTTCAAGAAAATGACAGCATTAGGAATGCATCATATCCAAACAGGATTGGATCATTTACTTTTTATTGTTTTGTTGATTTTAATTTCTCCCTTAGTTTTGGTTCAAAGAAATTGGGGAGGTTTTGGCGGTTGGAAATATTTTATGCTCAGAATTTTTAAAATGATCACGGCTTTCACCATCGGTCACTCGCTTACTTTACTCCTATTCACTACCACAGATTTAAATTCATTTTCCAAACCCATTGAAATTGCCATTGCGCTTACGATTATCTATACAGCTGTGCACGCCATTAAACCATTGACGTCGATAAAAGAAATCTATATTACTTTTATTTTCGGTTTGATACATGGAAGTGCATTTGGAATCACACTCAATGAATGGGGGTTAACCAATTCTCAAAAACTATTGAGTTTGGCAGGATTTAATATAGGGATAGAAATCATGCAAATCATGGTAGTCTTTATTTGCCTTCCATTGATATATCTGAGCAAATTCCATTACTATAAATATCTTAGAGTTGCTCTAGCTTCATGGACTATTTTTATCAGTATTTTTTGGGTATTGGAAAGAATCACGGAGAAATCAAATTTTGTCACTGAGTTTGTGGAAAATATGATTTAAGAATATGTACCTAGTTTATACAAGTTATCATTTTTAGACTATAGAAAAATAAATTTATATCTTGTATGAACCAATTAATATTAACTTGTTTAAAATTCAATTATGAAAAATATTTACCTTTTATTTATTCCTTTGCTTTTTAGCTATACTCAAATCTTAGCTCAAGAGAACACGGTTTTAGTAATCGCAGATGATGTGAGTGCAGATTATTTCGGAGTTTATAGTAAGACCACTGATACGGCCAAAGCCCCTAATATCAGATCCTTGGCGGAAAGTGGTATTCGATATACGAAAGCATGGGCATCCCCTGTATGCTCTCCTACTCGCGCAGGTATGCTCACTGGTCGATATTCGTTTCGCACAGGAGTGGGAGGAGTGATCGCAGGTACAGCTGCTCCTCAACTAGATACGGCTGAGATGACGATAGCGAAACTATTAAAATATTATGCCCCTACCAAATATGCCACGGCCTGTGTGGGGAAATGGCATGTGCATAATAACGCTCCAGCCAAAAGATCCTATCCGAATCTTATGGGATTTGATTTTTACTCGGGTAGTTTTAATGGAGCTATTACCGATTATTATAATTATCCAATAATTAAAAATGGCACGACAGATACGGTCAAAATTTATGCGACCACGCAGACGATTAACGATGCCATAGCTTGGCTAGATACTGTCCAGAGTTCCAAGCCATTCTTTTTGTGGATAGCTTTTAATGCGCCACATACCCCTTATCATTTACCCCCAAGTAGTCTATGCAATACAACTGGTCTCACTGGTACGCAAGCGCACATAGATGCGAACTCTAAACTGTATTTCAAGGCAGCTATAGAAGCGATGGATTCAGAAATTGGTAGATTGGTGCAATACTTAAAAACGAAAAACAAATTCACTAATACCAATTTCATATTCATAGGAGATAATGGTAGCTCCAAAGAAATGGCGCAAAACGCAGATAACACCAAATCGAAAGAGACTATATATGATTATGGGGTGCGTATTCCGTTTATAGTTTCTGGCCCTCGAGTGACGAATAAAAATATAGAGAGTGATGCCTTAATCAATACGGTCGATATCTTCGCTACAGTAGCAGAAATGTCGGGATTCGCCAACTGGAAGGCCTCTATTCCTAGTTCAAAAACGGTCGATAGCAGAAGTTTTCTACCCATAGTCAATGGGGAGAAAATATTAATTCGAAATTGGATTTTTGCTGAACAGTTTAATACTCCAGCAGATGCTAAAGATGGCAAAACCATTCGAAATCAAGATTACCATCTTTTACGATTGGACAATGGAACAGACGAATTTTATAATCAAACTTTGGATAAAGAAGATTCAAATAATCTATTGAACACGACGATGTCTTCAGCGGATTGGACCAATTATAAATCACTTTGTGATAGCTTGACAACACTAGTTTCAAAAGGTTCTTGCCAAACGGCAGCTATCCAAGACCTATCCAATATAGAAATTAAATTATACCCAAATCCTAGCTCAGATAAAATTTATATAGAGACTAAAGCAAATTTGATTGATGTCAATATCTTCGATATGATGGGAAAATCAATTTTATCCTCCCAATCTAAAGTCGTAAATATTTCTAATTTAAGTCTTGGGGTTTACTTTATCGAGATTAGTACAGAAGGTTTACAAAAAGGAGTGTATAAGTTTGTGAAGGAATAGGGGGTTATCGTTCCTCTACCTCGTGAGTTTCCTGAAAGGGACTCAAGGAACATCTTAAATTAGAAATCTCAGAGTCCTCTTCGAGACTCAGCTCGGAGATAAGCTCCAGTTGATTGAACATACTAGGAACCTAAATATAATTAGGGCTTCGTCCTACGTTTAGCACTCGGATGAAGCCATAAAACGGTGCTTTAGAGGGCGAAGCCCTCTCCCCCTTTACACTCGGCAGGAAAATTAGCTTGCGAATTTTACTGCCGAGCTAGTTTGGCTTAAAAATAATTTATTTTACTCATATGCAATTTTTTTAAGTGTGCAGGGTTTAATACCAGATAATAGCTAAATTATAGGTTATCAGTATTTTACGATATCAAAGTGTACTTTCAATAAAAAAAATCCCTGATTTTCAAAAAACTGTAGATTTTTTAGAAAATAATACTATCTTTGCACTCCCTTAGAAAAAGAGGGAAAAACAACAAATCATCCGTTTTGAGGTGTAAGAGCCTAGGATTTTGTTGATTAGAATTCGCTGATTCACAGCTAGTTTAGACGTTTGTCTAAGTTTTTCTTATCAATAAAATTTATCTAGTTATCTTTGCACCCTCAAAAAATGTCAGAGTTGGGCAAGTCATAGGACTGAATCGCTTTGGTATCAAGGAGTCAAACGAAAAGAGAAAAAGTAAATAGACAATATGAGTCAAAGAATAAGAATAAAATTAAAGTCCTACGACCACAATCTAGTAGATAAGTCTGCTGAGAAAATCGTAAAGTCAGTAAAAGGCACAGGTGCTGTAGTT
>CAYXKX010000052.1:0-13456 GCA_964465185.1 uncultured Chitinophagaceae bacterium
AGAAAAGATTTTATGGGTTAACCTAAGCTTGACAGGAGACTCAGAGGGAAGAAAAACACAGCACGACTTCGACTAAACTCTACGGCGAACTGAGGATTTTAAATAACGAAAAAACTACTAAAATTAAACCAAAAACAATTAGTTTTAATATAAAATAATCCCGAAATTGAAACCCTTTTCATTGTCTTTTATGATACGCGATAATTTAAATCCAACAATAAGACTAATTATACCTGCAATAAAAAAAAGTAAATGCTTCATACATTAATAATAACAGCATCTTCGCCTTATCAAGTGTTCCCACCTGACTATCTCATATACAAAAATATCGCATAACTAAAAAAGGCTATGATATTACTATCACAGCCTTTATACATAGATATAAAGAAATATTACTTAATCAACACTCTCGTAACAGTATCTCCAGTAGAAGTTACAACTAATTCTTCTGTGGTAGTATCCATTTTTTGTGTAGAGTTTGTAACAATTTCAGTTTTTACTTCTTCCTTATGGCAGCAATGACTCTGCTCTGCTAAAAATGGTGCGATTGTCAATCCTACCAATGAAGTCAATTTAATTAAGATATTCATAGAAGGTCCTGAAGTATCTTTGAATGGATCTCCTACAGTATCACCAGTGACCGCTGCTTTATGCGGCTCAGACTTCTTATAGTACATTTGTCCATCTATTTCTACTCCTTTTTCAAATGATTTCTTCGCATTATCCCATGCACCACCAGCGTTATTTTGGAAGATAGCCCATAACACACCAGATACAGTAACACCTGCCATATAAGCACCTAATGGCTCTGCTCCCATCAATAAACCAACTAGCACTGGAGTTACGATCGTTATCAATCCTGGTAGCATCATTTCTCTCAAGGCAGCTTTGGTAGATATTTCTACACATTTACCATATTCTGGCTTGCCTGTTCCTTCCATGATACCCGGTATTTCTCTAAATTGTCTTCTCACCTCTTTTACCATATCCATAGCCGCTTTGCCTACACTACTCATAGCTAGAGCAGAGAAGACGACTGGTATCATAGCTCCTATAAATAAAGCAGCCAGTACGTTTGCTTTGAAAATGTTGATTCCATCGATTCCTGTAAAGGTTACATAAGCTGCAAATAAGGCTAAAGCAGTCAAGGCAGCAGAAGCAATAGCAAATCCTTTACCAATAGCAGCCGTTGTATTTCCTACTGAATCTAAAATATCGGTTCTACCTCTCACTTCTTCAGGAAGACCTGCCATTTCAGCGATACCACCTGCATTATCTGCTATAGGTCCGAAAGCATCAATCGCTAACTGCATAGCCGTGGTCGCCATCATAGCACCAGCAGCTATTGCCACACCATAGAAACCAGCAAAATGATAAGCACCCATGATAGCTCCAGCAAATAATAAAATAGGCATCCAAGTACTCATCATACCTAGGGAAAGACCCGCTATAATATTGGTAGCAGCACCAGTTCCTGATTGTCTAATTACCCCTAATACTGGTTTCGTTCCTGTACCTGTATAATATTCAGTAATGGAAGAAATCACTCCACCTACGACCATACCTATAATAGTAGCAATGAATACATCCATTCTGCTCACCATCTTAGATTCTTCACCAAAGAATTCCATATTCATTTCAGCTGGGAGTATCCAATTGATCAAGAAATAAACAGATATCAAAGTTAAAATTAACGAAGACCAGTTACCAATATTCAACGCTTTTTGTACATCGCCATTGTCATCTTTTACAGATACAAACCATGTACCTACAATAGACCAAATAATACCCACAGCCGCAATAGCTACTGGTAGTACAATCGGTCCTATACCACCAAATCCTTGGAAGATACCTTCATTGGCAGGATTGCCTAATAAATAATTTCCTAAAACCATGGCGGCTAAAACTGTAGCCACATATGAACCGAATAAATCCGCTCCCATGCCAGCTACATCACCTACGTTGTCACCGACATTATCCGCAATAGTCGCAGGGTTACGAGGATCGTCTTCTGGGATACCTGCCTCTACCTTACCTACTAGGTCAGCGCCTACGTCAGCAGCTTTGGTATAGATACCTCCACCAACTCTTGCGAAAAGCGCAATAGACTCAGCCCCTAATGAAAATCCAGCTAGAACTTCTAAGACTTGTGTCATAGCGGTAGATCCGCCATTGGCGAAGTCGCCTCCCATAAAATATTTGTACAATAATATAAATAAGAAACTCAATCCAAATACAGCCAATCCTGCTACACCCAATCCCATGACAGTACCGCCTCTAAAGGACACTTTCAATGCTTGAGCTAGGCTCGTACGAGCTGCTTGCGTTGTTCTTACGTTAGCTTTTGTTGCTATTCGCATACCTATATTTCCTGCTACTGCGGAAAATACAGCGCCTATAACGAAGGCAACTACGATTAGCCAATGTGAAGTGGCTACCATCTGAGAAAGTACTCCAAGTAAAATTCCCGCTATCACCACGAAAATTCCCAAAATTCTATACTCAGCATTTAAGAATGCCATAGCACCTTCTGAAATATAGTTCGCGATTTCTGTCATTTTGCTGTCACCAGCGTCTTGCTTTTTTACCCATGCGGATAGGAAAAACATGTAAACCAAGCCTACGATACCAAAAAATGGTAAAATGTAAATTAAATTGTTGTCCATTACTTATAAATAGTTAATTGTTTGATTTTTACAAAGGAAGGCAAAAATAGAAGTTTTAATTTTCTACAGACCATTTTTTTTGAGGTCATTACTATGGAAAATGCCCTTTTGAGGGCAATAATCAAAAAATGCCCTTTTTAGGGCAATAATCAAAAAATGCCCTTTTTAGGGCAATTATTCATATATTTGCATAAATTAAGTCATGATAGCAGTTATCACAGGAGATATAATTAATTCTAGACAGGTCAACTCAAAGCATTGGCAGCCTAAGCTAAAGAAATTATTTACTCAAAATATAGCGGACTCAAAGAAGTGGGAAATCTATAGAGGTGATAGTTTCCAAATAGAAGTGAAGGTGGAGGAAGCGTTAGAATGGGTCGTCACCATCAAAGCACTTTTGAGGAGCATTGAATTTTTGAATGTAAGAATGTCCATAGGTATAGGAGATAAAAGCTATTCTGGAAAAAAAATTACGGAATCCAACGGAAGTGCCTTTTTACATTCAGGGGAAAGTTTTGATAAATTGAAACACGAAACCTTAAGCATGAAATCACCCTTTGTAGAATTGGATGATTATTTCAATCCTATGTTGAAATTGATAGGATTTATAACAGACAATTGGAAACCCGTAACCGCAGAAACTATCTTTTACGCTTTAGAAAATAGACTTTTAAGGCAGAAGGAATTGGCAGAAAAATTGAATAAAAATAGTGCAACAATTAGTAAAGCATTAAAACGAGGGGGCTATGATGAAATAGGTGAAGCTTTAAATTTATATACTAAAAAAATAAATACATGCATGAACTCCTAGTAAAAATAGTTCTAAGTCATCTTTTAGGGGACTTTGTTTTCCAATCAGATAAAATGGTCAGCAGCATTGGAACTAAGAAATTTAAGTCTCCATATTTGTATCTACATGCGATGATACATCTTGGCCTTATGCTGATAATAACTAGATTTGAGAGAGCCTATATATTCCCTATATGTATGTTAGCTTTGTCTCATTTAGTCATAGATTGTTTTACAAAAATTATTATCGTCAAGAAAATAAAGGAAATTTATAATCTAATACTCGATCAAGCATTACATGCTTTGTCCATTCTAATTTTTATCAATTGTTTGTTCGAAGTCAATATAATTTGGGAGGTGATTTTTAGTAAAAATAATTATCTTCTATTCTCAACAATGATCGTGTTATTGAGTGCCTGTTCTATAGCTATAAGTAAGACAATGTCTTTGTTTGATTATAATCTACCGAATAAAGGCCTGGAGGATGCAGGCAAGGTAATAGGCATATTGGAAAGATTATTTATTTTCTACTTTGTAACATCGGGTTTTTGGGAGGGGATTGGTTTTTTACTGGCTGCTAAATCTATCTTTCGATTTGGAGAATTGAAAGACGGAAAAGATGTAAAGCATACAGAATACATACTTATAGGAACCTTGCTCAGTTTTGGCTTAGCCATACTTGTGGCTGTAATTTATCTGAAAATAAAGGCTATAATTTTATAGATATCATTACCTCCTGCTATACTCGGTAGATTCTTGTATTGGATTTGTTTGGCCTAATACTTTTTTTTATCTGTCATAGTTTCTAGGTCACGACTGTCACCTTTACCGTATTGGTTTTTGATTTCTCATTGAATGGCATCGAGGCGGTATTGATAACAATATCATTTTTCTTGACCAGTTTTTTATCTTTTAATATCTGAATGACATCTTTGATGGTCTGATCTGTACCTTCGAATCCTTCGTAGTAAAATCCTTTAACGCCCCAAATCAAACTCATCGTGTATAAGAGAGGTTTGTTATCGCTAAATATGTAAATCTTAGATTTAGGTCTAAAGCTAGATACTCTAAACCCCGTATAACCAGATCGCGTGATGCCAATAATGGCTTTGGCTTTGAGGTCTTCCGCCAGGGTCACTGCTGAGTGACACACAGCATCCGGAATATAATCAGAATTGTCAACATCGCTCACATAACTCATGGTATTATAAATATCGCTGTTGTTTTCTACTTGCTCTATGATTTTAGACATAGTTTCTATAACCTTAACAGGATATAGCCCTACAGATGTTTCACCACTTAGCATTAAAGCATCTGCTCCATCAAGGACAGCATTAGCAACATCGGATATCTCAGCTCTCGTAGGGAAACTGCGCTCGGTCATACTTTCCATCATCTGCGTAGCTACAATGACAGGTTTTCCTAGTTTATTACATTTCTTTACAATCTCTTTTTGCAAAAGAGGAACTCTCTCTAGCGGCACTTCAATAGCCAAATCGCCTCTGGCCACCATGATTCCGTCGGACACCTCAATAATACTATCAATGTTATCTATAGCCTCTGGTTTTTCTATTTTGGAAATAACTTTTAAGTGCAACCAAGCTTCTCCAAACACTTTTTTTATTTCCAAGATGTCTTCCGCCTTGCGAACAAAACTCAAGGCTATCCAATTCGCCCGATTATTGATAGCAAATTCTAAATCCTGTCTATCCTTCTCTGTAAGGGATTCAATGGTCGTTTTTGTATGAGGGAAATTTACGCCTTTTTTTGATTTGAGTTCACCGCCTTCTAGAACGATTACTTTTATAGTTTGGTCATCCAAAATGGACAAAACTTGCAATTTAATTTTGCCATCATCAACCAGTATATCTTCACCTATATTGACGTCTTCGCCCAATCTGTCATAACTTACATATAGTTTGTCGAGGGTAGATATTTGTTTTTGATTGGTGACTAATATCTGCAAACCAGTTTCCAAAATAATACTTCCATTTTCCACCTCGCCGACGCGTATTTTCGGGCCTTGTAGGTCTGCTAGAATAGCGATGTGTGTGCCATATTTCTTATTAAAGTCTTTGACTTTTTGAAAACCTCTGAGGTGAAACTCATAATCTCCATGAGAGAAGTTAAAGCGGAATACATCGACTCCATTTTTGATCATATTTTCAAAAACCTCTTCAGATTCACACGCTGGGCCATAGGTAGCGATAATTTTTGTTTTATTGTCTTTTAATATCATAAATTTCTATTTTGTTAATTGTCAACGAGGGTCGATGTTTTGGTTATGAATTGTGTAACTAAATTGTAAAATTCGGTTGGATTATCTGCATGTACCCAATGTCCCGCATTCGATACAAATTCAAACTTAGCCTCAGGATACAGTTCAAATATATGAATAGAGGTTTCTTTTGAGATATATTTACTGCGCTCTCCACCAATAAAAAGGGTAGGTCCATGAAACCCCTTATGGGGTATATATTGAATTAGAGAAAGGTAGTCTCTATCCAATACCTTGGCATTAAACTTCCATTCAAATAACAGATTTTCATCGTTTCTTCTAATGTTTTTCATCATGAATTGAACCACATCCTCTTGGTGCAGATATTTTTTTATCTCCGTTTCAATTTCTTGACGACTTGTAAATTTGCTTAAATCTGCAGTCTTAATCATTTCGAAGACATCGCTATGATGAGGTGTATAGGCATAAGGCGCTACATCCACTACGATAAGGCTCGCTAGATATTCAGGGTAATGAATAGCGAATTCCATAGCTATTTTCCCTCCCATCGAATGACCTAGTAAATGAATTTTACCTATTCCTTCCTTCTGGATTAAGATAAATAAGTCTTTAGCTAAAGCTTCAAATTCCATGTTATCACTATGAAAGGATTTGCCATGATTTCGGACATCCACGCTTAGTACATAGTAACTTTCTGACCACTTTTTAGCCAGACTTTGCCAGTTATCTAAACTGCCAAACAAGCCATGCACTATCACTATGGTTGAGTTGGTCGGTTGTCCTTGGGTTTTGAAATTTAGAAATCTATTCACCTTTATTTAAGAGATTTAGTTCGTTTTCTAAGAAAAGAACTTAAAATTTGATTATAGTCTGCGTCAATATCTGCTTCCACGAAGTCTACGCCATACTGCAGACATTTAGATTTTATGGTGGAAATCTTTTTGGTTAAAGCCTCCTGATACTTCGCTTGAACTTCAGCAGGTATTAATTTTACTCTTTCATTGCTCTCTAAATCAATGAATTCAGTTGGTTGAATACCATAGTTTAAATTAATTTCTGTATTTTTTTGATTGACATAAAAGAGAATAAGATCATGTTTTTGAAATGACAAGTGCTGCAAAGCTTTCATAAATCGAATATCAAAATCGTTATTGACCTCCGTATGCAGCAGATCAGTAAAGACCACTACTAAGGATCTCCGCTTAAGAGTATAGGCCAAACTATGTATGCATTCTACAATGTCAGAATTAGATGGATTCGCCTCAAGCTTTAAATAACTGTTTAAAGCTGAATAAATTAGTTGTTTATTCTTTTCAGTTAATTTAGGTTCAATATTTTGTAAGACTTTATCTGTAAATATAGTGAGTCCAAAGGCATCTCGCTGTTTCTTTAGAAGATGAATCAAACTGGCAATAGCTATACAGGAAAATTCAAGCTTATTTTTTTTCTGTTGCTTTGGAAAATACATTGAATTGGATACATCAAGCACCATTTGGCAACGAAGGTTGGTTTCTTCGTCGAATTTTTTAATAAAAAGCTTGTCCGTACGCGCATACACTTTATAATCGATACTTCTAAGATTATCGCCAATATTATACTGCTTATGCTCTCTAAACTCAGCAGAAAAACCATGAAAAGGACTGCGGTGGAGTCCTATCAAATAGCCCTCTACTATTTTTTTTGCCAATAGGTCGAGTTTATCTATGGAAGTAAGTTCCTTTAACATAATGACAAAATTAAGACTTCAATACTACTTATGCTTAAAATTAAAGTTAATTAATGAGACAATAAAAATGAGAATTTTAAGTTATCAAGATGAAAATGCCCAGTTTATTCCTAGTGAATAATTATATTAATTTTGCAACAAATTTTAAAGGAATTGAAAAAATATTGAAAATAAGGACAATAAATTTATATTTGTAGCGTTCTAATGCTGTAAGTCAACACACAAAAAATTAAGTTATATGCAAGAAACTTTTACCTACCAACACCTTTTAGAATCAATTTATGGAGAAGCAGACTGCTGCGGAGACTATAAACTCAAACAAGAGATTATGAAAAATCCTGAACTGGCTGAGGAGTATCGTGATTTAAAAAAAGCCAAGGCCTTATTAGAAAACAGTTTAATATCTCCTAAAGAGAGCACTGTTCAATCCATATTGGAACAAAGTAAGCGAAAAGAGAAAGAATTAGTCTAATCTTTCCTTTTTGTGACCTAATTTCCTAAGTCAAATTATTAACTTGGGATTCATTTTACTTTACTTTTTCGGCCAATTTTTCTAAAAGCCAACTTTTTTCGACTATTTGTGTGTGTTTTTGAAAATCCTCTTCGATTTTTCTAGCTTTTGAGGTAGTAGCCCCATAAATTTTATCTACCATTTTTAAGAAGTTTAGAATACTGATTTTATGGGTTTCGGAGATTACTTTATTCTTTTTGATGTACTCCTTAAAGCTTGTGACAAGGGAGGCCAATGCATCGCTTTCTTTCAATTCAAAATAGTTTTTTAATAAAAGAGCCTTCGAGTTTATGGAATAGAATACATCTTTCCCAAAATCAACTTGGAGCAATTCTCGCAAACTTTCTTTATACAATTTCTTCTCAAAACGAATTCTAGCCAAATTGAAATGTCTACAAGAATCCATAATTTCTTTCGGTAACAAGACTACATAGTCATCAATGAATTTCTCGGCTCTTGTGAAATCTTTTTTCCTCAAATAAATATGAGTAACATTGTTTATTCTGGTATTGGTTAAGAAATCTGGAGAATTAAACATGTAATTTTCTTCGCAAAAATTATATATTTGATATTGTTCATCAATGAAATTGAGATCTCCTTTATTTATCTGTGCCGTAGAGTAGTTTAATAAATAATTGATCCATATAATATGGTCGGACATATCCCAAAGTGCGGAATTTTTGAAAAGATAATCCTTAAGATTATAGTACCCTTCGTGGGTGGGGTTAGTCAGTAGTTCAATAATTAAGAAGTAAACATCAAATTCTGGAACATTTTTGTAGTTTGTTTTTTGTTTTAAATCATTGTACCTTGACTGAACAATATGCAAATCACTCGATTTATAAACATTTGAAAAGGTAATCAGTAAAGAATATTGGCGAAGAAATTCGAAATCAGCAAAAGCTTCAGCGGCCTTTGTCATTTCCATCAATGAATTATATCTCTCTTCTACAGAAGCATTTTTAATAAAATTGAATTGACCATTTAGAACACTTCTATAGTATTCAAATATAAACTTATTAAGCGCGCCATGAGGATCGTAATTATTCTCTATATTTAATAATATATTTTTCTTCAACTTTTTATTTTGAATAAAATCCATCCAAATTTTTTCAGAATGAACATTTCGTTTTTCATTTTCTTCTAACAAGATGAATTCTTTGATAGCTTCTAATAGCCGATTAAGTGTAAATCTTAATTTATTGTCTGTATAGGAATCATTGGGGTAAGTTTCCAAAAACAAAGACTCTTTATCCAAGAGATCCAGTCTATCTTTACTAGCATAGCTAGCTAGACAGTTGTGACACTGCACAATGGTCTCACTTTTTGACCAATGACTAGTGCTGATGAATTTATTTAGTTTTTTAAGTTCGGATTTGGTCCAAGAGGCATAAATTTCGCCAATTACACTTTGCTTCATTATGGTATTTTGAAAAAACTGTCTAACAAAGTTAAAAAATTATTTTGATATTGATGCAAATATTAACTACTTTTGTTGTAATCAAGATTAGAAATTAGCTTATACGTCATACTAAGAACCATTTGAATTCATTATGAGGTTAAAACAATTGCCAATGAAAAAACTAATATTATTAATTTGTTTAAACGTGACTGTTTGGATTGAGGCAGAAGCTCAGTTGGGCAAAGACTCTTTCTATTTGCGTGATGACATGCATTTAAACTACGATTTGTACGTAAAGATAAATGATGTAAATCCTAGTGGGCTTAAAATAATAGGCGTAAGTAAATTAGGTGTTGATACAAATATGTATGCATTGGAAATTTCTAAGGATTCTAACTTTATTAATATTAAGTCTACAAGCACTACTCTAGTTTTTGGAAATTTTATGTACAAAACAAAACTAGGTTCAGTGCTTGACTCTACAACAGTCTATTTTGAGAAAAAAACTATGGTGGGCGATGTCAATCCCGGTGATTGCAATAAAGACAACTTGGTCAATCATATGGATCTTTTTCCTATCGGCTTGATGTTTGGTCAATATGGCTCTCCAAGAAACTTGGCAGATACTAATATTAGTTTCGGAGTGCCTAAAAAAGTCCATAATTGGTTTTATGAAGTCAGAGGAATAAATGCAAAGCACGCTGATGTAGATGGCAATGGTTGGATTGATGAGAATGATATAATTCAAATGCGAAGGAATTTTGGTAAAGACAAAGGAAACTATCTCCCTATATTGAGTTTTGCATCTAATGAGGTGAAATTATCTCTTTCCATTTCTGATACCATCAAACTGAATTCTACCAAAAGCATTCTAAGTGTGCCAATTACAATTAATTCGCCTACAAAAATTAATGCTTATGGTCTAGGGTTTTCATATACAGTAAGAATTTACGACAAGAATAATATAGCACAAAGTCGTCATTATCCATATACAAAGTATAATAGAACGAATGTTTGGGATGAGTTTACTACCCTGTACCTAATGGACACGACGAGTTATGCAGAACATGTAAATGTGGCTTATAGCAAAAGGAATCAGCTAGATGGTGATATAGACCCACAAGGGGGAATTATAGATATAATTATTGAAGATGTATTAATAGGAATTGCCAATCCTGGCGAACAGACTCATCTTAACATCTATTTAAAGGAGGTAGCATTAATAGATAAAAACTACAATACGATTCCGATAAGTCCTATTTCTAAGCGTATTTATTTACAAAAAGCAACTTCGTCCATTCAACAAGCGGATTATATAGGCTGGTCTGTTTATCCTACCTTAATAAGTGATCGGCTTACGATTGCGAATCCTTTAATTAAAAAGGCGAATTACATGGTCTATAACGCCTTAGGACAATTGATGTCTTCTGGAAGGATGACCGAAAAGGTTGAACTTACTACATCTGCTTGGCCAAGGGGCATTTATTACATTAAAAATGATATTAATTCTGAAGTAATTAAAGTTCAGAAATAGTTTTTTTTCATTGATTTAAGTTTTTAAAATTTCAGCTACTCACTCTTGGGTAGCTGTTTTTTTATTAGTATTTCATTTATAAAACCTAAAAATCGTCTAACAAACTCCTTTTTTTCTTGTTTTTTCCATTGTAGAAATGTCTCATCTTTGTACTAGAAAAACTAATCAACCTTATTGCGTAATGAACAAGCTCCAAAAAAATGAAAACAAATCCTTAAAAGTATGACCATGGATTTAGCATACAAGTATGACTAAATCCATGGAAGTCAAAAAAAACAAACTAAGATTACATTAACATACCAAATGCATGAAAGAAACTAACACCAAATTAAAAAGCACATTGAAAGCTTAAAATCTTTTCTATCTAGGGATTGATTTACTGGTTATTTTCAAAAAAACGGTCGCCTGCAATGGGCGACCTATTTTTTTAGTGCTTCTTTATAACCATAGTGGTCAATCTGGCAACGCTGACCAACCGTTCTTTTTCATCTTTAATCTCAATATTCCATACATGCGTAGTTCTACCTAGGTGAAAAGGTTTACAGGTAGCAAAGACAAACCCTTCTTTCATAGCGCGCACGTGATTGATGTTGAGCTCTAATCCTACAATACTCTCTCTCTCCGCATCGACACACATGACCGCAGATATACTCCCTATGGTTTCCGCTAAGGCAGCTGTAGCTCCACCATGAAGTAAGCCCATTGGTTGCTTAGTTTTGGCAATAACGGGCATTTTCATTTTCAAAAAATCTTCCCCCAACTCTACAAACTCCATTTCTAAATGCTGTCCCATAGTGTTTTCTGCTCTTTCTCGAAGTTCTTCAAGGCTCTGGGGTGATTTCCATATTGGCATATGCTATTTTTTTATAAGAGTAAAATTAAGGTTTTGATTTCTTTGAGGTTTATAAATAATACAATGTGATTTGGTCATAGACCAAAGCTTATCCCGCACGTGCGGGAGTATATACCGCTGTGATAGATATTCAGGCTAATTTATTGGTCTGTTAAAGATATCCATTCGGTATAACAAATCTTTATAAATAAAAAAAGACTTGTTCATTGAAGGACAAGTCTCTTTTCATGAAAATTTAAAAAAAACTACTTATTTACTGTTTCTTGTTCGCCAAGGAGGTGTTTTATTTTGTCAAATAAACTAGGAAGCATTCTAGCTGCTGCGTAGTGCTTCATGGCTTGTCTGGCTTCGATTGCTGGAGAACCAAAATAACGTTGATTGCCTTCTAGATTCTTATCTACATTGGATGATGCCAATATAATGGCATTATCTCCAATGGTAAGTCCTTTAGAAATACCGACTTTACCATAAATAGTTACGTTGTTTCCTATGATAGTTTTTCCTGCTATGGCAGCTTGCGCACATACCAAACAATTCTCACCTAATATGACTCCGTGCGCTATATGTATCTGATTATCGAGCTTTGAGCCTTTACCAATTCTTGTAGTTCCCGATACTCCAGCATCAATACTACAGTTAGAACCTATTTCTACATTATCCTCAATGACTGTATCGCCTATGGTATGCATTTTCAGGTATTTACCACCTTGTTTGTTATAATAAAATGCCTCAGATCCTACAGCCGTGTTGGATTGTATGATTACATTATCACCTATGGTGGTATTAGGATAGATGGTTGTATTCGGATAGATAATGCAATTATTGCCAATTTTCACATTCTTTCCAACGAAAACATTCGGATAAATAATACAGCCTTCTCCAATGGTTGCATCCGAGTTGATCATTTCATTTTCAGAATGTTGGGTTGGGAAGTAGTCCAAAGCTATTTGGTTATATACCTTGAAAGGATTCTCGGTGTATACAAGACATTTTCCTTCAGGGCAATCCATCACCTTATTAATCAGGATTATAGAAGCCGCACTCTTAAAAGCCTTTTCAAAGTATTTAGGTGTGTCGACGAATGTAATGTCTCCCTCCTGAACACGATTGATTTCATTAATACCAACAGGATCCCTTAACCACTTATCATCTATAAGTTTTAGGCTGTATTTCTGAATTAAATCATCAAGTTTAATTTTTTTCTTAAATTTCATTTTTACATTCTATAACAAGCAGACGAGAATAGTTGACAAAAGGTTGCATATAAAAAAACTAGTGTAAATCACTAGCTTCTATATTAAGCGGAGAGAAAGGGATTCCCTGTCTGCCTGAGGCAATCAGGCAGGGAACCCCTTGGGCCTGTTCTAAGCATTGAAAATTTTGCTTAGAATAAGGACATAAAAAAAGCCAGCATTTTCAGCTAGCTTAAATTAGTTTGGCGGAGAGAAAGGGATTCCCTGTCTGCCTGAGGCAATCAGGCAGGGAACCCTCTGGGCCTGTTCTAAGCATTGAAAATTTTACTTAGTATAAGGGTAATAAAAAGCTAGCATTTTCAGCTAGCTTAAATTAGTTTGGCGGAGAGAAAGGGATTCCCTGTCTGCCTGAGGCAATCAGGCAGGGAACCCTCTGGGCCTGTTCTAAGCATTGAAAATTTTACTTAGTATAAGGGTAATAAAAAGCTAGCATTTTCAGCTAGCTTAAATTAGTTTGGCGGAGAGAAAGGGATTCCCTGTCTG
>CAYXKX010000053.1:0-13335 GCA_964465185.1 uncultured Chitinophagaceae bacterium
TCTATATGAATTATGCTTTTAAAGAAGCGGAAAAAGCATTTGAAAAAAATGAGAATAGGATAAATAAACTAATTAACTGTTTCATTATTGGGAATAATTTTGTTGAAAATAAGCATCCAGCGTTGAGTATACTTCTTCACCATAGGCCCTAATCAAGGGTTCCTTCAGAAATCTATAAACGGGTACTTTTAGTTCTTTGCCAAGCTGGCAAGCATCTGAGCAGATATCCCATTCTTCATAATTGACAGCAGTTAGTTCCCCTAAATTCGATACACGAATGGGGTAGAGGTGACACGAGATGGGCTTGCGATAAGTTGTTTTCTTATCTAGGTATGCTCTTTCGATACCGCAGATGGCTATGCCCTTAGCATCATAATTTATATAGGCACAAGGCCCTCCTTCTATTAAGGTTGTCTTATGGGTTTTATCTTCCTCGTCGTAGATCGTGAATCCATTTTTTTCAATGCTTTCGACGCCTTTATCCGTTAGATAGGTCTTGTAATTTTCAAATTCACTTTCAAGACTTTTTAGTTCATCAAGCCTTACTGGGGCTCCAGAGTCGCCTGCCACGCAGCATTCGCCCTTGCATTTAGCCAGATTGCATACAAATTCGTTTTCAAAAATTTCCTCACTCACTAATAAATTATTGACTACTAACATTTTTTAAATATAAATGAAACAAAGGTAGTTGAATCTATGTTATCTTTGTGTGATTAAAACTTTTATCCAGTGAGAAATTATATATTGATAATCATGGTAATGGGCTTTGTCTTGTCATGTGACACAAAGGATCCGTCAAATACTAATACAAGTGCATCACAGGAGATTAGCCTGCAAATCATCCCAAAGCTAGGTGGTATTGAAGCACAGGCCAATCAATACTACCATCTAAGAAATGGAGACTCTATTTATTTCAGCCGTTTGGATTTTTTTATGCAGACTATAAGTTTCAAAGACAAATCGGGTAAGGTCGCCAGATTGGATACCGCTTTCCTTTTCTCGAATAAAAATGCGGTGAATAAACTTATTTTCAAATCAGCTAGCCTTCCTACAACCATCGATACCATTAATTTTTTATGCGGTCTGGGAGATATTACCAATAGTTTAGATCCTCTCAAATATGATGCTGATCATCCTCTCAGCTCCTATAAGAATATGTACTGGACGATGGGTTCCAAATACAGATTTATCGTATTTGAAGGTAACATTAAAACAGCTACCGGATTCCTGATTCCGTTTTCCTATCATACTGGTTTGGAGTATAAGTATTCTGCAAATTTACCGGTCAATATTACGTTGAATGTTAGTAATCCTAAAACATATACCTTAGGCCTGCATCTAGATCGGATTTTTTATCCGACAAATGGGATAGCAGTTGACTATAAGAATAATCAGACTCAAGCTCATGGTGATGCATCAGATGGGCCTTTGACCGATAAAGTCGCTCTTAATTTTTCAAGAGCATTTAGTATGGAATAAAGAATTTGTGAGACTAAAGTATTTATTTATACTTGCACTTTCTTGGCATTCTGCTTGTCAAGATGTAAAACCCTTTGTTCAATTTCCTAGTTATTTTCCACAAGAAAATAGAATCTATTTAGATTCTGTAAGAAAAGAAACTGTCATTTTAGGTGAAAAATTATTTTTCGATCCTCGACTTTCAAAGAATGATAAAATTTCCTGCGCTACCTGTCACCTTCCTGAGTTAGCATTTACCGACGGAAAAAAAATTAGTCAGGGTTTTGAAGGTAGATTTTCAAAACACAATTCATCCACTCTGTTGAATATAGGATTTCTGCGCTCTTTTATGTTTGATAAAGGATCTCATAATATAGAAATCCAACCTATTATACCCTTATTGGATACGAATGAAATGAATATGACCTTGGATGCGCTAGATGAAAAATTTAAGCAGGATGCCACCTACCAAATGATGTCGATGAAAACCTATGGCAGACCGCTTAATAGACGTACTATAACTTTGGCTTTGGCGGCCTATATGAAATCACTCATAGCCTGCACCTCCAGATATGACAGCTTTGTATTCTCTGGAGATAGTACTATTTTATCCAGCTCTGAAAAGAGAGGGATGGGACTTTTTTTTGAAAAAGCTCAATGCAATCAATGTCACATTGCTCCCTTGTTTACTGACTCAGAGCACTATAATTTAGGACTCGAGGATTCTAGAAAAGGAAGGCTAGGTGTTTTTGCTAATACTTTGGTTTTGGCAGATCGAGGGCGTTTTAAAACGCCGACTCTTCGAAATATTGAAATTACCTTTCCCTATTTCCATGATGGAAGAGTTGATAATTTGGAACAAGCGATCGCCTATCATCATTCACCTGAAAGAAAGACTTCAGACTTTATTCCAGTTTCGTTGACTCCGGATGAGATCCAAGATTTGAGCGCCTTTCTTAAAACATTAACAGACAAGCGATACAAGAAGAAATCCAACTAAAACAAAGGATTTCAATCCAAGTCAATTTGTAATTCGTAATTTTGAATTTTAAATTGATAGAAACTTGGCTAAGACAAAATTTTACGAATTACAAAATGTTACTATTGAAGACTTTTCTTCAGAGGGGAAGGGAATAGTCAAGAATGAGGGAAAGGTCATTTTTGTTGAAGGAGGCGTAGCCGGCGATGTGGTTTCCATTCAAGTGAAGAAGAATCATAAGAGTTTTGAGACTGGAAAAATTCTAAAAATGATTTCGCCCTCAGATAAACGTCAAGAGCCTTATTGTAAGCATTACAATCAGTGTGGAGGTTGCAAGACGCAACACATTACCTATCCAAATCAATTGAAATGGAAGCAAGAAGTTGTGAAGAATGCCATAGAACGAATAGGTGGATTTAGTGATTTGAATATCCTCTCTATAGTAGGTTGTGCACATACAGAACATTATAGGAATAAACTCGATTATGCCGTCAGCAATAAGCGTTGGCTTTCCTTTGAAGAAATAAATTCTGAAAAAACGTTCAATCGCAATGGTATTGGGTTTCACCTAGCGGGAATGTTCGATAAAGTATTGGATGTCCATGAGTGTTTTCATATGCCTGTATTAAATAATGCCATTCGAAATTTTATTCGAGACACAGCCTATGAGCTGGACGTTTCTTTTTATGATATTGTAGCTAAGACTGGTTGCTTGCGCAATATTCTGGTGCGAAATAATGTGAAAAATGAATGGATGATTTGTTTTCAAGTTTATGATTTAGATGATAATTTTCTAACCTTGTTGGAGAAAATAAAGAATCAATTTCCTCAAATAATCTCGCTACAATATACTAATAATAGGAAAGCAAATGATACTGTATATGACCAAGAATTTCATGTCTTTCATGGTCAAGATTTTATCTATGAGTATTTGAAGGAAAAGAAATTTCGCATCACTCCTAAATCATTTTTTCAGACCAATACAGAACAGTGTATTCGCCTATATGATTTAGTCGGAGAAATTGCGGACATCAAAGAGGGACAAGTGGTTTATGATCTCTACTGCGGAGTGGGGAGTATTGGTATCTATTTGGCTGAGAAAGCAAAGAAAGTAGTAGGAATCGAACTCGTTGAGGAAGCCATAGTGGATGCGAGAATGAATGCAAAGATTAATGGCATGGAAAATTGTGATTACCACGCTGCAGATATCAAAGATATTTTCAAATCAGAATTTATAGCTAAAGCGGGTGCACCCGATGTAATTATTACAGATCCACCGCGAGCAGGTATGCACCCAGATGTTGTTCAAGAATTATCTCAATCGGGCTGCCAAAAAATAGTATATGTGAGCTGCAATCCGCAGACCATGGCCAATGATTTAAAAGCCTTAGCTATAAATTATCACATCAAAAGAATTCAACCAGTGGACATGTTCCCACACACGATACATATCGAGTGTATAGCCCTTTTGGAAAAGAAATAACTCGGGGTTAAATTATTTCTCTATAACCAGTGGAAAGGATTTTGAGTAATTCTTGGAATTCAATTGAATATAATACATTCCTTTACTGAGCGAAACTGTATTCAACTTTATTTCTTGTGAATTGATTTGTGTGACAGGCACAGAAACTCTTTTCCCTGACATATTGATCAATGTTATTTCCTTGAACTTATGAACTTCTTGACCGCGAATGATGACAAAGTCTGCACTTGGATTAGGGTAAACTGTGACAGTCATTTCTTCCGAATTGAATACTGCTGCTCCTGCGCTTGTGGTTTTAAAGGTACTATTCGCTGAGAGAGAATCACCGGCTATATTGTTGGTTTTAATTCTGTAGTTATAGGTTGTATTAGCGGTTAATCCAGTCAAAGAAGCTGTAACAGCCGTGTTGGTGGTGCCTGTGATGCTTGCTGGAGTCATAGCTTTTGTAGATCCGTATGCCGTCGTGAGTCCATATTGTACCTCAGCAGAAGAGGCATTTCCATTCGCATTGACTTGCGCATTAATGGTAGCTGAAGTTGTAGTTATGCTCGCAGATGCCACAGCAGAAATGTTTGCTTTTTTAGGAGCAATAAATTCAGTGAGACTAATTGTTTTTATATTCCATGCATCTCCAGTTTCATTCCCTGTGCCATTGACTCCATTCGCTGCTATATTGATAGTCACATTTCCCGACCCTGCTGCTGGTGTCATAGCCTTTGGGGTCGTGTGATGAAGTTCTCTTGTCATAAGCATAGTTCCAGCGGGGGTATTTGAAAGGGTACCGGATGAAAAGTTCAAATCGAACCCGGCTTTCGCCGTTGCTGTTCCAATTAAATTGGAGTTATCTATATTGAGAACAATGGTATATTTTTTTCCTGGGGTATATGAAGTGAGACTCGAATTGCCATCAAAGTCCATCGATATGGAAGTGGCACTATTAATTGTTCCATGGCAGCCACCACCACCACAACCGGTAGTACTTACTCCCATTTTACCAGTCGAATTGGAGGGAAGTGTCCAAAGACCAATAGCTGCTACAAAGATGTATATAATGTGTAATTTATTCAATTTCATAAGCTTAAATTAAAAAATTTAAAAATAATACTATCACAAATATAATGTCTTAATTATAAAAAATGATAATTTTCTTACAAAATAATTTGAAAACTATACAGGATACTCCGAATAATTCCGGATCGTTTCATAGACCTTGACTTTTAAATCATATTTAGCATCTATTCGAGGTCGAAGTTTATTATAAATCACTACACAGATATTTTCTACAGTAGGATTGAGATGAGCGAAGTCCTGTGTATCGAGGTTTAAATTTCTATGATCAAATGGCTCGATTACTTCTTCTTTGATGATTTTTTTTAAGTCGGCTATATCATAGACAAAGCCAGTGTAGGGGTCAATTTCTCCTGTTAAGGTCACATGCAGTTCATAATTGTGCCCATGATAATTGGGATAGGCACATTTGCCGAATATAGCTATATTTTCTGCATCACTCAGTTCGGGTCTGAATAGCCGATGGGCGGAATTAAATATTTCTCGTCGAGTGATGGTGCTTCGCATATCGATTTTTATTTCGGCAACTTTAATAACTGAAGGGCATCGTTATTTCTGCCAATAAGGAGGGCTTTATCACCATTGATAGTAATAGGACGAACCACCTTGACATCGCCCCATAGATTGAAGTTATTGCTATTATTGATAGAATAAGCGCCATTATCTCCATTTTCAAGGATGAGACCCTGTCCAGCATCCAATCTTCCTGTTTCTATTTCTATATTGTGGTCATTGCCGCCAAGTAATAAGTCTAGTTTTCCGTCTTTATTTATATCATAAGGAATCACAGCGTTGACAGGAAAGGTCTGCGCTTCCATCGGTAAAATTTTTGCGCTAAATTTTCCAGTAGGACTGTTGTAAATGATCATACTCGTCATATGATTGGCAAACAAGGTGTCGGTTCCTTTCATTTCATCTGACGTGAATATACCGTATGTAGTCACTGCCGAATATTTATCATATCGATTGAATCGTTTTTTGAGAAAGGGCATCTGGTCGAGTACATTGTCTCTGATCATCAGCGGATAACTAATTCCGTTGTAAAATGTAGAGGTGATTACATCGGTAGAGCCATTTTTGTCAAAGTCATTGACTAGGCAGGTCATAGGGCCTTTGTTGTCTCCCTTGTATCGAGTATTAGTGCCATAGTTCCCTAGAATAATGTCTTCTATACCATCCCCATTCATATCGGCAAGTGTTATCGATCGCCACCATCCTCTGAAATTGCCAAGAGAAAGATTTTGGTTCTCCATACGACCATTTATATTTCTATAAACCATAGGTGCCGTCCATTCACCAACAACCAATAAGTCTTTATTGCCATCACGGTCAATGTCCACCCATTTGGCATCATTGATCATATGCAGCTTTTCATTCTGTTTAGAGAAATCATCTACCACAAATTTACCATTCACATTTTTCAATAAATAGCTTGATGGTTTACGACCATATTGTCCTGGAACCACACAGCCACCTATGAATACATCTTCAAAGCCATCTTTGTTATAATCCTCAATAGCAATGGCCTTGGCGCTCGTGTATAGGTTTGGAAAAATTGTGCTATCTGCTCTTGTGAAATTGCCACTACTATTCAAATAAAGGCGAATAGGATATTTTTTAAGGTCATTGGGATAATCATTCCCACCAGAGACAACTAGTAAATCTTGGTCTCCATCTTTATCAAAATCAAAAAAGGCTGCGTTGACATCTTCATAGATTTTATCTTTGATAAATATGTCATGGGATTTTTTTGAAAAGCTACCGTCTAGATTCTGAATAAAAAATCCAGCAAGAATATCTTTGGCTCCACCGACAAAAAAGTCGTCTAGCTTATCTCCATTGATATCTGCCACAGCTATTGCTGGTCCTTCATAGGAGTATTTTCTAGGAATCAATGGTTCTAATTTATAATCAATATAATCATTTTCTCTGCAGATGTGATTTAACTTGGATTTGGCGGTGATATCTTCAAAATTGTACTCCAAAGGTGTTGGCGGAGGTGTTGGCTGAAACTGCACATCGTCTATATTTATGTCTAAGGTTTGATTAGCATTGGTTTTAGTTGTATAGAAGTGTTTTTTATTGGGAAATTCTATGCGAATATTCGCTTCTGTATTCTTACCAATGCCGATATGAGTAATATGCTCATGGCTAGACATGTAGCCTACATTTGGGAAGTGACGATAGTACTGTTTGTTGCCATCAGGCGTCTCCGCATAGATTTTGGCATGGTAAATGGAATTCGGCATTTTTTTAGAAACTAACTTTACGCGAATGAAGTTGCCCCCTTTATTTTCCATCAAATTGTTTTTAAAAATAAAACACTCTTGATTCATATTGCTGGCGACTATTTCTAGATCGCCATCATTGTCGAGATCACCATAGGCCGCACCATTGGTTATAGAAGGGTACTCCAATCCTGTGCCTGGAGGGTTGCGGGTAAAGTTCATATTCCCTTCATTTGAAAAGAAATAGTTATTGATTTTGACTATAGGAACATTTGTTAGTATATTTCTCAATTTTTCAAGATTGTCTTCTTTGAGGGCTTCTTTTTTTATGGAGTCCAGCTTGAATTTCATAAAATCCTGATCAGTAAAATCATGGTAATATCCATTGGAGATATATAAATCCTTGTGGCCATTATTGTCAAAATCTGCCATTAGGGGTGCCCAGCTCCAGTCTGTATTTGCTAGACCTACGGTATGCGAAATGTCAGAGAATTTTTTATTCTTATTTCTTTTTTGAAATACATTTTTTACGAATTGATACCTGTAATTATGTTTGATTAATTTCATATGTTGGTCATATTCTTGCAATTGTCTAAACTGCTTTTGACGATAGTTATCTTCGGCTAGCATATCTACTACTAGCAAATCATCTAAACCATCATTATCCATGTCCGCATAATTAGAGCCCATCGAGTTATAGCTAAAGTGTGGAAAATAATATTCTCCAGAATCAGTAAATGTGTTGTTTTTATTATTGATAAATAGTCTGTCATAGCCCGTATAGTCATTGGCTACGAAGATATCATTAAATCCGTCATCATTAAAATCCGCTACGACGGAACTCAATCCGAAAAAATTATCTTGTATGCCAGCTTTTTCTGATTTATCGACGAATTTTCCGTTTTCATTCACAAAAAATCGATCAGAAATATATTGGTAGGTCTCAGGTTTTTTCGTTACTAATTTTCCATCTTTGTCGTAGGTCAGAATAATTTTTTTTGCCTCTCCCATAGCTGATGGATGATTGAGAAGGAATAAATCCAAATCGCCATCATTGTCAAAATCGGCGAAGTAAGCATTTGTACTGTAAGAACTGCCTGCTAAACCCATTTCTTTTGCTCGGTCTGTAAACGAATTATCTTTGTTATTGATATATACATTGTGCGCACGGTATTTAGGATCCGATATTGCCGATTTACATACATAAATGTCTAACCAGCCATCCCCATTGATATCCATCATACAAGCTCCTGTGTTGAATCCATCTCCTTTATCTACAGCAGCGGTACTGCTTATGTCTTGAAATTTTAAGTTCCCTTTATTTAGGTAGAGTTTATTTGCCATCATATTTCCAGCGAAGAAAATATCGTTTAAGCCATCGTTATTTATATCGCCAATGCAAACCCCTGCTCCGTTAAATAAATATTCATAGGTGAAAATGTTCAAATAGCGCGATTCTACGACATTATTGGCGAAGTCGATACCTGTATGTTCCTTAGGCATTAAGGAAAATAACTGGGCACTCGATACGAATGGTAAAAAATAAAAGACAAAAATGTATTTTATTGCTACTAATTTTCTCATTTTACTATCTTTGCTGTATTAAATAAACCACAAATTTAGATTATGCGCACCAAATTATTGTATTTCTTTTTGATGAGTGTTTTGGCTTGGACTAGTGCCGCCCAAAATGCTATGGTGGAATGTAATGAAGTATTGATAAAAACGATTATGGAAGATTTGTTCTCCCCACCTGTGGCGAGTCGGATTCATTTGAATGCCAATGCAGCTGCTTATGAGGTCTACGCGAAAAGAAATCCTGAGATCAAGTCCTTTTCTAAATTTTCGCACATGCCTCCACTGGACGCTCCTGATAAAAAAATAGATTATGATATAGCGGCTACAGTTGCTTTCGTCAATTCAGGCAAGAGTTTTATCTATACAGAAGATCATCTCAATGCCTTCATGAACAGTCGCGAAGCTCGATGGTCTAAGAGGCAAGACCAAGATCTCGTCAAAAACTCTATAGCCTATGGCGAAAAAGTAGCCAATCACATCATAGAATGGAGCAAAGGAGATGTTTATGGATATACGCGTACCCTTCAGCGCTATGTGCTCATGGATACTCCAGGTGCTTGGAAGCCTACTCCACCAGAATATCATAGAGGTTTGGAGCCCAATTGGTTTATGATTCGTCAAGTCATACTGCCTAAAGACTCATTTATAGCCTTTCGAAATCACGATCCCTACAGCGAGGATAAAAATTCGAGATGTTATCAATTGATGGATTCGGTCTATAAAAAATGGAAGACGCTGACTCCTCAAGAAAAGGTAATAGCTCTATACTGGGATGACAATCCGGCTACCACTATTTCTCAAGGACATACGATGTATGTAGAGAAAAAGCCTTCGCCGCTTGGACATTGGTTAAAATTAACTGGTCAGATTTTACAAGCGAAAAAATACACGAATGAACAGTCGGCTATCGTCTATACCAGAGCCTGCGTGGCGGCCTATGATGCCTTTATCAATTGTTGGAATGTGAAGTATCGATTGAATACCATTCGACCTGAAACCTATATCCATAGACTCATAGACCCGGAGTTCAAGCCTTTAATAGAGACTCCACCATTTCCCGAATATACCAGTGGACATAGTACTGTATCTGGTGCGGTGGCTACAGTCCTAGATTTATCCTTTCCTAAGGTTGGAAAATTTACTGACAATTCTCAAATCATGCTGGGGATGAAACCTCGCAGTTTCCTCACATTCCGTCAAGCAGCCAAGGAGGCTTCTATTTCACGATTTTATGGGGGAATACATATACATACAGCACTGCGCGAAGGTGAGCGCATGGGTAAGTTGATAGGCGAGCAGACGTGGAAGGTAATGAAATAATTTAGTGGTCAGTGGTCAGTCGCAGCAGTCCGCGGGGGATAGTTAAAAGTGGTGAGTAATAAGTTTAGAACGAGCGTCATTCCTGATGGAATGCCGCCCTGCCAGCCTCTAAGGCAGGGGAATTCACGAGTCTATTAAAGTAGCAAAAGAGTGAGAGCCGAGCTATAACTAGTAGGCGAAATGTAACTTAAACGAAAAGAATAATAGGATGAAAGAAAAAATATTCAGCTTATTGTGTGTTATACTCGGTTTTATAACTGGATTCATGGCTCTTGTTAGCCTTACCAATTTTATTATCTTCACCTACTTAATGAAGGACTAATGAAGTTTATTAAAAATATATACCAAAGAAGATTTACTTACGGTCTTTTGGCGGGTATGCTAGTAGGAGGCGCAATGGGCGGGTATTTTATTTCGCTATATTTATTCAAGTCTGATTTTAGGCTATCAGCACTAGAGCTGACCAATACCAATGAAAAACATTTTGACTTAGCTGAGCATAAAGATAAACCTATGGTTCTAAATTTTCTATCTAGAGGTTGCATGCCTTGTATTCAGGAGCTTCCCATTTTTGAGTCTGCGGTGAATAGCTATAAAGATAGTATTCAATTTTATTTTATCATGGAAGAAGATAAAGAGGGCATTCAATCCTTTCAGAAAAAATATCCTTACAAACTCGACTATTTATTATCCAAAAAATCATTTACAGAATATGGAATCCTCGGTGTCCCTCAAACCTATTTTATCGATAAAAATTTTAAAGTCATTGACTCCCAAAAAGGGTCGTTTGACTCCGTGAGTTTGGATTTTAAGTTGAGGGGATTAATTGGGAAATAACCTCAGCGGGCTTGATAAAGGTTGGGATTATCATGACAAAAAGAACATAGAATTGATATTATTTATCGTCTTTTTTACTTTTGTTGGAATATACTCAGACTCACATTCAGAAATACCCTAGATTGGCAACTGTTTTCATTTTAGTTTTATGGATTCTGAAAATAATTTAAATTCTTTAAACGTATCTTCATAATCGAGTTGTGTAATTCCTTCAATTACAACCCTGTTGTTTTTATGTTGAAGTAAAAGAAAATACATTGTTGTGCTTATACCTGCAATATCACCGTAAATAATTGCTTCGTAACATTTATAGCCATTAAAGAATTTAGTATCAGTGACATTTATATTGTTAATATTCATAGTATATTTATTTATCATATTAATAAATTCTTTGGCTATCGTATCTAATGAAGCAGAATTATCAATAAAGGATAAGGGGATTACGCTTATAGATGATTTATATGTAGAGTCAATAAAATTTGTATTTTGATTTATAGTATAAATAAATCCTCCAGAATGATTTTCTGAGTGGATATATTTTGATTTATTATTTTCAATAGTAAAGGGTATATTTTCTTTTAAATCTAGAGATAAATTTTTATCATACTTAGCCGTTAAAAACATCTTTTTGATATTAACTATGGTATTCAAATCATATATTGGGCATGTCCCATTTAAAAAAGTGGTAAATGTTGAATCTCCAAAAACGAGAATAGATGAACTTCTATTTCCATTTTCAATTATTAAAAAAAACTTTGCAGGATAACTATTTACAATTGTGTCAAACTGCTCAATAATTTTACCATTGGATTTTGCGTTAAATTCATTGCTAATCGGATTAATACCAATAAAATAATTATTACCTACTAATTCAAATATTTGGACTTCTGCATTATTGTCTTTTTCAAGTCCTTGAATTTTTCTACTAAGTTGAAACCCTTCAGTAGGTCTCAAATAAACTCTTGTCTTCGGTATATTTATATAATTTATACGATTACTGTCAATGCCTATCTGTTGACTATATGTTACTGATGAGTAGTATAATAAAAGAATAGTTAAGGTTTTGGTCATGCTCTATAGTTTTTTAAAATAGTAGTTATTCACAAATATATGAAACTGAGTTATGTAATTTCGCCCAAAATTCTCCTATAATACGCATCTTTCTTTTATGAATTATTAGCTGAAAACTTTAAGGACATTCTCACATAGAGAATTTATTGCAATGGTTTTTTTATGTTGCATATTGTTATTTCAATAAATCTGGTCTTCGGTCTTGTGTCCGTTTTACCGCTTGTTCATAATTCCAATCCTCGATTTTTTTGTGATGACCCGATAGGAGAATTTCAGGTACACGCAGACCTTCCCATTCTTCAGGTCTCGTATAAACAGGGGGAGCGAGCAGTCCATCTTGAAAACTATCTGAAAGCGCAGAGGTTTCATCATTGAGCACTCCAGGTATCAATCGTCCTATGCTATCAATCAAAACTGCAGCGCCCAGTTCGCCACCCGACAAGACATAGTCGCCGATGGAGATCTCCATGGTGACATACTTCTCTCGTATCCGTTCGTCAATACCTTTATAGTGACCACAAATCAGCAATAAATTTCCTTTAAGAGAAAGGGCATTGGCTAATTTTTGATTATAGGTTTTTCCATCAGGACATAGATAAATGATTTCATCATAGTCTATCTCTTTTTTTAGTTCTTCAATACAAGCTGCCATGGGCTCGCACATCATGACCATCCCAGCGTCGCCCCCATATTGATAGTCGTCAATTTGATTGTTCTTGCCCACACCAAAAGGTCTTAGAGAATGTGTGTGTATGGATAGAAGTCCTTTTTGCTGCGCTCGTTTTATAATAGAATGAGACAGAAAGCTATCCATCAATTCGGGCAATACACTAATCACGTCAATTTTCATAGAACAAAGTTAGTTAATTTTGAATTCGCAATTTCGAATTTTATACAAGCTAGGTTTAATTTGAGCCACTAAAATCTAGCTCGTGAAGAGTTCGATAAAGTCCTTATCTAAATCGCAGTGTATAGTCTGCTTGTCATCATCAATTGTTATTATATAGGCTTCGATCAGAGGGATCAACAAGCGCTTAGAATTTCCTAGTTCTACCTCTAAGGTTTCTTGCTGATTCGATTGATATAGGTCGATCACTTTTCCTAGGTTTTCTTCTCTATTGTATACTTCATACCCTATTAAATCATCTAGTTCTTCTTCAGCGAAATACTTACTAATTTGAACTTCATCGAGAAATAATTCTTTATTGTGAAGCAGCTGCGCTTGCTCCTTGGAATTATAATTCTTCCATTTTATTTGGAATGTAAAATCATCCATTTGTTCCATTTTTTCAATCAACAATGGCAGATACATG
>CAYXKX010000054.1:0-13250 GCA_964465185.1 uncultured Chitinophagaceae bacterium
GCCTTTGGCGGATGCAGCGCAGCCCTGTCTGCCGACTAGGCAGGGGAATTCAGGAATCTCTTTATTAGTGGTACATATACGAATTAACATTTTTTTACTAGTTATAGAAAGTTTTTCAAGGTTCCCTGCCTGTTCTGCGAACAAGCAGACAGGGAATCTGTCGGTCATCGTTTTTAAGACTGCTTTATAGCAGTCTTTTTTTTATGCCTATATTTGAATTATGAATGTTGTTTTGGATTTTGATAGTACTCTTATTCAAGTAGAAAGCCTTGACATTCTTGCGGCTGTTTGTAATAGGAGTGAAACTACTCAAGAAGAAATTAAGCACATTACTAATTTAGGAATGAATGGTGAAATTTCTATTCAAGAATCATTATCTCAAAGAATTAAGCTTATCAATGCATCACAATCTGATTTGAATGAATTGATTGTAAGATTAAATTCATTTATTTCACCTAGTATAGATGCATTGATTGAAATGAAATCTATTTTCCCAAAAAACTGCTATGTAGTTTCAGGTGGTTTTTTGGAGTATATTGTGCCTGTTTGCAAGCGAATAGGTTTTCTAGAAAGTAATGTTATCGCCAATCAATTCATATTAAAGGATGATAAGATTATTGACTTTAATAGGAATCTGTCGATCTCCCAAAGTAAGGGAAAGGCTATGGCAATAAATGCGCTTCAACTCGCACGGCCTATTTGTATGATAGGCGATGGATATACGGACTTAGAAGCCAAATTGGAAGGTGCTGTTGACTATTTTATAGGCTATACCGAAACGGTTTATAGAGATCGTATAGTGGAAAGAGCTGATGCAGTAGGTGGCGATTTTTATGAAGTAGTAAAATGGATTCAAGATAATGACTAAGCAAGTTTTCTTTACTGTTGGGCCTTCTGCTATTTATCCCAATGTAGATCAATGGACAAATGATTTTTATCAGAAGGGCTATGCTTCCGAATATCATCGGTCAACTGTATTTCAGTCTATTTATCAGCACCTGGATGAGCAGCTGCGTTTGTTGTTGAATATTCCTACGACGCATGCTATATTTGTACTTGGTTCTGGGTCAGAAATTATGGAGCGCATTCTCCAAAACTGTGTTTCAAAATCTAGTTTTCACTTTATCAATGGGGCATTTTCAAAGAAGTTTTATGATTATGCTAAAAGAATTGGGTTAGATGCGCATAAGTATGAAGCGGACTGCTTTACTGATTCTTATCCAACTATTCAACCTGAAGCAGAATTGATATGTATTACTCATAATGAAACAAGCACAGGTATCAAGACTAATGAGGACTACATACATAATGTAAAGAAAAAAAATCCTCAAGCAATTTTAGCAATAGATACAGTGAGTTCTGCTCCATTCGTTGACCTAGATTTTAGTTTGGTGGATATGGCTTTTTTCTCATCCCAAAAGGCTTTTGGTCTTCCAGCAGGTCTTGGTGTATGGATTGTCAATAGAAATTTGGCGGAAAATCTCGTGGTGGCAAATTATAGTGATAAGCGAAGCGCTCATAACACTATGGGTGATTTATTGAAAAATTATAAGAAATTCCAGACGCCGTCTACTCCGAATGTATTAGGAATTTACCTTATGGGACGTGTCGCGCAAGATATGAATCAGAGAGGTCTAGGAGAACTAAAAAAAGAAATGCTTGATAAGAAGAATTTCCTCCAATCTCTTTTTACAATTAATGATTGGTTAGGACTGAGTCATAATCATACCAACTCCTCTGATACTGTCCTTTGCACGTATCCATTAAAGCCTATAGACGAAATTAGAAGTCTACTTTTAAAAAGAAATATCATTTGCAGTGAAGGATATGCTGAAAATAAAGACAAACAGCTTCGATTCTCCAATTTTCCTGCGAATAGCTGGAAAGACATAGAGTGTTTGGCTCAGGTATTAAAATAATAAGATTTTCCTGCAAATAATTAACGATATTCAATCCTATTCAGCATAAATAAAACTAGCGAACCAGATATATTGAGGATAACCAGTTTTTTAACAATTATTATGCATACATAAATTATGCATGCATAATAAAAATGTATTATCTTTGTTAAATGAATAAGATGATGACAATCGATTATTTGTTAAGAACAACTTGGAATACAGTGACCAAAATGTATAATGAGGAAGCGGCTCAGCATGATTCTACTATGGTGGTTGGCTTTACGCTACTGTCTATAGATCCTAAGGAAGGTTCATTGAGTATGACATTAGGTCCTAAAATGGGTATAGAACCTACTAGTTTATCTAGGACACTAACCAAGCTGGAAGAAACGGGATTAATAAAACGAGAAGTTAGTAAGGCAGATAAAAGGAATGTCATAATTAAATTGACGAAAAAAGGTCTAGAAATGCGTGATGTATCTAAGAATTATGTGTTAGATTTTCAGCAAAAAGTCAATGCGGCTTTGACCGAAAAAGAAATGAATCAATTAATCAAAAGTTTAGATAAAATACAGAAGCTTGCTCAGGAGCAAACAATTTTAATAAATTCATAATAAGAAAGAGCATTTTAAATTCAAAATACAAACATCATAAATGAGAACGATAAAAAAAGTTGCAGTTTTAGGTTCAGGAGTTATGGGTTCTAGGATAGCCTGTCATTTCGCTAATGTGGGATTACAAGTTTTGCTTTTGGATATCATATCTCCAGATTTAAAAGAAGAAGAAAAATCAAATCCAGCTAAGCGAAACAGTTTAGTTAATGGGGCTTTGCAAGCAGCATTGAAGTCCAATCCTTCGCCTATCTATAAAGCATCTTTTGCATCTAGAATTAAAACAGGAAATTTCGATGACAACTTAGCTGAAATCAAAGATTGTGATTGGGTGATTGAGGCTGTAGTGGAGCGGTTAGATATTAAGCAACAATTGTTTGAAAAAGTAGAGCAGTTTAGAAAAATGGGAACACTCATTACGTCTAATACCTCTGGTATCCCTATCAATATGCTCATTCAAGGTCGAAGCGATGATTTTAAAAAGCATTTTTGTGGTACTCACTTCTTCAATCCTCCTCGCTATTTAAGATTGTTTGAAATTATTCCTTCAGCGCACACAGATAAAGAAGTGATTCAATTTTTCGAATATTATGCGGATAAGTTTTTAGGTAAAACGCCAGTTTTATGTAAGGATACACCAGCATTTATAGCGAATAGAGTCGGAGTATTTTCGATGGCGGCTATTTTCAAATTGCAACAAGAAATGGGTCTTTCCGTTTCAGATATAGATGGATTGACCGGAACTCTTATAGGTAAACCTAAATCTGCTACTTTCCGCACAGCCGATGTGGTAGGTCTCGATACGCTAATAAAAGTAGCGAAGGGAGTTTATGAATATTGCCCGAATGACTTAGCCCGTGATACTTTCCAAGTTCCTGCTTATGTTCTAAAAATGGAGGAAAATAAGTGGGTGGGCGATAAAACTGGACAAGGCTTTTACAAAAAGACAGTTATTGATGGCAAGAAAGTCATCTTAGAATTAGATTTAAATACATTAGAATATAAGGCAAGTGAAAAATCAAAATTTGCTTCTGTAGGGGAAGCGAAAATGGTGGACTCATTGCGGGCTCGATTGAAAATATTGGCAAAAGGAAAAGATAAAGCTGCCGAATTTCTTAATAAACTCAACTATTCCATTTTCGATTACGTTTCACATCGAGTTCCTGAAATTTCTGATGAACTTTATAGAATAGATGATGCTATGAAGGCTGGCTTCGGTTGGGATATAGGGCCATTTGAGCATTGGGATATTTTAGGGGCAGAAGGTGTTTTAGCTTTGATGAAGGAACATGGTCATCAACCAGCATCATGGGTGGAAGAAATGATAGCTGCAGGGCACACTTCATTTTATAAAATAGAAAATGGAGTTCAATATTATTACGACATTCCTAGTAAGTTATATAAAGTAGTTCCAGGTAAAGAAAGTTTTATCATTCTAGATCATAAACGCAGTGAAAATCCAGTATTCAAAAATACAGGTTGTACTGTGCACGATATAGGAGATGGAGTGCTTTGTGTAGAATTTCAAACTAAGATGAATACCATAGGTGGCGAAGTTCTTGAAGGTATTAATAAGGCTTTGGATATAGCGGAAGCTGACGGATGGAAAGGAGTTGTGTTGGGAAACAATGCGCCTAATTTCTCCGCAGGAGCTAATCTCGCTATCGTCCTGATGCAGGCAATCGAACAAGAGTGGGATGAGCTAAATTTTGCTGTACGACATTTTCAAAATACGGTCATGCGACTGCGCTATAGTTCTATTCCAGTAGTTGGAGCACCTCACGGTCTGACTCTAGGTGGAGGTTGTGAAATGTCAATGCATACTGATGCTTGTATGGCGGCAGCAGAGACGTATATAGGTCTAGTAGAAGTAGGCGTCGGTGTGATTCCTGGAGGAGGAGGTTCTAAAGAATTTGCTCTAAGACTATCTGATAGCTTCGGAGCAGAAGATACTTGGATACCAAAATTAAGTGAGCGATTTACTACGATAGCTACAGCCAAAACAGCTACATCTGCCTACGAAGCGTTTGACATTGGTATATTTGATGACAATAAAGATTTCGTAGTGGTAAATCCAGATAGAGCCATATCTGCGGCAAAAGAGAAAGTACTAGAGTTATATAATGCTGGATACACGAAGCCTGTGATGCGTGAAGATATTTTGGTTTTAGGAAGAACAGGATTGGCAGCGCTCTATGCAGGTATAGCCTCTTTTCAAGTTGGTAGATATGCCAGCGCACACGATGCCTTGATTTCTAAAAAATTAGCTTATGTTCTGTGTGGCGGAGATTTATCCGAGCCTACACGAGTGAGCGAACAATATCTTTTAGATCTGGAAAGAGAAGCCTTTTTATCCCTCTGTGGTGAAAAGAAAACCCTGGAAAGAATGCAGAGTATTTTGACATCAGGAAAACCATTACGTAATTAATGTTGAATTTTTAATTCTTAATTTTTAATACAAGGGTAGAATTAATATTCAAAATTTATAATTCAAAATTTAAAATTAACCATGGAATCATATATAGTATCAGGATTTAGAACAGCCGTAGGAAAGGCAAAAAGAGGTGGATTTCGATTTACCACCCCCGTAGATTTAGCAGCGAATGTGATCAATCATATTTTGGCTCAGATGCCGCAACTAGATCCATCGAGAATTGATGACCTCATTGTAGGAAATGCTGTACCCGAGGCAGAACAAGGGTTACAAATGGCGCGCTGGATTTCACTGCGCTCCAATCTTCCAGAATCTGTGGGCGGTGTTACGGTCAATAGATATTGTGGTTCAGGAGTGGAGACCATCGCCATGGCTAGTGCAAAAATAAAGGCGGGTATGGCTGATTGTATCCTCGCTGGTGGGGCTGAGTCCATGAGTTTAGTTCCCACGACAGGTTATAAAATTGCACCAAACTATGAACTCGCCATAACGCATCCAGACTATTACATCGGTATGGGGTTGACAGCAGAAGAGGTAGCGGAGAAATATGGTATATCGAGAGAAGATAGCGATGCCTTTGCATTTCAATCGCATCAAAAAGCGATGAAAGCGATTCAAGATGGAAAATTTAAAGATGAAATTGTTCCTATAGAAGTCGAAGAAGTATTCTACAAAGATGGAAAAAAACAGAGCAAGAAATATGTGGTAGACACGGACGAAGGACCTCGTGGAGATACGACTGTAGAAGCTTTGGCTAAGTTGAAACCTGTATTTAAAATGGGTGGACAAGTAACTGCAGGCAACTCTTCGCAGACGAGCGATGGTGCGGCATTTGTTTTGGTGATGAGCGAACGAATGGTCAAAGAATTGAATCTGACACCTTTGGCAAGATTGGTTACCGCTACGACAGTGGGTGTGGACCCACGCCTTATGGGTATAGGCCCTGTGGCTGCTATTCCTAAAGCATTGCAGTTGGCAGGGTTGAAACTGTCCGATATCGATTTGATAGAATTGAATGAAGCATTTGCTGCACAGTCATTGGGTGTATTGAAAGGTCTACCAGAATTAAATCCAGAATTAATCAACGTCAATGGTGGTGCATTAGCATTAGGTCATCCATTGGGATGCACCGGAACGAAATTGACTGTACAATTGATGAATGAAATGCGTAGACGAAATAATAAATATGGAATGGTGACCGCATGTATTGGTGGTGGTCAGGGTATCGCTGGCATTTATGAACTATTGTAACAACTGAAAAAACTGATAACTGAAAAAAACTCAATCATATGGACACATTAGAAACGAAAAAAACAATATTAAAAGGTGGTGAATTTTTGGTTAAAGAAACCAATCCGCAGGATATGTTTATCATAGAAGATAGAACAGACGAGCAGCAGGCATTTATAGATGCCGCCAATGAATTTATCGATAAGCGAATCGCCCCAAATTATGATGCCATAGAGCATAAAGAATTTGACAAAGTGGTGGCCCTTTTGGAAGAAGCAGGAGAATTAGGGTTGCTCGGTATGGGTATTCCAGAGGAATATGGCGGTATGGGTACAGACTTCAATACAGACTGCTTAGTTTCTGAAGGTTTTGGAAGATCTCAATCATTCAGTGTGGCTTTAGCAGCGCATGTGGGTATTGGCACTTTACCTATCTATTATTATGGTACAGAAGCGCAGAAAAAAGAGTGGTTGCCAAAACTGGTCAGTGGACAAGCAAAGGCTTCTTATTGCTTGACAGAGCCTGGTTCTGGTAGTGATGCCTTGGGCGCAAAATCTAAAGCAGTTTTGAGTGAAGATGGAAAGGAGTGGATTATCGATGGGCAGAAAATTTGGATAACCAATGCAGGTTTTGCCGATGTATTTACAGTATTTGCTCAAGTGCAAGAAGATACGAGATTGGAAAATAAAAAAGGCTTCACAGGTTTTATTGTACCAAAAGGAGTCGCAGGTTTGAGCTTAGGTGCGGAAGAGCATAAGATGGGCATCAATGGTTCATCTACTCGTCAGGTATTTTTTGAGAAGATGCGAATTCCTGTAGAAAATGTTTTGGGAGAAATAGGACAGGGACATAAGATTGCATTTAATGTATTGAATATAGGAAGAATTAAACTGGGATTACTAGCTATTGGTGGTTGTAAGCAGGGTATCGTTTCCGCTTCTACCTATGCACTGGAGCGTTTTCAGTTTGGACTTCCCATTGCTAAATTTGGCGCTATTAAACATAAACTTGCTGAGATGGCTGTTCGTATCTATGCGCTGGAGTCTGCGGCATATAGAACGACTGGTTTGATTACGGAAAAAACAGATCAACTTATAAAACAAGAAATAGACAAGGCCCAGGCAAAAATCGATGCAGCCGATGAGTGTAGTATAGAGGCCGCTATTCTGAAAGTGTATGGAAGTGAGACCGGCGATTTTGTGAGCGATGAAGCGGTACAAATCTATGGGGGTATGGGTTATAGCGAAGAAACAATCGTGAGCCGAGCTTATAGAGATAGCCGTATCAATAGAATCTTTGAAGGAACCAATGAAATCAATCGACTTCTTACCGTCGGTACGATTATCAAACGAGCCGTCCGTGGTAAAATCAATGTGATGGGTCCTGCTATGGCTATCCAGCAAGAGTTGATGTCTGTGCCGAGTTTCGAGAGTGAAGAAGAAACGACTTTATCCAAAGAATTCAATGTCATAAAACAAGCCAAGAAAGCTATTCTCATGATCGCTGGTAGTGCAGGGCAGAAATATGGAGAGAAGATACAGAAGGAACAAGAAATATTGATGTATCTCGCGGATATGTTGATCGAAGTATTCGTGACAGAGAGTGCTCTAGCTCGCACAGCCAAACTCATTTCTGCCAAAGGCGAAGAAGCTTGCGCTCTTCAAATCGATGCAACCAAAATCCTCATCAATGATATGGTGGACAAGGTCAATATCTATGGAAAGAATGCAATCGCTTCCCACGCTGAAGGCGACATGGCACGCATGATGATGATGGGTCTTAAGCGCTTCACCAAATACGAACCTTATAATACTATCGCTGCTAGAAGAAGAATAGCTGATAAAGTGCTAGAAGGGAAGGGGTATTGTTTTTAAATTTACTATTGCAAACTATATGTTTAGTTATGAGGTAAGGTATCTAATATTCAAATAGTTAAAATTTGGAGATGATATTTATCGATTGTATATCATTGCCAAAATAAATGGAATTGTAACTAGAATAGAAATTATGAGAGCTTTATACCAGTTTCTCTTTCTATATATAGTTTCTTTGCCTATATACTTGTTCCAGAAATATTCAGATAAAATCCAACTCCCAATAAAATTTAAAGGCATTGTTAGATTTCGAGTATCCAAACAAGTAATAAGTAGAATAGATAATAAACTATAGATTATTCCAAATAACAAAACTTGAATTTTAGCTGTAGAATTTTTCACTTCTTTCAAATTTGTCATTAGTAATACTGAGCCAAATAACGTCGAAAAAAGAATTGAAAAAACTCGAATGACCACTTTTGAGTATAATAGTGGTGCATTTATATCATCTGTTAAGAGAGATTTATTAGAATTCAAGTTAATGGAGTTTCCTACTATAGTTACACTTGCTTCATTTTGAAGTTTGTTTTCACAATTATTTTCTGATATATTTTTAGCTACAACTCTGCGTTCTTCTAATATTTGACTAGCTGCCTGTCTTGCCTCTTCAACATATATTTTTTTATCATTAATGACTTGCATTAAGTCACTTTCAGAATAATTTTTAAAGTTTCGTAAGAAGATATCTAAACTCATTGCCGTTAATATTATTCAAAGTTAATAATTTTGTGATTAAAGGATAATGGATGTCCTATGCTTATTTATATTGTTTTAGATAAGTGTAAACCCACATCCTATTCACTCCCTCTACCTCCACTTTTCTCTCAAAAACATCTTCCATATTAAAACTCACTTTTGGTTGAGTAGGGATAAGTGTATTCCAGATAAGCATGCCCGTAGGGGAGAGGTGGGTTTTGAGTTGAGTCCAGTAGACTAGGTTGTTTAAATATACGGGACATTGATTGTCGAGGAAAAGATCGACTAGAATCAAGTCATAGTTCGACTCTAAATGAGCCAAGTTCTCAGCTGAATCTGTGTGAAGTTGAATATTTCCTAAATCATAATATTTATCCAGCCAAGCGAGGACTTGAGGGTTGTTTTCATAAGCCGTGATATTTTCTGTGCAGTTTTTCGCATGAAGAAGTTCGATGACACTTCCTAGTCCGAAACCTAAAACTAAAATATTTTTATAGGTCTTTTTATAGACGCCTAGCTGATGAAAGGCCTGATGAAAGGCTTGTTTCAGTCCTTCGTTGGATTGATTGGCGTTTTTCGAATTGAGGATGAGTTTATTTTTTGATAGAACTAATTCTAGATAATAAGGCTCGTGACTTCTTTCGATGGTTATTGGATAGAAATAACTAGCTAGTTTGAGGTAGAAAGGAAAGGATTTTTTTAATTTCATATTATTTGCCACAAAGGCACAAAGTTTGGAATATTTTAAAGACTCCTGCGAAGTAAATATGAATTCCTTTAAAATTATTATATCTATGAATAAAGTTGACAAAGGATTTCGCAAAGTAATCAAAGAATTATCCAATTGAAGCATCATCATATCATCGCATCGTCAAATCATCAAATCAAAATCATTTTCAAATTTTCAAATTGACTTATTATCACATCGTCAAATCATCACATCAACTCAAAAACTCCCCAGCACCTTCTCTCATAATTTCATAAGGCGACTGCGTCAAATCTACAATAGTCGTAGGTTGTTCGCCACAAATGCCACCGTCTAGGATTAAATCAACTTTCCCATCATAGAAATCGAAAATCTCATCTGCTGTTGTGGCATAGGGTGAGTCGTGTTCTATCTGAATACTAGCAGAGAAGAGTGGCTGGTTGAGTTGTTTAATCATTTTGATTACCAAAGGGTAATCTGGAATACGAAATCCAATCGTCTTTTTATTGTGTTTAAATATTTTACTGGCATCTTTATTTGCCTCGAGGATAAAAGTAAAAGGACCGGGTAGGTATTGTTTGAGAATGCGAAACTCTGCATTGGAAACTTGTTTGGCAAATTCACTCAAATGACTATAGTCAGAACATACGATAGAAAATTGGGCTTTATCTTCTTTGACACCTTTGAGTTGACAGATGCGTTTAAAAGCTTTTTCGCTATGAATACTGGCTCCTAGCGTGTAGACGCTATCTGTAGGGTAAATAATGACGCCATCTTTTTCTAAAACATCTATCACTTGCTTCAGTCCTCGCTCGTCAGGTTTTTGTGAATCTATGCGGAGGAGTTTAGTCATATATTATATCTAATAGTTAATAACTGATAGGTAATAGTTATTATGTTTTGGAAAGAAAAAACGCTTCCTTTTCAAAGGCTTGCCATTGTTGAACAATTCGCTCAGGTATAGGTATGGTCTTCTGATTTTTCAAATCGTAAAATACCTGTGTGGTCTGACCCGTAGCAGCTAATTTTTCGATTCCATTGCGCTCAAAGGTGATGGCATAGTGAAATTCAAAACTTTTTTCTCCTACATTGGTTGTTCTCAAATAGACCTTAACATCACCAGGGTAGTATATAGGTCTTAGATAATCTACTTTGACCGAAGCTATAATATACTGGTCTTGATCCCAATTCCAGTTATTGACATCTCTATTGTAGTAAAATCTCGATGTTTCAAAATAGGTGAGATATACGGCATTGTTTACATGCCCAAACTGATCGATATCTTTCCAGCGCAGTTGGATCGTGGTATGAAAATTAAATGGCGCAAGTTGAGGAATCATTTGAGTGTATTAGGTACAAGTTATAAAGTATTATGTATTTTTATTTGCTCAAAAGATTGTTTAATTTTTCTAAAGTATTATTCGGCTCTGCAAATGGATAATCTTTTATCGCTTCTTCGAATATTTTAGGGTGCTTTTCTTTGATTTTTTTCAAGTACTCAATGCTATTTCCTTTGATACCAGGGTGAAAATAAAGTGCCCCTTGAATCAAAGACCTGGCTATATCTAAATCCATAACTTCTTTTTCCATCAGGAAAGTAATCGCAGGCACTCGCGAGCGGAATTCGTTGCTCTCTGAGGCTAAGAATTTCAATTGATCTAGTGAAACCGTATGTTGTTCTTTCATGGTGCTATCTCCAAAAACTGTCGAATGGTAAAGGTAGGTCAAGTTATTCATTATACCATTCTGTCCTTCAATTCTTTTAAGCCACATAGTCTTTTCGGTCGGGTACAATTCTATGAGCTTGATAACGGCATATTCCACATTTACGTAGGACGAATCCTTAAGTCGATCGATTAATAGACTTTTAAGTGTTTCATCTTTGAAATGAATAGACTTAATCGCATTTCGTCTGACTTGCACATGTTGGTCAGCTAATCCATGGATTAAAAGATCTTTGGCGATTTCGTCACTATCGCTTTTCGCCACCTGCTCTATAATTTCATTACGGATGAGCGCAGATTTTTCTTTGTGATATACATTGACAAATGTTTTATTTTTTTGTGTCCAAGCAGTAGCTCTTAATTTTTCTATAGCTTCCAATCTACCAAATGTTTTGTTACTATTTTCTGCTATTTCCAATAAGACCTTGGTATCATAATCGTAACTAACTTTGCGCAGAAACTCCATATTCTCATCCAACAAGGCAAAAGTGACTGCGGCATTTTGATTTAATGAAATTGAGAAGGTGTCATTGGTATTTTTTAACTCTGTCTTCGTATGTTGTACAGTGCCATTTTTGTAGTAAATAGAAAGGGTCATTGGTAGACGAAAATTGCCTACAGTGGCATCTAGGTTTTGAATTTGCTTGGTGGTTGCTATCAAGTTTTTTCCTTGGATAGTATAGCTAAAATTAATCACTGGCTCACCTCCTCTATGTACCCACTGATCAAAAAACCATTTTACATTACGACCTGTTGCTTCATAAATAGAAGCCACCAAATCACTCGTCTCCACGTTTTGATGATTAAATCTTTTTAAATAGTAGGCTATTGATTTTCTGTAATGGTCATTTCCTAATTCATTGCGAAGCATGTCCAATACAAAACTTCCCTTAGGATAATGTCGTGAAGATCCTGCTGCTGTGTGCGCCACCGGTAGTGAGTTCGATTTTCCGGCATTAAATGAAGCTTCTAAATCTCCTTTTCGTATCCAGTCAAACATGTCATCGCCTTTCAAGTATTGAAGAAATTTCTTAGAATAGTGTGAAGCAAAACTTTCGTGCAACCAATGATGCGGTCCACTGCGTTCGGTAATTAAATCTCCAAACCACTGATGAGCCAATTCATGTGCATTGACTGCCAAATAACCTCGTTCTTGCTGTCCGCGCCAATCTTGATGCATGTAATCTGCGAATATGGTCGAAGAAGTATTTTCCATAGCACCGTAGAGAAAGTCTTGAGTAGGTACATTTCTGTATATTTTTCCCCAAGGATAGCGCACTTTGATTTCATCTTCAAACCAGTCCATCATCACCTCACTATGCTGATAGGTTGGCTCGAAATATTCAGGTTTATCGTGATAATAGTATTGTTCTAAAGTGATGCCACCCTTAGATTTTTGATTTTTAAATTTATAATCGCCCGCGGCAATCATCGTGAGATAAAGAGCATGCGGATGATCTAGTTTGTATGTCCACGTTTTGGTTTTATCTGCGTTTTGAACTGTTGACACTAAATTTCCATTGGATACTACAGGATACTGATCGTTGAAGGTAACTTTGGTTGTCATACGAACTAAGTTGGCAACATCATCAATGCCCGGAATATAATGTCTATTGTCTATTCCTTGGTATTGGGATTATTCCAATTGAGAAAATACATTCCTCGCTGATGATGACAACTATAATCTATAACCATAGAATTTGTGTCTTGTCTTGATTTAGGAAGGTATACAGTTATCCCTGCGCTATCAGTTCTGAATTTGACAGTTTCTTTATTGATGATAATGCTATTTACATTGAACTTGATCGCATCAAAGAAAAAACTATCAATCTCTTTTCTCAGATTGACAAATTTATAGTTTGCTTTTCCCTCTACCTTGCCTTCCTTTTCTTTTAAACGAACCTCTAATACTAAGTCATAAGGCTTAATATTTTTCTCGCGCGTTGTGCCTTGGTCGTAGTGATAACAGGTGGGTTCTTGAGCTAATATTCTTGAGCTTAGGATAAATAGTGCTGCCAATAATTGTAAATTCGACATATTATTAAATTAGGATATGTAAAAGTAATAAAAAGAT
>CAYXKX010000055.1:0-514 GCA_964465185.1 uncultured Chitinophagaceae bacterium
TCTTTTTACTGAATTTTAAGTCCGTCATTAGTCAATCCAATTCCATTCATAACGATGTATTGAGAAACTATGAACAAGCCCTCATTTTTACTCAGAATCAAGACTATAGACAGGCATATCAGTTCTTTGAACTGGTATCTAATACCTCTATCACTGAGAACCAAATAAGTAATATAAATTTTTACAAACAAGAAGCGGCCTATTATAAAGCCTACTTAGCGGGCAAGCTCAAGCTTCCTGAGGCAGAGCAAAGTTTGTTAAGGCAATATGACAACACCCATGATTCAAGAAAAAATCAACTTGCTTATCATTTAGGAGATTACTATTTCGGCAAGGGAAACTATCCGCAAGCAGAGAAATGGTATGCAAGTGCGACAGAGCAGTCGCTCAACGAAGAATGGAAAGACGATTATTATTTTAGATATGCTTATACCTTGATGGAAAACAATAAACCCACCAAGGCGGCGAATTACTTTGAAAAAAACTTGCTAATCTCATACATTTAAGATTTAGC
>CAYXKX010000055.1:524-6896 GCA_964465185.1 uncultured Chitinophagaceae bacterium
TATAAATCTGAAACGGCCTATTATCTAGGGGTAATTTATTTTAATCGCAAAGACTTCGCCCAGGCAGAGAAATTTCTTCAATCTATCAAAACGCAAGACCAAACAAAAGGAGCCAACTATATTCTAGCACAAATTCAATTTCTCAATAAAAACTATGCGGAGGTAATCAGACTTTTAGAAAGTGATAACACCGCTGGGGAATCCAAAAATCAGCTATTAGGTAAAAGTCATTTCGAACTCGTCAATTATAAATCTGCAGAGGAATACTTACTAAAACACTTATTGGCCAATGAAAAGGTAAGCCCCGAAGATATGTATCAGTTAGCATTTTCTGAGTATAAAAATGGCAATTTCACCTTCGCCATCGAGCATTTTAAAGAACTTCAATTGAGCAATAGTTTTGGTCAATATTCTATGTATGCTTTGGCTGACTGCTATTTGAAGGCCAATGACAAACAAAATGCCTTATTCGCGTTTCAACAGGCTAGCCAACTGAATCAAGACTCAGTCATCAAAGAAGAGAGTAAATTCAATATGGGGAAGTTAAATTATGATCTTAAAAATTACAATCAAGCCACGGATAACTTTTTTGATTTCATCACAAGTTATCCCAAATCAAAATACCAAAAGGAGGCATGGGATTTATTGACCTTATCACTTTTAAATACGAACAATTATCCCCAAGTGATCGGTATCATAGAAAAAAATCCTGCAATCCAAGAGGGCAATGAAGTTCTCTATCAGGAGGTATGCTATACCCATGCAGTCAATTTAAATAACAATGGCGATACAGCCAATGCAATGAAATTTTTAAGGAAATCTATCCTAAACAATTTTGATAAGGTCTTAGAGGCAGAGGCTAGATATTTAAGAGCAGAAATTTTATACAAAGGGGGGCAAATAGATGAAGCATCTAAAGAATACTACCAGGTAAATAGTATGCTGGTAAATAATAAAATACTATTTGCACAAAATGCCACCCTTTTTAATGTGTTTTACGGTTTAGGCTATTGTCAATATTCGAAGCGAGATTTTGATGCCGCATTAATGCAGTTTTTAAATAGCTCAAAAAATTATATCTATTCACAAAATGCACCCATTTCGAATACAATGCAAGATGTGGACCTACGAATTGCAGATATTTATTTTATGAATAAAAAATATGAGGAAGCCTATAAGCAATATTCCAAGATATCACAACGAAGAGGACAAGGCTATGACTATGCTACTCTTCAAAAGGCCAATATAGACGGAGTAAAAAAGAATTTTAAGGATAAGATTACCACGTTGAGCAAACTGATGAGAGAGGTGCCAAACTCTATTTATTACAATGATGCTCACTACCAATTAGGCCTTGCATACGAAGACGACAAAAATTTTGAAATGGCGATTCAAACCTACAATGAAATCATTTCAAAGTCAAAATCGCAAGAATATATCCCTAAATCCTTGATGCGGCTTGCTACTATATACTATAATAATCAAAATCTAAATGAGGCCTTGAATAAATATACAGCCGTCGTCAAAAACTACATTAACTCTCCAGAGTCTGACCAAGCCCTAAAAGCTATACGAGAAATATACATAAGCCAAGGTAAACCCGAAGATTTTCTCAATTTCACCGCTTCCCTGCCAGATTTCAAACAATTGGGTATAACAGAACAGGATAGTTTATTATTCGAATCTGGGGAAGAACTCTATGCCAATCAGAATTATGACAACGCTATCGTTATTTTCAATAAATACCTAGAGAAATTTCCTAAAGGAATCTTCAGTCTAAAAGCGCATTATTTGAAAGCGGAATGCTACGCAGCCAAAAAGATGTATGCTGAAGCAATTGATGAATACGAATATTTAACAAAGGAAAACAATAGTCCATATTATGAAAGAGCGGTGGTCAAGACTGCTTATTTCAACTACAATAATAGTAAGGATTATTCTAAAGCCAAAACGCTCTATCAGAAGCTGCAGGCTATTGCATCTACCTTGCCAAATAAGCAATTAGCCAAAATAGGTTTATTGAAATCTAATTATAGATTGAAAAATTATACCGAGGTGATTGAAATAGCCAAGCTTATTGAGAATGATGAGGGAATCAGTCAAGAAATTAAATCGGAGGCTATCTATTTCAAAGCTATATCACTTTATAATACCCAAAATTATAAGTCGGCTATCCCACTTTTGGAGGCGCTAAGTAAAGATAAAAGCAGTATAAAAGGCGCTGAATGCACCTACTACCTAGCATCTTCGCACCATATGTTGAAGGATTACAAGAAGTCTAATGAGATTTTATTGAAATCAAAAGATGAATATGGTTCATACGAAGCCTGGGTGGTGCGCTACTTTATACTCATAGGCTATAATTATCACAAATTGAAAGATGATTTTCAAGCGAAAGCTACTTTGGAGAGCATTATAAATAACTACCAGGGAGATGAAGAAATACTCAAAGAAGCCCGCGAGCGCCAAGCAGAAATAAATGCAAGTATTCAATCTAAATCAAAGGTCAAATATAAATAAGAGTATTGAAATTGAAATATTCAAAATCAGAATAAAGAAAAAAGAAACCGTATGAATAGAAAATTAGTTTTAGCTTGTTTTACAATTCTTAGCCTGACATACAACGCACAGCAAGAATCGGATATAGACCCTGTGGAAATAAAAATAGTCAAAGACTATAATGTATTTATCGAAGAGGCTAGTAAAATACATGAACCTGTAAATTATTACCCTAAATTTAAAGATAAATACGCACAAAAAAAATTGACTTATAAATTACCTGATAGGATTGAGCAGTTTAAATTTGAGCCTTCATCCGTTGAACCTATAGCTTATAAGCAACGAAACATTTTCTTTCAAAATACCAATTTCGTTCGTCTAGGATTTGGTACTTCTTTTAATCCAATTTTCGAATGGTCTCATCACAATGAAAAGTCCAAAACACCAACTAGGGTTCATGTTTTTCATCATTCTGCATGGCGATCCCCAGATTCATTTCAGAAATACAGTGAATCCAGAGGTGAGGTGGAGTTTACCAAGTCATTTAAGAGTTGGATTTTCAAACCGAGGTTAAATCTTCAGCACAAGTATTATAATTTTTTTGGCAATATTTCTGAATCGGGATTCAAAAATGAGGCGAATAGAAACTATATGAATGGTGGAATATCCGCTACTTTGCAGCGCGAGAAAACTGAATTGCGCTCCATATCCGTTTTAAATACGGCGGAACTCAATTACGGAATGGATAAATTAGGTCTTTTCAATACCACCTTAAACAATCACGAATTCTATGCCAATGGGAAATCAGAACTCAGCTTTAAAGCCATGGAGAATCTATTCCTCAAGGTACAAGCAGGAGTTCAGTATTATAACCTCACCACGGATACGTTTACCGACAAATGGCTTATTCATATGATGCCCCAGGCAGAATACAGAAGTAAAGCCTTAAAAATATCGGGTGGTTTGAATTTAACTCAGGCATTAAACAATTCAGAAATTACTTATTATGTGCTTCCTAATGTTCATACTGAAATACAACTAGTACCGAACTATATAAACCTCTATGCGCTTTGGAATCGGAACCTAGAACTCAACCGAATGCAAAATCATTTTGCCGCTAATCCCTTTGTCGTTTTTACGAACCAATTGCTACCCAATACACTCGTGGAAAATAGAAGTGCTGGACTGAAGGGCGGAACCCATGGAATCAGTTATCAAGTATACTTCAATCAAAAAGTCATGAAAGACGCCTTATTGTTTAAAAATGATGCCACGAATCCAAGATTTTTAAATGCGGAGATTGAGAGTGACATGACTGTAAACAATGTTGCTTTGGAGCTGAGTTATTTAAGGGAAGAAAAATGGTCTGTCTTTTTAAAAGGGGATTTATTTCTCTATGATATAGGGCGAACACCTTTTATCGCCTACAATCTGCCGGGTCAGCGTTTAACTTTGGGTGCCAACCTCAAAGTAACTAAAAAATTGAATCTCTTCTTTAATGGCTTTGCTTTAGGTGGTGTAAAATCTAAAATTGCCGGTCTTGAAGTTACAAATCCCATACTATTTGACCTAAATTTGGGTGCAGAATACCCTATTTCCAAAAACTTTTATATATTTGCCAATGCGAACAATTTGCTCGACTCCAAAATTGCTCATCAAATAGGTTTTCCAACGATAGGCATCAATGGACAAGGCGGTCTTCGAATAACATATTAGCAAGTAAATAAAAAAAGTATAATGGTTTTTGGTCAGATTTTAAAAAATGTATTAGATAAAAATCAATCCGTATGGATACCTACTGTTGGTCTATTGGGTTATGACAAAGCAACCTCCAAACTAGGTCTTGATGTCTATGGTTCAGGCTCTGATAATGATTTAATTCATTTGATTTCCGATATCAAACGAGTAAGTCCTTCTGAAGCAAAGGGTATTTTAATCCAAGAGGTCGAATCCCTTAAATCTTCTGCTATTAATCAAGGCAAGTATAGTATTGAAGGCTTAGGAGATATACTTTTTAGTAACGGTAGTTTTCAATTCGAAAGCAAAAAAGCCCTTTTCCCAACGGATTTTTTTGGTGGGGGTCAGTTCAATCCTTCTACATTTAAGGATAATGCTCCAAAAGAGGAAGCGAACGTTTTTGAAAATACCTTTATCAAGGTAGAAGCGCCCAAAAAGCCAGAACCAATCATTGAAGAACGAAAAGTTGAAGAAATCAAAAAAGAAATTGAATTTGTCCCAGAGCCAGAGCAGCCCAAGGATTTATTCGAAGCAGCCCAGCTAGATAAACAAGAAAAAGAAGGATCTAAATCATTCTTAAACTCTGTCAAAGATTTTTTCAGTAATGTATCTAACAAGGTAGAAGAGAAGGTAGAAGATACAGTAGAGGATATTAAAGAAACCGCCGAGGAAGTCACAACTAAGGTAGATGAAAAACTAGGTAATCTGGTTGAAGAAATTACGCCGGATTTTCTTGTTTCTCAAAAAGATGAAGTCAAAGAAGAAGACTTTACCACAAGAATTCTAAACGAAATTAGCGAAGAGGAAACCGAAGAAGATGATCTGGATGAAATAGAGGAGGAAATAAACGAAGAAGAAACCGAAGATATATTTGAGACCCCTAAGCCTCCAATAATTGAAGAACCTAAATCCATAGTAATCGATGAGCCAAGAAGAAAAATTGGACATTCGAGATACGATGAGGGTCACTACACATACGATCTTTCGGTAGAAGAAGATAAACCTAATCGGTGGCCTCTTGTAGCGGGAATATCTCTTGGCTTCATCGCTGCAGGATTTCTTATTGCTTGGCTTATAGCCTCTTTTCAAGGCAAACAATTATTAGGCCTCAAACCACTTTGGGAAACCAAAAAAGCAGAAATCAAAAAAGTTGAACCTGCATTAGTAGCGGCGGCTGATACAGCTAAAATAGATACGACCAAGGCTCTAGTCAGTGCAATTATGGATAGCACCATCAATGAAGTGGTGGCAAAAGTGCAAACAACAACTCCTGCATCTGCAGCACAAACACCTATAGCAAAAACTACCCCAAAGGCTGCTCCCACGCCAGTAGCGGCACCTTCCAAAACACCGAGCACTTCAAGTGCTCAAGCTACAATCAAAAATACACCAACACCCAAAACACCTACCTCTACCAACCCAGTTGGTAAGAAAACAGTCGCTGTCGCTACTGAAAAAACAAAAAAATCGGAAAGTGTTACTAGTAGCAAGGAAGCAGCCTCTATTTCTCCAACCAAAGAGCCTAAAGTTAAGAAGGAAAAGGATACTACCTCTAAACCTACATTGGCAAAAGCTGAAAAGGTTAATATCATTGGTAAGCCTATTGCCACAGCCAATTACACCAAAGGAAATCATTACCTGTCTTTTGGCAAGTTCAAAATAGCCGCAGCCGCAGTAAAACTTAAAAATGACATGAAGAAAAAAGCGGGTATTGAGACGGATATCATACTCTTGGATGGAACCTACCGTGTCGTGGTCCCTTATCTTTCGAAGGAAAAAGCTGAATCAGCTTCTAAGGATTATGTCAGCACAACTTTGTTTGAGTAGTTAGATAAGTAGATTATAGATACTTGATTTGTTTTGATATTATAAAGAATTTATTTTCTACTAAACTTAAAGCTACTCATCTAATAACTTAATAGGATGAGGTACAATAACCGCAATTAAATGGAAATTAACAAATGAAACACATAGGACACATAGAATTTACGTTAAAATCATGCCAACTATGTGTAAAGCAAAGCGCCTATCTTAGCCTTAAAATACTAAAGGTTAAAGATCTAAATGCATAGAAATAAATTTTTACATAGAAAAAGGAGAAGAAAATTTAACTAACTTTACTACTATGAGTTCTAT
>CAYXKX010000055.1:6906-10593 GCA_964465185.1 uncultured Chitinophagaceae bacterium
TATGTTTTCCCGGGACAAGGAGCTCAATTTGTAGGAATGGGAAATGAAATCTCTGAGAAGTTTCCCGATGCAGCCAACTATTTTCAAAAAGCAAATGCTATTTTAGGTTTCGACATTGAAACCATAATGAAAACAGGGACAATCGAAGAATTGACTAGAACAGAAGTCACTCAACCAGCCATTTTTATTCATAGTGTGCTCATGGCGAAATCTTTGCCAGAATTTAAACCTTGTATGGTCGCAGGACATAGTTTAGGAGAGTTTTCGGCCTTGGTTGCTGCTGGAGGTTTATCGTTTGAAGATGGATTGAAACTGGTCTCTATTCGCGCCAATGCGATGCAAAAAGCTTGCGATGCTAACCCTTCCACTATGGCTGCTGTGTTAGGATTAGAAGATGAAAAAGTCGATGAAATCTGTCAATCCATCAAAGATGAAATTGTTGTAGCCGCCAACTATAACTGCCCAGGTCAGCTTGTCATATCTGGATCACATAAAGGAATCGAACTAGCTGGAGAAAAATTAAAAGAGGCAGGAGCTAAGCGTGTTTTGCCACTGAAAGTGGGCGGGGCTTTCCATTCGCCTTTTATGGCACCTGCTAAAGATGAATTAGCCAAAGCTATTTTGGAAACTAATTTTTCTAGTCCCATCTGCCCTATCTATCAAAATTTTACCAGTCATGCTTCCCAAGATGGCGATACGATAAAGAAAAACCTCATAGACCAATTGACTGGCTCTGTACAATGGACAAAAAGTGTACAAAATATGATAGCCAATGGCGCCGTCACCTTTTATGAAGTTGGCCCTGGTGCGGCCCTCACGGGTATGATTAAAAAAATCAATACAGAAGTCACTGCTGAGAAACTGGCTTAATACTATGATTCAATCAGAAATTCAAGCAATTCTTGAAGATTTAAAAGACTATTCTCCTCAGTCAAAAGTTTGGGTTTACTACTCTGAAAATAACTTTTCAGATCATTCTGCTGAAATTCAATTACACATAAATCAATTTACACGAGATTGGAAGTCTCACGGTAGTCCGGTGAAAGGAAGTGGTTATACCATGGGAGGACATATTATAATACTAGTAGCCGATATATCTGTCTGCGATGTTAGCGGTTGCTCTACAGATAGCTCCGTTCAGTTCATCACTCAGTTAGGTCAGCAATTTCAACTCAACTTGTTCGATAGACAGCTGGTGCTATTAAATATAGACGATAAGATGGTGGCAACAAAACTTGATCAACTAGGAGACTATTCACCCGACACCCTTGTTTTCAATCCGTTCTTTTCTGATTTAGAAAATTGGAGAGTGAGTTTTGTTCAAAAATTAGGGGAGTCAAAGTATAAGCGGTTTGTAGCTAAATGCTAGATTACACCACTTTCTAAAATAGAAAACATTTTATTCTCCATATTCATTTCCGCTAAACAGCCATAAGGAAGAGTGAATGTAGGGCATGTATGTCCAAAATCCATTTCCGTAATAATCGGCAAATCAACCAAACCCTCCTCTTCTCGAATGACTTTAATTAGAGCCTCATTATATTCTTTGACAAATTGATTATTGTAAGGGCGAGCAACCAGGACACCTTTGATCCTTTTCAAAATTCCTTGAGCAGCATAATTTCGCAGCCACCACTTGAAAAGACTTGGAGAAGGCATATCTTCCGATGTCTCTAGGAATAATATAGTGTCATTCCAAGTATCTAAAGAAGGCCAGAAGTCAGTTCCTTTAAGAAATTCAAGCACTTCCATACATCCTCCTATCAAGCGACCTTCGACTTTAGAATTTCCTTGTAAAAAATTCCATTGACCGCTAGGTTCTAATTTTCTTTTTTGTTGCATTAGATCAGCATTGAACCATTCTAGCCGTTCAGAGGTCCATCCATTTGGATTTGGTTTAATTTCTCCAATTATCTCAGAAGAGAACAAGGTTCGTTTAATATCTTCTATTTGATAGGAATGCATGCCTCCATTCTCTGCAAAACCTACTAAAAGTGAGATGCCATAAAAACTAGAAACACCGGCTTTCAAACAAGCAAAGTGACTAATTGTGGTATCCGAAAAGCCCAGAAATATCTTAGGATGATTTCGTATGACAGATAAATCCATAAATGGTAAGGTTCGAATACTGTCTTCTCCTCCAATATTGGAAATGATAGCCTTAATACTAGGATCTGCAAAAGCTTCCATCAAATCTTCCGCCCTAGCTTTCGGATTTTTATAAATCCAATCCGCAGACCGAAGGGCATGTTTAGTTTCTACAACCTCTAGTCCGAACACCTCTTCAAGTTGTTTCTTGCCATATTGATATCGATGGGGTAAATCCCCTGCCCCACCCCATGAAAGTGAGATGGATGCGATTTTGTCTCCAGGAGATAGTTTAGTAGGTTTGATTAGTGTATTCATGGTGCGATTTGTTTTTGTTTAGATAAAAGTAATTAGAATTCAGAATATAGAATAAAGAATTTATGCGAGAAAATAGCTGAGTTCTATATTCTGAGTTCTATATTCTATCTTCTATATTTGTAACCTTTTTACTGTATTCTATCTAACTTTCAAAACCCAAAATATGAATGATCTAAAAATATTTCTCATTGGACTAGGATTCGTTCTTTCCACTCTTACCTCATGCCGATTCCACATGACTTCTAACGAAGGCAAGGGTCCACAGATCGACAAAGTATATAACTATAATTTCATAGGAATTGAGCAGGACAACGGCATAGAATCTAAGGTATACAAGTCAGATGAAAACAAAATCGTAATAAATGCTCCAAGTGATATAATGGAAAAAATCCTCGTAGAAGAAATGGGTAATAACATTGTCCACATACATGTGAAAAAAAATAGCAATATATCAACCAATAAAGTAAAAGTGAGTATATATACTAAGGACTTGAAAAGTCTCGATGCCTCCTCGGCGGCAGAAATACAGGTTATCGATACCTTTACTTCAGAATCTATAACCATAGAAACGACAAGTGGTGCTCAGATTCAGGGCGGTTTTAGAGCCTTGAAAGGATTGATTAAATCTTCAAGCGGATCTTCAATCACTATGGGTTTTTATGGAGAGAATTCATAAATTAGTGCCTCCTCTGGCTCCAATATTGACTTGAACGGTCTAGCCAAGATGAGTCAAATGAAGGCTTCTTCAGGTTCAACCATCGATGCAGAAAACTACACCTCACAGCAATTGACTGCAGAGTCCTCTAGCGGCGCCAATATAAGCGCAAGTGCAACCACCAAGGTCATTGCTAAATCTTCTAGTGGTAGCAGTATCGCTATCTATAAGCGGAGTAATGCCTTAGAGATTGAAAAAAATGAATCCAGTGGTGGAAGTGTGAAGATTCGCTAGCTAAGCAAGAATGAATCATCTTCCTATTGTTGGTTATATTTACCAAAGAGGGCTAGGGATTCTATTGTCTTGGGTTATATTAAATGATCTTAAAGGCTTTAATCCAATGGAACTTCGTCGAAGGTCTATTAATAATTTTTCTTCATCGGATAAGTTCATTATATTATCAGACCCTTGATAGAATAAAAGGGAATCTCTCTTATTCATTCTTATCACGTCATGAATATAAGCGTATGAATCAGGTTCATATTCTCCTTTCTTTACAGCTGATTCAAGCAGACTCAAGTACTTTTCCATACTTGATTCTAGCATATTAAGATGAAAAATAAAAT
>CAYXKX010000055.1:10603-12196 GCA_964465185.1 uncultured Chitinophagaceae bacterium
GAGCAGACACTCCAATTCGTTTTTCAGACGGAAAACCATATTTACCTATCAACTTCATAAGACAATCAAAAATACTAGCTTTTAAAAATAGTCTACTATCAGGCACACTTACCTTGAATTCATCTTTCTCAAAGCCTATGCAGCTTTTCATAACTATACATCTATAAACATATTCTAAACTATCTATTGCTCTAGCATATTCAGAATTGATACTAGCAAGATAGATTTTGTTATACTCGTTAACACTATCTCTTATTTCCTTAAATCGGCTTTCATTTATAAAAATTTCATCCCATTGCTTCAAATTATTGGTATGCATGCCTTTCATCAAGGCCAGACGCAAGGCTTCCATTGATTTCTTCTTATCTACATTACTTAATATTCTTGCATAATTAATTAAATAATTTACTCCAATAAAATCTACTTTTCCAAAAGCGCTATCATATTTAGCTATAGCCAAGGGATAATTTTTTAAATAGGCTTGTTCATCTCCTTCATTGCATAAATTATAAAAGGCTATATAATTATTCTGACTATAAATTGGACTTTGAGCCATAAATAGATAAAAGCAAATTACCATTAATTTATCCACTATAGAATTACCTTAATTAAAACTTGATGTTTAAGTCTCCGTAATTTGAATAATACCCAAAGCCTCGCCCACCAAAAATATACTTCCAGTCACTAAAATAGTATCATGACCTGGAGAGTTTAAGGCAAAATCTATAGCTGATTTCAAGTCTGCCTTTTGATCAATCGGAGTTTTACAATGCTCTATAAATAAAGGTGAAAGTTCATCCAATGGCATAGCCCGTGGTATATCTGCTTGGCTTAAGATATAGTCTAGATGTTTAGGTAAAAGGGAAATGACTTTGGTCACATCTTTATCGCGAACACAACCGAATACGACTAAGGTATCTTTCAAATTTTCTGCTTGAATAGCTTTTTTCAATTCTTCAATGCCCGCTTCATTATGAGCGGATTCTAAAATGACAGTTTTATTTTTTACTTTTAGTTTAGTCCATCGACCTAGAAAACCTGTATTCATAGTTCTGTGTTCAATCCCTTTTACAATATCTTCAACAACGATGGCGCAGTCCTTTGCTGATAGATAAGATATATAAGCAAGTATTGCCGTTTTTATATTCTTAATTTGGTAGGGTGGGAACGCAGTTTCTTTGTCTAATTTTACGACAATATCTTTGTAAATAAATTCTATTTCATCCACCATTTTCACTTCGACTTCATCACTTGCATACAGCGGTTTCACTTTGCATTGGTTAGCTTTAGATTCAAATACAGAATTATAGCTAGCATTCGATTCTCCTATTATGCAGGGAATTCCCTTTTTTATAATGCCTGCTTTTTCGAATGCGATTTCTTCAATGCTATTCCCTAACATATTCATATGGTCAAAGCTAACATTCGTGATCACGCAGAGTTCTGGGTTAATGACATTGGTGCTATCCAATCGACCACCCAAACCCACTTCTATCATTGCTATATCTACTTTTTCCTGAGCGAAATATTCAAAAGCCATCACCACAGTCAATTCAAAAAAAGAAGGTTGAATCTTCTCAATCAAAGGCTTGG
>CAYXKX010000055.1:12206-12868 GCA_964465185.1 uncultured Chitinophagaceae bacterium
ACGAAATCCACAACGAACTCTTCTGAAATCATTTGATTTCCTATTTTGATTCGCTCTCTAAAATCGATCAAATGAGGAGAGGTGTATATACCTACTTTCATACCTGCTTCGACAAACATAGAGGCGAGATAATTAGTCGTACTCCCCTTTCCATTCGTTCCACCTATGTGAATGGACTTAAATTTATTTTGAGGATGTTGAAAATACTCGCAGAGGGCTATAGTATTGGTTAAATCCTTTTTATAGGCCGCTGAGCCTATCCGGGAAAACATAGGTAACTGCTGGTAGAGAAAGTCTAACGTCTCTTGATAGGTCATAAACTAGTTCAAAGTCAAACGTTTAAAGTATAAAGTTGCGAGCTAAAAATTGGTATGATCATTCGTTTAATAGTAAGAGAAAATTCTCAATCTCTTATCTCAAATGTAAATACTAATTTACCCCAATCGGAGTCCTTATCTTCGCTTGGGGAGAACTTAGCCTTTTTGGCTGCTTGGATACATTTCGATACTAGATCACTATCTGTAATCGTGGAATTCTGCGCTACAAATTCACTCTTCTTGACATTGCCAGAAGCATCTACATTGACCGAGATGATTATTTTACCCGTTTTATTGGATTTATCCACGATTGGAGGAATAGATTTTAAATTTCTTCCTACTAAT
>CAYXKX010000055.1:12878-13153 GCA_964465185.1 uncultured Chitinophagaceae bacterium
GACCTCTTCCCTCTCCCTCAGAGCCCAGACCTGTACTTTTACCTAAATAATTATCCGACTTACTGCCTGATGGATCACCCATATTGCCTTCTCCTGTAGTGTTTCCTTGACTACCGTTTCCAGTACCTGTTCCTTTGAATCCTTTGAACAAAGCATTTTCATTCACCTTGTTCTTTTCGGCAGGTGGTGCATTCAGATTATTTTTACTAGGCAGTGGATCTGCTTTTTCAGGCTTTGGTTTCAGGCTTTTCAATATGTTCTCCACCACAACTACT
>CAYXKX010000056.1:0-12933 GCA_964465185.1 uncultured Chitinophagaceae bacterium
CATACTTATAAGTTTATTAAAATTTGATGGCAAATCTAAGAGAGTTTGGAATAATAATTGTATCTTTTTTTAAGAAATTTTTGAGGGTAGGTGCGGAAATTTACAATAATTCTTGTATTCTAAGGGCTAAACCCATTGTTTTTGAAGCACTTGCGAGGTCAACTGCTGTTTCACTTTTACCCATTGTTACGCTATTGTAAAAATCATTCAACTCCTCAAATATGGCATTTTTGTCCAATTTATCATACGATTTTACCATTAGCCTTTTATCTACACCTTCGTTTGTTGTGAAGGCAATGCCCTCTCCCATCTCACTTATAGTCATTATTTCAGCACTTTTTTCCACATCCATTCTCGAATTCCAAACGGACATTGGCTATATCAGGAGTTTGGCTTAAGATCGCAACCCCTTTAGCAGCAATGTCCCGAATCGGTGAATCAACTAAATATAATATAATATCCAAATCGTGAATCATGAGGTCCATAATAACAGAAACCTCGGTCCCTCTTGAAATAAAAGGCGCTAAGCGGTGTACCTCAAAAAACTTTGGTTGATGAATGCTAGCCTTAACGACTTGGAAAGCGGGATTATATCGCTCTACATGACCCACTTGAACCAAGGACCCAGACTTATTTTGCCAATGAATTAAATTTTCTACCTCTGCCATACTTGTGCAGACAGGTTTTTCTATAAATACATGATTGCCCTTTTTCAAAGCTTCTTCAGCATAGAAATGATGGGAGTCCGTCGGTGTGACCACATCAATTATCGTACTATGGGCTAGGAGGTTATCGAAGTTCTTTGCTATTTCTACTTGATATCTTTCAGAAATCAGAGCCATTTTCTCCTCGTCTGAATCAAAACAAGTAATATGTTCCTTAGAAACAATCTCGAGCCACTGCTTGAGGTGAATCTCTCCCAGGTGGCCCAACCCGACAATGCCAATGTGATGCATCAATTATTTTATTTCAATATCAACCCGTCTATTAGCTGCTCTCCCGGCTGGAGTTCTATTATCGGCTATAGGGAACTGCATGCCAAAACCCTCAGAAGTCATCCTACTGACATCTACCCCTCTCTCTTCAAAGAATGTTTTGACAGCGTTAGCTCTTTCTTTGGATAGCTTGAGATTTTTCTCAGCAGCTCCTACATTATCAGTATGTCCCTTAAGGCTAACTTTTAAATCAGGGTTGCGAACCAAATAATAGGCCAATGTAGTCAGTGATTGATATGATTCCTTTTTAATCACAGCGCTACCCGTTTCAAACTCCAGTTTTTCCATTGCTACCTTCACAATAGAGATAGCTTCAGCAGTGATAGGACAACCTTTGTTGGACTTTAATCCTTTTTCAAACGGACATTTGTCTAGAGAATCAATTAATCCATCTTCGTCTGTATCTTTTGGAGGTATGATAGGTGGGCATCCTTTATTTTCATATACCCCAGCTACAGAAGGACACTCATCTGCAATATTTGGTACACCGTCATTGTCCGAGTCTGGACAGCCGTCAAACTTTTTAAGACCTTTTTCATTTGGACACTTGTCCTCATGATCTGGTAACCCGTCCCCATCCTTATCAGGACAGCCTCCAAGTTCTTTCAGTCCTTTCTTTTTCGGGCAGCGGTCTATATTGTCAGGAACTGCATCTTCATCTGTATCTGGACAACCGTCAAAGGCCTTCACTCCTTTTTGATTAGGACATTTATCTATAGAATTTCCGATACCATCACCATCATCATCTGGCTCAGGACAGCCATCTCCATTGCAATCCCCTGCATCATTCGGGCATTTATCTTTTTTATTTGACATCAAATCTCCATCATTATCCTTTGGCTTAGCCTTTTGATGGAAAGGTATATTTAAACTGAAATTAAATGCTGCATTCCGAGTCTGAGACTTAACCCCTGCGATACCCATCCAGTCATAGAGGGCAAAATTGAAAAATAATAATCTAAATCCTATCCCTGAGTTCAACTCTTGAGCCAGCATATTATAGCTCACAGGAAGATACAATCCAAATAGTTTGTTTTCAATTCTTGGAATCATTGAAAACTGCATATTCTGGGTTTTCGAAGACGCAAAATTATTGATAACAAATCCATAGGTACCATTGGCAGCAAGGGATATGCCTTTATAGATATTCACGTCTATAAACGCATTTAACTTGGTCGGGGTCCACATAAAATAGTCCGCTCTGGATGTATCAAGGGTCACTCCATTGGCACTTAATCCCGAGATGTTATCTGTGTGTTCCTTGACATCAGGAAACTTGCTAAACTTTTTATTCTCGACATCGGTAGTAAAAGCGTTTTCATCCACCGCCATGCGTCTTATTGGTGCCTTCCCTTTCCACTGAATAAATCCATAGTCTATCAAGCTTAATCCAATTCTATAAATATATTTATTTAAATCGCGTCTAACATTATCTGTACGACAATCCATTTCATAGGTAAATTCTTGTTTTTTCTTTTTCTCAAAAATAAATCCTATATCGGCTCCAAAACCCATATTTTCAAAGAATTTCACACTGTCCGATTTGAATTCTGAATTGACAATAAAAGGAGCGGATATTTGATTGTCAATCATTCCATTGGCATTTCTAACTGCATTTTGTCCTGCGAATTCTATTTTTAAATCAGGAGAGTATATATAAGTATTTACGAGTCCAACATTTATTTTCGGAGTAATGGCACCTTTTAAAGTATACCCAGGCTTGTCTATAATTACAGTCCCTAAGGTCAAACCAAAATTCACCCACATTGAACCATTGGCCATTAAGTCTTTACTGGTTGATTCTTTCCAGTTATTGGTATCTTTATTGTCAAACATATAGTTCGCCAGCCTCTCACTCACATTGTTAGTGGTAATAAGTGTTTTGAAATTAGTGCTAAATCCAATACTAAATTTATTTTTTCGTCCAACAGAAAGCATAAAACTTGGTCCCATTAGATCTGCTTGCAAGAATAAATGCTTTGGAGAACCATTGAGTTGTCTTGGAAGGTAAATCTTCTTGGTACTATCATTCAAGTCTGGCGGGGAAAATGAAAGCATTTCTGAACTTGCGCCAATAAAATTATTTGCTGTTCGCAATCCAAAACCCCACAGGTTCATATGGAACCGGTAACGACTATCTACTATTTCCGCTGGATTAAAGCTCAATCCATGTACTCCGGAATAAGGGGTATTAAATTCCCCGAAATCCAACTGTGCAGCCAGTCTAGATCCTAGCGTCAGAAAAAGCAAAAAGAGTACAAACCGCATGTGTTATGTTGAATATTTCCTAAAAAGAAGCACAAATTTATATAAAAGAATCGTTTGTATGCCTTTTTTTTAGCTTTCTCTGCTCCCACAATTGGAAAAAGAAACTAAAAGGGCTAAAACTAGGAGCGAATTTCAGCAGTGAGTTCCTTTTGATAACTGGTCATTAGTTTTTGAATCATGCCTTCAATTTCCTTGTCGGACAAAGTTTTCTCAGAATTAGTTAAAAAGAATCGAACTGCGTAAGATTTTTTGTCTTCACCGAGCGACTCATCCTTAAACACATCAAACAGAACCATTTTTGTCAATGCCTTCCCAAGTGATTTTTTAGCAATCAACTCAACCTGGTCAAAGCGAATATGCTGATCTAAAACAAGTGCTAAGTCCCGACGTACTGCAGGAAATTTCGAAACTTCTGAATACTGAATTTTTCCTTTTGCCAATACTTGAAATATATAGTCTAAATCAAGTTCAGCGAAATACACCTTTTGTTTGACATCAAACATTTTCTTATCCCACTTTAGTTCACCTAGATAGCCAACTTCTTTTTGCCCGATTAATAAAGCAAGTCCATACAAATAATCTGTATTGTCCATCTCTTTGTAAATCACTTCAATTTTTAAATGTTGAAGCAGTTTCTCTATAGCTGCCTTGAGCTGAAAATAATCATTTAGTCTACCCTTTGGTAGTTGCCAATTTGGACTATCAGTCATACCCGTAGAGGCCAATACTAATCGCTTCCGTTGTCTAAAATTTCCAGACTTATCGGTGAAATACTCATTGCCAAATTCATACAAAGCCAGGTCCTTTTGATCTCTATTCATGTTATATTCAATAACCTCTAAAAATCCTGGAATCATAGAAGCGCGCATGCAGTCCAGTTCGCTCGTCATTGAATTGAGCAATCGAATTGGCGTGGTATTTGTAAAGTAATTAGATTGTGAAATGGAGTTGGTCAAAATTTCTTGAAAACCAGTCCCCGTCAATAATCCTGATATGTTTTCTTCTAGTTGGCTCGAGCTCAGTCCTTCACTAAAACTAAGATTTGACTTTAAAAACTTAGGATAGGGCAATAAATTATACCCATAAATTCTCAATACTTCCTCTATGACATCCTCTTCTCGTTTCACATCTTCTTTATATCTTGGCACGCGGAGTGTCCAGATTGTATCATCACTACTCACAATATCGATACCCAATGCTAATAGTATAAAATCAACCTTCGCTTTTTCTATACTCATATTGGCATACATGTCCAGTTTGTCTCTAGTCAAGGTGACACTCCAAAAAGGGAAGTCGGACTTCGCCACCATAGCCAAAGAACCTGCGGTTGCATTTTTTGAAACGGAGAGAATTATACTTTTTGCTTTTTCCAATGCGTACTCCGTTCCGTTTGGATCCACTCCTTTTTCAAATTTAATTGCTGCCTCCGATCTCAACTGCAATCTCTGACTCATCTGTCTGACCGAAGTAGAATGAAAAAATGCTCCTTCTAAAAAAATGGCATTCGTAAGATCGTCAATACAGGACGACAATGAGCCCATAACCCCAGCTATTCCTACTATTTTATCTTTATCTCTAATGACAATATCACCGGATTTCAGCTTTAATTGATTCCCATTTAAGGCAGTAAAATCCTCATTTCTATTTAACTCTTCGATGACAAGCTTATTCCCTTGTATTTTTTCTAAATCATAGGCATGTAAAGGCTGTCCTAAATCATGTAAAATATAATTAGTAACATCTACTAAAAGATTTTTTGATGATTCCCCGATAGCCGTAAGTCTTTCTTTCAGCCAAGTAGGAGATGAATTATTTTGAATCCCCTCCATAACATAGCCTCCAAATTTAGGAGCCTTTTCTGTGTTATTCTCGATTTCTATAGTCTGAACTGCAGAGCTAATATTTGATGGGAAATCCCATTTGCCATTCGGGTGAAAAACACATTTGCCTCCACGTACATTAATAGCAGCAGCTAAATCTCTGGCCACTCCCCTGTGATACATAGCATCGGTTCGATTTGGGGTCAGTCCAATCTCGAAAACAGAATCGGTGCTGATACTGAAATAGGCAGCTGCTGGAGTTCCCACAACTGCTTCTTGATCTAAAACTAGGATTCCATCATGACTAGCACCAATGCCCAATTCATCTTCGGCGCAAATCATTCCTTGACTTTCCTCTCCTCTAATCTTTGAATTTTTTATTGTAAAAGATTCTCCATTTGGAAGGTAAATAACTGCTCCTTCTGTCGCTACGGCTACCTTTTGTCCAGCTGCCACATTGGGTGCCCCGCAGACTATTTTTTTTATTCCTAGTCCAGAACCCAAATTCACCTGAGTTAAACTCAACTTATCTGCATTCGGATGTCTCTCACAGGAAATAACTTCCCCAATAAAAAACTTATCTAAACCCCCTTTGATAGATTCAAACTTTTCGATACCCTCCACCTCCAAGCCTATTGAAGTTAGGATAGAAGCCGCTTCGTCTATGGTTAAATGCTCACATGTGAGATAATCATTTAACCAATTCCATGAAATTTTCATCTATTTATTTTTTATACGTTGTTTACTGTCAGATGTTATTCAAATACCCTGAAATAAGGTCTTAAATCAATAAGGGACAAATGTAAAAAAAACTGACAGAATTCGTCGAACTCAAATTTAACCTAAAATAAAAGATTGAATCCCTCTTGAAGGGATGTGGCGACATGCAGGGATCATGTTGTATTTATGAAAGATAATGCAACTAATTATCTAATCTTCTATGTACATGGTATTACTATAACTTGGAGAAGACTGTGCCAAACTGTTATAATCACCGATATAAACCACCTTGTAATCAATGAGATTAAATGCCCGAATCGCCTTAGTTAATTGTTTGGCATCTTTGGAATTTTTGAATGATTGCACGGTATAAACCCTTTTGCCTTCCAGATTACTCGGTACAATATTATACACAAAAGGATTCTTAATCGGATAACTTGATTCTAGGCGTAAATAAAATCCTGAGGGCATCTTTATTGGCACTTTTTTTATAGAGTCCAATTCAAACCTTAAATTTTTGTTCATACCTGCCAATCTATTGATCTCTGAATTTAACGTTAGAATTTCCCTATTTTTAATACTATCCTGAGCGTTCACAGCAAAAGGGAACGCACAAAGCATGAGATAAATTATACGAAATTTATTCATATTGCGAAATTTAAATTAGTAAAATATAAGTAATGCTCTAGATCTAATATAGCTTACCTTCTCACTATATCAGCACCTATTGCATTTAACCTTTGATCTATATATTGATAGCCTCTGTCTATCTGCTCTATATTCTGGATGGTAGATTTTCCTTTAGCGCTCAAAGCGGCAATGAGCAAAGCCACGCCCGCTCTAATGTCAGGGCTGCTCATGGTAATTCCTCGCAATGGACGTTCTTTGTTCATACCGATAACTACTGCCCTATGCGGATCACAGAGAGTTATCTGTGCGCCCATATCTTTCAATTTGTCTACAAAGAATAAACGAGATTCAAACATTTTTTGATGTATCAAGACCGATCCTTTTGCTTGAATCGCTACGACCAAAACAATGCTCAATAAATCTGGAGTGAATCCAGGCCATGGGTGGTCATATATTGTAAGAATGGACCCATCTATATACTTTGTGATTTCATATGTTTTCTGTGATGGAATATAAATATCATCTCCTTTAATCTCTAGCTTTATTCCCAGTTTTTTAAACACATCAGGAATCAAACCCAGCATATCTACTCGACAATTCTTTATGGTAATTTCGGATTCTGTCATAGCTGCTAGTCCGATAAAACTGCCTATTTCTATCATATCTGGCAAGATGGTATGCTCGCAACCGTTTAATTTGACAACTCCTTCTATGTGAATCAAATTAGAACCAACACCCGTTATTTTTGCTCCCATACTATTTAGCATTGTACAAAGCTGCTGTAAATATGGTTCACAAGCGGCATTGTAAATAGTTGTATTGCCATCGGCCATGACTGCTGCCATAATAATATTGGCTGTTCCGGTGACGGAAGGCTCATCCAAAAGCATATAGCCACCCGTCAACTTTTCCGCATTGATGGTAAAAAAATCAGAGTTATCATCAAACTCAAAACGAGCTCCTAACTTTTCAAAACCTAATAGATGAGTATCAATAGGTCTTCGGCCAATTCGATCTCCTCCTGGCTTAGGCAGATAGGCCTTTCTATATCGAGATAGAAGAGGGCCTAAAACCATCACGGAGCCACGCAAGGCGGCTCCTTTTACCTTATATTCATCTGTAGTGAGATAGTCTAAATTAATATTGTGTGACTTAAACTGACACACACTTCTGGAAATGCGATTCACCTCCACTCCCATGCAATCCAGAAGGTCTATGAGATTATTGACATCCCGAATATCTGGAATATTATGTATGGTCACTTGATCATCCGTCAATAATACGGCACATATAATCTGTAGAGCTTCGTTCTTCGCTCCTTGAGGAGTCAATTCTCCGCTTAATTTTTTACCTCCGTTTATTTCGAATACAGACACCTTAATTTAGTTTTTAGTTGCTAGTAACTAGTTACAGATAACTTGTCGCTAGCTCATTATTTCTTATGCTGATAGTTATTGTTTGGACGATTACCTTGGTTATGCTGACCCCCACCTGGTTTCTTCTTTTTCTTCTTCTTATTATTATTATTATTTCTATTCTGATTATTATTGGTCGTCATTTTACCTTTGGGAAGTAAATGGCGAATAGATTCATCATCTGCCATTTCCAGCATACCTGACGAAATATTGAATAAATCATTTTTTACTATGGAGTCATTGACCACTTCATTATTCCATGTTTTATGAACTAACTTCATGTAGCTAGCTATAGGTCCTGCTATTATCTTTCTCTGATCTTCCGATTTCTCTTTCGCCTTTTCAATAAATTCTACGATGTACTTGCCATAGTGCTTGAATTTGTTATGACCACCGGGATAAGCAAGAGGTTCTGGGGTAGGAACAATAAACTCTCTCTGCGCTATTTCGTATGGCGCTTCTATATCCAATTGATAATCTGCTATAAAGAAAAGGTGATCCCAAAGCTTTTTTTCATAGTCTTCCGTTGACTTGCCCGCCGGGGTCAACTGAGCCATGAAGTCGACAATAGCAAAGGCCATTTTCGTACGTTTTTCTTTATCCTCCTCTGCTTTCGCATGCAAAACGAAATTCTGGATTATTTTTCCATATTCTTTCAATATGATTGGTTCTTGTTTGACATAATACCTCATTCTTCAGATTTTAGCTTTTTATACTCAGATTACTATTTAATTCGTCATTGACTTTCATTTGTGGACTTGCAGCAATGCCACCGGTCTCAAATCCCAATCGCTTGGAGGTTCTTCTTGGAGAATCCCCGTTTTTTTCCATCATGGCAAAAAGCGGAATAAACCTCACATCATTAAAAGGAGGTGCCCATAAATCATAGTTTATACTCGTCGTAATACAATTTTCTATGACCATATTCACCATGGATTCTTCAAACACTTGACTCGGCAAATCCGTATATAAGGATCCTATGGCTCCCATACCCTCAATAAAAAATTTGTTTTCTCGGTTTACAAAAATCCGACATACCAGCTCGCCGAAATCTTGCACCCGATTATATTTTACAGAATCATTCAAAAAATTAAACACTTCTATCATACAAAAATAAGCCCTGGAGTGATCTTCCGCAATATAATTCGTATTGAATAATGAGTGCGATCTATCAAAGGAGAATACGTTTGAGTGCAAAGAGAACATCAGAATATCTCCCCCAAAACGCAATCTAAATTCATTTTTATTGATATCCGAAAATTCAACATGCACTCGTTTGTCTATATTGGCAATGTCTGCTGCTAGCACAACGGCTGAATCAGCTGCACACGCACGCAATAATTCGAAAGCTACATATGAATGCTCAAATATATCCTGTTTGACTACAGCTATAGAGCTCAAACTTTGCTTCGCTCTGCTGAAATCATATCCCATAACTCGAGTCTTTTAACTTACTATACGTATCTAGGAACTTTACTTACTCGCAATAAAACGATTCCTGCAAGGAGCATAATGCCAGAAATAAGAAATGACATAGAAACACCTGAGTCTACCATGGAGTATTTAACGGCACCATTGTATTCAATATTTAATGGACTGTTAAGATAGACAAAGAATGTGAAAAGAAACATTATTAATCCCCAAATTGTTAATAAAGTAGCGAGTGGCTTAATCATTGGATTTCTATTTTTACAGGCAAATGTAAAAAAAAATCTTCAAAAAAAATGAATAATTAATTGTGCTGTATTCCAAAGAGACTATTTCAATACATAATACTGAAAAAGAGGTGTTTCTGTATTTAAAAAAGACCCGTAACCATAGCTTCAGAATTACGGCAAGCAAAATTTCGATGACGCTACCGAATATTTACAAGAATCCCGACACAATTGATAAACATAAAAATGAATTGCTTGACAAAATTAGAGAGCGCCTCCATTCTGAACCAGAATGGATTGTCAAGAAACGAATTTTAGATCAAACTGAAATTTTCATATTGAATCAGCCCTATAAAATCATACAATCTTTTGATTCTAAAGCCAAATTAGACGTTGATTTTCATCAGAAAACTATAACTCGCCCCGAAGTCATCTCTGATAGGGATAAAACTAAGCTGGCTAAAAGTATAATAGAAAACTATCAAAGACTAATAGAGCAAAGGGTGAGGCAACTGAATACCCTGACTGTAGCGAAGAAATTATACCAAGTAGATATTAAAAATAATCAATCCAGTTGGGGGCTCTGCTCGAGTAAAGGGGAGATTACTATTTCACTCAACACAGTTTTCGCTCCTCTCTGGGTTATGGATTATATTATCATTCATGAGCTATGCCATCTGGTTCATCATGACCATTCAGCGCAGTTTTGGCAGCTCGTTGAGCGATTCTATCCCAAATACAAACTAGCTAAAAAGTATTTGAAAGAAAAGGGAATGGAACTAGCGTATTAAATTGAGCTCACTCGTCTTAGTTATTCTTCTTCTATCTAAGAATTCAATTTCTAAATAGTAGATATAAATGCCCGAAGGTTGCGGTTCTCCTTTGTATGTGCCATCCCATCCTTCTAGGTGAGCGTCCTGTGTTTCATATAGTTTCTCACCCCAGCGGTTAAATACTTTTAAACGCGCGACAACTAGATTTTTACCATAAACCTTGAATGTTTTATTTTCATCGGAAACTACTGCCTGAGGAGAAAAAGAGTTTGGAACATAAATTTCATCGTCTGAAATCACTCGAACTTTGATCGTTTCTTCCAAATAACAATCTTTAAAATAACTTATTCTTACTCTATAAATCTGAGATACATACGTATTTATCACAGGGCTGAGGCAATCGGTGCAAGTCAACCCCTCACTTGGCGTCCAATGGATTTTGTTTATCCAGCCTAGCTGACCTTCATTGACGAAGACCGAAAGCGCAACCTCTTGTCCCAAAATTATTGTAGTATCTCGAGGTTGGAAGGTTAGCGAAAATTTAGCATTCCCTTTGACCGAATCTGTTTTACTAAAAATACATGCATTAAAATCTCGAACTACAACATGGTATTTGCCTGCTTGTAACGCATCAAAAATGGAATCACGACTATAGCGCAACCCTGAATCTATACTGTATAAATAGTCTCTAATTCCACCCTTGGCATAAATAGCCAATTTGCCGCTGGCTTTACCTCCACATCCATTTGGTGTTGTAACTATAGAATCAATAACCAAGCGATCTGGATCTTTAATAACATAGGTATCACTGACAAACTCACATAAATTTGCATCCGTGATAGTTGTCCAGTACTTACCGTCTCTTAGCTTTGTATTCACTTTACGACTACTGTCATTACTCCATTTATAAGTATAAACTGGTCCCGTTGCTTGGCTAACATTCAATTCAATACTTGCATTGGTTTCGCCATAACACTTGTTCTGAGTAAGTTTCGATTGAATCATAATATTGCTAGGCTCAATAAGGGTTTCATTGAAGGTTGCCGTACAGCCGTTATTATCCATCACTGTCAAGCCATGTGGGCCCGCAGCTAGATTCACTACCTTTTTCGATTTTAATGAAGTCCCACTCCATGTATAGTCGTAATTTGTCGTGACTTTTCCACCGGTGACATTTACTTCTAGTTCACCCTCATTTTTTTGATAGCATCTTAAATTCTTTTTGGCTACTAGGTTAATTTGAATTCTAGGTGGTTCAATAAGGCTAAATGTATCTCTGTATTCGCATCCTTTTGCATCTTCAATGCGATAGAAGTTATTTCCAGCACTTAGGTTAATTATATTTGAATCTGGCTGAGGTGAAGTCTTTCCCTCTACCCAGTATTGATATGGTCTATAGCCCCCACTTGCACGAATGCTTAATTTGCCAGAATTATCATTAAAACAGATTAGATTAGTTTTAGAAACATTAGCAGAGATAGTTACATTTTGAACATTGACCCGCACAGTGTCGAAAGAGAAACAGGTGGTAACAGAATTGGTCACCTTTAAAATATAATCTATTGGTGAACTTGGTTTTGCCCAAGGCTGTGCGCTAAAAGCATTAGATAAATTAGTATTCGGAGTCCATTGATAATTCATCCCTGCTATTGCGATGGATCCTAGCTGCACACTATCTCCTTTACAGTTTACTCGCGGCTTATCTGGGCCTGCAATGGCTGAAGGTAGCGGGTTCACAATTAAATTAAGATAAATAAAACTATCGCACCCGGCTGCGTTTATGGCAGTATCTTTAAATATCCCGCTGTTAAAGTGAGTTATTTGATTGAATACATAGCTTTCACCTTGACAAATATTCTTGGTGAAGAAATAATTAGTGGTATCACGAACCGTTAAATTCAGCACTAGGAAACTATCGCAGCCACGGCTATTAACAAAGGTATCACGGTAGACCCCCGTGGTATTCAATATATTTCCATTAAATACTATTGGTTGATTTTTACAAATGGTTCTGAAGCTGTCTTTTCTCGTCGTATCATTGACTGTCAAATGCAGATAGACAAAACTATCACAGCCTTTGCTATTCAAAAGGGTGTCCTTATATACTCCAGAAATATTTATACTATTTCCATTGAATATAAGAGGATAATTTTTGCAAATCGTCCTAAAACTATCTTTGCGAGTGGTATCATTTACCGTTAAATGGAGATAAACAAAACTATCGCAGCCTTTGACATTGACCAAGGTATCGCGATAGAGGCCAGAGTTATTCAATGTGTTTCCATTAAATACGACTAATTGATTTTTACAAATCGTTCTGAAACTATCTTTTCGAGTCGTATCATTCACTGTCAAATTCAGATACAAAAAGCTATCACAGCCTTTGGCATTGACAAAGGTGTCTTTGAATATACCTGTCGTATTAAGCGATAGTCCATTGAAGATTATAGGTTGGTAACGACAAATAGATAGAAAACTATCTTTTCTCGAAGTATCCTTCACCGTCAAGTGTAAGTACAAGAAGCTGTCGCAACCTTGTGAATTCGTGAGCGTATCTCTGTAGATGCCTGTGGTCGTTCGATTGACTCCATTGAAGAGTTTCGATTGATTGCTGCAAATGGTGTCGTAGATTTGTTTACTGCTCGTGTCTTTGACCA
>CAYXKX010000057.1:0-429 GCA_964465185.1 uncultured Chitinophagaceae bacterium
AACGGACAGCGATTTATTGATTATCTAAGAAGAAAACAAATAGGCGAGACCGTGCGTGATCTCGGATTAGCAGGTCAGATAGAGAAAAAAGGCACACCTACTATGGGTGGTATTTTAATCTTAGGCTCAATAGTAATCCCTACACTTTTATTTGCTAATTTAACCAATGTGTATATATGGATGCTATTGGTGGTTTCGATTTGGTTGGGGGTGATCGGGTTTATCGATGACTATATTAAGGTTTTCAAGAAGAATAAAGAAGGACTATCGGGTAGATTTAAAATCGTAGGTCAAATTGGCGTAGGAATTTTCGTATCTCTTATGATGTATTTTCATCCAGATATCAAAGTGCGTGATTTAAATAAAGTGTATGTCTATACCCTAAGTGATGGGAGAATCCACGATCAATACAATCCTATAAATGTAGAA
>CAYXKX010000057.1:439-12225 GCA_964465185.1 uncultured Chitinophagaceae bacterium
TGACCAAATTCTTTTAAAAATTTGAATAGCGTTTTTACCTCTTTTATTAATTCACCTATTTCATCTTCTTCCCATTTTTTTCCGTGATTTTCTTCATTATTCACATTACTTTTTTCAGTCGATTGTAAATTAGCAATATTATCATTTAAAATATTTTTGTCTAAATGATTCAATATTTTTTCTCCTTCTAATTTTGGCAAATAATTTAATGCTTCTTTTTCTGTTATCTTTTTATTTTCAACTAATTTTTTAATTGTCGATATTATCCCTTCGTATTCTCTTTTGTGATTTTTTATTATTTCATCCCATTTTCTATCATTTTAATATTCATTATTACAGCGGTGTCCAATGGAGCAAATATTACAGACGGTATAGATGGTTTGTGCACAGGCGTCTCGGCTATAAGTGGTGTTGCTTTGGTTGTATTGACTTATCTCACAGGTAATATTATTTTCTCTGACTATCTCAATATACTCTTCATCGCTACTATCTGTATTATTATTCGAAAAGAATTAATTATCCCAATTCTATGTGGTGTTTTTCTTGTTGAGAATTTATCTGTGATGCTGCAAGTAGCCTATTTTAAATATACAAGAAGAAAGTATGGAGAAGGGCGAAGAATATTCTTGATGTCGCCACTTCATCATCACTATCAAAAGATGGGAATTCATGAAGCTAAGATAGTTGCACGATTTTGGATTGTCGGAATATTACTGGCTATACTAGCTATTGTTTTTCTTAAGGTGAGATAGAGCTAGAATGTAGAATTAAGAATGATAGAATAAGGATTTGAATATACAAATTAGGTAGAATTGAATAAAAGAATAGTCATATTAGGTGCGGGAGAAAGTGGTGTAGGAACTGCTGTTCTAGCTTTACAGAAAGGCTACGAAGTCTTTGTGTCTGATTTTAGCACTATCGCTGAGAAATATGAAGCGATGCTATTAGAATATAAAATTCCTTATGAGCAGAAGCAACATAGTGAGGAGAAAATTCTGCAAGCGGATATAATAATGAAGAGTCCTGGAATACCTGAGAAAGCGGAGATAGTTAAGAAAATTAGAGAAAAGGGAATCAAGATAATCTCAGAAATTGAGTTTGCCTATCCTTATTGTGACGGAAAAATTATTGGAATAACAGGTAGTAATGGTAAGACAACTACGACAAATTTAGTATATCATATCTTCAAAACTGCAGGATTCAATGTGGGCATGGCAGGTAATGTAGGAATAAGCTTTGCCTATATGGTCGCCAAAGAGCCAAAAGATTTATATGTAATTGAAATCAGTAGTTTTCAGTTAGATGATATCGATCGGTTTAAATGTGACATAGCTATTCTTCTCAATATCACCCCAGATCATTTGGATCGATATAATTATGAAATGAAAAATTATGTCGCTTCAAAATTTAATATAACGAAAAATCAGACGGGAGCAGATGCTTTTATCTACTGTTTAGATGACGAAGAAACCATCAATTTCTTAAAACTTAATCCTTCAAAAATTTCAGCCAAAAGATTTCCATTTACAATTCAAAAGGAGTTAGAAGAAGGAGCATTCATAAAGGAAAATAAATTATTTATAAACATTTTACAAACTACATTCAGTATGCTAACAAATGAGATCACTATCAAAGGAAAGCACAATCAGTACAATTCTTTAGCTGCTGGCTTGGCTGCAAGACATGAAGAAATTCGCGATGAAGTTTTACGCGAGGCTTTTAGTACTTTCAAATCTATCCCGCATCGATTAGAGACCGTATTGACCATTCATGGAGTGGAATACATCAATGACAGCAAAGCCACCAATGTCAATTCTGCTTGGTACGCTTTGGAGAGCATGGAGAAAGACGTAATCTGGATAGCAGGTGGAGTAGACAAGGGCAATGATTATACATCGTTAATGCCTCTAATAAAAAAGCGCGTAAAAGCACTCGTTTGTTTAGGAGATGATAATTTAAAATTGCAATCTACATTTAACGGAATTGTCGATGTGATTATTAGTACTAATAATATGAAAGATGCTGTAAGATCCGCTTCTCAGCTAGCTGAGAAGGGAGAAGCTGTTCTACTTTCTCCTTGCTGTGCTAGTTTCGATTTATTTCAAAACTATGAGGATCGAGGCGATCAGTTTAAAGACTGTGTAAAAAATCTTTAATAAATTGAGATTATAATTAGGTTTAAGTTAACTAGTAAACGATGAGTACCATACGTCAATTTGCTAAAACATTTCAAGGCGATAGATCCATATGGATTATTGTTACCTTGCTGACTCTGTTTAGCATCATGACAGTATACAGCAGCACTTCTTTATTGGCCGTAAAGGATAACAAAGATATTCACGTATATTTATTCAAGCATATTGCGCTAATTCTTGCAGCATATGGATTTATGTGGTTTATGCACCAAATATCTTATCAATATTATTCTGGATTATATAAAATATTACTTCCTCTTGGCATTGCTGCTCTGCTCTATGCCTCGTTTATGGGGGTAAAAGTAAATGATGCCGGACGTTGGATTCGAATTCCATTCATCAATCAGACTTTTCAAGCATCCGACTTAGCTAGATTAGCTTTAATCTTATTTCTAGCGAGACACCTCAGCAAGAATCAAGAAGTGATTAGTGATTTTAAAAAAGGTTTTTTACCTGCTATTGGGGTTACACTCGGGGTGAGTTTTCTCGTTTTTATTGATAACATTTCTACATCGATTATGATAATGGTTACTGCATTAATTATGATGTTTTTGGGGAGGGTTCGATATTTACATTTCTTTGGCACCATCTTTATTGGGTTGATTTGTTTAGCCTTAGGAATTCTATTTGTTCTAAAAGCGCCAGATGAATTTTTGATAAAACGGTTGGCTACGGCTAAGTCTCGATTAACTTCTTTTGCAGAAGCAAAAAAATCACATAAAGATGTTTCGTATCAAGTGAAGCAAGCCAACATAGCCATAGCGCGTGGAGGTTGGATACCCAAAGGGCCAGGGAATAGTTCTCAAAAAAACTTTTTGCCGAATGCATTTTCGGATTATGTTTTTGCTATTGTGGTGGAGGAGTGGAGTATTTTGGGCGGCGTATTTTTGATTTTTCTCTATTTGGCCTTGATGTTTCGAGTGATTGTTTTGGTCATGAAAAGTCCATATACTTTTGGAGCTTTACTTGCTTTAGGTTTAGGTCTAAGTATTGTAATACAAGCTTTTTTTAATATTGGTGTCACCATAGGGGTTTTACCTGCTACAGGGGTTACATTGCCATTGGTTAGCATGGGAGGGAGTAGTATTATTTTTATTGCAATGGCATTAGGCATTATACTCAGCGTAAGCCGGAGTGTGCAGGAGGATGAGCTAGGGAAAAGCCCTACTAAAGAAAATTATATGGATGAAGTCGAAATGAATTTAAGTGGGGTGGTTTGATAATGTGAAGATGAATTTGAAAATTGAATAATTTGTCCCGATAGCTATCGGGATTGAAAGTGAGATTATTGAAGGATGCAAAAATGAGTTGAGGTAATTTAAACTTTGTGTCTTTGTGGCAAAAAAAAAATAAAAATAATTCGTGAATTCGTGGCATTAAATGGTAAATAAATTAAAAGTTTTAGTTTCAGGTGGTGGCACTGGGGGACATATCTTCCCAGCGATTGCTATTGTGGAGGCCCTCAGAAAGCAAACCGATATTGAGGTTTTATTTGTGGGAGCCAATGGACGCATGGAAATGGAAAAAGTTCCTGCGTGCGGCTATGAAATCGTCGGGTTACCTATTGCCGGTTTTCAAAGAGGATGGACGCTTGCAAATTTTTTGAAGAATATTCAACTTCCGTTCAAAGTATTATATAGCTTATTTAAAGTTATGGGTATTATAAATAAGTTTAGACCAGATCTAGCTATTGGGACCGGGGGGTATGCGAGTGCGCCTACCTTGAAAATGGCTCAATGGATGGGTGTCCCAACGTTTATCCAAGAACAAAATGCACAGCCAGGCAAGACGAACTTATTTTTAAGCGCTTTTGTAAAATGCGCTTTTGTTTCCTACGAAGAATCTAAAAATTATTTTAAAAGTTGTGATGTCATCTATACAGGCAATGCCATTCGAGAGTCCTTTGCAGATGAGATTGTATCGCGCGAAGCAGCACTACAGTTTTTCAATTTAAGTCCAAACAAGAAAACACTATTTGTCACCGGAGGCAGTCTTGGAGCCCGCGCAATCAATGAAGCTATCGCAGAAAAGATCGGTCAGATCTTAGCAAAAGATATACAAGTGATATGGCATACGGGTAAAGCGCATTACGAAAAATTTAAACACTTGGAAAATGAGAACTGTAAAGTATTTGACTTTATTTATAAAATGAATCAAGCCTATGCCGCTTGTGATTTGGTAGTGACTAGAGCAGGAGGGGTCTTGTTTGAATTATTTGTGGTCGGCAAACCGGCAATTGTTTTGCCATCCCCTTATGTGGCAGATGATCATCAGACACCCAATGCAAAGGCCCTAGTGGAAAAGAATGCGGCACTTATGATTACAGATGCAGAGAGTAAAGAGAAATTGGTGCCTGCAGTGATCGATCTTTTTGAAGATTTAGAGAAGATGAAGAGTATGAGTACTGCTATGAAAAGTTTAGCGAGACCTTATGCAGCCAGTGAGATAGCCAAGGAAATTTTAAAGCGAATCGAAATAAAATAGTATGAATATCAATAAAATAAAATCCGTTTTATTTCTCGGCATAGGAGGCATTGGTATGTCGGCTTTAGCTAAATACTTTATAGCAAAAGGTATCCAAGTTTATGGCTATGATAAAACGCCTTCGGAAATGACCACTACTTTGATACAACTTGGAGCGGAAATTGAGTTTGTCGATAATGATAAACTCTCCAATAAATTATATGATCTAGTTGTGTATACTCCAGCAATGCCAAAGGATAGTTTTTTACTCAACTATTATCAACAAAGTAGCATACCACTTATGAAGCGATCCGAAGCGCTGGGACTTATTACACAGAATAATTTTACCATAGCTGTTTCTGGTTCTCATGGAAAGACAACTGTAAGCTCTATGATAGCATTTTTACTGAAGGAATGTGGTGTCGATTGTAGTGCATTTCTTGGGGGAGTGTCTGTAAATTTCAATAGTAATTATGTTCAAGGAAATAGCAATGTAGTCGTCGTAGAAGCGGATGAATTTGATCGCTCTTTTATGACTTTGTCTCCAGATATTGTGGTGCTGACTTCTATAGACACAGATCACCTAGATATTTATGGTACAAGGGAAAATATTGTCGCATCATTTCAGGATTTTCTATCCAAACTAGATGAAAAAGGAGTATTGATTCACAATGAAAAAGTGGTCGATAAAATTGAAATTAATGGAGTGAAAAAAGTCTATGGATTTTCAAATGGAGATTATCAGGCACATATACAAGGAATTTTTCCGAGCTATTCGACCTTCACTGTGAATGAAAATCGGGAAGTGTTCAAATTAAACTACAATGGAAGACACAATATTGAGAATGCTTTAGCAGCTATTTCAGTGGGTCTGAATCTAGGGATTGATTTGAAAAAAATGGCAGACGCTATGGAAAAATTTAGAGGAATTAAACGGCGATTTGAACTTATCTATCAGAGTACAAATTGTATTTTTATCGATGATTATGCGCATCATCCTGCAGAGATTGAAGCCTTAGTCTCTAGCGTGAAAGAGATTTTTCCAGGTAAAAAGATATTGAGTATTTTTCAGCCACATCTCTATTCCCGAACCAAAGATTTATGTGTCGATTTTGCCAAGTCCTTGGATCTTTCCGATGAAGTTATTTTGCTTCCAATATACCCAGCTCGTGAATTGCCAATCGAAGGGGTGACATCGTATATAGTGTCTGAAAAGATGAAAACTAACGTAGATGTTGTGGATAAAGCAGACCTTATTGACACCATAAAACAGCGTAAATTTGACGTGATTTTAACCATTGGTGCAGGTGATATAAGTGGCTGTATTTCTGATATTAAAAACTATTTAAGTAATCGATGAGGCAGTCCAAAGTTTTTTTGGTTTTAAAGTCCATATCATGGATAGGCATGATAGGGTTATTTATTGTGATATCCATAGCAGCAGTTGATAAAAGAAATAACTCCCGCTGTCAAAATCTAAAGATTCGATTTAAGAATGATGAAAATTTGGGTTTTGTAGATTCAAGGGATGTGCTGAAAGAGGTTGATTTAGCGGATCCTTCGTGGAAAGGGAAAAGGCTCTCCAAGGTAAGATTCAATCTGATAGAAAATGGAGTGAAGAAGAATGAGTATGTGAAGAAAGCTGAGCTTTACTTAGACAATCAAGAAAATATCAATGTGGTCTTGGTGCCCAAGAAGCCCCTAGCTCGAATTAATTCAATTCATGGAGATTATTACCTTTCGGAGGATTGGGATAGAATGTCTTTGAGTTCGAAATTTTCTAAACGCATAGTGCATGTATCTGGAAGAGTTGAGGATCTTATCAATCCTAAAACCAAGATGGATAGTTTTGTTCAGCAATCATTAAAGCGGGTGCTCGCCTATTGCGATAAGTATACAATTTGGCAAGACGCTATCGACCAGATTTATATAGCCGAAAGTGGTAAGATAGAATTAGTTCTTGTGTTTATGGAACCAATAGTGAAAATAGGATATGTGAACGAAGAGTTTGAGAATAGAATGAACAAGGTAAATAATTTTATTAAGACGGTGGTGCGGTGTCATGATTTTTCAAACTATGAGGAGCTGGATTTTCAATATTCGCAGCAGGTAATAGCGAAAAAGAAAAGTGGAGTAAATTAATTTTCTAAAATATAAATAAGAGAAGAAAAATGAATAAAGGTAAAGTAATAGTAGGGTTAGATATAGGAACTACTAAGATTTGTTGTATTGTAGCCCAGAAAGTAGAGGGTAAGAAAATTGAAATTCTTGGCTCTGGTGTAGTGCCATCACGTGGCGTGCAGGATGGTGAAGTGAGAAATATACGAGATACTGCAGAGGATATCCAGGCTGCATGCGCGAAGGCTTCGGCCAAAACAGGTGTAGAGATCAAAAAAGTATTTGTAGGTATAGCCGGAGCTCATGTGCGCTCTAGCGTTTATAAATTGGGATTTACAAGGCAAAATTCATCTAAGCTTATTGATTTAGAAGATGTGAAATTGTTGGAAGAACAGGTTCGGAATTTAAATAATGAGCCGGGAGAACAAATTATCAGTTACCAACCACAAGAGTTTTATGTAGACCAGAAAGTGCCCATTAAAAACAATCCTATTGGTGTAATGGGAAATAGACTAGAGGCTAGCTGGCACGTAATCACTGGTAATGTGAGTTCTACGAGAAGTATTGAGATGAGTGTAAAAATTGCAGGATTAGAACTATTGGATTTTGATTTGGAACCTTTGGCATCCGCATCTGCAGTCTTAACCGATGAGCAAATGGAAGAAGGTGTTTGCTTGATCGATATAGGCGGGGGAACTACAGATATTGCGATTTTCACTAAAGGGATTATTCGACACACGGCTATCTTTCCATATGCTGGAGAGTATATAACGCAGATGATTCAGAGTAAACTAAAGTTAAGATATGAAGCGGCTAAGAAACTCAAAGAGAGTCAGCATGCTACGAGCGCATTGTATCAGCATATACCAGAAAATAAAATTTTGACTGTAAATAATTTGACAGGTTTACCTCCAGTGCAAATTCAGCAGCGCTATTATTGCAGATTGGTCAATGCTTGTTTAGAACAAATATTTAATCAGGTAAAAAATGAAATTAATTCTTCCTACTACAAAAATAAATTGAATGCTGGCATTGTCGTAACAGGTGGGGGAGCTATGATTCCCAATTTGAAAAATTTTGTAGAGCAATTCACTGGCTATCATGCTCAGATAGGATTTCCTATCAGTAGGCTTTCCAATCTACAGGACAAAGCTTATGCGCAAACTATTTATTCTACAAGTATAGGCCTAGCCTTATTAGCTGCTGATAATTCAGAAGACTATATATACGAGACGTTGGAAAAGAAAGAGGCCGATATACCGCAAGATACTTTGGAGACATCTATGCAATTTGAACAACCTGTAGAAACCAAACAAAAGAACCTAAGTTGGTTGGATAAGATTCAAAATAAAATTGGAAATTTCTTACTGGATGAAGCATCCTTAAAGGAATTTGAGGATAAATAATAATAAATAAATAATAAGTAACTAATAACTAAAAGGTCAGACAAAAAATCTGATAATTGAACAAAAAGAAAAAACTATTATATGAATAATTTAGAATTTGATTTGCCAAAAGAAAAGTCCTCTATCATCAAAGTAATTGGCGTAGGAGGCGCAGGAAGCAATGCCCTAAATCACATGTATCAAAAAGGTATAAAGGGTGTAAATTTTATTATAGCGAATACAGACGATCAACATTTAAATATGTCTCCGATAAAAGCTAAGATACTCTTAGGGCCAGAGTTGACAAAGGGTCTTGGCACTGGGGCTGATCCAGAAATAGGAAAACGAGCCACAGAAGAATCTATAGCACAAATCAAAGAAGAGCTGGGTCATGGTACACGCATGTTATTTATTGCAGCAGGAATGGGCAAAGGCACCGGCACTGGAGGTTCTCCTGTGGTGGCGAAAATAGCAAGAGAAATGGGTATTTTGACGGTTGCTATTGTCACAACCCCATTTTCAATGTTAGGAAAATCCGCAGTAAAGAAAGCGGAAGAAGGCATTGAGCGTTTAAAGGAAAATGTCGATGCACTCATTGTCGTAGCAAACGATCAGATATTAAGTATTTATGGCAAACTAAAAGGCTCAGAAGCCTTCGCTATGGCAGATGATATTCTTGCGAATGCGGCAAAAGGGATTGCAGAAATTATTACAGGTGCAGGAATTCATAATACAGATTTCAACGATGTACGCAGTGTGCTATTGGATGGTGGAATGACTATTATGGGTATAGGTCATGCGCGAGGTGAGTCTAGAGCTAAGGATGCTGTCATGAATGCGTTGAAGTCTCCATTGTTGAGCGATTATGACATTACAGGTGCTCAAAAAGCTTTGGTCAATATTTCCTACTCGGAAGAGTTTGAGTGTACTATGGATGAGATTGGTGAAATTATTGAAGCTGTCAACGAATCAGCACAAAATGATATAGAAATTATTCATGGAACATCAGTAGATAACACCTTGGAGGATGAAATAGCTGTCACTATAGTTGTGACAGGATTCAATAAAGAAAAGAATTTAAAAAAGGACGTTCATGAAGTGAAGAAGGAAATTATTGGTGTAGACAAAGCAGTTCAAAAGCCTCTTGAAGAAACTAATGAGGTGATAGTTGTGGAAAATGAGAAACAAATTCTAATAGATTTTGGAGCCCCAGTAATGCATGGAGAAAATTTGTCTTTTGATGAAAGTTCGTATTTTCAAAATGATTCCTCACAGGCAAACGATGATATTTCTATTTCGATTTCAGATGCAGAGGAAACAACCTTTGTCGATCAGATGGGGAGGTTTGTAGAAGAAACGGATGAGGAAAAGCGAAGAAGAATGCTGAGTAAGATTAGTTTTGACATCAATTCTCCGCTTAAGAGCACGGATCATTTAGAATTAGGCATAGAGACTATTTCTGATAAGTCTAAGACTTTGATTACAGATAATTTGAATCTATTCAAAGATAATAATAAGTTCAATACAAATTTAGATTAAAGCCTTTAGGCCTAGCTAAACTAAGTATAATCATTAACTGTCATTCCGGGCTTGTCTCGGAATCTAATTATTTATTTCTTATACGGTATAATCGTCAAACGTCATTCCGGACTTGTTCCGAAATCTTTTTTCAGAATAAATAGCTCAGAATTAAAACTCAAACCATGCTAAAAGTAGGCAATAAAATAAACAAGACATTGGTAAAGCTTCATGACAATTCGGAGATAAATTTCCCGGAAGACGGCAAGAAGTATATATTATTTTTCTATCCTAAAGACAATACCCCTGGCTGTACAGCAGAAGCCTGCAGTTTGAGAGATGGATACGGGGATATTAAAAAGCTAGGTTATGAACTCTACGGAGTCAGTGTCGATACTATTAAATCACATTTGAAATTTATTGACAATCATCAATTGCCTTTTCCGTTGATTTCTGATGACGAGAAAAAACTCGTAGAAGCTTTTGGTGTCTGGGGAATGAAAAAGTTTATGGGACGCGAATATATGGGAACTACTAGGGCGACATTTATTATTGATGGCAGCGGCACCATTACCCATTTGATAGAAAAAGTGGATACAAAGAATGCTTCCCAGCAGATTATAGATCTACTAGCCAAAAATTGATTTTAACCAAGAAACAAGTCTCTCCCATAGACCCTTAGGGTGTCTTTTGGGTTGATTTGTTTTATAATGCTTTTGGGATTCCCAGTGGATGGCCATAATTGGATTTTTTACAAATATAATTTATTGCAAACCCTTCCTATCCTTATTTTTCTTCGTTAAATATTCAATCTCATCTTTGAGCATATCTACTTTTGCATTAGAAATGGATGATTTGATTTGCGTGTCTTCATCGTTTTTCCATTTGAATTGGTATTCGTGCAGTTCCAGAAGATGGTCGTAAGGTCCTTTTGGCATGATAAGTTTGACTAAGACTGGAGACATTTCTATCAAGATAAAAAGGAATGAAAGGAACAAGCTTGCTATGCCTAAGATTTTATATTCAGCGCCTAACTCTTGTAGCGCTTGCATACGGGCTGCAAAACCATTGTACTTATCTTCCAATGGGTCGGTGTTCTTTAGTTCCTGTTCGAATTGTAGATTTTCATTTTTTATCATTAGGTCTAAGGAATCTAGTTTGGCTTTATTCTCTTTGATAAAATTATTGTAGGCCATCTGTTTAAGCTTCTATATTTCTTCCTTGCGTTTGGCGTTCGAACCATAGCCTATTTTGCCCGTAGTCGTTTCCGAACTAGTGCCTACTATCTCTTTTTCTAGGTCGAGTGTGGCTTGATTGAGTTCGGCGATCATTCGTTTTTCTGTACCGTATATGGAATCTCTTTCTTTGTTATAGTATTGACCCTGTTCATCGTAGCGTGTTTTTATTTCTTTCTGGAGTTTAGCCTTGTTTCGATTGATGATGACATTGAGTTGCTTATCAATTTCTTTTTCAAAAATTTTCAATTCAAGAGGTTTAGAGATAACGATACCTAAAACTGCGGCTAGAATAATTCGGGGTAATGCCATAAAAAACTGACGGAACATTCCTCCTGACTTGCGCATAGAGGCGACGATAAATCGATCGAGATTGAATATCATCAATCCCCAAATGAATCCAAATATACAAGCAAATAAGGTGGAGTCAAATATGGTATAAAATGTATATCCACTGGATAGTGCAGCTAGTAAACCTGTAAAAAAAATAACTCCTCCTATTCCAACGTGTTTGGAAATTTCAGATGGGGATTTGCGGATAAGGGAAAAGTTACTGCCAGCGCAGTAGATGAGAAAATTGTGGATGTAGTTCAATTTGTGTAAAAGTTAACTTGCTGATTTGATGCTAATAACTCCAAAAGGTTACTTAAATTGTAGTTAAATTTAGTTTAAAGTCTAAGGCTAATAGTAAGTAGTTATAAATCATAGTGAATTCTATGAATTTACTTTCTAATTTGGTCTTTTCACTTTTCACTAGGATAAAATTCAAATCCAATATCGGTTCTAAATTTCATGCCCTTAAATCGAATGCGCTCAATGGCATCGTATGATTTGGATAAAGCATCTTTTAGGTTTTCGCCCATGCCCGTGAC
>CAYXKX010000058.1:0-11433 GCA_964465185.1 uncultured Chitinophagaceae bacterium
TGGCAGTTTATGCATGGTACAGCAAAGCATGAGGGTATGGAAATCAATTCATTGGTAGATGAGCGCAGTGATATTTATAAATCCACAGAGCATGCAGCCATTTACCTTAAAAAGCTATATAACATTTATGGGGACTGGTTACTCGCTTTAGCTGCCTACAACTCTGGTCCTGGCAATGTAAATAAAGCTATACGGAATTCCGGTGGTTATGATTTTTGGTCTATAAAGCATAGATTACCAAAAGAAACTCAAAATTATGTCCCATCATTTATAGCCATAGTATATGCAATGCACTATGCTAAAGAGTATAAACTTCAGCCAGGCAAGCCTATGTTAAATTTTCAGGCTTGTAAAATCGAAAAAGTATATGACAAGCAATCACTCAAATACATTTCAGAACTTGTTGGCTGCACAGAAGAACATTTATGTAAGTATAATCCCGCATTGAAAAAAGGAATAATCCCTAAAGTAGATATTGGGTATGGCTTAGTCTTACCGAAAGAATATGCTTTAAAATTCAGTGAGAAAAGAAATTTGTTAGCACAAGATCCTTATATCTACAATCCTTCATTCACTCCTCCTGTCGTTGCTGAAGATTTATTGGCAAGCAGCACGAATGCGGATCCTAATACCTTGAGCACTGCTTCAAACATTGCGGCATATACAAAGCCAGTAGAAGAAAAGAAGTTAACCCTATCGGAAATAGCTAGTACCGTGACTAGAAGAGACCCCAAAGCCTTCGCAAGCAGCCCTTTGGATGAATCTGAAGCACAAAATAATTCTACAGAACCAAAAAGGCTAATCGCCAGTTCTGCGCCATCTTATAAGATAGTTAAAGTGATGGATGTTCAGAAAAAGACCATTTATCATAGTGTCAAAAGGGGTGAAAACTTGACTCAAATAGCTAATAAATATGGAGTAAATTTGAAAGATTTGAAAGAATGGAATGATTTAAATACACAATCCAATTTATTTGTTGGGAAGAAATTAAAGGTTGAGCAGTCTGAGACTATCGTGAAGCCTCAATTTGCTCTGGATACTAAATCCAAATCAAATGACGAAGCAGTTAGTGCTGTAACGGAAAATGTCATAGTACACAAAATCAGAAGAGGAGAAACGCTTCTTCAATTGACTAGACTATATAATTGTTCTATCAATGATTTAAAAGAATGGAATAATCTAAAATCTACAGATGTAAAAGTAGATCAAGAGGTCTATGTATATGTAGAATCTAATCCTAAATTTAAAAGCTACTCATACTATGAAGCAAAACTAGGCGATACTTTAGTTACTGCAAGCATACAGTTCAATGTGCCTGTCGAAGTTTTAAAAAGCCTAAACAATAGAGAAGAAAATGAACCGCTCAAAAAAGGAGAGAAAATAAAAATTCCAACTCTATAAATTGGAGATTTTTCAATTTAAGAAATTTAAAGTAAAACAAAATTCTGCCTCTGTATTTAAAGTCAATACAGAGGCAGTTTTGCTTTCTGCTTGGGTTAATATTGAGCCCCAAATGGAAATTCTCGAGATTGGTTCTGGATCTGGGGTTATAAGCCTCGGGTTAGTCCAAAGAATTGATATATCCTCCAATATTACCACTATAGATATAGACAAAAATGCTTATGCATTGACACTGGAAAACCTAGAATTAAATCAAACAACTAATATCTACGCACAGCATAATAGTATACAAGAGTACTATCAAGAAAATTCAACTAAACTATTCGATTTAATCATTTCAAATCCTCCTTATTTTAACTATAAATCGAAATCAGTAAAACCAAGAAATGTACTCTCAAAGTATACAGATAGTTTAGACTATGCTACCTTAATAGAACTAGCCAATAAATTACTTAAAAGTGAAGGTAGAATAGCAATAATCATTCCTTACGAAGACCTAAAAAAAATGAATGTTATCATTCAAACGAACCATTTATACATACTTAGAGGATTGCTTCTTTCAAGTGTGCCGCACAAGTTACCTTTAAGGGTTTTACTAGAAATAAAAAAAGGATCCGGGAAAAAGGATTTTCTTATGGAAGAACTTTTGATAAAAGACCAAGAAGGTCAATTTACTGAAGAGTATAAGCGTTTAACCAAAGACTATTATACAATCTTCTAATACTTGTCCGTATCAACACTTTTTTTCTTCTTTTTGTTTCGCCCAAGAAATTCTATAAACTCGGCCCAAGCGAATGGGTTAGCAATATTGTTTACTGGCATCAAACCAGTACTTTGACGCAAATTGTCTTGGTTATGCTGTTGTAAATATCCCGTTCTATTTTCTGCTAAACTCGGCATCATACCATCACGAATTTGTGTCCAACGTTCATATTGAAGATTTTGATATGCAATAACAAGATCGCCTTCACTTATATTCAAATCTAAAACTGCTCGTTTTAATTCTTCTACATTTTTCCAAGGTACTATCACTACGGCCTCAAGTCTGTTCGTATCTCGAATCATTGCTTGTGTTGCAAAAAAACGATCTCGCTTTATATTTTCTGGTATGATTAGTATACTTTTTTTGAAACCAACGGACGAAAACTCCACCGTGTCGCCACCTCTAACTACTAAGGTGAAAAAACCATCTGGTCCAGAATAAGCACTCGATCTACGGGATTTATTTTTAATAGTTACGAAAGCCACTGTCTCCACAGAGTCATTGAAAGAAATCAAGGTATTGCCGGAAAACTGAATCAAACCAGAATTATCTTGACTAGATAATCGTGTGGCAAAAAAGAGACCTAGAACTAAAAAATATTTACTCATGTTGGATTCTGTTATATTGCAACAAAACTAACCCGAATAAAATTCAATCCTGGGTTAAAAAAACAAAAGGCAGCCCAAAAAGAGCTGCCTTCAACTTGAATATATTATCTCATTAATTCTTTACAATAATCTTTCCTCCTACGATATTATTACCATCTTCGACACGTACGATGTATTTGCCATCCTGAAGACCACTAATATCTGTACTAATTATATTATCCCCTGAAATAGCTCGATAAGCCATTCTTTTTACGTTTCTACCAGCCATATCGTATATAGCAATCATGTAGTTTGCTCCTATTTTAGACTCGAAAGAAATATTTATTTTATCCGTGGTTGGATTTGGATAAATATCAAAATTAATTCTAATATTATTGATATAATCTAGCCCACTTCTCACCTTTTTCTTGTAATCACAGCTTGATTTGAATGGGAACGGAGCTCTCCAAAAGCCTCTACCATGTGTACCAGCATAAATTAAGGTACAATTTTCTTCATTCAAATAATTAACTCGCAACTTAAACACTGGAACTCTACCGATCGTTTTGTTGGATTCGGTCCAGACTGGTGATGCGTCGCTGATATTGAATGTTTCCCATATGCCAAACTCCGTACCTACTACAACGTGGTCTCTGTCATCTGGATCTATAGCACAGGTATAAACTGGCATGATTGGAAGATTTCCCTGCTTACCTATAAAACTAGTTCCGTTTTCAGATAGGAATACTTTTGAAGTACCTCCGAAACCCAGTTGAGTGGCTACAACGTAGTTCGCATCCGTTTGATGAACATAAAGTCCACCTATCGGTCCTGTAGCACCGGTTAAATTTGTCCAAGCTAGGTTTGGTCTTTTTAAACAAGGTTGATTCGTTATAGTTTTATCCACACCAAAAGAGTCAAAGTCTTTCAGCGTTGTATTTTTTCTAACTCCACCAGCACCGAATAAGTAAACGGTCCCAATGTCCTTTGTACTATGAATACCATATATTGCTCCTACACCACCAGATTCCCAGTTAGTGAAGGCTGTAGGTTGTGAAGGGATGTGCGCATTGGACGAGATTGTATATTGTCCGTTTTGATTAAATACGAATAAAAATGATTTTTCCACTTCATCAAACAACCCAGGAATGACCTTCACCTTTTCTACCAAACCGATTCTAGTATGAAAGCCTACGTTGGCAAAATTGCCTCGTTCTTCAATACAACCAGAGGCTAATGGTTTTCTAGTTGTTGTTAAATCAGTCGTTCTAGATAAAGAACCGGTATAAACAGTTGTATAGGCCACTTGGTGATTATTCGCAGCAGAAATAGCACAATCAAAACCATCGCCACCACTAATCTCAAGGGCAATGTTACTATTCCCACCTGTCAATGTAATAAACTGAGTACCATTGTCTTGCGTACCACCTACTAATTCACCATATTTATTTACCGCCATATCATAGAATTGGGTAATATTCAAACCAGTAAATATAGGTTTCCACGTGGAGTTTGGAAATGAAGATAATGAATTGAAAGTGATATATGGTCCACCATCAGTACAAAGAACCATCGTATCTGGACGTGTAGGGTGGAAGGCAAACTCATGATTATCCGCGTGAACTAGATTTAATCCCAAAATGGCAGGAGAATTCCAGTTAGAAGCTTGTACCCAACCTAAATTGCGCGACCATCCAAAAGCTTTTACAGATCCTCCTAGGAAAATTTTATCATCATCTTTTGGATGCACTGCAAGACACAAATCGTAAAACCCTTGACACCCCAGTGATGAACAAAGTGGATTAAAACTAGCATCCGATTTTCCAATAAGCTCCCAAGTGGTTCCACCGTCTTCAGATCGAATAACAAATTTCAGATCTCCTCCGTTACTACCTGTAATTCCACAGGCATAAATCTTATTTGCATCTGTAGATGATACTGCAATCCTCACATGTTGGTTGCCATTTGCAGTCCACTCAGGACGATTCCCAATCAAATCAATGAAAGATGTACCTCCATTGATGGATTTATAAACTTTTCCATTCCACGCAGCATATATTACTGTGCCATCATTAGAAAATTCTACTTGAGCTATGACAACATTTGGAACAGCGGTCGACTTTTTCCAAGTAGTTCCTCCATCAATAGATACCTGCATACCATTATCTGTAGCCGCAAAGACAATCTCGTTATCTACTGGGTTACAAGAAATATCTAATACACGTCTAAATTCAGTAGGTAGCGCATTAGTCAACCCGCCGTTAATAGTAGAAGTCAAATGCACGAAATCTTCTTCATCTGCTTTTTTCTTGTAGATTCCATGCCCGTTAAACTGTGAACCAAAGGCCGCATTAGGAGAATTACCCCAATATTCTCCGGTACCTGCATATACATCCCCATCTTTTGATTGAGTCAAGCAGCCTATAGGCATTACTTTAAAGATATCGGCCATATTTTTTACAGGCTTCCAATTATGACCTAAATTTTCAGACACGAATACACCACCAGAAACTCCTCCACAGTATACTCTACCTTCTTTTGTCTTATCAAAAACAAAACCGCGTGTTCTACCACCTACTTGGTTAGGGCCTTGATCTTCCCAGACGAGTTCATCACCTCTTGAAGATAATCTAGAGCCAGAGAGTTCTTCTATCTCAGCTAATGCTTTATACCAATCATTTTCTTCTACCTTACCGGTCACGACATTGCGCAGCTGATTCGCACGCTCTTCAGCTCTGCCTTGGATTCTGGATTCCAATGGCATTTTCTTGGACTTTTTGTAGGAAGCCATGTATTCAAAACGTTTCATCGGTTCTTTCGCCACGAAAGCAAGTAGAAGTAAAAAGAAAAATGAAAATAATACTAAGTTGAATTTCTTCATAATTTTAGTTTAAATTTTTATATCACAAAGATATTTTTAAAACTCTCAAAAATATAACTTTTTTCTCAACAATAATTTTTTTCTATAGGATTTGCTACATTTTTTAAAGAATTTAGAATTCTAACTAAAAAAGTGCAATTTTAGACAAATTTTAACTGTCCAAATCGGAGCCATCTGAAAGTTGAATGATACAAAATATAGAGTAGTTTAATATATCTTGGTAATTGGAATAGGCGCCTTCGGAAATCGTAGTCTCCCCTTGGTTATCTTCGATTTGCTTTATTCTAAGCAGCTTGGCCAGAATGATATCGGTCATAGAGGATACGCGCATATCTCGCCAGACTTCCCCATAATCTGTATTCTTCCTCGAAAGTAAATCTAATGTATCGTTGACTATTTCCGAGTATCTAGATTTTAGCTCATCAAAGGACATAGATTCAAGACCTTCTTGTTTATTTGTAGCAATGATCATAGCCATAATACAATAGGTGATAATGCTGTGAAATTCATCTTGCTGACTATCTCCTATGACATTTCTTTTGGACTCTTGAATATTTCGAATGCGTTTAGCTTTAATGTAAATTTGATCCGTAAGTGAACTCAGACGCATAATGGTCCAAGACATGCCATAATCTTGATTTTTCTTTAAAAAGACCTCTTGACAGTTGGCTATTATTTTCTTAAAAGAATTTATTGTCGTATTTTCCATGTTTATAAAGTGTACAAATGTACATATAATTTTTCTTCGTCAAATTTATAAACAGACGAATAAAAATTATATGGGATAAAAGCTAAGCGTTAAATTGATACCTTCAAAATACCCTTAAAATAAATAAATAATTGCTCCTAACCATTAAAAATGAACCAATATTATAAGAGAAATATAAATGAAAAAGTCAAACTTGAATTAATCCTTACATTTGTACTATACCTAAATCGTACCAGCGTATCATGATTTCTGCATCCAGAAAAAAAAACTATTCATTAAATATTCACGGTCGTCTATGGAATTTAGACCAGCCAAAGGTCATGGGTATCTTGAATCTGACACCAGACTCCTTTTATGACGGTGGTAAATTTATCACGACAAAAGAACTTCTATTTCAAGCAGAAAAAATGCTTCATGAGGGTGCCGATGTAATCGATCTTGGCGCCATGAGCTCAAGACCATATAGCAAAGAAATGCCAGTTGAAGAGGAACTGAAGCGGCTCCGAACATCCTTGCCCGATTTATTAAAAAATTTTCCATCGACTATTTTTAGTATTGATACCTACAGAAGCCAGGTCGCCAAATATGCTTTAAATCAAGGGGTAGCCATGATCAATGATATTACAGCTGGCACGAAAGATGAAGAGATGCTTAAGGTTGCTAAAAGCTTTAGTGCACCCTATATAGCTATGCATATGCAGGGCAGTCCTGATACTATGCAGCATAAACCAGAATATCAAAATGTCATCTCTGACGTATTCCAATACTTTGGTCAGCGATTGATTGAAATGAAAAATCAAGGAATTTCAGATATCATTTTAGATGTAGGGTTTGGATTTGGCAAATCAATCCGCGATAATTTCACTCTACTGAAACATTTATCCACTTTTCAAGAATTAGATTGTCCATTGCTCGTAGGAATATCTCGAAAAAGCATGATATATAAAAGTCTCGATACCGACCCAGAAAATGCCCTCAATGGTACTACAGCATTGCATTTTGAGGCCTTGAGGAACGGAGCTAAAATACTGAGAGTGCACGACGTAAAAGAAGCTAAGGAGGTTGTTCGGCTCTATTTAGAGTATGAAAAAGCTTAGTATTTCGTTTCAAGACTGAATAAAAGATTCAAATAGCAACAAGCTATAAAATAAATATTTTGGACTACATTTGTAGTTTTATACAAATAAACAGAGTAATTTAAGATGGGATTAAAATGTGGTATCGTAGGATTGCCAAATGTAGGAAAATCAACAATTTTTAATGCTTTAACCAATGCAAAGGCGCAGGCGGCAAACTTTCCCTTTTGCACCATAGAGCCTAATGTAGGTGTCATAACTGTTCCTGACCAACGATTGACTAAAATATCGGATATCGTGGTTCCAGAGAAATTGGTTCCAACTACCGTAGAGATTGTAGATATCGCTGGACTAGTCAAAGGTGCCAGCAAAGGTGAAGGCTTGGGAAATCAGTTTCTAGGAAATATTAAAGAAACAGATGCTATACTGCACGTAATTCGTTGTTTTGAAGATGGGAATGTAATCCATGTGGACGGTAGCGTGAATCCTGTCCGCGACAAAGAAGTCATTGACATAGAACTGCAGCTGAAAGACTTGGAAACAGTAACTAAATCCATGCAAAAATATGAAAAGCAGGCCAAAGTAGGTAGTGACAAACAAGCGATAGCTGCTATGGAGCTTTTGCACAAGTATAAAGCTTGCCTCGAAGATGGCATATCTGCAAGAACAATTACTATCCGAGAGGATCAGGAGTGGATAGTCAAAACATTGAATCTATTGACCAATAAGCCAATTCTCTATGTATGCAATGTGGATGAAGCCTCCGCCAAGACAGGGAATGCCCATGTAGATGCTCTAAAACAAGCTGTAAAAGATGAAAATGCGGAAGTACTCGTCATCAGTGCTGCTATAGAAGCTGATATCGCACAGCTGGAGAGCTTTGAAGACAGAAAGGCTTTCCTTTCCGATTTAGGGTTAGAACAATCTGGTGTGGAACAATTAATTCAGAAATCTTATTCCCTATTAAAGTTGATTACCTACTTTACAGCTGGGGTCAAGGAAGTTAGAGCATGGACCATACATGAAGGAGATACAGCGCCTCAGGCAGCTGGCGTTATTCATACAGACTTTGAAAAAGGCTTCATACGAGCTGAGGTCATTGCCTATCAGGATTTTATAGGTCTGGGAGGAGAGTCTAAAGTCAAGGAAGCCGGTAAACTTAGGGTAGAGGGCAAAGAGTATTTGGTCAAGGACGGCGATATTATGCACTTCCGTTTCAATGTCTAAATAATAGAAAACACTTCCTAGTCAAATCCATTGAATAAACTTAAAGCATTTTGGAATAAGCATCATAAGATAAATATTATTATCTTAAAATTAGGCTTGGCTGCCCTCTTGTTCTACAATTTATATGCCAAATTCTCAGAAAAAGGCTTTCAAGAGACCCTAGAAATATTTCAACGTGAGTTTTCCCCGGACAAGCTCTATTACTTGTTATTCGTTATATTTCTTACCTTCTTTAACTGGGGGTTCGAGACACTTAAATTCTATCTTTGTGTGCAACGTTTAGAAAAGATAAGTTTCTGGTTGGCTTATAGAGGAATTCTGTATGGAAATGCCATGAATCTTATTTTTCCAGCTAGTATAGGCGAACTCACCGGAAGACCTTTGGTACTGAAAGAAGAAAATAGAATTAGTGGATCAGGCATTGCGTATTATGTTTCCATTGTACAGAAGGTTGCTTCTCCTTTGATGGGAATGATATTTCTTGCCTATGCGCATTATTACGGATTTCTCTCCAAAGAAAAATTGAGTTTTTTAAATCTAGGCTTATCCATAGCGGGAATCATAGTTTTGATATCTATCATCGATGTCGTATTCTGGTTGTTTATGTACTTGAAACCTGAAGTCATGGTCAACTGGTTGGCTAAGGTTAAGTCTTTAAAAAAAATATTTGAGTCTTTAGGAGTGTTTTTGCATTACAATTTAGCCACCAAACTGACCCTTGTCGGAATAGGTTCTATCCGTTTTTTCATTTTCGTCACCCAGTACTGGCTGTTAATGTTTATATTTTTCAATGAGTTTCCTTATTTTGAATTCTACATTTTGTGCGGAGTATATTTCTTAGCGCAATTTGTCATCCCCTCCATGGGCGCATTGGACGTTGGTATTCGAGCGAATCTCGTGCTCTTTGTCTTTAGTCTATACACCAAGAACTTTGCACAGCTCATGGCGGTGAACTACCTCATTTGGATTATCAACCTATTGATTCCATCGCTTTTTGGATTTTATCTTATGCGTAAAACTATCAATCCATTCAAAGTCAAGGAAGCGAAGTTTTGAATCCTTTCCTCTCCGCAATAAAAAAGGTATCCACCTTTCCCCTATCGCTTATCCAGCCATATATTGGAGTCAACTTGAAAGAGTCTGGCATTTCATCAAGATGATGATAATTTCTTCTCTGTAGCATGAATAAATCGTTTTTCGAATAACGAAGCGAATCGAATGTGACCAGCTCATAATTATCTCTTGGAGCTGTTTGATAAGTATATCCTGCCCAAGAGAGATATACCGGTAGGCTAGACATGGAGTAATCTGCCGAGAAAAATACATGCTTTGGTTTATATTCAATGCGATAATTTTTTCAGCAATAAGTTTAGGGAACCTTCGCGTAGACTCAAAGGCAGGAAGAGCTATGTTCCAGGCTATAAAATTCAAACCAAAAGCAAAAGCTAAAGCGAGCTCAGGAAGTCGATTTTGAGGAAATTTTATCTTGGAATGTAGCAGATAAATCAAACCAAAACTACTAAAAAATAGGGAGAGAACGAGCGCGGTCGTTTGAAAATTTTCGAATGGAATCTTATCTTTCACTATTAAAATACCTATGCCAATTAGTATAAAAAGAACACCTAATCCTTTGGCATAATTTAAAATAATCCTCGATGGATTTTCTTTAAAGCTTATTACAGCCTGGGCTATATATAAGGACCAAAGCGGTATAACTGCAAAAGCATAAGAAGGCAATTTACTTTTGATAAGTTCATAAAACAACCAACCACAAATTATCCATGAAAATTGGAAAAAGAAATGGCTAGACTTATTTTTCATTAAAAAGTCCTTTAACATAGTATTCAACACCTTTGGTATAAAAAGAATCCATGGAAAGAAACAAACTACAAATACAAGGAAATAATATCCAATAAAACCTGTTTGCCCATAAATTGTACCAGAAGTTCTTTTCAATATATACCAATCTATCCACCAATTTATAAACTGGCCTTGATCTTGTCTCCAGGTCAAAAGCGCCCATGCTAAAAAAGGAGTCAAACTCAAAATACATACCATCAAAAGGGTGAAAAACGTCTTTCGCTCTTTACCAAAAATAAAAGACAATCCCAATGCTCCACATGTAGTGATAAAAATCGGTGGACCCTTGGTCAGTCCTCCCATAGAAGTAAAAACAAATAAATAAAACAACCATTTAATATGTTTAGATTGGATATAGGATTGTATACTGAAATAGGATCCAGTGAAACACATAAGCAAGGTAGCATCCGTCATACTTATCTTTCCATAAACTGGTATGAGCAGACTACCCATAAATACAAAAGCTGTCCAAGTAGCTATCCTCTCGGAGTATAATCTTTTGGAAAAATAGTAGAGGAGCAATAAGCTAACTAAAATAGCTAAAACAGAAGGGACTCTAGTCGCAAATTCATTGTAACCAAAGATGGAGTAGGAGGCCGCTATGAGCCAAAAGTGAAGGGGTGGTTTTCTATGTGGCCAACTCCATTCAAAATCAGGAATTGTATAATCCCCCGTCTCCACCATAGTATAGGCAAAGCCTGCATAGGCAGCCTCATCTTGCTCCCATAGGCATAGACTTTCATTCTTGTGAAAAAGAAGGATAACAAATAAAATGAAAATGAAATATTTCAAAAACGTATAAAATAGAATTTACAAACGGATATATCTGCAGCTATACATGCAATTTACTATTCTTATGACTATATAGAAAATAAACTACCAAACCAATAAGCATCCATATCAAAAAATACATCCAATTGAGTATAGTC
>CAYXKX010000059.1:0-11369 GCA_964465185.1 uncultured Chitinophagaceae bacterium
ATTTCAATTCATTTCTTCTAATACTATTTTTCAGTGAGTTAGAGCTGAAAAAAAAATGCCTCATTTTAAAATGAGGCATTTTAAATCTAATTAAAACTAAAAATCTATGCCTGAGCGCTCAACTTAGGCGCTGCAGCTAAAATCTCTGCTGCAGTATTCCCTGCGAATTTTTCAAAATTCTTATTGAATGCCGCAGCTAATTTATTGGCTTGAACATCATAAGCTGCCTTATCTACCCATGCTTCTCTCGGATTTAATAATTCAGCGGGCACTCCTTCGCAGGTTTTGGGGATTTCTAGTCCAAAAACAGGATGTGTGTAGAACTCAACCTGACTGAGACTCCCATTGAGCGCTGCCGTAATCATAGCTCTTGTTAACGGCAATTTCATTCTAGAACCTACACCGTAGACTCCACCGATCATACCGGTGTTTATCATCCATACATTGGCACCACTAGCCTGCATTTTTTTACCTAACAATTCGGCATATCTACTAGGATGCAATGGTAAGAATGGGGCCCCAAAACAAGCTGAGAATGTCAATTGAGGTTCTGTAACTCCTGCTTCTGTTCCGGCCACTTTAGCGGTAAACCCAGACATAAAATAATACATAGCTTGGGCTGAATCTAGGCGAGATATCGGAGGCAGAACACCATAGGCATCATAGGTTAGGAAGAAAACGTTATTTGGTATATTTCCTACAGAGGGTTCTACCGCATTCGGTATGTGATAAAGTGGGTAGGAGACTCTAGTATTCTCTGTGATAGAGCATGAAGCGTAATCAACCTTATTGGTTCCTGGGAAAAAATCTATATTTTCTAATATAGCTCCAGACTTTATAGCTTTATAAATTTCGGGTTCTTTTTCTTCCGTTAAATCAATGCATTTTGCGTAGCATCCCCCCTCGAAGTTAAATACTCCTGTATCTGTCAATCCATGTTCGTCATCTCCAATCAATCCACGATTTGGATCCGCAGAAAGTGTTGTTTTACCTGTGCCTGATAATCCGAAAAATAGGGCGGTGTCTCCATCTTTTCCAATGTTTGCAGAACAGTGCATTGGGAATACTCCACTATCCACTGGGAGAACAAAATTTAATACCGTAAAAATTCCTTTTTTAATCTCACCGGTATAACCCGTTCCTCCTATTAATGCAATTTTTCGGGTAAAATTCAATACTGCGAAGTTGGATTGTCTTGTACCATCGATAGTAGGATCTGCTTTGAATCCTGGAGCACAAATCACATGCCAGTCTGCAGCAAAGTTTGCGGTATCTTTCGGTCTGATAAACATATTATAGGCAAACATATTGGACCAAGGATATTCAGTCACAACTCTGACGTTCAGCTTGTATGCCGGGTCAGCGCATGCTTCACAGTCTCTTGAATAGATGTCTTTTCCATCCAAATAGCTCACTACCTTGTCGTATAATTTATCGAAATTATCTGGGCTAAATGGGAAATTAAAATTGGTATTATTCCAATCTACATGACTTTCTGTTATACTATCTCTAACGATAAATTTATCCTTAGGAGATCTTCCCGTGAACTCACCTGTCATTACAACCAATGCTCCTGTATCATTCGTGGTGCCTTGTTTTTTTTCTACTGTGTGTTTTGTCAACTCTTCTGGAGTCAGGTTCCAAAATAAATTCGCAGGATTGTTAATTCCTAAATAGCTTAATTGGCTCATTTTATATTTTTTTTTGAGAATAAGGTCACAAAATTACTAAGTTTACAATTAATTCACACTAAATTTCCATTACTAATGACACCAATGTTTGCGACACCCTATTATGCGGTCATTTTCACCTCTACATACCATCAATTGGATCAAGACTATGATGGACTAGATGACATCTTGGTAGATATAGCCAAGAAAAGTGGTGGATTTTTAGGTATGGATAGTGCCAGAAGTGAGTTTGGTATTAGTGTATCGTACTGGCAATCAACAGAAGATATACTGAGATGGAAACAAGATGCAGACCACCAAGTAGCTATTAAAAAAGGAATAGACAAATGGTACGACAGCTACAATGTAAGAATTTGCAAGGTAGAGAGGAATTATGAGTTTAGTCGTAATATCTAATTATTCAATTATATTATTGAATTCATATAATTAATCTAGTTTCAATAATTTCAAAATTTCTTGAATAAAATAGAATAGAAATAAATTCGGAAAAAGTATAGATATATCTAATAAAAATTTACAACTCAACTGTTGACATTTATCATAAATATAAGATAATGCACTGAGATAAATGATCAAAATATAATCATATTGATTCCAACAATCTGGACTCCAAAGATGCAAGACCCAAACCCACACAAAACCAATGTAAAAATTCCTCACAAATGGAATTTTTTTAATTTTAAAATAACCTAGTCCATAAATTAAAAGATAAATTAATTCGCTAAAATAAAAAAACTCTATATTCTTTAAATAAATGAGACCCAAAACAATAAAAAAACCAATGATTAAGAATATTAGTTCTGTCAAATGGTCTGAAATCCATTTAAGCTCAATATTTGCTCTTACTTTTTCATAATCAATCACCGAAACAATGTTGCAAACATTGTAATAAATGAATATTAATATTCCCACAATGATTGATTTTTGTATGGGAATCCCCCAGCCATTATGTGACAAATAAAATAAGATTGCACCTATAATTGCAATATGAAAGTTTCCATAAACATAAATTTCAAATATTCTCTTCAAATCAAATCATTTCAAATTAATTACTAATCGCGCATTGCTCTCCTCAAAAATAAATTCACCTCAAATCCATGACTAAAATTCTTGGCTACTTTCTTTATAAAATCCTCTTCTAAGACCTCTTTATTATCAAATTCCTTGTAGAAATAGAATTGCTTATTATATATGAAATCAGAGTCTGTTGCCCAGTCTTTAATATCCTTTGGCAAGATTTTGGATCGCTCTCCTTGCAGTTCTTGAAATGTATCTTTGAATTTTTTATTTTTTAAAATCTTGTTGAATTCATCTGTATTATAATAAATCTCAGAGCGAATCTTATAAAGTTTATCTGGCGATGGACACCATGCTCCACCTGCTATATAGCTCTTCTCTGCTCCCAATTCTAGATAATACCCAGGGTCTTCATGATCTTTTTTCCCATTCAAAGAATAAGCTACGGAGCGATTGGTCTTGTATGGTGTTTTATCTTTTGAAAAGCGAATATCCTTATTGATTCGAAAAATATTCTTCTTAAAATCTCCTTGAATTTCTCCATCAAACTTACCAAGCTCATTGCCCAATGCAACGACAAATTGCTCGAATGGCTTCTTCACTTCAGTTTCATAGCGCATTCGATTCACATCAAACCAATCTTTATGATTATTCTTAGCGAGGTCTCTTAGAAATTGAAAAAAGTTTTTAGTAATCATACGCTAGATAATTAAACCTACTAATGTAAATAAAAATGTTGCTTTGAACTGTGATTATTAACCTTAAATAACAAACCCATACGACCATAATCAACTGTATAATTAAAATCCTTGATTTCAACTAACTGAGTCCATGCCCTAAACATACTGCGACTCCAGCGAATATCGTCCAAAACGATGACTGAATTTTCTGATAAATAAGGTTTAACTTTTTGCACATTCTCAACTGTAGCTTCATAACTATGATCTCCATCAATAAACACAAAATCGATAGACTGCATATCTTTTACTATACTAGGTAAAACGTCTTTAAATAATCCAGTTTCAAACTTTACACGATGCTCAGGAAAAATTCTATCAAACCTTTCTTTGGCCATTTTAGATGCTAGTGGATTGCGGTCAATAGTTGTACCAACAATCCTATGATTTGACCTCACTATATAGGCTGCACTCACGCCCAATGAAGTACCTAACTCAAGAAAGGATTTCGATTGCATATGAACCGAGGTTGCTAATAAAATTTTTCCATAGACGTCGTCGACAGAGGTTTGCGCATATCGATTCTTTACACTTATGGTAGAGACCTTATTTTCTTTATCATAAGAAAACGCAGATGAATCTTCGGCTAGCGCATTTCTATATGCTATCAGCTTTTCGTCTTCCTTATTCGCCCACGCTTGAATAAGGCCTATCCATTGAAAGATAAAAGGTGAATGAATATAAAGATTAGATTGGGCGAGCCAATAGTATTTGGGATAGGAAAAGAATCTAAAAATGAGTTGGTCTATAAGCATATACTAATTATAGACTGGAAGAAAAAATATTAATTTTCCCCTCTTTTCAAATTAAATTTCTCGATTTTATTGTATAAATGGGAGCGCTGAATATCTATTTCATCAGCTGTTTTGCTAACGTTCCAATTAAATTGCGACAATTTATATTCAATAAACTGCTTTTCTATATACTCCTTAAAATCTTGAAATTTAGGGTACTGATCAAATACTTCCGTATTTAACGTATTAGAAACCTGTACTCCCTTGTAGGCATAATTTTGTACATCTTCCTCCGTAACTTTAGGGCCACCAAGAATCACCAAACGTTCGATCACATTTCGCAGTTCGCGAATATTTCCTGTCCATTCATAATCTTGAAGCATTTTCAAGGCATAAGGTGTAATCGTTTTTACCGGTATTCCTTGAGCCAAGCATACTTCTTCACAGAATTGTTCCGCAAGCACGGGTATATCATCCTTGCGTTCATTGAGTGTAGGTATATGAATTAAAATAACACTCAATCTATGATACAAGTCCATTCTAAATTTCGCTTGAGCTATTTCTTGCTCTATTTTCTTATTAGTAGCTGCAATAACTCTTACGTCAATATTAATATCCTTATCTCCTCCAATACGGGTTATTTTTGCTTCTTGTAATGCACGTAAAACCTTGGATTGAGCAGCCAAATCCATATCGCCTATTTCATCTAAAAATAAGGTGCCCCCATGGGCCAATTCAAATTTACCTTTTCGCTGATTAATGGCTGAAGTGAATGATCCTTTTTCATGACCAAATAGTTCGCTTTCTATTAGCTCATTGGGTATCGCTGCACAATTCACTTCGATAAATGGGCCTTTACTTCTGTGACTCTTCTCATGTATCCATCTAGCCACTAGTTCTTTTCCAGTTCCATTTTCTCCTGTGATGAGAACGCGCGCATCGGTCGGAGCTACTTTTTCAATTGTGCCCTTTATCTTTTTGATACTGGCACTTTCTCCAGTTATCTCTTTAGACTGATCTATTCTTTTCTTCAATACTTTTGTCTCCTCTTTTAGTACTTTATTTTCAAGGGCATTTTTTACTGTAATAAGAAGCTTGTTCATATCCGGAGGTTTCGGTATATAATCAAAAGCGCCCATTTTTACAGATTCGATAGCCGTATCTACATTGCCATGTCCGGATATCATGATAAACTTTGGAGGTGCTTCAAAGTTTTGAACCTTGGATAAAAGTTCCTTACCATCCATTTTTGGCATTTTGATATCACATATAACAAGATCGTAATCATCATCTTTAATCATGCTCATACCTTCTACACCATTTTCGGCTGAATGAACGTCATAACCTTCAAACTCCAGTATCTCTTTAAGCGAATTTCTGATGCTTTTTTCATCATCTATTACTAATATTCTTGCCATACTTTATATTTTTACTTTCCAGGAGTATAATGTTTTGAAACTAAGTTTAACAATCTATCCCATCGCACGCGTTTATTGATGCCATCCCAACTAAAGAAAATAACAAAAGGTTTACCTACGATATGATCTTCTGGTACAAATCCCCAAGAACGAGAATCCTGTGAATTGTGTCTATTATCTCCCATCATAAAATAATAATCCATTTGAAAGGTATAAGCAGTTGCAAGTTTGTCATTGATAAATATGCCTTCGTTCTTAACTTCAAGTTTATTCTTCTCATATATCTGTATGATGCGCTCATACATCGAGAGATTTTCCCTATTTATGGATACAGTAACACCTTTTTTAGGTATGATAATTGGTCCATATTCATCCACTGACCATTTATAATATCTCTTGTCATGTGGAAAATTAAAATTTTCTAAATCTGGAACAGCATTAAAAACAGGAATAATGGTATCTATGTATGGAAGTGCTCTAATTTTTTCGATGGTAACTTTATCCGTATGAACTGAAAAGAAAGTATAACCATTTTGAAATTCCATATTTTGTTCCGTATTGACCCTTAATTTATTTAAATCTTTAACGATTTCTTCTGTAGATCCAGTCTGCATTGATCCTGTATTATATCTAAGCAGATAAGATTTTTGAAGCTTGGGTGCCTGATATGCAAGTATGTTATTAACGTATAGTATACCTTTTCTTATTTCCAAGGTATCACCAGGCACTGCAACACATCGTTTCACATAATGGTCTCGCTTATCGACAGGCCGGGAGGTAAGTGTATATTCTTTATTAGACTTCAAATAAAATCTGCCTAAGGCATTTACCTGATCCACATACTCCTGCGATTGTTTATAGCTTTCAGTTATATTTGGATTCATTTGCTGAATAGCAGAAGTTCCGATGTAATGGACAAGCGTTAAATACGGTTTTTGACTCTGAAATTCCTGTGTCACGGTATCTCCTTCAGGAAAATTGAATACGACGAGGTCATTTCGCTTGATTTCTGTCAATTTTGGTAATCTTGTATATGGTATCTGAATCCAATCTAAATAAGAATTAATAGGAGTGGTACCTTGTGGAGCTGGAAATGTATTCTGAACCAAAGGAAAAGCTAGCGGGGTATTAGGAATCCGCATACCATAACTAAACTTATCTACAAAAAGAAAATCACCCACCAATAGAGTCCCTTCTAAGGACGAGGTCGGAATAGTAAAAGCCTCGAAGACAAAAAAGCGAATCAGCATAGCTGCCGATAATGCGAAGGTGATGGTATCAGTCCATTCGCGAAGGATTCCGGATTTGGGCTTGCGAAATTTTTCTCCCTCAATTTCACCCTGCGGTCCAAAATACTTAGGACTGGGCTCTCGTTTCCAAAATAGATAAGGAAAAAACACTGAACCTCCAAGAATACCAAGGTAGTGGCTCTTAAAATCATAGATTCTATGAGCATCTAGCAATTCTGAAAAAAGGGAAACAGCTGCTATGATATTCGCTCCCGGTATGAAAAACCAAACGAGAAAGGACTTTTTTTGTCCTGTCAGTTTGATTAGTTCAAGTTTGTTAACAAATGGGACAAAGGCTTTCCAAGGTTCTATTCCCTTTTTTTTGAAAAAAAAATATAAACCTGTGTGAATGCCTATGACCGTTAAAACATAGTAAGTAATTAAAAAATACATATTATACCTTGTATTATAATGTGGACAAATTTGTGAAAATAAAAATAAACCTAGCTAGATTTTTTCATTGTTACCTAATTTGTGCGCAAAAGACTAGGTATTGTTACACGACATTATAGTTAGTTAAGTAGTTTTGAATTAAATTAACTAAAACAAGGTTTAATTCAATTTAAAGATTCATTGCTGCGAGTTTAGAAAGTTTTCTCTTTCTGATATTGTGCTTCCACTTACTGACCAAATAGAACATAACTGGCACCATAACTAAAGTAAGGACAGTCGCATAGGTTAAACCGAATATGATAGTCCATGCCAAAGGTCCCCAGAAAATAACGTTGTCCCCTCCAAGATATATATGAGGATTCAAGTCTGTCAAAAAGGTAAAGAAATTGAAATTTAACCCAATTGCCAGTGGGATTAGACCTAAGACTGCTGTAGTCGCTGTCAAAAGAACCGGTCTCAATCTTGATCGTCCAGCCTCCACAATACAAGTGACGAATGAGTCCATAGGAATATCTTCATGGGTTTCCAAGCCTAATTCCGCTTTTTTCTTATCTAAAAGAAGGATAAAAAAGTCCATCAAAACAATCCCATTTTTCACTACCACTCCAACCAAGGAAATGATACCCATCATAGTCATTAAGATGACGAAATCCATATTGAATAGAGTCAATCCAAAGAAAACACCAGAGAAACTTAATAATACAGTAGCCATAATGATAAATGTTTTAGATGTAGAATTGAACTGTAAAACTATAATCATAGTGACTCCAAAAAATGCTAAGAACAAGGCTCTCATCAAGAAACTAAAGTTCTTACCTTGCTCCTCCTGTTCACCAGAAAACCCAAAACTCATTTTTGCAGGCAATTTATAGACTTTCAATTCATTCTTTATCTCGGCCATAATTTCATTCGCATTATAACCGTCGAGGAGATTAGAATAAATCGTCATTACCCGATTTCCTGCTTTGTGATTAATTTGATTGAACGTATATGTAGGCTCCGTTGTCGACAAAGTAGCCATTGGAATCTGAATCAATTGACCATTCATTTGATTTCTAAATGTAATGGGCTGATTTAAAATTAAACTTTCATTTTTTCGCTGTTCATCGTTCAGTCTCATCACTATTTTATAATTATCATCGCCTTCTTTGTAGGTCGAAATTTCCTGACCATAAAGTGCGCGTCTGAGATTGAAACCAACTGCCCCAGTAGATGTCATAAGATTACCTGCTAAGGCGCGATCTATATTCATCTTTAACTCAGGCTTTTCCTTTTTGATATCGGTTGACAGTTTTTCTATTCCTGGTATACGCTTCGAGTTGATAAAGTCTATAATTTTTTGACTCTCTACAAGCATCTCATCGTAATTCTCCCCTGCGATCTCTACACTAATAGGATATCCTACTGGAGGACCATTGGACTCCTTTTCAATAGTTATTTTAGCTCCAGCTATGGGCTTTATATTCGCCCTTAAATCATTCAAAACTTCCTGAGTACTTATTCCTTTTCGTTCCTTAAATTCATGAAAAAGAACCGTTATTTTCCCTTTAAATGGTGTTTCAGAGCTATTCCCTGCATCGACCTTGGGGTTGCCAGCTCCTTCTCCCACTTGGGTTACTACTGACTGAACGAGGAAGTTAGGATCAGGGTTGCCTTTTTTATATTTATCAAGAATGGTCAGTACCTGTTTTTCTATTTGTCTAGTGGCCTCATTTGTTTTTTCAATAGGTGTCCCCTGCGGGTATTCTAGATAAACGATATTCATATTGGGGACATTATCAGGGAAAAACCAAACATCTCGAGGGAAAGCCCCGAAGAGAACAAATGAGAGGATTAACAATCCGACAATGATCCCTAAATATTTTCTTGATTTCCCTTGCTCAAAGATACCTCGCAAGAATTGAGCATACTTCTCTTCAAATTTTGGAAAGAAGCTATGCTGAAATCTTTGTGTCGCATTGTAAATAAACTTATGATACAACCATAAAAATCCAATGAGGATAAAACTGAAATGCCCAAGTGCTCTAAGGATTCCATTGTCTGTCATCCAGCCTGGAATAGCAAACAAAAGTCCAATTAGAATTAAATATTTAGTATATTTTTTCAATGATTCAAACGAAATGTTATCATCCTTCAATGCCATAAAACCACCCGTCATAGAGGCATTGATAACCATAGCCACGATGAGAGAAGCTCCCAAAACCACAGATAGAGTCGCTGGGAAATAAATCATAAATTTACCCATAGTCCCCGGCCAGAGACCCAGTGGGAAGAAGGCAGCAAGGGTGGTTGCCGTCGAAGATATGACAGGCCAAGCGATTTCACCTATACCTATCTTTGAAGCCGTAATTCGATCCATGCCTTTTTGCATATTGGCAAATACGTTATCTACTACGACGATTCCATCATCAACGAGCATACCCAAACCCATTACTAGACCAAACAATACCATGGTATTAAGGGTAACTCCCAAAGAATCTAGGATAGCAAATGCCATTAACATAGATAAAGGTATAGCTGATCCTACAAAGAGAGAATTTCTCAATCCCATCGTAAACATCAAAACCGCCATGACTAAAATTATGCCAAATAAAATATGATTAGATAATTCGTCCACCGCATGCTCGACACGCGAAGACTGATCGCCTGTGTAATCTAATGTAATATCACCTGGTATTTCATTTTTCTTTAACTCTGCTACTTTTTCCTTGACTTTTTCAATGGCATGAATCATATTGGTTCCAGAACGCTTTTTAATATTGATCATCACCACTTCTTTACCAGATTCGCGGGCAAAGGTCGTGCGCTCCTTTTCTTTAAATTTCACATCTGCTATGTCTCTTAGCATGACCGAGCCTCCAAACGATTTCACGACGATACTGTTTAGCTCCTCGGGTGAATCAAACTCTCCCACAACTCTAATATTTGATTTCTTGCCCCCATTCTCAATATTTCCGCCTGAAACAGTCATATTCTCCCCTTGGATTGCACGCTGCACATCGTCAAAACTCACGGCAGCTCCTGCCATTTTGAATAGGTCTAGAGCGACTTCCACTTCTTTATCACCTACACCGAGTATTTCTACTTTCTTGATTTCTTCGATATCCTCGACTTCATCTTTTATAATCTTAGCATAATCTTTCAATGTCTGAGCAGGATAATCTCCTTTTAAATTAATATTTAAAATCGGTACCTCTTCGGCTATATTAATATTGAAAATAGTAGGCTCTACTTTACCTCCGTTATCCATCTTGGGCCAGTCATTGCCAGACTTAACCATATCGACTTCGTCCTTAGTTTTTTGTTTGGCAGACTCCACCGTATGCTTGTCGTCAAACTCCGCTACTATCAATGAAAAATCCTGAAACGAACTCGAAGTCACTTTGGTCACTCCTGATAAGTTCTTAATTTTTTTCTCTAGAGGGTCTGTCACCAATTTCTCGACATCTTCGGCTGCATTTCCAGGATAAATCGAGGAGATGAATATTTTATTTTCGATAATTTCTGGGAAGTCTTCCCTCGGCATAGTCACATAGGCAATTGTTCCTAGAAGCACGATAGCAAAGGTCAAAATGTAAACCGTCACTCGATTTTCTACAGCCCAACTCGAAATTCCGAATTCTTTTTGTTTGAAACTCATTTCTATAATTTTGAATTATGAATTCTTAATTTTTAATATTATATCGATTTTTATTTAATTCGAATGAAACCTAAAACTTCACATTTGAATTATCGACCACACTTTTACTTCCTTCTACTATGATTTTATCGCCGACATTCAATCCTTTCAATACTTCTGTAAATTCAGAATTTGATTGTCCTACAGTAATAACAGCTTTTGAAGCAGTCGCATTATTTTGATTCATTTTTTTCAATATATAGACAAACTATTCGCCTTTCGCATTGGTTCCTATCGCTTTATTCGGTATAGAAATTGCGGTGGTTTGGTAATCTATGATTTCCATTTTTACACTCATATTTGGCTTAATCAAATTATCAGTATTTGTCAATGGGACTTCTACAGAAAACGTTCTATTGCTTGGATTGATAGAATTTGACAATCGAGATACTCTTCCTTGCACTGTTCTAT
>CAYXKX010000060.1:0-11062 GCA_964465185.1 uncultured Chitinophagaceae bacterium
GTCTTCATCCCACTCATTGCTTGAGATATAGATTGCTTGGCAGTTTGATATTTTTGAGGTACAGATATGCCGTAGCCATCATCCCATACATTGAATATAAGAGGTACTTGCATGACGCAAGCAGCATTGACGGATTCCCAGAAAATTCCTTCGCTCGTCGAGGCATCCCCAATGGTACAGAATGTAACTTCATTACCATTGTTTGAAAAGGTCGTTTTATCTTGAATTTCATTATTATTTCTATAAAGTTTGGAGCCAAGTGCTAGACCTAGCGCTTTTAAGGATTGAGCAGCTGTAGGGGAGAGGTCAGCAGGCATATTTTTCATCTCCATGAGATTTTTCCAATCTCCATTATCGTCGAGCATACGTGTAGCATAGTGCGCATTCATCATTCTACCCGCAGACATAGGATCATGATCTACATTAGCGTGGGCGTACAATTGAGCGAAAAGTTGCTTTAAGGTTACATTACCCGTAGCCAAAGCGATCGTTTGGTCGCGATAATATCCTGTTCTATAGTCGCCATTTTGAAAATATTTGGCTAGTGCTATCTGAGCTAATTCCTTTCCAGCACCGAATATTCCGAATTTGGCCTTACCTGTCAATACTTCTTTTCTGCCAATCGTACTGAAATGTCGGCTTTCCCATGCCAACTGATAGTCAGCCAATATTTCTTTTTTAAACTCTTCTAATGAGATTTCTTTTCTGCTATTTACTTGTGTTGTGCTCATAGGGCAAAGATAAGAATTCAGAGGTAAAATTAAACCCAAATTACGCGATAGGCTTTGACGAAGGATCTCGAACGAAGAGAGATGATGAATTCCATTAATAAAAAATTTAAAAGATGAATAAAAGAATAGCGTGTTAGTTGGGATTAATCCCGCGTTAGAGTTTCTTTCAATCAAGTAACTACTGGATTGAAATTTAAACTCTTATGCGAATCCGTACGGTAGATACGGTATGGATTTTGGATTAAACGTCTATCTATTATTTTAGATAAATTCAAATAAATCCTTAAACAAAAATCAAAGCTAAAAAGCGGGACAATGTATCTTTGCCCATTGAATTTGAAATGACAGAAAAATTACTGATTTTAGATTTTGGCTCACAATATACACAGTTGATAGCCAGAAGAGTACGAGAGTTAAATGTGTATTGTGAAATCATCCCTTTCCACAAAGAGATTGATTGGACAGACAAGTCTATCAAAGGTGTTATCCTATCGGGTAGTCCATATTCTTCTTTGGATGAGAATTGTCCAAAGATAGATATCGACGGAATTACCAATCATGTTCCTGTATTTGCTGTATGCTATTCTGCTCAATATACTATCAAAAATCACGGGGGTCATGTGACCAAAAGTAAAGTGCGAGAATACGGACGCGCTAAGGTCATATTTGATCATAGTCACCTTATGTTTAGAAATGTAGAGGACCATTCAGAGGTTTGGATGAGCCATAGCGATAGCATTGTAGAGGTAGGTCCTCATTTTCACACCATCGCCAAAACTGAAAATGGCATCGTAGCGGCTTTTGCTTCTAATGAAGGATTGTTTAAGAATGATTTAATTGGAGTTCAATTTCATCCTGAAGTGACTCATACCCAATGTGGTAAAGAATTGATCGAGCGATTTGTCAAAGATACATGTCAATGCCATGCAGAATGGACGACATTGTCATTTATTCAAACGCAGGAAACTGAACTTAGAGAAAAAATTGGGACTGATTATGTGATACTAGGATTGAGTGGTGGAGTCGATTCTTCGGTAGCGGCCTATCTGCTTCACAGAGCTATTGGCAAGCAGTTAATCTGTATTTTTATAGATAATGGTTTATTGCGAAAAAATGAATTTGAGGAAGTACTTCATTCCTACAAAGAAAGCGGGTTGAACATTATCGGAGTCAATGCAGCAGAAAAATTCTACGCAGCGATGAAGGGCATTACCGAGCCAGAAGCTAAAAGAAAAGCCATCGGAAGGGTTTTTGTTGAGGTATTTGAAGAGGAGGCCAAAAAAGTGGAGAATGCCAAATACCTTGCTCAGGGGACCATCTATCCAGATGTTATAGAATCCCTATCGGTCAATGGCCCAAGTGCTACCATAAAGTCACACCATAATGTGGGTGGTCTTCCAGAAAAATTAGGATTGAAAATTGTAGAACCGCTTAGATTGCTTTTCAAAGATGAAGTGCGTCGAGTAGGTGCAGATTTAGGCGTACCTCCCCATATTTTAAATCGACATCCTTTTCCTGGGCCAGGCTTGGGTATCCGAATCATAGGCGAAGTCAATGCGAAAAATGTGCAACTACTCCAAGAAGCAGATGCTATTTTTACCAAAAACCTACATGAGAGTGGCTGGTATGAAAAGGTATGGCAGAGCGGAGTCATCCTCCTACCTGTGCATAGTGTCGGCGTTATGGGCGATGAGCGCACTTATGAGCAAGTCGTAGCGCTGCGTTGTGTGCATTCTCTAGATGGAATGACCGCCGATTGGGTACATTTGCCATATGAATTACTGGCGAAAATTTCAAATGAAATTATCAACCACGCTAAAGGTATAAATCGAGTGGTTTATGATATCAGTTCTAAACCTCCAGCTACCATTGAATGGGAATAAAATGAACTATATATTTATATTATTTTTTTCGGTTTTGCACCTGTTCAGCTTTTCTCAAATTGTAGAAGTTGAGAACAGCCCTGCCCTTGAAAATACAACCACTCCGGTGCTAAGGGACAATCCTTACAAACATTTAGATTCTCTTAACTACTCTAGAAAAGCTATTTATAATATTGCCTTTATCCTGCCTATTCGAAAAAATAGCATTGTCAAAAGTGATGGAAAAGATAAGCCTGCAAGCATGTCTTCAGAGTCCCGCGAAGCTTTAGGTTTTTGGGAAGGGGTCAATGTCGCCTTTCCACAAATAGCTAAAATGAATGCGAAATTTAATATTCACATTTGGGATAATGATCGAAGCGATTCTTCAACTCAGGCCATTATTCAAGAATTATCTAAGAAGAAATTCGATGCCATTATAGCTCCATTCCATTCTTCTCAAGCGATTTTAGTCTCAAAGTATTGCTTAGATAAAAAAATACCGATGTTTCTTGCTCAGAATACTTCAGACCTTCCTGCTAAGGATAACCCTTATGTGTTCAAGTTTCATGCGCCAAAAAACAGAGTTTTTTACGACTATTACGTAAAGATTATTCTAGATAAGTACAAAAGAAACACCGATATTTTTTATGTCTATGATGGCATAAACAAGGCAGAGAGAATGGTTGCTAATTATTTGAAATTTATGTCCGAAAAGGATGGTTCTAAAAGACTCAAATTGCTTGAATATAATTCAGATTTGAGTTTTAAATCCTACCTAGATACTACCCGCGATGCTGTATACATGATAGGCTATCATGAAACAGCTATTGTGAATGAAATTCTTGGAAAATTGGTGAAATTGAAGCCTCATAATGTGACTGTTTTTGGTCATAGCTACTGGGCTATAAATCAAAAAATCAATAAGTCTTTTCTAGATACGCTGGATGCCAAGGTTTATACGGATGCTTTTTTAGAAAACTACCCTAACCTCCTTAGCAAAGTTAAATCAGACTACGCCTCTTTGACTAAAGATAGAGCGGTCACAGATGTTTTTCTCGGTTATGATGTGGCTATGTACGTCACCACAGTACTAAATAATTATGGAGTTAAATTTCCATTATCCGTTCAGGACTATCAATATAAAGGTGCATACATCAACGTGAATATGAGACCTATTTATGATGCCAGTAATGGATTGTTATTTTTCGAAAATGATTTAAAAAACCTTCTGCGAGCTACAAACAATGGCTGGGTTAAGGAATTTGAACCAACAGAATAGATTATGAGCATTGCATTAAAACCTATTATACAAGCTGTTTTATTCTCCTCTCCGAATCCTATAAAGGAGGAGGAACTTTATGGCCTGATTCAAAAGGAACATCCGGAAATAGAAAACGCACTTATCCTTGAGGCACTGAAAGAGCTGCAGTATGAATATCAAACAGATAAGTATGGTATTGAAATTCAGCAAACGGGCTCGGGTTATTCCTTCGTTTCTAAGGCTGCATATTATCCATATATAGTCCATTATATCGAAACGATTCAGAAGAGAAGACTATCAAAATCCGCCTTAGAGACCCTTTCTATTATTGCGTTTCAGCCAGACTGCACCAAATTGGATATGGAGACTATCCGAGGTGTTTCCTCCGATTATGCGATAGAGAGATTGTTGGAACGGGAGTTAATTGAAATTTCCGGAAGAAAGGATACTCCTGGGCATCCAACCACCTATCGCACGACTGAAAAATTCCTAGACTATTTCGGCATCCATTCTATCGAGGACCTACCAAGACTTACTGATATTCAAGTGCATGAGAATGAATTAGGCACTCCAACGGAAGAATCTAATCCGGAATAAGCAATAATTTGACCAAATTGGAGTTTAAATCACGTAATAGAAGAACACTACACCAAAATCTATGTTAAACAAAGTCATCCATTGTATTTTTATCCTTGGATGTCTGACTCCTCTTTCTAGCCAGAATATAGTGGAGTCGTCCACCTTCAAGTTCCTAAATATTCCAGGTTCGGCCAGGCAAAATTATTTGGGTAAATCAGCAATCGCTGTGCCTGACGAGCATATTGATCTGGTTTTAGCCAATCCAGCTTTACTAGAATTTAGTAGTAAAGGCAAGTTGATGGCAACCAGCAGCCTCTATTTTCAATCGCTATATGGACATCTAGCCTATTCTATGAATAATTATAAATTTGATATTCCATATGTGGTCGGGGTCAATTTTATAAACTACGGCAAACAACAGCGCATCGATGTCAATGGAAATGAATCTGGAACCATAAGTCCCAATGAAGTTTCAGCCTATATAGCTGCATCCAAAACCTACGAGCATTATAAATTTGGAGCTACAGTCAAACTCGCCTATGCCAATTATATTTTAGCTAACATGTTTGGAGCCTCAGCGGATTTGTCTATGCTTTATCGTGATGATGAACGACAAATATATGCTACCTTACTATTAAAAAATATTGGCTATCAGTTTGTAGGAGACAGAACCCAGACGAGTTCGACACCATTTGATATCCAGTTTGCCGTAAGCAAAAAGTTCAAAAATAATCCTCTCAGGGTAATCATTATGACTCAGGAGCTCTATCATTGGAATGCTGCCACAACCACAGTGGAGGGGAGGGGATATGGTCTATGGCCTCAAAATAGTCTCTATAGAATCCAAGAACCAAGTGTAGTTTCTGCCATTTTGAGTCATTTTGTATTCGGTGTCGAGATCAATTTCGGTCAGGCAGTCAAGATAGGAGCCAACTATGATGTCAAGCGAGGCTTGGAAAACTCCTTCGATAATATGCGCGGATTGACGGGTCTAGGACTTGGTTTCGGCATTTATACACGAAAATTCGATCTCGGCTATTCCTTTTCTCGCTTCGGCCCCATTGGCGTTAACCATACTTTTACGTTTAGTATGAAGATGAATGAGTGGTTAGGTAGGTAGGCTAGAGCTAAAAGATGAAAGTTTTAAGTTTAAAGTATTGATTCTAAAGTTATTTGAATACCCCCCTCTACTATCGAAAAGTCATAATGCTAAATCAAACAAATATAGATATTAGCGTTTTTACCTTATATTTGCTACAGCAATTCGTTGAAAATGAGCATAAAACTAAGCTTTTATTTTATCCTTATGTCCTATACTGCACTAGCAGGAGTGGATAGGGAAATGGCTAAAAGTGTTTTTTCCAATAAACTAAACCATTCCTTCGAAGAAAACCTGGGTCAAATCAACTACCCCGACAATAAGCCAGCACCTGAAGTTAAGTTTGTTTTCAAGAAAGGAAACCTCAAGATTTTCTTGTTAAAGACAGGACTAGTATATCAATTAGAAAAATTGGAAACTGATTCCAATTCACTTCCAGAAAGTTTACTTTCGGGAAGTTTTTCTACCTACCGCATGGATATGGAACTCCTTGGCGCTAACCCCCATCCTCAAATCGTAGTCGAAGGAAAAAGCGATGACTATACGAACTACTATCAACCCAATTTAATACAAACACATTCCTACCAAAAAATAATCTATAAAAATATTTATCCGAACATTGACTGGGTGATTTATTCTGCTACATCATCACCATCTGAGGAGCGGAAGGGAGGGGTTAAATACGACTTCATCGTCTACCCCGGTGCTGACCCTAGCCTTATTAAACTTAAATACAAAAATGCGGAACAAATCTACCTAGACCAATTTGGAAATTTAATCCTACGCAATAGACTAGGCGATATAAGAGTGGAAGCCCCAATAGCGTTTCAACTTCAAGATAAAATTACCTCCAACTATCTGCTCAATGACAGTATAGTTTGCTTTCAAATAAAAAATTATAACCCTAGAGAGATTCTCATCATAGACCCGCAGCTTGAGTGGAGCACATATTATGGGGGTGCAGGCACTGATGGATATTGTGAACTCGATGCAAATAGGAATGTTTATCTATATGGGACTACTAGTTCTAGTACAAATATATCTTATAATGGATTTCAAAATAATTTCACCAATGGGACACAGATGTTTCTTGCAAAATTTAACTCTAATGGTAATAGATTATGGGGAACCTATTACGGAGCTAGATCGTCCTCAAGAGCAAGTGCCATGTATCCAGATGGAAGTATTTTATTAGCAGGTGCTATGTATGATACATCTTCGACTTATTCTCATTTGGGTTTTCAAAACACATACGGAGGAGGCTCTCAAGATGGGTTTCTAGTTAAATTTGATTCCTCGGGATTGCGACTATGGGCTAGTTTTTATGGCGGATCTGGTTCTGATGCGATTTCTGATATTAAAATTGATCAAAACAATAATGTATATATAACAGGAACTACTACTAGTCCGAATGGTATTGCATATAATGCTTATCAAGATACTATTTATGTTAAAAATTTTCCTAGTTCAGTGCAGCAAATTCCAAATAATTTTATAGCACGATTGAATGCGAATGGCACCAGAGCGTGGTCAAGTTATTTTGGATTGACTGGGTATATACCGTCTATTGCCCTTCATGGGTCTGATTTGATCTTCTCTAACACATATATTGACACTCATTTACTATTTACAGATAATTCGAATGTTTATTTCACAGGTGCGCCATTATTTATGGCTAAATTTTCTGCATTGAATGGAAATCGTATTGTGAGTAAATCCATCAGTTTGAGTCTAACAAGTTTTTTAACCTTTGACTATCGAGGGATGTTTTTGCACAAGAATTCGATTTATGCATTATGTGCAATAGGTACACCTTTTGCACCTACTCTATCAACAGGATTCAAAAAAACACATTCAGGTGGTGCTAAAGATGCATTAATTTTACGAATTGATACCAATTTTAACATCACATGGTCATCTTACCTTGGTGGGAATTTTTTCGAAAATCCTCTGAATATTGCTTTTGATAAGCGTGATAATTATTATATTATAGGTCAGACTACGTCTACTACAGGTATTCACTATCGGGGGATTAAAAGCACACTTCCTGGTATTCAAAGTTCATTTTGTTATAAAATTTCGGCAAAGGATTCTTTGATATGGTCGACTTATGTAGGTGGAAATAATGTTACCAATACTTATTCAATCAAAGCTGATAAATCTGATAATGTATACATAGCAGGTCAGACTACTTCCACTTCAGGACTTGCCTATCAAGGGCATCAAAATACTAATAGTGTTGGCTGCGCCTTCCTTATGAAAATTTCTTGTGCTAAAATAGATACCATCAGAAAGAGTATTTGTATTGGAGATAGTGTATTATTTAGAGCTAAATATTATAAACAGATTGGGTTTTATACTGATTCTCTACTCACATGGGATATCTGTGACAGCTTGACCACCCTAGACCTTACTTTTTTGAGAAATGACACGACTTATCTCTATGATACTATCTGTTCAGGTAGCAGCTATGTCTGGAATGGCCTAAATAGAACTGCAAGCGGAGTCTATCGAGATACACTTATAAATAATGTCGGCTGTGATAGTTTTCTGATTCTAAATCTGCTCGTAAAGCGCACGGACACGATGCAGGTCTATGATACTCTATGTAATAATCTGCCTAAGTCCTTCAATGGTCAGAACTTAACCCTAGCAGGCGTCTATCGTGATACGCTGATAAATAATGTCGGCTGCGATAGCCAAATAATCTATCATTTTATTCCTAAACCTGCATATGAAACACCTTTATTGCGGGCTATATGTGCAGGAGATTCAAGCCTTTTTGGTGGGAAATATTATAAGCAAGGAGGCATTTACTACGATACCTTGAAAACAATACGAAACTGCGATAGTGTGCTGAAACTAACACTAACCATAAACCCACTCGACACGAACAAACAAACGCAGACGATATGCAGAGGCAAGTCGTATAATTTTTATAGTCAAGTTTTGACGAGCCAAGGGACTTATATCCACAAATTCACGAATAGAAATGGTTGTGATAGCCTCATACTTCTAACCCTTGCTCTGAAGGATACAAGTACCTATGCATTGACTCGTACTATATGCAAAAATCAGTTTTACTCTTTCAATAATCAAAATCTGAATACAGCAGGTATATACCGAGACACACTCACCAATGCCGCTGGCTGTGATAGTTTTATTACTCTGACTTTGCTGACCAATGGGACTGTTTCCAATACAATAGAAATTATTCGCTGCCATGGAGATATCTACCAAGGCTATACGCAGAGCGGGACTTATGTCCAAACGCTCACTTCCCACCTCGGTTGTGACAGTCTACTCACGATTAACCTCACTTATCTACCTACTACCGAATACAAAACGATTACCCACAACAAATGCGGAGCATTCCACTATGGTTCGCACACTTATACGCAGAATGATAGCTTCACCGAAACCATAAATAATTATCTTAACTGTGATAGTATCGTGACTAAGCACCTTGTCTATATCACCGAGCCGCAGCCGAAATTTTTAGCGGATAAGACGATAGAGTTTTGTGAAGAAATCATACACAAAGGCCAGTTGAAAACTGCGAGCTTTTTCACGCAAGACACAATCAAAAGTTTGGAATTTCCCTACTGCGATAGTATCTATCAGCCTTATTATTATCGCAGAGAAAATAGACCAGTCTTAACTGCCATAAGCAAACAAATCGATACGGTCATCAAAGGAGAAACAACAAACATAAAAGTGAGTGGAGCGCAGAACTATCGATGGACATCGGGTGAACAGAGTTCAGCTATCCGCCCACAAATCAACGAAGACAAGACCTTTGAAGTGACGGCATGGAATCTAGCAGACTGTGAAGAGAAAATGCAGTTTAGCATCTACGCCATAGACCAACCATTAATAGACTTTCCCACCGCCTTCTCTCCAAATGGCGATGGATTGAATGACTATTTCACTCCGAACCTTTCAGGTAATATTTCAATCGACTACTTCCAAATCTTTAACCGCTGGGGCGAGAAAGTCTATGAACACAATCCATCATCCAAAGGCTGGGACGGAAGCTATCAAGGAATGCCCGCCGCCAATGGAGTTTATTCCTATTCGCTCCGCTATTCCTATTTAGGTAGGTATTTCACGAAAACTGGCGAGGTGATGATGGTTAGATAGCTATTAGATTACAGCGATCAATAGTTGATTTATTCAAAATATTAATTCGTGAATTCGTGGCTACACCCCTATATTTACCATTTAATATAGAGTTAACCTATGCGGAAAATTTTTAGAAAAAAGTCTATCCAAGGGATTATAGAAAGTCACAATTTATTGGAGGATGGAGATAAGCTTCACAAAAATCTCTCCGTAGTGGATTTGACCTCTTTCGGTATAGCCGCCGTGATTGGTGCAGGGATATTCTCCACCGTGGGCAAGGCCTGCTTTAGCGGAGGACCCGGTGTCATCTTTCTTTTTATCTTCGCAGCTATTGCCTCTGGATTTACCGCCATGTGTTATGCTGAATTTGCCTCCAGAATACCCGCGGCGGGCAGCGCCTATACTTATGCGTATACGACCTTTGGTGAAGTTTTTGCTTGGATCATCGGTTGGGCCCTCGTCATGGAGTATAGTATAGGGAATATTGCCGTGGCTATTTCATGGTCAGAATACTTTCAGACCTTATTAGAAAATTTAGGACTGCATTTGCCGGACTGGCTTGGCATAGATTATCCTACGGCCAAAAGAGCTTTTGTCGAAGGCTTATCCAATAAGTATGCAGCGGCCTATGCCAATGCTCCCAGTTTATGGGGTCTTAAGTTTATAATCAATCTACCGGCTTTCGTCATCAATATTTTGATCACTGCAGTGGTTTATGTCGGTATCAAGGAATCTAAAAATTTTAGCAACTTCATGGTATTGTTGAAAGTAGTCGTAATCATATTGGTGATTACCGTTGGTTTTTTCTATGTCGATGGAGCGAATTGGAACTCTTTTATGCCAAACGGATTCAGAGGAGTGATGGCAGGCGTTTCTTCTGTTTTCTTTGCCTATATTGGTTTTGATGCTATCAGCACTACAGCAGAGGAGTGCAGAAACCCCCGTTCTGATTTACCAAAGGGGATGTTTTACGCCCTAGTCATTTGTACGATTCTCTATATTTTATTGGCTCTCGTGCTCACGGGCATGGTATCTTACAGTCTACTGGATGTCAAAGACCCTTTGGCTTTTGTATTTTTCGAAAAAGGATTGCACTGGATAGGAGGTGTCGTGAGTGTTAGTGCTATTGTGGCTATGACCAGCGTATTATTGGTTTTTCAAATGGGGCAGCCTCGTATCTGGATGTCGATGAGTAGAGATGGATTGATGCCAAAAAAGTTTTCTAAAATTCATAAGAAGTATAAAACACCTAGCTACGCCACCATTATTACAGGTCTCGTAGTAGGTATTCCTATTCTCTTCGTAGATTATAATTGGGTTATTGATTTTACAAGTATATCTACTTTGTTTGCCTTCGTATTGGTTTGTGGGGGTGTTCTATTATTACCTGAAGAACCTAAAGACA
>CAYXKX010000061.1:0-681 GCA_964465185.1 uncultured Chitinophagaceae bacterium
AATGGGGAAGCCATCGGAGAATTAGTCTATCCGGATTTGGGTAGTGCTAGTAATGTCAATCGAATTGAGGAAGATAGCATTGTCTACTACAGCTTCAATTCATTTGGAATTCCTCCTACTATTTATCAATACAACCTGAATAGTGGAGAGAGTTCGGTGTTTAAAAAGTCTGAATTCAAAGGAGAAACAGATTTTGTTACAGCGCGCGTTTTCTACCCTTCAAAAGATGGGACAAAAATTCCCCTTTTTTTAGTCCACAAAAAAGGATTGAAACTAGACGGTAAGAATCCTACACTACTCTATGGATATGGAGGTTTCAACATTTCCTTACAACCCAATTTTAGTCCGACACTTATTCCATTTCTAGAAGCTGGAGGGGTCTATGCCCAGGCCTGTCTTAGAGGAGGTGGAGAATACGGTGAGAATTGGCATCAGGCAGGAACAAAATTGAAAAAACAAAATGTATTTAATGATTTTATTGCCGCTGCAGAATACCTCATTCAAAAAAAATATACCTCCAAAAACTTTTTAGCGATTCGTGGAGGCAGTAACGGAGGACTTTTAGTAGGAGCTGTCACCAACCAGCGTCCAGACTTATTTCGTGTAGCTATACCACAAGTAGGTGTTATGGATATGCTTCGCTTTCATAAATTCACTATTGGCAAGGCATGGATATCTGAC
>CAYXKX010000061.1:691-5532 GCA_964465185.1 uncultured Chitinophagaceae bacterium
GCTATGTTTAAATATTTATTTAGCTACTCTCCACTACACACGATCAAATCCGACCGTGAGTATCCGAGTGTTCTTGTCACGACTGCGGATCACGATGATAGAGTAGTACCGGCGCATTCCTTCAAATATGCAGCAACCCTTCAAGAAAAATATAAGGGCAAAAGACCCATGCTCATACGCATAGATACTAAGAGTGGACATGGGGCAAGTAATACGAAAAAAATGCTCGAGTTGACTGCAGATATTTATTCGTATATCTTTTATGAAATGGGTATAAACCCAAAGATACCCCTTGCGGAACCTGAGAAAAAGGTAGTCAAAATGTGGACGGAGTAGCACATACTAATTCAACAGTTCCCTCGCACTGGCCAATGAGGCAGGAGTAATACTCTCCCCACTAATCATCCGTGCGATTTCAATTTCCCTATCCGCCTGATGCAATTGCTTGAGATGAGTAGTTGTCACATTGTTTTCTGTTGTTTTATAGACACTGATATGATGCGAGCCACGGCTAGCTATCTGAGGTAAATGTGTAATTGCAATTATTTGATGCGCCTTAGCCAATTTATCCAAAACTGTCGCTACTTTATTTGCCACCAAACCCGAAACTCCTGTGTCTATTTCATCAAAAATCATAGTAGGAAGGTCTATTTTCTGCGCTATAAGTGATTTTATGGCCAACATAAATCTCGACATCTCTCCACCTGAAATAGCACGTTTCAACTCACGCAGCGGACTACCCGCGTTGGCTGTGAAAAGAAACTCAACAGAATCAAATCCTTTTTCGGATAAATTAGTTTCCTCAGAAAGGAGTTCTATCTGAAATTGACTATTCTCCATCTGCAATTCTTTTAAATTATCCAAAAGTTGATTTTCAATGAGCGATAAAACTCCTTTTCTACGGACGGATAATTTGGAAGCTAGACCAATACATTCTAACTTTTGTTTGGCTAATGCTTTTTCAAGTTCTGCAATTTTCTCATTGAGATTTTCACCATAATTTAGGGCAGTCGCTAAATCTTGCTTAAGCAGAATTAAATCAGATAAATTGGCTGCTTGGTGCTTGCGAAGCATTTTATGTATGAATTCTACCTTCTCGCGAAGCTCATTTAAATGCTCTTCATCAAACTCTGTATCATCTGCTAACACCTCATAGTCTCTTGCCACTTGAGTGAGTTGCTCTAAAGATGAATCCATTTGTTCATTAATTCCGGCAAGCTCTTTGGAGTACTTTTCAAATTTTCTCAATCGCGACAATATCTCTTTCAAAGAGTCCAAAAGATTGACTTCGTCATCTTTCATCGTTCGCACAGAGCCCGCGAGTAGTTGTTTTATCTCTAAAGCATTTTCAGCCAGTAGGTGATCCGATTCTATTTTTTCTTGATTCCATTCATCAAAATCATATTGGTTCAATTCTTGCAATTGATAGGTCTGTAAATCTTTTTCGGCCTGGCTCTTTGACTGCGACTGCACGAGGAGCTGATACTCCTTTTGCATCGATTTCAAACTCAAAAATGCTCGTGACATTTCTAAATTTAGCGCAGTGTTTTCTGCGAAGGCATCGACGACTTCTAATTGGAAATCTGCCGACTTCAATTCCAAGCTATCGTGCTGGGAATGAATTTCGACCAACTTATCTCCTAGTTCCTGTAGCAGTGACACATTACATACTGCATCATTGATAAAGGCTTTGGTCTTGCCATCTGCGATGAGCTCCCGTCTGACCGTAGTTAATTTTTGAAATGGAAATGACATAGCCTGAAACCAAGCCTCCAGATTTGTTTCACTTAAATCGAATACAGCTTCTATCGTGCATTTTTTATCTGCCGAACGTACCATTTGAGTTTGTGCGCGCTCGCCTTTGATCAAACCTAAGGCTCCGAGAATGATTGATTTTCCAGCTCCTGTCTCGCCTGTGATAATATTCAAACGGGGCGAAAAATCAATTTCTACCTCGTCTATAATCGCATAGTTTCGAATTAAAAGCCTTTTGAGCATTGAGATTAATTAATAATTAATAGCTAATAATTAATAATGATTTGAAAAACCCTTTAAGATATTTAAGCGAATTTCTTTGAATCTTCAATAAACTGAGCCAAACCTATATTGGTCAATGGGTGATTGAGCAAACCTTTGATAGCTCCTAGTGGACAAGTTGCGATATCTGCACCTGCTTCGGCACATTTCACAATATGCAATGGATTTCGAATAGAAGCTGCGAGAACCTCGGTTTCAAAATCATAGTTTTTAAATACGTCCACGATCTGATAAATCAACTGCACTCCATCCCAGTTACTATCGTCTATTCTACCGATAAATGGAGAAATCATAGTAGCTCCTGCTTTAGCCGCCAATAGGGCTTGACCTGCACTAAAAACCAAGGTGCAATTGGTTTTAATCCCTTTGGATTTGAAATGCTTAATTGCTTTTAAACCATCCGCAGTCATAGGGATTTTTACCACGATATTCTTCGCTATTTTAGCCAATTCTTCTCCTTCAGCTACCATGCCCGGAAAATCCATAGATAAAACCTCTGCACTCACTTCGCCAGAGGTGATATCACAAATCGCCTTGTAGTGCGCATATATCGCTTCTTTTCCTTGTATTCCTAACTTGGCCATCAATGATGGATTCGTGGTGACACCATCTAGAATTCCCATTTCGTGTGCCTCTTTTATTTCAGCCAATACAGCCGTATCTATATAAAATTTCATTGCCTAATTTTTAAGGAGTAAAAGTAAGCTAAATTGAATTCTAAAATTTGCATTTTAATCCACAAAATATGTACAATTAGTATCTAAACGCAAAGAAATGCAAAGATTTTGCAAAGTATGCTAAGTTTCTTTTCGAAATGGCTTATTCACTCGAAATACGAACTTACGGCTTTAAAAATGAAGCTCCTATCAATAAAAAATTGCCTATTTTTGCAGCCTTTTAAACCAATATGTTAGATAAATTAGAGAGCCTTTATATTAAATTTAAACAACTTGAAGAAAAGTTGAGCGATCCAGAGTCCACTCAGGATATGGACAAATTTAAAGCCCTCAATAAGGAGTATAGAAATTTAGAGCCTATAGCCGAGAAATACTTGGAATACAAAAACTTACTTTCCAATATAGATTCCAATAGAGATATTCTGAAAAATGAATCCGATTCAGAACTGAAGGATATGGCAAAAATGGAATTGGATGAGTTGACTCCTCAGGTAGAGCCGATGGAAGAAGCAATACGATTTATGTTGATACCAAAAGATCCGCAAGACGAACGCGATGTCATTATGGAAATACGCGCAGGAACTGGCGGAGACGAAGCTTGTATTTTTGCCGAAGACCTTATGCGCATGTATATTCGTTATTGTGAGCTTCGCAAATGGAAAGTAGAAATCATGAATGAAAGTGAGGGAACGAGTGAAGGTTATAGAGAAGTCGTGCTTAGTATCAAGGGCGAGAATGTCTATGGTGATCTCAAATACGAAAGTGGTGTACACCGAGTGCAGCGTGTCCCAAAAACAGAATCTCAAGGGAGATTGCATACTTCAGCAGCAACAGTGGCCGTTCTTTTTGAAGTAGAGGAGTTTGATATCGACCTAAATCCGGCAGATATAGAAATGATCACTTCCCGATCAGGTGGTGCTGGTGGTCAGAATGTAAATAAGGTAGAAACCAAAGTTCAACTCACACATAAGCCGTCTGGACTCGTGGTAGTGTGTCAGGTAGAGCGCTCTCAGCATGGAAACCGTGCCCGAGCCATGGATATGCTCCGTACCAAGCTTTATGATTTAGAACTAGAAAAGCGTGTAGGTGATGTAGCTAGTCATAGAAAATCATTGGTATCTACAGGTGATCGAAGTGCTAAAATCAGAACCTATAATTACCCGCAAGGTAGAATCACAGATCATCGCATCAATAAGTCAATTTATTCTCTCGATGCTTTTATGAATGGCGATATCCAAGAAATGTTAGACTCACTCCGCTTTGTAGAAAATGCAGAGAAGTTGAAGGAAAATGCAATATAATTTTAAATGATAAATTCTTAATTTTAAATATTCAGTTCTATAGTTGAATTAAAATGTCGAAAAAGCCTGATAATATAGTTTATAATGAGGAGGAAGGCTACAATGCTAAACTCCTGCCTTATGCTACTACTGTAGGTGCGCCTATTATCAAAATAGACGATGTGGTCACTTGGAAAACGACAGGCATCCAAAAAGTCAATAAAGAAATAGAATCTAAATTTAACGAACTCAAAGCTGAATACAATAAGCTACTAGAAGAGTATCGCTGGAATGATCTCATCTACAATGCCAAGTTTTCCTTCGAGCCTGTCATAGGTGAAATATACTATATGTATCTCGATAAAAATGAGAAGGAATTCCTATCTTTGATAGCGCCCACTCAATGGAAACAAAAATACCTCGCCACCCTCAAACTCAATAGCGACCGAAAATGGATTGTGTTGGATAAGAGTGAGGAGAAAGAGGTGGAGATATGAATTAGAACTTTGCTTAGAAAGAAAAATTTAATTCAAACAACCAAATTAAGTTGAACACTTTACGCCACCATCGGCATATACTTGCTTCTATTTTCCCAGATAGCCCAAAGGTTGATAGCTAGGAAAATAGCAGCTATAGGAATTTGGAATGAATTGTGAAGATAATGGACAAATAACTATTTTCTATTTAAATAATAAAAGAGTCCTGCAACAATGACAAACGGCAAAGAACAAATTATGATTTTCCAATTAAGCTCTATAATGCCAATAAACAAAATTAAAACAAGCAGAATAGCAATGAGTCCAATGCCCCAGTAAACTAATTTTTTATTGAGAGGATCTCTAAATAA
>CAYXKX010000061.1:5611-10985 GCA_964465185.1 uncultured Chitinophagaceae bacterium
CCAACATAGGAAATATTGTCAAAGGATGTATGACAGAATTTGGGAAAGTAAATAGCTTGGATAAAACATCTTTTTCCATTTCAAAAAGAAAAGCACTATTCCCTCCACCCCACTCTAGATAGCCAATCAAAGAAGACATAATGATTAAGACGACTAGCAACTTATTCTTCGAGTTTGTCATAAACTTAAATTTAAAATGTAAATATAAACGTATAAAACATCTTAGAAAAAAAAATTTGCCGAAGTGAACAACTCCCCTATAACGAAAAGGTTCCTTTACTTGTTTGTACTACTTTTTTTAAACTCGATATTAACTGAGTATGACTTCGCCATTACTGTCCATAAAATGGAAATCGACGACTCCTAGACTAGAGTTTTTACGAAGTTTTATGCGAGTTTTGAGTTTCCACTGCCATTTCATGAATTCTGAAAAGAGCCCTTGGGTGAGGTAGGCATATACAAATGGATGAACAGTGAGGGTGATATTCTTATCAACTTTCAACACACTTTGCAGGCTATTTAAAATATGTTCTGTAATAAATATAACATTGGAAACTTTGCCTGAACCTTTGCAGCTTGGGCAGACTTCTTTAGTATTGACCTTCTCTTGAGGTTTGGTTCTACTTCGCGTAATCTGCATCAAGCAGAACTTAGATAAAGGCAGTATCGTATGGCTTGCCTTATCTGCTTGCATAAAACCGAGCATATCTCGCAAGCGGAGTTGACGAGCAATTTCTTTTGCCGCCTCTAAATTAGTTTTAAGAATAGAATCATTGCTCTCCAATAAATCCTTTTTAGCTTTATGCACACCACTATTGACGTCTATGACGCACATGGCTTCCGTCTGTTCTATAATTAAATAACCTCCGGAAGGCAATGGAATAATCTTATTAAAAGAAGATTTGATGCGAGGCGTAAGATTCAATACTTCAAACACAGAATCTTTCTCATAGGATTTAATAATATCTGACTTTTCTGGAGCTATCTTCTCTACATAGTTTTTAATACTAGTAGTCAATTCTTCTCCGTGCACATGAATTTTAGTAAAACTATCATTCAAAATATCGCGAAGGAGTGTATTGGATTTTGATTGTTCCTCATGTAGTTTGACTATTCCTTGCGCTTGACTTATTTTCTTGCATATTCCCTGCCATTTATCGAGGAGTTCATTAAAATCTTCGTGTAGCTCTTTTACTGACTTGCCTTCAGCTACTGTGCGTATGATGACTCCTACATTCTTTATCGTTAACTTTGAAGTTATTTCTCTTAGTCGGGCTCGTTCAGCTGGATTGGTGATTTTCCTAGAAATATTGGACTGTGGCATAAAAGGCGTCAATACCAAAAAACGTCCTGCTAAGGATAAATCAGCGGATAGCCTTGCACCTTTGCTGCTCATAGGTTCTTTCAGTATCTGAACAGCGAGGTAATCATTTACACTGAGTACCTCGCCAATTTTGCCTTCCTTTAAATACTCAGGTAGCACATGAAAGCGCTCAATTTGTTCGTTCTCTTTTTGGGCTAAACGACCGAAAAAACCGCGAAAGGATGAAAATTTTTCTCCTAAGTCGGTATAATGTAAAAATGCCTCTTTCCCTTCGCCTATATCAATAAAAACGGCATTGAGTGGGGGCATAATTTTCTTGACTCGGGCCCAATAGATATCACCGACGTTGAGGGTATTTTGACGAGATTCACGATGAAATTCGACCAACTCTTTATTTTCTAATAGAGCTATGTCACAACCTAAATCTGTGGCTTGTATAACTAATTCACGCTCCATTGCTTTATTCACAAACTAAAATAAAAATAGACAGAGCTCTCTAGGAGCCCGTCTTCACTAATTATAAATAAATAAGGATTTTAAATTGAAACAGATAAAGTCTTAATACAATTGTATCAGACTATTTCTTCTTATGTCTATTTTTTCTCAATCTCTTCTTTCTCTTGTGAGTAGCGATCTTATGTCTTTTTCTTTTTTTACCGCAAGGCATACTTTATATTTTTTGGGTTAATAATTTAATTCGTTTGGTTTGTTTTTGTTCTCGTTTTTAAATCCTGTATAGCGACTTCAAGCTGTTCTTTCATGGCTTGAGGTGTTTTACTATTGTTTTTTACAGAAGTTAAATCTTTGGCGGCCAACTCGTACTTTTCCATTCGGGCGAATACTTCTGCTCTCATGAGCAAGGCATCCGGATTTTGAGCCTGCAAAGATAACACATTTTCAAGTCTTTGGGAGACTTTTTCTAGCTGTCCAGAAACCAACCCAAATTTTGCCAGCAAAAGTTGAGCATCTATATTGGCAGGATCTTTCTTGACAATGCCTAGTAGAAGCTGAACCCCATCCATCGGCTGATTGCTCAGTTCCATATAACATTGAGCCAGTTTCATTTTTGCACCTGTGTTATTAGAATCTAAATCTATGCTTTTCTGAAAAGATTGGATAGCATGCTTTGAAATATCTGAAAATAGATTGGTATCCAGTTTTGGGTCAGATAGTAGGTTGATAAAATTAGAGCCCGCTAATTCCCAAGAATTTGTGTTTTTAATAAAATTCGCCTTCTTGAAAACAAATAAGGCAGCTATTTCTGGAGCTTGCAGTCTATTGTATACCTCTATACCTTCCGTCAGTGCATTCACTGTCGCTAGGCTATCCGTTGCTTGACTCAGTCTAGCCTCGATGGCATTGAGGTAAAGTTTTGTGCTATCCGCTTGTTTATTGATAAAATTGTATCTAAACTGCTCTAGACTTGTCTTTGAAGCTGGACCAGATAAAACTGAATCTCGCTGGTTCTTCTTTGTAGGAAGAAACAAATACATAACTAGCCCGATAAGTATGGCTAGTCCAAAAATTAAGGATGAACGATGCTTCAAAAAAATGAGTTATTATTTTTTGCTGCTGCTCTTTACTGCTTCTACAAACTCCTTGGCAGGTTTGAACGCTGGTATCTGATGTGCAGGAATATTGATAGCAGTGTTAGACTTAATGTTTCTTCCGATTTTAGCAGCACGTTGTTTTACAATAAAGCTACCAAAGCCTCTAACATATACGTTTTCACCTTTTTCTAAAGAGCTTTTCACTTCTTTAAAAAATTGTTCTACAGCTACTAGTACGTCTACTTTTGGAACTCCTGTAGTGTCTGCGATTCTTGCGATTACATCTGCTTTTCTCATTGATTTTGAATTATTTAATTATGATTTGTGGTTAATTTTTTTTGAGAGCGCAAATATATAATGAAAGTCAGTTATTTAGACGATATTTTTTTGTTTTTATTTTTTTTAGGAGATTGGATAGATAAAAATTGACCTTGACACTTAATACAATCATTTTCATTACGTTTTATCCATTTTTTTTACTCCTATTCAGTTGAATTCTTCTAGTTTTGCACCCTTTATGTTTGGATTCGCCTAGTATTCAATTTAAATATTTCTTAAACTATTATGTTATCTGTTTCAAATCTCAGTTTACAATACGATAAAAAAGTATTATTTGACGAAGTCAACCTTGCATTTTCTAAAGGAAACTGCTATGGAGTCATAGGGGCCAACGGTGCGGGCAAATCCACTTTTGTTAAAATTCTTAGCGGGGAAATTGATGCTACCAAAGGAAGAATTGAAATCACTCCAGGGGAGCGAATCTCTGTATTGAAGCAGAACCATCAAGCCTATGACAATTTTCTCGTCTTGGATACAGTGATGATGGGCAACGATAAACTATGGTCGAATATGAAGGCTAAAGAAATACTCTATGCGAAACCTGATTTCAGCGATGATGATGGGATGAAAGTAGCCGAACTTGAAGCAGATTTTGCAGAAATGGATGGTTGGATGGCAGAGAGTAATGCAGCTGAATTGCTCAGTAACTTGGGTGTCACAGAAGATAATCACCGCGTATTGATGAGCGAAATCGATGCTAATCAAAAAGTGAGAGTTCTTCTAGCTCAAGCCTTGTTTGGCAATCCTGACGTACTCCTTCTAGATGAGCCAACGAACGATCTTGATATTAAAACGATAGCCTGGTTGGAAGACTTCCTTGCCGATTTTCAAAATACGGTCATAGTTGTATCTCATGACCGTCACTTCTTGGATATGGTATGTACCCATATTTGCGACATAGATTTTAAGAAGATCAATATCTATACTGGTAACTACTCCTTCTGGTATCAAGCAAGTCAACTAGCCTCAAGACAGCGAGCTGACAAAAACAAAAAAGCAGAACAGAAGAAAGAGGAGTTGCTCGAATTTATTAGACGATTCTCTGCGAATGCTTCCAAATCTAAACAAGCAACTTCACGAAAAAAGGCATTGGAAAAATTAGATATATCGGAAATTCAGCCATCTTCTCGACGCTATCCTGGCATCATATTTACTCAAATCCGCGATGCTGGAAATCAAATATTAGAAGTTGAAAATTTAGCCTCATCCAATGAAAATGGAGTTTTATTTACTAAGATAGATTTTCAAATCAACCGTGGGGATAAAATAGCGATTCTGTCTGAGGATAGCTTAGCGACTAAATACTTTTATGAGATATTAGCAGGTGAGCGCAAAGCAGACAAGGGTGAGTATAAATGGGGGCAGACTGTTACTACAGCCTATGTCCCATCGAATAACGATACCTATTTCACAGATACCCTTAATTTGGTCGATTGGCTGAGACAATATAGTGAGGATAAAGATGAAAACTATATACGAGGATTTCTTGGTAAAATGCTATTTAGTGGAGATGATGTATTTAAAAAATCTAGCGTATTGTCTGGAGGAGAAAAAGTTCGCTGTATGCTATCTAGACTCATGCTGCAGCAAGGCAATGTATTACTCTTAGAAGAACCAACAGGTCATTTGGACCTAGAGGCGATTACTGCATTGAACGAAAGTTTAATTGATTTTAAAGGCACTGTATTATTCACGTCTCAAGATCATGAGTTCACCAATACCATAGCTAATAGAATTATAGAGATCACTCCTAAAGGAATCATTGACAAACTGATGACCTATGATGAGTATTTGGCAAACGATGGCGTGCAAGCCATGCGAGCACAAATGTATTCCTAGGTCCAAATTTAAAATCAAAGCGGATGAAAAAGTTACTTTTCACCCGCTTCTGAATTTTAAAACAATAAATAAACTAAAATTTCTTCTTTCAATGTAAGAATGCCTATAACAGTATGATAAGATGGTTATAAAAAGGTTCTTAGTTTTTTTCTTTTATAGGGATTAATATTACCTGTAAATCTTCCTGCAATTTTCTTTCGATACTATCGCCATACATTAGATTCTCCTCTCTCCTTTTTTGTATTTTTTGCGTTCTATTTTGATAGGCACTCCTCAATTTAGCCTCCTGTTCAGGGTTCAGATTGATTATTTTAAAGCTTTC
>CAYXKX010000062.1:0-10676 GCA_964465185.1 uncultured Chitinophagaceae bacterium
TCGTGTTGATTCGATTTGATAAACTTGCTGTATCCGTGGCAGTCAATTTCGTGTTGATTCGATTTGATAAACTTGCTGTATCCGTGGCAGTCAATTTCGTGTTAATTCGATTCGATAAACTCACCGTGTCGGCAGAATTTAATTTGGTATTGATTCGATTCCATAAACTCGCTGTATCCGATGCAGTCAACTTCGTGTTAATTCGATTCGATAAACTCGCTGTATCCAAGGACGTCAACTTGGTATTGATTCGATTCGATAAACTCGCTGTATCCGTGGCAGTCAACTTCGTGTTGATTCGATTTGATAAACTTGCTGTATCCGTGGCAGTCAATTTCGTATTAATTCGGTTGGACAAACTCACTGTATCCGAAGCAGTCAACTTGGTATTGATTCGATTCGATAAACTCACTGTATCCGAAGCCGTCAACTTGGTATTGATTCGATTCGATAAACTCGCTGTATCCGAAGCCGTCAACTTGGTATTGATTCGATTCGATAAACTCACCGTGTCTGGAATTAAAGCTGTCTTATTGACCCAAGTAGGAACACCCAGACCATTGGTCGTAAGTATCTTGTTCATGCCCCCAGAGACTATTTTGGAAGTATCTACCGAACTAGAAGCCATCTTGGAGAGGGTCACATTGCCATCTAAGATTTTTAATGTGGTGATAGCATTATTCGCAATAGTAGGTGAAGCGGCAGTCCCGCTCAAATCTCCCGCCAACTGCAGAATACCTTTTGCGCTGGTTGTCGCATCCGACAAACTGGTCATAAGAAAAATCCAGCCAGACCCATTGAAATAATAAAAACCCGCATTTCCATTGGTTTGATATACCATCAATCCCGCGGCAGGTGAAGGTATAGACTGTCTCTGTATCTCACTCATCCTTGGTAACAAGAATCCCTTGGTAGTATCAGACACATCCAAGGCAGCGGAGGCATGTGGATTCATCGTATTAACCCCGACGCTTTGTGCATAAATAAAACCATTACTGACACACAGTAAAACAACTAAGTAAACTAGTTTTTTCATTGAAAAAATTTAAATTTGGTTAACGTTATACTAGTATAACACCCTTTTTTCGAAAGATAATTCTGGGAATGTAGTAATACTGTGACCTAGATCACAAAACGAACTGAATTCAATACTTTTCTGCCTTAAGAGCAACTCAAAAAGGTAAAAAAGCAAGTAAATGCGAGCCTCTATCGCGGAATAAAGAGTATGGTTTACGCAAATTTTGAATAGAATAACAGGGGAGAGAATTCCTTTTACCTAACTCCTGTTTGCTGTGAAAACGATGAATAGATTAAAAACTCTCTCGATAACTCTAAAAACAATAAAAGGGGTTATCAACTAACCTCAAACTAATACACTAGCAATAGTTTTTGCCTTTAAGGTTAGGAATACGAAAGAAGAATTCTATCAATCTTGAACCATATCAAAAAAGATAAAACCTAGGTTCTAGCCCTGAAAAATCAGCTTGTTTAAACACTTACCTGCTCGCCGTCGTATCCCCGCCACGACAATTTGGTGGGCAACCACTCACTTTCGAAAAAGTCATTACTTGTTTGGTAATTCCATTGGGAGTATTTGAGAATAAATGAACTTTGGCTCCTTCATGTTCAGGCTTTCCTATATTAAAACTAATATTCGTGGCTCCATCATTCGTAGCCTGGCATAGAAAACTGGAAAGAAATTTTACATCAATGGTCCCGCCATAAGCGCCATCTAGCACTGGCGCTGGAATCGAGTTGTCATAGGTTCTTTTTGCCACTTGATATTCAACATCGCTTACCTTGACAGCAAAATTATTGCTCGGGTTATAGTTTTGATACCAGTCTCTGTAGATACTAGGGTCCGTTTCGCATGACCCCGCTACGGTAATGTCTTCAACAGTTTGAGGGATGTCAAAGAAATATTCATCTACGAGATATGTTATTGCAGCCCCAGCTATAAAAGCCATAAGCGTGTTTACGTTAAAAAAGTTTTTGATTGTATTTTCCATGGTCAATGATTTAATTTTAACAAAATTATATAAAATTAATAAATGGGTCCTAATTTTGTCAGTAAAATTGTAGCGGTTAAAAATCCAAGTAAGAAATTGAAATTAGTAACAAACTTTATTTTAATCCTATTTTCAGTGATACTATTTGCTGAACCGATTTCTAGTAGGTCGATAGAGCGTTTTCAAAATTTAAACAATTCAACAGAAAAAGTCGAAACTTTATCTCCTAATTCATCTATACCCAAACTAGTGAGGGTGATAGTTTGTGGTTCTTTCGTAACGATTCCTTGCTAAATAATATCTTTTATACTCAAGTGATTTACAATTATTGGTACAAGTTATAAATCACTTTGATATTATCATATACTTACCTTCTCACCATCATCTCGCCAAATCCCCGCCACGACAATTTGGAGGGCAACCACTCACTTTCGAAAAAGTCATTACTTGCTTGGTATTTCCACTGGGAGAATTAGAGAATAAATAAACTTTAGCCGCGTCTTGTGGATTTGGAGCTTTTCCGATATTAAAATATATACTATCGGCTCCGTCACTTTGAGCCTGACAAAGATAACTGGAAAGAAACTTCAAATCTAGTCTACCGCCATAAGCACCGTCCAAGGGTTGGCTCAGCGATCTTCGATAATTTTTTTTTGCAATATTATAAGAAGTATCGTGCACCTTTAAGGCCGTTATGGCACAAGAAGGATTATTGTTATAATTATTATACCAGTCATTATAAACATCTGGGGAAACCGAACAATCCGTTCTATCTTCCAAAATTTCGACAGCGAGTAAAGTGATACAAGCACCCACTATAACTCCCCCTATAGTTTGCTTGTTAAAAAAGAAATTCGATTTACTTTCCATAATTTTATTGTTTAGTTTAAACAAAATTATATAAAATTAATAGATGAATCCCCTTTTTTTCTGTAAAATTGTAGACCAAAAGACCATAGAAGTAATTGAAATTAGTTGTAAACTTTATTTTAATCCTATTTTCAGCGATAGTATATGCTGAGCACGGCTCTAATCAATCGATTCAGCGTTTTCAAAAATTAAAAAATTCACCAGAAAAAGTTGATAGCCTCTTATATTATTATAATCGCTATCATTTGCCTCGGATTGATGATTCGATAGAATCTTCTCTAAAATATTGTCACTACGCCTATGAAATCTCTAGTTCTATCAATTACCCCCTCGGACTTACAAGCTCCAGCTTCGAGTTAGGCTATCTCTATACTAACCTAGGAGACTATAATCAAGCCATTCACTATCATTTTATTAGTCTTAAGGCGGCTGAAAAATCGTTAGAATCCAAATCTTGCACAGAAAAAGACACTATATTCTTGATAGACAACCTGAAGTATTTAGGTATTCTATTCCTAATGCAGAAAAACTATCCTGTAGCCTATGATTATTTCAATAGATTATTGGTAATTCAACCACATAAAAATTCGAAACGATATGAGTTATACTATCTTCTAGCATTTTGTGAACTCAAATTAAAAAAATATGACTCTGTGGAGGCTAATATTCGTAAATCCTTGTTTAAGGTAAGTGACAGTAATAAAATATATCAATCCCTGACACTATTGGCATCGCTCTACAGGAATGAAAAAAAATATACCCAATCGGAATCGATACTTCACTCCGCACTTAATTACTATAATAAACTGCCTACTGAAAATAAAGGTGATAATACAAGGGCCTTCATATACGAAGAACTCGCGAGAATAAAACTAGCCAATGGAGACAAGAATAAAGCGATTGATTTAGCTACACAAGGTTATAATTTAGCAAAAAATGATACCCGAGAGTTCAATCTCTATGAACTGACCGAACTGCTCTATAAGCTCCATTATCAGTCAGGAAACGTCCACGAAGCATATTCTTATCTATTAAAAAATAAACAAATCGGCGATTCATTGCATACAAAAGATGTCTCCACAACCATAGCCTTGGCCTTTGCACAAAATGACTTTGAAAAAAAGGAAATTAAACTCAATACCGAGTTGGATAAAAGACAAAAAAATCAACTATTGGCATGGGGTATTGTAGGCTTGGCATTCATTTTTTTTGTAATTCTCATCCGATTCTATAGGGAAGTAAAAAAAGAACGAAAAAAATCGGAAGCTTTGCTCCTGAACATTTTGCCCGAAGAGGTCTCTTCAGAATTGAAGTTGAATGGAAAAGTGAAGGCCCGGTATCATGAAGAGGCCACCATCCTATTTGTGGACTTTGTAAATTTTTCCACTGCTTCCATAGAACTGAATCCTGAGAAGTTGGTCAATATTCTTGATGGGTATTTCACAGAATTTGATAACCTCGTCGAGAAATACGACTTAGAAAAAATCAAAACGATAGGGGATGCCTATATGGTAGTAGGAGGATTGCATACGAATGAAGAAGCTTTTATAAAGAATACGGCTCTGCTCGCCTTGGACATTATCGACTATGTAAAAAATAACAATACCTTTTTTGAGGTTAGAGTAGGAATTCATATAGGACCTCTTGTCTCTGGGGTAGTAGGTCGCTCCAAATTCGCTTATGATGTATGGGGCAAGTCTGTGAATATTGCTGCGAGAATGGAATCTTCCAGCATACCGCAGCATATCAATATAACACGCGAATTCTATGAAAAAATTAATCCTGATTTTACCTGCGAATATAGAGGAAAAATAGACATGAAAAATACTGGCACGATAGATTCGTATTTTCTATTGAAAAAGTGCTAAGGAAGTTATCCCTTCCGCTTAAAGCTCCACACAAACTCAAACGTCGAAACCGCATCACCAGTTTCATCTATCCCCGAACTAGTGAGAGTGATGGTTTGCGATTCTTTGGCATCTATCGCTTTTTGAATTAAATCTTTTATTTCTGCTCCTTGTAAACAGGTAAAAATGATTTTTCCTTTCGCTTTTTTGAAAAATTGACCTTTTTGTTCTACGACGAGCATAGAAATACTATGCTGTGATTTCTTGATAGTATCGATACACAATAGCCCCGTCGAAAGCTCTGCCGCCATTCCCTGCACTGCCCAGAACATAGACTGAAATGGATTTTTATTGAGAAACCCCAACTTCACAGAAATAGAACAAGCCTCTTCCGAATACGAAAAAAGTTTCAAACCTGCTAACCAGGCTATAGGCAGCTGTGTGAGGAGGAGGAGTTGTATTTTAAATTTGGTCATACTAAATTTAGACTAAGGCTTCCCATTCCGACATCACCACATCTAAATCCGCCTTCAACTTATTATAAGCATCGTAGGCAGAACTATCATTCGCAGCCTTTACCAGAAATTCCTCGGTCGCCATTTTGACTTCCCACTTTTTAATTTCCGCTTCTAGCTTCTCTATCTTTTTTTCTATTTCTTTGACCTTATTATCTACTTTGACCGAAGTATCTGTTTTCTGATTACTATCCATTGACTTCTGACCACTGACCACCTGCGACTGACCACTAGCTATTTGCTTATCCTGCTCGAACTGTCTAAATCCATCCACTTTTTTCTTCTCCAAGAATTCATCGATCGTACCTAAGAATTCTTTGATACCATTATTGGTAAATTCATAGGTCTTATTGGTTAACCCTTGCAAGAATTCTCTATCATGTGATACGACGATAAATGTGCCATCGAAATTCTGAAGTGCTTGTTTCAAAACTTCTTTGGATTTTATATCTAAGTGGTTGGTCGGCTCATCGAGAATGAGAAAATTATTAGGCGTTAGCATCAATTTACACAAAGCCAATCGACCACGCTCTCCTCCAGAGAGTACACTCACCTTCTTGTCTACATCTTGACCACTAAAAAGAAATGCCCCAAGCAGAGATCTCACCGCTGTCCTCATATCGCCCACGGCTTCTTCATCTATCGTTTCAAATACTGTTTTGCTATTATTCAATTCCGCTTCTTGATTTTGAGCGAAATAGCCTTTTACAATATTATGACCCCAATCTACTTTGCCTTGATAATTGTCGATATCATTGGCGAGAATCTTTGCTAGCGTAGATTTCCCCATTCCGTTTTTCCCTACGAATGCGATTCTATCTCCACGCTCCACCTTAAAGCTAAATTCATTAATGACCTGCTGCTCGCCATAATTTTTGGAGACATTCTGTACATCACAGATTAGTACACCAGAGGATATAGATTTTGGAAATTTGATATTGAGCTTAGAGTTGTCTTCATCCTCTAGCTCTATTCGTTCCATTCGGTCGAGTTGCTTGATCAACGACTGCGCAAAGCTCGCTTTCGTCGCTTGAGCTCTAAATCGATCAATATTTCGCTCGATCTGCTTGATCTGCTCTTGCTGATTTTTATAGGCATTTTCTACCTGGACTCTTCGCTCTTTTCGTAGCTCGAGATATTTTGAATAATTGGCTTTATAGTCTTCTATTTTACCTAAGGTGACCTCTATCGTTCTATTCGTAATAGCATCTAGAAAAGCCCTATCGTGGGAAACTAAAATGACTGCTCCATCGTATTCTTTCAAAAACTGCTCTAACCAAAGAATACTCTCAATATCCAGGTGGTTTGTCGGCTCATCGAGAAGTATCAAATCCGGTTTTTGAAGTAGAATTTTTGCTAACTCCACGCGCATCTGCCATCCACCACTGAGCTCTGCCATATTCTTGTGCATATCCTTGCGGTCAAATCCTAGACCTTTTAGAATACGCTCGATTTCTTCTTCGATATTATCACTGTCTAAAATATTGTGATGATTTTGCAAATCCCCTAAATCCTCAATCAACTTCATATAAGCATCGCTCTCATAGTCCGTGCGGGTCTCCAACTGATATGTGATATCTGCTAACTTTTTTTGAATTTCCAAAATTTCCTTAAAGGCATTTCTGGCTTCCTCTATCACCGTGCCCTTAGTGATCCGCTCTATATCTTGAGTCAATATGGCTATTCGACAGTCGCGTGGTGTCGCTATAGAACCAGACTCCGCTTTCATATTTCCAGATAAAATCTTCAAAAGTGTCGACTTGCCAGCACCATTTTTACCCGTCAAACCTATTCTATCTTCTCTATTGATAAGAAAAGTGACATTCTCAAAAAGCGTTCTGCCACCAAATCGGAGCGTAATATTCTGTACCGTAATCATAAAGGAGCGCAAAAGTACGAAGGAAAAAGCAATTGAGAATTGGTTAATAAGAAAAATTAAGTTAAGAATGGTCAAGTCTAGTAATAATTCTATTTCAGTATCGTTATCTTTAAGTAAAAAATCAGGCTATGCATAATTTAATTTCAACCCTATTGTTAGTTTCATTTCTAGCAATAAGCTGTAATAAGAAAACAAGTCAAAACGATTGTCCAGACTACAAATATGGCACTGTAGTGGATATGAATGGACTTGATGGTTGTGGCTTTAATATTCGCTTAGATAATGGCACCATACTAGAACCTACTAATTTGGATAAATATCCTAAACTGAATATCAATAATAAGCGCATACAATTTACATACAAGGATATTGATAATATGGCTAGTATCTGTATGGTAGGACCTATGGTAGAAATCACTTGTGCAGAGGCCATAACAGGACAGTAAACTTTACCGGCTTTTTTAAAACTATAGTAATAATTATTTGAATATCAGCCACTGAGAGCTGAGAACTGAGAACTGACCACTAAGTTCTCCACATTTATCCCTCAAATTTAATTTTAAAAGTGTACATTTGCACTCCTTTTTAAGGAATGACAAGTTAAAAGTTTACAGAGATGAAAAGAACATTTCAACCATCGAGAAGAAAAAGAGCCAATAAAATGGGATTCAGAGCTAGAAATAGCAGTCCTAGTGGTTATAAAGTGCTGAAAGCTAGAAGAGCTAAAGGCAGAAAAAAGCTTACAGTAAGCGACGAGAAGAGATTGAAGTAAAGCCAGTCTAGGCTCAATATTTAAACTCTATAGAGCCTGATGAGAAATACGTTAAAATCTTACGAGCGTCTAAAAAGCCTAAAATGTATAGACTACATTTTTTCTAAGGAAGGAAAGTCAATACATGAAGAAGATTTAACTATTAGATATGCTCTTGTAAAAATATCAGACTACCCGCTCAAAGCGGGTTTTTCTGTGTCTAAGCGCCTCTATAAAAGAGCTCATGATAGAAACAAATACAAACGCTGGCTTCGCGAATCTTATAGAACTCGTAAAGCTGCATTGATAGAATCCTTAAAGGAAAAAGAACTAGCTATCCATCTCTTTCTTATCCTCAAAACTAAGGCGGAGGGAAAAACATTTCAAGATATCGAGAAGCAAGTAGAATCCAGTTTGAATAAATTATGGAAAAGACTAATTGCTTAAAACAATAGACTTAAATATTAGTTATTCACTATTAATTATTAGTTAACTCGTGTGGTATAATTTCCCCTTCCTTCTCCTCATAAAATTTTATCAGAAAGTAATATCGCCCACATTGCCTGCGCGCTGTCGATTCTACCCCACTTGCAGTCAATACGCGCTCGAATGCTTCCAAAAATATAATCCAATAAAAGCCCTATACCTATCTTCTAGACGATTATTGCGCTGTCAACCTTGGGGAGGAAATGGGTTTGATCCGGTGCCTTAGGGGGTTGTCATTTTACAAATGCTCCAACTGCTCCTTAAACAACCGACACAACCACCAGTCTTTATAAAATTCTGTGTTTAGAGACTCGTAAAATTTAATGGCAGGTTCATTCCAGTCTAAGACTTCCCAGCTCATGCGCTCCACTTTCTCGTTCTTGGCGACTTGAATGACTTGGTTCATCAGTGCTTTACCTATACCAAGTTTTCTGAAATTTTCATTAACGATAAGATCTTCTAAATGCAAGCTGCGACCTTTCCACGTAGAAAAGCCATAATAATATAAAGCCATCCCTACTACTTTATTTTCCGTTTCAGCGACATAGACAAAAACCCAAGGATTTTCTCCGAATAGGGCTTGCTCCAGCTCCCCTTCAGAGAGTAACACTGCATTTGGCTGACGCTCAAAGACCGCAAGCTCTTTTATTAGAACTAGTATAGAAGGAATATCCTTTGTTTCGGCTTTTCGAATATTAAACATTCACAATTAAAAATTCAACATTAAAAATTAATATCCCAAAATTTCCAACATACTCTTATAATCTTGCTCCTTAGCGAAGAGTTTGGTTTTTATATCTCCATTTTCATTCTTAGAAATAATAATATGTTTCGGAGCGGGTGTCAAACAATGCTGCGTACCTCCGAAACCACCAATGCTCTCCTGATAGGCTCCTGTATGGAAGAATCCTATATACTGAGGATCTTCTGATTCTAAAACGGGTAGATAAATAGCATTTGAGTTGACCTCTGAGTTGTAAAAATCATCACTATCGCAGGTGAGTCCACCTAGAAATACACGCTCGTACTCCTTATCCCAATTATTGACAGCAAGCATGATAAATCGCTTATTGATCGCCCAGGCATCTGGCAGCGTTGTCATAAAACTCGAGTCTATCATATTCCATTTCTCACGATCATTTTGTGGCTTCTGGTCTATGATTTTAAATATTGCAGCTCCACTTTCACCTACAGTAAAGGAACCAAACTCAGTAAAAATATTAGGCTCTTGTACCCCATAATCATCACAAGTTTTCTTGATTTGTGATATGATTTCTTCAATCAAATATTCATAGTCAAATTGGTAATTTAGGCTATTTTTTATTGGCAGTCCTCCTCCTATATTCAGAGAATCTAGACTAGGACATATCTTTTTTAGATCACAATACACTCGAACACACTTTGCTAATTCTGACCAATAATATGCAGTATCGGTTATCCCAGTATTGATAAAAAAGTGGAGCATTTTGAGCTCTACATTCTTTTTTCCTTTGATCTGAATCTTATAAAAAGGGACAATATCTTTATAGGCAATACCTAATCTCGAAGTATAAAAATCAAACTTTGGGGCCTCTTCTGATGCTATTCTAATCCCTATCTTAAATTTCTTAGTTATCTTTTCTGTGAGATGTCCAAGCTCATTAAAATTGTCAATAATAGGAATTACATTTTCGTACTTGTTTTCTATCAACCGAGCTATGTTTTCAATATACTGCGGCAGCTTGTAGCCATTACAAATGACATACTGATGCTTGTGGAACAGACCTTTCTCTGCCAATTTTTCAATAATATTGATGTCATAGGCTGAGGATGTTTCGATATGAATATTGTTTTTCAAAGCCTCTTCTAATACAAATGAAAAGTGAGAACTTTTCGTGCAATAGCAGTAGTTGTATTCTGCCTCGTAATTCGCCTTAGCCATAGCCACCTTGAAAAACATTTTTGCCTTCTCTATCTGCTTTGATATGATAGGAAGATAGGTCAGTTTTAATGGAGTACCATATTTCTTAACTATATCCATTAAATAGATATCGTGAAACTTTAATTCGTTATCCTCTACCTCAAATTCAGGTTGTGGCCATTCATAAGTTTGCTCAATTAGATCTACATATTTTGTTTTCATTGAAAGAAAATTATACGTTTAATGAGGAACAAAAGTAGAAAAACTACCAAATAATCATCTAATTATTGTACAAAAAGTTCTTGTTTTTCACTTAATTTCTAATTAAAAACTAAGATTTCTACAATAAAATACCGTCAAGTCCTTTATTCATTAGGTTTTCTTAGGATTGTTTTTCTTTAGACTCAGTATAAATAGTA
>CAYXKX010000063.1:0-273 GCA_964465185.1 uncultured Chitinophagaceae bacterium
GTTTTTCAGATTTTTATAAGCTTTTATCCAATACTCTAAATTGGAAAGGCTAAATTTGCGCTCAATTTTTATACAGCGTGAAGTATATAGTCAAAACATTTCAAGGTTTAGAAGAAGTTCTCGAGGCCGAATTACATTCCTTAGGTATCACAGAAACTGAAAAACTCAATCGCAGTGTACTTTTCGAGGCCAGCTTTGAAGAAATGATGCGCGCCAATCTCTGTTTGAGAACAGGATTGAGAATATATCAACCGCTTTTTAGCTTTGAATTTA
>CAYXKX010000063.1:283-3051 GCA_964465185.1 uncultured Chitinophagaceae bacterium
CAAGAGTTTTTCTTGGGATAAATATATCGGGCTAGAACAGACCTTCGCTATAGAAAATGTAGTCGTCACAAAGCAGGTTAAAAACACCCATTTCATTAGTCTCAAAGCAAAGGACGCCATAGCCGATTATTTCTTTGCTAAATTTAAGAAACGTCCTAGCGTAGATGTTCGCTGGCCAGATATACGTATTCAAGTCTATATATCTAAAACACATAACTGTGTTGTATCCATCGATACTACAGGAGAACCGCTTTATAAAAGAGGTTATAAAAAACGTCAGACAGAGGCATCGATGAATGAATGCTTGGCTGCTGGATTGATATTGATGACTGGCTGGAAAGGAGAAAGAGATTTTTATGATATGATGGCGGGATCCGGGACATTAACCGCCGAAGCTCTTATGATAGCCTCCAATTATCCTGTCAATATTCACCGAGAAAAATGGCCATTTTTCAACCTTGAAGGCTTTGATATGGCAGAGTTTAAAAAGCTTCAAAAAGAAGTCAAAGAAAAAGTCATCACCCCTGATATTGATTTCTATATCAACGAAAAATCGAGTGAAGCATTCGATATAGCTAAAATGAATCTCTTTGACATGAAGATCAATAGCTCACGATTGCAATTTTCGCGCGATAATTTTTTCGAAATAACACCTCAAACCAAAGGGATACTCGTTTTAAATCCCCCGTACGATGAGCGTTTGGAAATCAAAGATGTCGAATTATTTTACAAAGATATTGGCGATATGCTCAAAAGACATTATACGGGTTTTGATGTGTGGATCATCTCTTCCAACAAACCCGCTATGAAGAAGATAGGATTAAAGTCTTCTGTGCGCTTCCATTTAGTTAATTCAAACTTGGATTGTGAGTTTTGTAAATATGAAATGTATTAACTAGAGACAAGTAACTAGTTGCTAGTCTCTAGAAACTTTATACTGAACACTGACTACTATAATTATGTTCGAACAAGAAATAGAAAAAAGAAAAACATTTGCGGTCATAGCTCACCCGGATGCGGGAAAGACGACCTTGACAGAGAAACTACTCCTATTTGGTGGAGCTATACAGACTGCAGGAGCAGTTAAATCTAATAAAATCAAGAAGTCCACGACCTCCGATTTTATGGAAATAGAAAAGCAAAGAGGAATTTCGGTGGCTACATCGGTCATGACGTTTGAATATAAAAATCTTCTCATTAATATCCTAGATACTCCTGGTCACAAGGACTTTGCCGAGGATACGTATAGAACCTTAACTGCTGTAGATAGTGTCATACTGGTAGTGGATTGTGTGAAAGGGGTGGAGGAACAAACGGAGAAATTGATGGAAGTTTGCCGTATGAGAGATACGCCCGTCATCGTCTTTGTCAATAAAATGGATAGAGATGGAAAAGATCCTTTTGATTTATTAGATGAGTTAGAGAAAAAACTCAACATCAATGTGCAGCCACTAAGCTGGCCGATTGGCAAAGGAACATTTTTCAAAGGTGTTTACAACATCCCTGAAAAAAAGATTAACCTCTTCTCCCCTAGTCAGCAAAAATTGACGGATGATTACATATCTATTGCGGATCTGAATTCTGAAGCACTTGATAAGCAAGTTGGTCTTCAGGAAGCGAAACAACTGCGCGAAGACTTGGAGCTCATTAACGGAGTTTATCCAGAATTAGATAGAGAAGACTACCTTTCAGGCGCCATAGCCCCTGTCTATTTCGGATCTGCAGTCAATAATTTTGGGGTGCAAGAACTACTCGACACCTTTGTAGAATTGGCTCCTAATCCAAGACCTCGCCTCACCAGCGAGCGTGAAGTAGCCCCTACAGAATCTAAATTCTCTGGTTTTATTTTTAAAATTCACGCCAACCTTGACCCAAAACATAGAGATAGAATAGCATTTATGCGCGTTTGCAGTGGTGAATTTAAACGAAATAAATTCTACTATCACGTACGTCAAAATAAAGAGTTGCGATTCAATAATCCTACAACTTTTATGGCTTCGCAAAAGAGTATCATTGAAGATGCTTATCCTGGAGATGTAGTTGGGCTATATGATTCAGGTAATTTCAAGATAGGTGATACGATGACCGAAGGTGAGAAATTTTATTTCAAAGGAATTCCAAATTTCTCCCCTGAAATATTCAAAGAAATCATCAATCTAGATCCGATGAAGACCAAACAACTTCAGAAAGGTCTAGAACAACTAACTGATGAAGGCGTGGCACAGCTATTTCGCTCTTATCATGGCAGCCGACAGATAGTTGGAACAGTAGGAGAACTCCAATTTGAAGTCATACAATACAGACTAGAACACGAATACGGTGCGAAGTGCCGAATGGCTCCAGTCAACTACTTCAAAGCTTGCTGGATGACTGGTGATGAAAAAAAGATAGAAGAATTTATAAAATACAAATCCAATAATGTCTTTTACGATAAGGATGAAAACAAAGTCTTTATGGCAGAAAGCAATTGGCTGCTAGATGTCGCTATCAAAGACTACCCTGATATTACTTTCCATACGACGAGTGAGTTTAAGTTGTAATCTTAAACAGCAAAACTCTCCCCACAGGCGCAGGATCTGGCAGCATTGGGATTGGTGAAGTAAAAGCCTTTGCCATTGAGACCTTCGGAAAACTCCAAGGTTGAATTACATACATAGAGGAAACTCATCAAATCTGTACAGAGTTTGATTCCTTTATCTTCAAAAAATTGGTCGTCTGATTGAATATTATTGTCAAACTGAATGTCATAACTCAAACCACTACAGCCG
>CAYXKX010000063.1:3128-10607 GCA_964465185.1 uncultured Chitinophagaceae bacterium
TCAGATATGAAAATCATAGTTATTTTATTTTATCAAAAATATATCCCCCCGCAGTAGCTCCCCAAGCATGAAACCCAGCATCAGTAAAACCTCTATCCCAACTTATAAGCTTATCTTCAAATATCTGCACCTCTGTAGCGGTGTACTTTGCTCCACGTAAATTGCTAAGACATTTTTTATCCACTGTACCACCATAAAATCTAGTCCCATCATATTCAAGAAAAACATCGCAACCTTCTTTATACTCGATTTCATCTTTTGAAAATGATTTTTGCTTTTTTATACTTTCTTGAAGTTTAACATAATCCTCTTGTTTTTTGATCGTATAAATAGCACTGACGATGGTCGTCGGTCCCGTTTGATAGACCTTATATACACGCTGACGGTATGGTTTATCCTCTTTCCCCGACATAGCTTGTTCTACATAGAAATATTTAGCATCTGTTTCTTTTTCCCAGATAGGAAACATGACTAAAGATATGTTATAGTAGTTTGTATCTCTAGATGACTGTGCCTGCGAATTATACTCTCCTTTTAGAAATGTACAGAATTTGTCTAGTAAATTTTCCTTTTCTGATACAGCAGTAGCTGGAATTTCTTCTATAACCTCTACCTGCGCTTTTGTATTCAACGCTAGTCCAATAAATGAAATGCATATATAGAATCTAACTCTCATAACTTACAAAATATTTCTGATAATCATTTCAGTGCTATACTCGTCCGCTTCGGCTTGATAGTTTTTGAAAATTCTGTGATTCAAAACTGGAATAGCAGCTTGCTGCACATCTTCAATATCTGGTGAATATTTGCCTTTACTAATGGCAATACACTTGGCAGCTAATATTAAATTCTGTGATGCACGAGGACCCGCTCCCCAGGATATGTACTTTTTAGCAATATCGGAGGCTTGAGGACTATTCGGTCTAGTGCGCGCTACGAGACCAACTGCATACTCGTATACATTATCGGTTACCGGAATTTTTCTTACCAGATAATGAATTTCTAAAATTTCTGAGGCATTTAAGATTGGCTGAATGACAGCTTCAGATTCAATCGTTGTTGATTTTACTATTTCAATTTCTTCAGCAAAGTTTGGATAATCCAAAAGTACACTAAACATGAATCTATCCAATTGTGCTTCTGGTAATGGATATGTGCCCTCTTGCTCTATTGGGTTTTGAGTAGCCATGACGAAGAATGGATTTGGCAATTTGTATGGAATACCAGATACCGTTACAATTTTCTCTTGCATTGCTTCTAATAAAGCGGATTGAGTCTTTGGAGGCGTACGATTGATCTCATCAGCCAAAATTAAATTGGCAAAAATTGGGCCTTTATTGAACGTAAATTGCTTATTTGAATCTAAAACTTCTGTTCCTACAATATCAGATGGCATCAAATCCGGAGTAAACTGAATACGTTTAAAGGATAAATCCAACGCCTGAGCTATACTTTGAATTAATTTAGTTTTTGCTAATCCTGGCACCCCGATCAAAAGGCAGTTTCCGCCACAGAAAAGAGAAACCAATGTTTGGTCTATAACATCATTTTGACCAATTATAACCTTTCCAATTTCTGTTTTTAACTTTGAAAATTGCTGGGCAAATAAGTCTACTGATTTAACGTCACTCATAAAAAATTTATTTCAATTCGTTTTTGAAGATATTTAGATTCTCACACTTATCGTACTCAGGACTTAGTTTTACAAACACATAGCCTTTATAAAATTTAATCCAGTTGTCCATAGCTTTGTCTCTCATGTTATCATGTACAACTTCCTTTATTTTATTATAGTCGACCTCTAAACTTGCCTTTCTTGGAGGTGTTTCAGATAGCAGAGTCACAATTCTGTAGCCCACTTTCTGATCCATTGTTTTATATGGTTGAGCAGGTGTAACATCCCCAGGATTCATATTATTGATTTGATTCACTAATAGTGGATCAACCTCACCTACCTCAAAAATGGGCGAGCGCGTCTTCGATTTTAAGTTGATAAGCACCCCACCATTTGATTTAAAAATCTTATCATCCGAATATAACTCCACTGCTTTTTGGAAACTAATTTTCTTTTGAATTATTTGATTTCGTATTGAGTCTGCTAATGCACCAGCTTTAGTTATTCCATTGGCATCAGGTTTGGCTGCTATCAATATATGTCTTACCCGCACTTTCTCATTTTTCTTCTCTAATACTTCAATAATGTGAATACCATATTGTGTTTCTACTAGTTCAGAAATTTGACCCACTGGCAAGGAAAAGGAGGCTTGCTCAAATTCTGGCACCATCATTCCCGGCTCTACCCAGCCCAGTTCACCACCATTGGAGGCTGATCCGGGATCGTCAGAATATAAAATAGCTTGAGTCGAGAATCCAGATTCTTTACTCAGTAGTTCTAAACGAATTTTCTCTGCTTTTTTCTTCATAGCGCGCTTGGCCTCACGAGAAATTTTTGGAAGAAATACGATTTGTGCTAATTGTACCTCAGCATTGTAATACGGAATACTATCTTTAGGCAAGGACTCAAAATAATCCTTAACATCTCTAGGGGTAGGGTGCATACCGGAAAGTAGTTTACCCTTTGCTCTGTCTGCGAGCAATTGTTGTTTTAAGTCTTCTCTAAAATCTACCTTCAGCTCGGACAGTGTTTTATTATAAAATTTTTCAAACTTTTCCAAATTGCCAAACATATTTATAAAATACTGCAATCGATTTTCTAGTTCGCCATCTATCTCTTCGTCATTGACTACTATACTATCTTTAAGTGCCTTGCTGTATAGAAGTTTATCAAGGACGATTTTATATAGAATCTTACAGTTAATAGGATTTGTATCTGTCGTTTTTAACTTATAAAAATTGATATCAGATTCTAAAATCATTTGGTCATTGACCAAGGCCACAATTTTGTCAATTGACTTTCCTTGTGAAAAAACGGAAGTAGAAAGCAGAAGAAAGAGAAAGAGAAATTTATGCATAAATGCGGGTGCTTAATTTATTTTTTAATAATTTTATTTAACTCAGCTATTGCAATCTTCACAGGATACTTAGCTCTGAGACTAGCGCCCCATTCTTTTTCTAGTTTATTTTGATAGAGATTTTGAACTCGTCCCCTTATTTCCTGATAGGGCTTTATCGTAGGCGACAAATTCTTCACTATTTTAGCTAATACCGTTGATTTATCATCTTCTGTATACTTGACAATAATTGCCTTGGCATCCATTGCATTATCAATTTCAGCAAAATCTCCACGCTCAACGGTCCTTTCATAATAGACAAAATCATTCGAATCTTTTGACTTCTTGATGGATTCATATAAAGCCTTGGCAGAAATAGTATTCATAGTCAAAGTGTAAGCCTTTAACAAATCTGGCTTTGTTGTTTTGATTCCCTCCAGCATCACCCTTTCTTTATACCAATAGTTATTTTTTACCTCTTCGTACATTTTCTTAGATCCAATTGTATCGGCGACAGCTTTTTTCCAAACCTCTCTATCCATAATCTCGAAAATAAGCAATCCATTCATATATTCAGATTCTAAATTTGAAAATTGCTTATCCTCTTGCATCAATTTAGACTTGGTAGTTTCCCAAATCATTTTCTCTCTATAGGCAGCATACATAGCATCTAAGGCGTCCTTTTTAGTTCTAGAGCTCGCAGTTTTATAGTTTAGATTAACAAAATCAGTAAAATCTTTTAAACTAAAAGACTTACCCGCAAAGGTAAATAATGGACTAGCTTCTGAACCCTTTGCTGGTTTCAATACCCAATTTTTCATCATAAAAAAGGTATCATTTAACGGAGTAGAAAAGTTCATTAAATTTTGAGGAAATTCAACCAAATTATATTTTTCAATCATTCTTGAATAAGCAACCCCTTTGAGATTATTAATTCTAGGATCTCTAGCCATGCGCTGACTGACATATTCTTTTGAATCTTCGAAGCTTTTTATAGGCTTTTTCTCAATCAATTTGACCATATGCCAGCCATACTCAGTCATAAAAGGTTTAGAAATATCCCCTGGATTTTTTAGAGCAAAACACTGCTCTTCAAAATCAATAACCATTTCACTTACTCCAAATTCTTGTAGTTCTCCTTTGGTATCTTTGGTTGATGCATCTTCAGAATATTTAGTCACAGCATCCTCAAAACTCATTTTTTTTGTGGTTACCAACTTATATGCATCTTGCATTTTCTTTTCCGCCTCTTCCTTTTTATCTGATTTCTTTAAGTAAATGTGGGCCACCTTGATACGTCCTCTCGCTGGTCTTTTTTCCAATACATGGAGGATATGATATCCGTATTGTGTTCTAAATATCGGACTAATGCCCCCAACAGGGGTTGTAAAACAAGGCTGTTCAAACTCTGGAAATGTCATAAAGGCAGTAATAAATCCCAACATTCCACCTTTAGGAGCACTAGAAGGATCTTCACTATTTTCACTAGCCAATTTCGAAAAATTATCTTTGTTAACTTGTTTTGATAAGTAACTAATTTTATTATAGGCAATTATAGTATCAGCAGGCAAAGCATTCGGAGCACATTTCACCATGATATGAGCGACCTTTACATCATATTTCATATTTTCATATTGTGCTTTCCATATATTTTCAATATAGTTTTTGTCTACAAAATGGTTTTGAATCAATTGTTCCAAATATTTCTGATAATCTTCCTTTATGGCAGATAAAGTGTCCAGTCTCAATCTTCTAGCCTCCTGCAACTTCATTTTAAAAAGGGTAAACAACTCTACATAATCATTGATTTCTTTCTCTGAATAAGTATTGGTCGATTGATTATTTTTTTGATAGATTCGGAGAAACTCGTCCACATTTACTTTCTCTTTACCTATAGTCATTAATTCCTGAGCCTTGACCTGACTAATAAAACATAAAATGGTAAAATAAAAAATGATTCTAAACATAGTCTTCTGTGCGATATTTTGTGTGATTAGCAAATATAATGAATCTGTGTATTGTAGCCTATTTTTAAAAGTATTTTAACCCAAAAAGTGTAAAATGACTAAGCATTGTTGGCTACATATCAACCTTCAGAATGATTCTGTATTTTGTGATCTGCTCCTTAAGAGAATATATAATTCTTTACCTCAAACTCATTATATGCCTTACTTTTGTTGACCAAGTTTAAAATGATTTATAAAAACAATTCTCTTTTAGAAAAAATCAAATCCTTTACAGAAAGTATTTATCTCGATATCATTGGAGTAATCATAGTACTGGGAGGATCCTTGTATTTGGGATTTCATCATACGGTTAAACCCTTACATTTTATCGGATGGACCATTGAGAATTATCCGTTAGGTATACAATCTGTCATTGGTGTAACCATGTCAATGATGGCGACCCGACTCGTAACCCGACGCAATAATCTAGGAAATTTCATCAGTTTATTTACCACGATTAGTGCCTGTATGGTCGACTATATGTTTGGAAATAAGGCTGCCATTTTGACTTACCCAGTTTCATTTCTAGGAAATTACTACGCATATCATTTATGGAGTAAACAAACAGAAATCATTCCAAAAGGAATAGACAGTGGGTTTTTCTTCAATTTTTTACTTGGCTTTACCATATCTATTTTTTTAAACTATATTGGATTTACTCAGTTTTTAACTGGCAATGTGAGTGATTGGCCCCTTTTTATTACCAGTGTTATTATAGCGGGGCTTACCTTTAGTGGACAATTCAATACAGCCAAGCGATACAAAGAAAACTGGTTCACCTGGCAGATATATAATATTATCAAATTTATCCAAAATATTCAAATGGGTAATATCGCTCAACTTTTGAAATACACATTTTATTTCTTTAATGCTATGCTAGGTTGGATCACTTGGACTTACATCAAGGCAATCAAGGCAAAGGAAGCTGAGAATAATCTTTCTAACTGAAAAAGACCGAAGTCTATTTTTAATAGATAAATCAATTATTCTACTTCATCAAATCTATCTCTGCTTGCAGGATATTTTTTAACCACATCTCTATCTGCGTCCGACGCCAAATAGTGGCCGCATTGGCATACATCTTTTCCAAAACGGGTTTTTCATCCGTGAGAATTTCTGCATCCTTCATATCAAGTTGTGATTTATCCAGAATAAACTGACTAATATTTTCAGCGGTGATCTGAAAACGCGAAGGCTCTGAATAGTTTATTTTAGACCAATCTGGTTTATTTATGCTAGCACAAATGAAAAGATTTCTTCCTTCCTCGGGCTCAGGAGTAGGGAGCAGTGTGGTTTGAAAACCAGCTGCCTCAAAAGTTTTGATCACAGAACGCGCAGCGCGACCATTTTCACCATTAGTAAATCCATAGAAATTCATCATGACCATGCCATTTTGATTTAGCATGCCTTTTAACTTTTGAAATGATTCAATCGTAGGCACTTGAGATGGGGGGGTCTCATTGAAAAACAAATCTAAGACAATTACATCGTATTTCTTTTTGGATGTATTAATGACATGACGTGCATCATCTACGATAATAGGAGTAGATGAAGGAACGGAGAAATGATTGACAGCTGCTTCTTTAATGCGCTGATCCAGCTCTACTACCTCTATATTAAATCCCAAACGTTGAAATTGATGAAAAAGCATACCGCCACCTAATCCCATGAGAAGCATGGAGCTGCCTTTCGGATAAATACTCGCTGCACTTGGCATCAATACTGACCAATCCCATAGATTATAGTCCAAGCTATCCCTATCTAGTATTGACTGAAGCGTATTATTGACTACTAAACCACGGGCCATCTTCTCCCCTTTCATTTCTGTATAAAAAGGAAAGTCAAACACCCGAACCTGACCATGGATTCCCTCAGATTCCGAAAGCAGAGTTACATTAGCGTTGTCGTGAATATCTATAGCTAGATTTGACTTAAGAGCAAAAAAAAAGGGCAGAAGAATGGCCAGCGCTTTAAATGATTTTCCCTTTACAAGAGCTATCATTGGAAAAATAGCTAATAAGGACCCAAACATAAAACATGGCCATTTGATTCCAAATTCTGGCAACATATAAAACCCAACTAAAAAAGTGGCTACAATACCCCCTAGGGTAGATATAGCATAGACAGATCCAGCACTTTTTCCCGTTTCATCGACTTTGGTATTGATCATATTGATGATGACTGGAGAAGTCATACCCATTAAAAGTAGCGGGGGGAACATAAAGATCAAAAGTGAAATCGTAGAACCCCAGCGAATATCCATATCTATATTCCTTGTCATAATCCATTGACTGGTGAAGGGCATTATAGCCAGAAAAACACCTGCCAAAATCAATATCCAATACACTAAATCTTCACGTTTATATTTTTCTGACACATAGCCCCCAATATAGTAGCCACTCATCAAGCCAAATAGCGTAATACCAAGCACAGCAGCCCACACATAAAGAGAGCTACCAAAGAAAGGAGCAATCATTCTCGCACCTAATAATTCGCAAGCCATAACACTGGCACCTTCTATA
>CAYXKX010000064.1:0-5365 GCA_964465185.1 uncultured Chitinophagaceae bacterium
CCTATTATTGAAACTCAAGCAGGTGACGTATCCGCTTATATCCCTACTAACGTAATCTCCATTACCGATGGTCAAATATTCCTTGAATCAAACTTATTCAACTCTGGGGTAAGACCAGCTATCAACGTCGGTATCTCTGTATCGCGTGTGGGTGGTAATGCACAGATAAAAAATATGAAAAAGGTTTCTGGTACATTGAAGCTCGACCAAGCGCAGTATAGAGAATTAGAGGCATTCTCTAAATTCGGTTCTGACCTCGATGCAGCTACCAAATCTGTCCTAGACAAAGGTGCTCGAAACGTGGAAATATTAAAGCAAGATTTATTCTCTCCGCTAACCGTAGAGAAGCAAATCGCTATTATTTATTTAAGATCAAACAACTATCTAAGAAATGTTCCGATAGCTAAAGTCAGAGCATTCCAAGAAGATTTCCTAAATACATTGGAAAAGTCACATCCAGAATTATTGGCCTCAACTCGCACAAAAGGTATAGACGAAATAGCTCCAGCAATAGTAGAAGTAGCTCAGACAGTGTTAAAAAATTACGAAGGATAATAATAGTATTATGTATAATGTATTAAGTACAAGGTAGACTTAATACATTGTACATTGTACATAATACTTTAAAAATGGCAGGATTAAAAGAAGTAAGAGAACGTATAAAATCGGTCAAATCGACTCAGCAGATTACCAAAGCGATGAAGTTGGTATCGGCGTCTAAGTTGAAGAAAGCGACCAATGCTATCACTCAGATGCGACCTTATGCAGAGAGGCTTCAAGAAGTGATGAATAATATTCTTGCAACTACCGATATGTCTGAGCTTTCTTTAGGACTCAACGATGTACGACCAGTAAATAGAGTCTTGGTTGTAGTTTTCACCTCTGATAGAGGGCTTTGTGGAGGATTTAACTCTAATCTTTTGAAATCCGCTACAAAACTTATCAAAGAAAAATATGCTGATTTATCGAAGTCAGATATTACCGTAATGCCAGTCGGTAAAAAAGCATTTGACGCCTTCAAGCGTTCAGATTATGATTTGAATGATGAGTTCTATACCTTATTTTCCAATTTGAGCTTCGAGGGTTCTAGCAGGATAGCCCAGTTTATAGTCAATTCATTCTTGAGTAAGGATTATGACAAGGTAGAAGTTATTTATTCCAAGTTTAAGAATGCCGCAGTACAAGAATTTAAATCAGAAGAATTCTTGCCAATAGCCAAAGTGGTAACTACGGCTGGTGTCAGCAAGTCAGATTATATCTTCGAACCTAATAAAGCACAGCTATTGGAAGAACTTCTTCCAAAGATTATTAAAACAACCTTCCATAGATTCGCGCTAGATAATAATGCTTCTGAGCATGGTGCTAGAATGGTCGCTATGGATAGCGCTACGAATAATGCCGCTGACCTTATCAAGCGACTAGAAATAGACTACAATAAGGCTCGTCAAGCAGCTATCACCAATCAGATTCTTGAAATCGTGGGTGGTGCAGCAGCCTTAGACGCTTAAGAATATAAGAAGTTATAGGTTTTTTTCAGTAAGTGAATAATTCAATACTTTTTCTATCGCTGACTAACAAGTTGAGTTAGGATTTGCGTAGTTGTCACTTTGATCTTCGTCTGTATGATCTAGGCATACGAAGTCCTTTTCTATCAGGAGAAGAAGTTTTTCAAAATTGTTTTTATAGGTAATCTGATCCGTATCATACCAGATGAGGGCTTCTGATTTAGGAACGTATACAGTGATTTTGTTGGAAGAAAACTGAGCTTCTAAGCCTTGAATGCCTTCCTTGGCTTCTAGCCTATAGCTAAATTCACCTGATGAAAATTCTGTTTTTTCTTCTACATAACCCTGCTCTTGGAGTTGCTTGACCTCTGTTTTCACCAATCTCAATCGAATGGTATTGCCTTTGATTCTAATTTTCATATTTAATATATGCGGATTAAACTATTATAGGATAAAAATTCATCCGATATACTTTGCTCGTATTTCTTCAATAACTTGGTTAGCGGGTTTACAGTCTATGATAGGTGATTGACTACTTTCCTTCATTATTTCAAGCTGCTTAGGGGTTAGTTTAAACTCAGAATTTTCTTGATAGGTTAGAAAATCTATATAAGTTAAGATATCTTGGTAATGAACTTCAGATATATGTTCTAATCTTTCTTTAATCGAATTTAACGAAGGTGTCTGCATATTAAAATTTCTGTTTACAAAAATACACAAATTTTTGGTCTTCTCAAAAAAGAAATAGTCTATAAGGAAAATTATAAATGACTAGCCATCAAATAGGTTAAGTGTATTTAAAACCTCCAGAATAGATATTGAAGGAATCATTTTTTAAAAAACCTAGAAGGGTAATGTCAAATTCCGTTGCTAGTTCTACCGCTAGAGAAGAGGGAGCTCCTATAGCACAGACGACCTGTATCTTGGCCATAATGGCTTTCTGAATTAGTTCAAAACTAGCGCGCCCACTGAGCAGAAGAATATGCTTTGAGAAATCAAGTGGATCTTCTATGAAATGATGACCTATCAATTTATCCAAGGCATTATGACGACCTACATCTTCATAGATAGAAATTAATTTCCCATCGAAATCAAATAATGCAGAGGCATGAATTCCTCCAGTCTGGCTGAAATTAGATTGATAGTCGTTTATTTTATCTTTCAACGAAGTCAGTAAATTGGTAGAAAGTGTTTTTGGCTCTGTTTTATGCTGAATGTAATCTGAAGCTATAGTACGAATAGCATCGATGGATGATTTGCCACAGACTCCACAACTGCTCGTAGTATAAAAATTTCTTTTGAGTTTCTCTAGTTCTACGCTAGCCTGCTCTTTGAGACAAACGGTGATATGATTTTCTCCCATCGTTAAAACCTTTTCCACCTGGTCTGCATGGGTCAAGATACCTTCTGTAAATAAGAATCCAAGAGCCAGCTCTTTGTCAAAGCCAGGTGTCCGCATCGTGATTGAAATCGATTGACGTTTTTTTTCACCATTTTCAAAATACTGCAAGCTGATTTCTAAAGGTTCCTCCACTGCCAAGACATCCTCTTTCTCAAGAAAGTGCCCTTGGTTATATTTAGAAATAGAAACCTTTTTAATTGAAGTCATAGTTCAAATATCGGAAAATTAGTACAAGTAATTCAATAATCATCGCTCTTTAGGATAGTCGACACTTTTTATAACCTCAAGATTCTTGGGAATAACTTTAGTGACTAGACTCTTTCTCAATATGGTCTGAAGGGAATTGGTTCCTGTAGATATTTCTGACATTAGAGTTTCTTTAAACGCTTGTTTGTAAAGTGCAAGAAATGGCTCGAAAAAACCAGTCTCTGGATTAAAATAAACATTTGCAAGGGTGTCCGTGGGTTCGATCAATTTTAAAATATGTTCTTCTGAAAACAATGGGTAATCAATAGCGACCACTAACCAGTCATTATCTTCCCATTCAAACGCAGAGATGATGCCAGCAATAGGTCCGAGTGATTCTAATTCTGGAGAATCGATTAACGTAGGTAAAGAATATTTTTTTTCTTTTGATGAGATATAAACTTGATCACAAAGGTTCTCTAGTAACTTATATATATGCAAAAACTGAGGTTGACCGTGATAATCTATCAAGGCTTTATCCTTCCCCATTCTTGAGGATTGGCCTCCAGCCAGAACTAATCCATTCACTCAGCTAGAAATTTATCAATAAACAATTCTAACGATAAAACTGCGGCCTCTTCGAGCTTGTATTTTTCTATAGCAGCGGAGAGTAGTGTATTTCGAACGACAATAATTAAAAGCTTGTTATTGGACTCCGTTTTAAATTTTTCTATAAACTCTCCTAACTCCGGTTCGAAGCCCCTTCCTTCCATTTCCAATTTACCTAATTCATCTATGATGATAAGATTAGCCGAGGTTTTATGCAAAGATTTTAATTTTTGCTTTGCAGCTTCAAACGTAGATTTAGAAAATTTAAATCGGCCGATTTCAATGGAATCCAAATGATTTCCTCCTTCTAGTTCGAAAGGAAGTTCTTCATCGGTATCTAAAAAAATTAGTTTGCGCGATTCGTCGATTTCTGGTGTAATGAAGCCATCGAAGCTAGTCAACCCACTTTCCCAGAATTCCATGAGAGCGGTTGTTTTTCCGCTTTGGATTGGTGCTGAAAGAATAAAAATGTTATGACTCATTGCTCGAATGGAATACGTTTAGGTAGATGCTATAATAAATGAAATTGCGAATTTTAGAAAATCCTTTTTCTTTCTGTGCTATGTCAAAACTTATGAAAAAATTCTCTTTAATTTGAGGCATAAAGGATAGGGAATGAAGGACAGAAGATTCATTTTTCTTCATAAAATATTTTAATATCAAACCTAGAATATATGGTAAAATAAAGGCTAATAAGATAAACCAAACTATAACTTTAACTGCATAAATAGTCCAGTGAACTTTTGCCGAAGAAAAATAGATGAAGAGAAAAAAGAAAATAATAGAGAATACCAGAATAGATAAGAGAATTTTTTTGTGATTTTTAGCTCTAGCAATAGTTGTACTATTTGAAGTATGCATCATTGGCATTTCCAATTTGAAACTTTCAATATTTTGGAGAAATGAACTAGTCCAGTTACCAATCATTATTCCCCAAACACCATAAATAGAGAAATATAAAATGGTCATTCCTGTCAAGAAGTTTTCTGTGTTTTGAATATTCTTAAAAAATTTATTTACAGTTAGCAGAATGCCTTGTATTAACTCATCTCCAAATATTAAATATGCCATAAAGGGTTTCTGAATCGCATTTTCTAACATGACAAGGATAGCATACAACATAATAGACCATTTCCTGATACCTGTTAAAGAAAAAATAATTACAGCCAATATTCCTTGAAAACCAACTGCAACATAGGCTCCGACTGGACTATGAGGACTTAAGGCAAACTTACATAAAAGTACTAAGCCAAGACTGCTGAGCATAATTCGCCTGTTTATCTTTGAATAAGCAGCAATAAAAACGTTGATAATAACTGAAATGCCTCCTACGACGAACCCCGTCATAGGTATATGCAAAAGGTGCATAATGCCTCCCAGGCCTCCTTCTGCAAAAGCCCAAAGTAAGGATAATCTGTATACAATGTTATTTTCTACTTTCAATTTAATTGTATATGGAGCTAGGTCACTTTACAAATTTATTAATTACCCTTTCACTTCCTTGTTTTCGTCCACATACTTACTCGGGCACTTCATCAGAATTTGCGTTGCTTTGAAATGATTATTTTCATAATTTCCCGCTACGACTATTTTTTCCGTTTGGTCAAAACCATCTGGCTTTGTACCATTATGAACTACCTTGGATTCAACCCCTTTTTCATCT
>CAYXKX010000064.1:5375-8929 GCA_964465185.1 uncultured Chitinophagaceae bacterium
GGCTGTATTGAAGTCAGCGTAGGTAGAGTACTCATCACTCTTAGTGAATATGAAACCGATAGCGACAGCTATAATGATAAGGGCGATAATGTGTATTTTTTTCATAATTTATTTAGTTTATCTTTTTTGAATCCAATTCTAACGCGCTCTTCTTCTATTTTTGGGGTTTGAACGAGTTGTTTTAAAACTTTAAAGATAGTTTGAATTTCTTGACTATGTTTCGAGCTTTGTCTTTCCAAAGATTCTAATTTTAGTAAAATGTCACTATGCGTCAATGCCATTTCTTTCATTTTGGTAAATATTCTGATGATTTGAATATTCATTTGAATAGCTCTTTCACTATTCAGCACGCTTGAGAGCATAGCAACGCCTTGTTCGGTAAAAGCAAATGGCATATATCTCAATCCCATTTTATCAGAATTGGAGGTCGCAAATTGCGACCTCCAATTCTCAAATTCTTCTTTAGTCAATTCAAACATAAAATCTTCAGGAAAACGTCCTATGTTTCTTTTAACTTGTTCTTTAAGTCTTTTAGTTTCAACTTGATAGAGCTCTGCCAAGTCCCTGTCGAGCATCACTTTTTCACCTCGAATCAAGTATATTTTGTCTATAATAACTTCAGTTGGTTTCATAAACTAGCGTTCTTTTTATGAATTGGAGGTCACAAATTGTGACCTCCAATTTTCTTTGTGCCTTTGTAGCAGAAGATTTTATTGTTCCAAAAACGGATATTTATAATCAACTGGTGGATTGAAAGTTTCTTTAATCGTTCGAACAGAAACCCATCTGAGAAGATTTAGTTTCGATCCAGCTTTGTCATTCGTGCCGCTAGCTCTAGCTCCGCCAAAAGGCTGCTGACCCACCACTGCACCTGTTGGTTTATCATTGATGTAGAAATTTCCAGCGGAGTTTTTTAAAGCCTCCGTCATTTCTTCTATGGCATACCGACATTGAGAGAAAATAGCACCTGTCAAGGCATAAGGAGAGGTTTGATCAGCTATTTTTAAAGTTTCTCTCCATTTTGAATCTTCATATACATAAATGGTTAATACAGGTCCAAATATTTCCTCACACATAGATGTGTACATCGGTTTTTTAGCTAGAATGATGGTCGGTTCTACGAAATAACCCTTCGTTTTATCATATCCTCCGCCTAACACGATTTCTGCATCACTCGATTTTTTAGCGGCTTCTATATAGTTGACAATATTATCAAATGAGGACTCATCAATTACGGCATTGACGAAATTGGATGTATCCTCGACTGTTCCCATTTTGATTTCTTTCAGATCTCTTGTCAGATTGGACTTGACCGTCTCCCACATAGATGCTGGACAATAGGCTCTAGAAGCAGCACTGCATTTCTGCCCTTGGTACTCAAATGCCCCTCTGGTTAAGGCTGTAGCAAATGCATGCACATCGGCTTTTGGATGAGCAAAGACGAAATCCTTACCTCCAGTTTCTCCTACCACTCGAGGGTAGGTTTTATAAGTCTGAATATTATCTCCTATAGCTTTCCACATGCCTTGGAAAACGCCTGTAGAGCCAGTGAAGTGCACACCAGCGAAATCTGGATGTTTGAAACAAACTTCACCTACATCTTTGCCTCCTGAAAATACTAAATTGATCACGCCATCAGGCATCCCTGCTTCCATAAATAATTTCATGAGAAAATGAGCAGAATATATCTGAGTATTCGCGCATTTCCAAACTACTGTATTGCCCATCATAGCAGCACTGGTAGGTAAATTGCCCGCTATCGCTGTAAAGTTAAAAGGAGTCACAGCCAATACAAATCCTTCGAGGGCTCTATATTCTAGTCTATTCCACATTCCATCTGGACTGTAGGGTTGTTCGCCATAGATTTCGGCAGCAAATTCTACATTGAAATGCAAAAAGTCAATTAATTCACAAGCGGCATCAATCTCGGCTTGGAAAACATTTTTACTCTGAGCTAGCATAGTGGAAGCTAGAATTAGATTTCTATATTTAGTTCTCAATAAATCACCTGCTTTCATGAAAATAGCCAATCGCTGTTCCCAACGCATAGCTGCCCAATTGTCTTTAGCAGCCAATGCTGCTTCGATAGCCCGTTCCACATGCTTGGCAGTGCCTTTAGAGGCGTGACCTAAAGTATGCGTATGTTCGTGAGGTGGACTTAATCTAATTTTATCTTCCGTAAAAATTTCTTGACCCCCAATGATCATTGGTATATCAATGGATTCCTTTTTCAATCTGGCTATTTCAGCCATTAAAGAAGTCCTCTCGGGGCTATTTTTGGCATATGATCTTACGAGTTCGTTCTTAGCTATGGGTATTTTATAAAATCCTAGGGACATAGTTTAAATGTTTAATTCTTAAGGTTTAAATTTTAGAATAATTGGCAATAATTTATAGGGTATAAAAGTAAGTAATTGATAAGGAACAATTCACTAAGAATTGATAAAATTATACCTTTCCCTTGACATACTTTAGATTGTAGTAGGTAGCAAAAATACCGCCGAGCACCGTTGGGGTGAACCAAGCCCAATATCCTGGCAATAATTGATTTACAACTAAAAATGCAGTAATCGCAGCAATATAGCCACCAGAAATTTTATTGATATGATGTTTGATTCTATCCGTCTTTAATTGGGCAATATTTTTGTAGGCTTTCAGGTCTCGCATGCCAGTAATAACTCCTATAATACCAAAAATACTGAGAATGATGTTGATTTTATGCTGAAAGACCAAAGGCAGCAATAACATTAGTAAAGAATTAATTAATAAAATATAAGCCAATCCTTTGTCAATTTCTATATTGAAATTTGGTTTTATGACCTTAAGGCAGCGTCTACCACTAATGACACTGTATAAGCTGAAAATGCCTATCCCGAGCAGAAATGGATTGAAATGGGAGGGCGTCAAGGCAATAAAAATGGATGTAGAAACTGAAATGACCATACTATGATGAAAAAGGGTTCCCATTTTTTTGTGAATTTGACTTCCTTTGATCGAAAGGGCGGAAAACAAGCCTGCTATCAGTGCTATACCGCCCAATGCAGCATGAAAATAAATACATAATTGAATCCAATCCATAAACTAAAACTAAATGGTAAAAATAAGCTATAATTTAACACCTTAAAAAATAAATAGTTTATTCAGCGAATTGCTATAAATTTGTGCTTTTATAGAATTTAGACCTTAGTAGATACAATTTAATGAAGTTATTTAGTTTCCTCACGCAAGAAATAGCCATCGATCTCGGTTCCGCAAATACCATTATCATGCACAATGATAAAGTAGTGGTGGATCAACCGTCTATGGTAGCCATAGATAAAATTACTGATAAGGTAATAGCTATTGGGGAGAAGGCCAGACAAATGCAAGGCAAGGAGCATAGAAATCTCGAAGTAGTTAAACCTCTCAAGGATGGTGTAATTGCAAACTTCCATGCTGCTGAGAATATGATTCGCGGAATGATTGGAATCATTTCTAAGAAAAATTTCTTACAGTTACCGCCAAACTATAAAATGGTAATCTGCATTCCTTCAGGGATTACAGAAGTTGAGCTG
>CAYXKX010000064.1:9157-9596 GCA_964465185.1 uncultured Chitinophagaceae bacterium
AGCCCATGGCTGCTGCCATAGGTATAGGAATAGATGTAGAAGAGGCCGAAGGCAATATGATAGTAGACATAGGAGGTGGTACGACAGAGATTGCAGTCATCGCTTTATCTGGAATTGTATGCGACCAATCCATTCGTTTAGCTGGTGACCAGTTGACCAAGGATATCATGGACTATATGAAGACACAGCATAACTTAAATATAGGTGAACCAACTGCTGAAGCAGTAAAGAAAAATGTTGGTTCAGCCTTGACACATCTAGATAATCCACCGCCTGAATATCCTGTGCAGGGAAGAGATAATGTGATGGGTATTCCTAAACAGATTATTATTTCCTACCATGAAATAGCCCATGCATTCGAAAAGTCTATTCACAAAATTGAGGAATCAATCCTCAAAGCATAGGAGTCTACTCCACCACAGATGGCGGCTGACATATT
>CAYXKX010000064.1:9624-10015 GCA_964465185.1 uncultured Chitinophagaceae bacterium
GCTTTGCTACGCGGCTTGGATAAGAGAATTAGTGAAAAAACGAAGCTCAAAGTTCATGTGGCTGATGATCCATTGCTAGCCGTGGCTAGAGGGACCAATATTGCTCTCAAAAACATGGAAAAATTTGCAGCAGTTCTCAAGAACTAATTTTTATAGGGTTCTATGGGGAATATTATCGTAATCTTTCAAAGAGCATTTCCATTTTTAGTATTCATTCTACTCCAATCAATAGCTTTTTATATTATTTTCAAATGTAATGATTACCAACAGGCTAATATCATTAGTAGATCCAATTATTTAGCAGCTAGTTTCAATGAAAAACTTACTGATATCACTAGTTTTATCAATATGCCGGTGCAAAATGAATCGCTTGTAAAAGAAAATGCTCGAT
>CAYXKX010000065.1:0-3852 GCA_964465185.1 uncultured Chitinophagaceae bacterium
GTGTTAAGGATTATAGGTAAAATGGCGAATGCTATGGAAAAAATGAAGATTTTAATTTCAAAAAATCAAATGTACTTTATTGACCCTGGTAATTCTATCGTCAATAATATTAAGAGATCAATTTTCAATTCTAGTTTTTATTTAAGTAGACTTAATAGCAATTTAGAGACAGAGAAAAGTATTCATTTGACCGACAATTTTGAATTACTGTATAAGGATTTAGGAAATTTCCATATCAAAACTGATTTTTTCCGAGATACTTTTTTCGTCTTATTTAGAAATGGGTTTTTTGCATTAGACACAAATTTGAATTTTCTTGGAAAATTTTCAAGAAGTAAAAAAGAAGATCCTGAGTACCGGAATTTGTTATTAAATGATTTTTATGTTTATTCTGATTCTGCTTGGATTAAGCAACATAAAGGTAATAGTTTGAAGTATTTGGAAAGGTTGGATAAAAGTATCGATGTTGTTAACTCTCAATTTCAATTAGTAAAAAATATTCCCAGAAGAGATATTTATAAAATTTATTATCAAGATGATTTGATTACCGCTGCTGTCAATGCTGATGGCAAAAGTTTTCTATTAGATAAAAAGGATAGAGCTATTATAGATATGGTTCGAATCGAGAAGATACAGAAACACAATGATCAATATTATATCGCTAATTTGAATGGATACTTTATAATCAAAGCTGACCAGCTCGTCAAGTAAATCCTATCATCAATACCCCCGATAGAATTTGTAGTTTAATCATAAGGCTCGCGTGCTTCCAATTTTCAATGAAGATAAAATACCATTGAATGATTTGAAAGATTAGAAAGACTATTAAACCAACTCTCATATCCCGCATGAAAACATAAGCAAAATAACTTAATGCGATGCCTAAAATGAAGAGCGTTATTTTAAGAATAAGTATAGGGCATAGAATTGCATAGGTTTTATAGCCAAAAGTTTTATCGGCTTTTTCATCTTCTTTGTCCTTGATAATTTCACGTAGTAGGGTAGATGTAAATATGAGATAGGATAAAATTGAAAGGTCTAGATTTTTATCTAGACTCAATATGTGTAAGGAAATAGTGCACAGAAAGGCTATTGTTAGATTTCCAATTAATGGCATTTTTTTAAAGTAAAGATTGTAAAATTTCAAACCACTCCAAGAAAATATGAACACAAGAATCGCTTTCGAACTGATTAGCATCCCAACAATAAGACTAATGAATAAGAGGATGCGCTCTATTAGCAAGATTCGTGACTTCTGTGCTAACCATATGGTTAATTTGTTCGATTGCTTACCTTTAAATTTTGTGTCGAGTTCGAAATCTTGAATATCATTATCCAAATTCCCCCATATGACCCACAGACTAGTCAAGATTATGAGGAGTAAATTTTTTAAAGAAAATGACTGATATTTATTTAATAACAGAGTTTGGGCTAAGGCCACCAACAGCACATTGGCCGGTCTGATAGCTTTAAAAAAATCAAGCACTAGGATTTTTTGTGATAGTTAATGATGCTTTGCGAAACCTCTTGGTATATTTCCTTCAGCTGAGGGTAGTTTTCTAAAAGTTTTGTATGAGCCTGAATGGTTTCCAGATCATTTCTAACAGCAGGACCTGTCTGCATATCCTGAGGATTTCCTAATACTAGCTTATCTACTGTATTCTGTATTAATGGTTGCAAAATATTAAAATCAATTCCTTCTTTACTTAAATAATCATGCGCCAGAGAGTAGATGTAGTTGGTGAAATTATTGACAAAAACACCTGCAACATTCAGCTTTTGTCTATCTAGTTCATTCATCAATATGACTTGGTTGGAGATCGTGCGAGAAAAGTCTACGAGCATTTCCTGAGCCTCATCGTTACTGGCCTCTAGGATTAGGGGCACCTTCTTGAAGTTAATAGGTATATTTTTTGTGAACGACTGAATGGGATAGAATACTCCATAATTGGTGCTACAGCCTTTTAAAAGGTCCATACTTCGATTGCCTGATGTATGCACGATGAGTTTGTTTCCAAGATTTATTTTGCTAGCTATATCCGCTATGGCTATATCTTTCACGCAGATAATATAGATGTCAGCATCTTGTCTTATGGCATTCAAATTGCCTGTAATATTGGTTTGAGAAAACGGTTGAATATTACCTAAAGTTCTATTACAAATCTGCACGAGTTTATTTCCAGACGATGTAATACTTCTAATAAGATGGTATGCTACATTGCCAGCGCCGATGATGACAACTTTATATGAGTTCATATATTTACAATTTATGTCCTAAAAGTACGTTTTATTATTGAAATTTGGCTTAAAAAATTTATGTAGGGAATTGAATGCAATTAGTAGTACTTTGTGGAAAAAACCTCTAAAATCTGTGGAAAAAGCGCTACTTTTGCTAATCATCATGCAAAAACTACTCTTTCTTTTTATCGTAATTGTTTTAGGCTTGGCTAGTACCAGTTTTCATACACTGCACAAGACAGCCAAGAATAGTATAACCAATAAGAAGTTCTGGATAGAGCAGAGACTAGAAGAAAATAGCAGAAAAAATGCTAAAAATCAAGTAGTTGATTTGGCCTATAAGGAGTTTAAAATCGATAGCATATTTAGAAATCTATCCAGTAACAATCGGTTTAACGGTTGTGTATTAGTAGCTCAACATGGTCAAATTATATATAAAAATTCATTTGGAATAGCAAATCCTATCCTCAATGAACCCTTAAATACCAATTCTGTTTTTCAGTTGGCTTCTGTTTCCAAGACTATCACTGGAGTCGCAGTATTGCAGTTAATTGAAGATGAAAAATTAGGCCTAGATGATTTTGTAAGTCTTTATTTTCCTTCTTTTCCCTATTCCACAGTTACGGTCAGAAATCTTCTAAGTCATACAAGCGGTATTCCAGATTATATCAAACTGAGTCCATCCTTATATTCAACTTCTACTGGCTATATAACCAATGAAGATGCTTTAAATGGCTTGATTTCTGCTAATTTGCCGCCTTCATTCACTCCAGGAACTCGATTCAGATATAATAATTCAAATTATGCAATTTTGGCCTTGTTGGTTGAGAAAATTACCGGAGTATCGTTTCCCCAATATGTAAAAACGAATATTTTTGATCCATTGGGAATGTCCAATTCATTCGTAGCGCATCCTGAAAAAATATGGGAAATGAGCAATAGAACATTCGGTTTTTCGGGAAGAAATATGGCGAGTAATGATATGTTTGATGGGGTTTTTGGGGATAAGGGTGCATATAGTACGGTTGAGGACATGTATAAGTTTGATAGAGCCTTATATCCCGATATTCTTTTGAAAGAGGAGACCTTAAAAATGGCCTTTACCAATAATGTATTTGATACGCGTTCTTCAAAGAAATACGGCTTAGGTTTTCGTCTTAGAGAAGATCAAAACAATCAAAAAATCATCTATCACAACGGCTGGTGGCATGGCTATAGAACGGCCTTTCATCGAAGAGAGTCGGATAACAGTTGTGTGATTATTTTATCTAATCGATTGGATCGATGTGTCTATGCTCAAGCGAAGCAACTTTTTAATATTCTCGATAATTATTATCAAGGGGAAATGTTAGAAGGAGAGCACGATGAGCCTAATGATGAGTAGGTTTTAAGAACTACAACTCAGCATCGAGCAGCCTATTTTAGTCCTAGCCCACTCAGGTCGTTTTGCATACCACTTCTCCAATTCCGGTTGTTCTTCATAGGGTCGTTTAAGTAAGTGATACAATTCATCAATCAATTTATAATTGCCCTTTTCTGCCTCATCTATGGCCATTTGAGCCATATAATTTCGCAGAACATATTTCGGATTGACTGTATTCATATATTCTTTGC
>CAYXKX010000065.1:3862-9590 GCA_964465185.1 uncultured Chitinophagaceae bacterium
ATCTCTTGTGTTATCCTGTATAATGAGTTTTAAATAAGCTTGGATCCATTGTAACCAACTATTTCTATCGCTTTCATTAATTGATTCTGGCTCATAGAAAGCGAGGGATATCAGTTCAAATATTTCCATCGCTTCCATTTCTTTTTCTACCTCTGCTAACTGGCGATAGAAAATGATGAAATCTGTTTCTGCCATTTTAAGAAGAGCATCTAATTCGTTGATTGCATTTTCAATAGAAGGGTTGAGTTCTCTAAAACCCAGTTTATTGGCTAGCATACTAGGATACATTTTATCCCAATGATTTCTATACCCATTTAAAATTTCTTCTAAGGCAGGGATATTTTCTATTAGAGGATAAAGAGCATTTGCCAATTGAATTAAATTCCAGAATGCGATGTCTGGTTGATTGCCAAATCGATACCGCTTCCCTTCTGCATCCGTAGTATTTGGTGTCCAATTTGGGTTATAGTCCTCTAACCAACCATAAGGACCATAGTCTATCGTTAAGCCGAGAATAGACATATTGTCTGTATTCATTACTCCATGGACAAAGCCTACTCGCTGCCAATGGAGCATGAGGTTCAAAGTTCTATTAGTGATTTCTTGAAATAAAGCTAAATATTTTTGGGGCTCATCGTCGGTGATGTGCGGATAGAAATAGTCTAAGGTATAGTCTGCTAGTCGTTTTAGATTTTGTAAATCCTGTCTACTGGTGAATAGTTCAAAATTTCCAAATCGAACAAAACTGGGAGCCACACGACAAACAATGGCTCCTTTTTCCTGAATAGGATGTCCATCATACATCATATCTCGCCAAACTAAATCTCCAGTTGTCACTAGTGATAAAGCCCTAGTCGTGGGTATACCTAAATGATGCATGGCTTCACTACATAAATATTCTCGAATCGATGATCGGAGAACAGCAAGTCCGTCGGCTTTCCTGGAATAGGGAGTAGGACCTGCACCCTTGAGTTGAAAGGAAAATCTTTTGCCAGCATGTATGTGTTCAAAAAGATTTATCGCTCTGCCATCGCCCAATTGTCCAGCCCAATGGCCGAATTGGTGACCTCCATAGCACATAGCATATGGTTGGGTATTTGGATAAATTTTAGTGCCTGTGAAAATTTCTAAACCTATGGGGCTTTTCATTTCTTCTGAACTAATACCGCACGCTTCTGCTAAATCATCCGAGTAGTGGATGAGGCTAGGATTCGAAGGTCGCAATGGTTTAACGAATGAATAGCCGGCTCCTTCTACCTGTCTAGAATTATTTTCTCGAGAAGGATCTGCCGGTAGCGATTGAATAAAACTATTTTCAATATGAAACTGCATCAATATTAAAATTGGATACCTATTTAGTGTACTTTAAGTCATTTTCAAACACACGAAATGACCATAAGGTTTCTCCCTTTATATTTAAAGCCTTTATATCGCAGCAGCGGTTGGATTCCTCTCCCGAAAAAGTAATTTCCCCAAAATTATGCGCGTTAAATTTGGTGCCTTCCATTCGGTTATAATTATGGCTGAGGTAGTTTATAGGAAAGGAAGTCAAAGGGGATAGGGTGAAATCGTAGAGCGGATACTCATCTTTCCTGCTCACACAGGAGGCTTCTGTGTAGTGTACATCCCCTGATGTGAACATAACCCCCTCAATCTTTTGCTCTGAAAGATAAGTCATAAGTTGATTAAATTCTTTGGGATATTTTCTAAAATTTTCATAACCACCATCACATAAAACCTGCACGCCTGAGACAATAAACTTAAATTTAGCATCAGATGATTTAAGTTCGTCGAGTAACCATTGCAGCTGTTTCTCTCCAAGTAATTGTGAATCTGGGACCTTAAAATAGCGCACATCGAGCATGAAAAACTGCGCTTCCTTGTGTTTAAAGGTAAAATAAACTCCAGCATGACTATCTGCTTGAGGCTGATTAGGCCACATCTCCTTGAATACACTCAGGGCAGTATCCTTATTGAAAAATTCAGCACCGGCATTGTTTGGTCCATAATCATGGTCATCCCAGATGGCATATTGTCTCTAGAGTTCCACTGCCAGGGTTTGAGCATATATACGTGATCGCCCATCCAGATCATGAAGTCGGCTGGCCTAGATTCCATGGTATTGAATATTTGGAAACTATAGAGATAAAATGGAAATGCTTTCATAGCGCATGATCCAAGCTGAAAAGTCCAATCGAACATAAATGAAATAAGATTTATTACAAAGGTATAGTATTAGATTAGATTAATTTCAAGATTAATTGTACAAGTTTTTTGTTTTTAAATTGGATCAAAAATTGAGTCCACTTTTCCATTAACACAAATTAACGTATTTTAGAGCTCAAATATTTACACAAATTAACTAAAATTTACCGTTTACAAACCCAAACCGACCGTTTACAAATTCATCCTTGTTTTTCTTGATTTCCTAATTTAGTTTTGTAGCAGGAAAAAAGGGGAAAAAATTCCAAAATACTAATTTATGTTGAACAGTAAAAAGCGACCTCTCGGCCGCTTTTTACTGTATCCCTAAAACTTCACCATAATCCTTCCATTAAATCTTCTGCCTGTCAAGTAGTTGGGCACAGCAAATTGATTGCCCGTGTAGTCTTGAATCCAATTCATGGAAACCTGATTGAAGAAATCCACTGCATTAAATACATCTATGGTTGCCCAAATATTTTTAATCATGGATTTTGGCTTGTTTTTCTTTTCTGAATCGTAGATGCGAAAGGCAAAACCAATATCGATGCGTTTGTAGGCTAACAGGTTAAATTTGTTTCTATATACTTCGCTATTGGGTACACCAAAAGGCAATCCCGAAGCCAGTGTCAGCGATAGATTGACTTTGAAACTTGGAAACTGCGGTATATAGTCCTGGAAGAAAATATTGACCATAAGAAATTGATTATTTGGGCGTTGAATATAACCTTGGGTTTCTAATAAAGAATCTGTGATTCGGCCTTGGGCATAGCGTTTGTCATAAACCTCTTTACCTGTGGTATCACGATACTTCGTAAATACGTTGGCACCATTAAACTCTTTGGTGTCTAGCAGTCCTATATTGATCCAGCTTTCAGCATCTTTGACAAACTCTCCTTGCAGTCTAAAGTCAATTCCTCGGGCATAAGCAATGACATTATTTTTTGCAGCATAACGTATGAGAACGTTATTGTATTGGTAGGTATTGATATCCCACATATGTTTATAATAAGCTTCTGTCGTGAATTTGAATGGTCTATTGACTATTTTCATTATGACATCCACTCCAGCTATATAATGCAAGGATTTTTGAGATTTGACATTGGTGATTAATTGCCCTCTTTCGTTAATCATTTCGCGAATGAAGGGCGATTGGTTAAAGGATCCGACGGAAGTATATATTGATGTCTTCGGATTTGGTTTATAAATCATTTGCAGTCGTGGGCTGAAGAAGAACTCTTTGTTGATAGTCCAATAATTTCCTCTCACTCCACCTAATATACTCAAACTCTTTTTATCCGATAGATTTATGGTCCATTGGTCTTGAAGATAGAATTCCAATCGCTGCCCTGTAAATTGATAATCCGCACGTATCGGATTAATCAATAGTACCTGATTGGAGTTGCTTGGTATATTGTATCCAGCACTATCTAATCGATCCCACGAACTCAAGCGCATTTGAAATTCTTCTTGTTTGGCTTTGATTCCCAGTTTGAGCGTATGCTTCCCAAGCAGCGCTGCCAGACTTAAATGTCCATGCATTAAGTTTGCTTGATAGCTTTCTCGTCCCCAGTTCTGAAAGGTACCGCTGCCAAATACATTCTTAAATCCTTGATAATTGGTTGAATTGACATCAGTTTCTATCTCGCCAATGGCGTATTGACCTGTGATATCAAAATACTGTTTTTCATCAATATGATAATAGGCGCCTGCCAATTTAATTTTAAAATTCGGAGAAGGTTTAATGGTAATCGAATTGGCCTGCATCCAGTTTTGATATCGATCTATTTCCTGACCTGAATAGGCTACTCGATAAGTGAGGGCAAAATTAGCCAAACCAAAATTCGTTTCCCGATCACTCGGTATGATACTAAATTTATTGAATGAAAAGACAGAGAGGGATTCAAAGTCAAGTTTAGTTGATGGCTGAAAATGGATATTGCTCTGGATATCGAGAAACTCCGGAGTATATTGGCCTTTGGTTTCCTGACCGCCGAGAAGATAGGCATTATTTCTATAGCGAACCCCTGTGAGAATATTTAATTTTTTATCGAATAGAGAGCCTTCTATATGTCCATTAGCACCTAGTAGTCCCGCCTCTAAAGATCCTGCCCAGTTTTTTGGTTTCTTGTATTGAATATCAAGCACCGAACTCAATTTATCCCCATATTCTGGAGAAAATCCACCCGAAGAGAACTTCATATTTTGAATCAATTGGCTATTGGCGAAGCTGAGACCTTCTTGCTGTGCATTGCGTATCAGCAGGGGTCTATATACTTCAAAGTCATTGACATAAATTAAATTTTCATCGAAGCTGCCACCACGAACAGAAAATTGACTGCCCAGTTCATTATTTCCACCGACACCCATTCCCTGAAACTTCAACGTATTCTCAATATTTCCCGAGGGATTGGTCTGTTCTGTATTGACTTCTATCTCTGTGACCAATTCATCCTTACTGCGCTCCTTAGTTCGCTTAGAGGTAATTTTAGTTTCTTTTAGTTTGATTGAATAGCTATTCAATTCAAAATTGATAGTCCGCGTTTCGTTTGGTTTGAGTGAAATCTTTTTTTCTATGAGTTTATAGCCCTCATAGCTCACATAAATGGTTTCATTTTGATAGTTTGATACACTGATTTCAAATTTTCCGCTAGAATCGGTGGTTGTTTTGGTTACGTCATCATTACCTAGAGAAATATTCGCACCGATGAGCGGTTTCTTGGTCTTAGCATCTATGACCCTGCCAGTGACCACGCCTATCTGGCATGTTAGTTCAGTCGTGCCTACAAAAAGGAAAGTAAATAGTAAAAAACGAATCACTTTAGCTAACGAAAAAATAAGGGATTAATTTTATCATCAAGCCATAAAAATAGGATATAAGGGCGAAATGGAGTGAGTGAATTTCCATAAGTAATATTGTTCTCATTTATTTATCTTTGTTCAATAACATTTTCTTCCCTCTGATTCTTATGTAATGGACTCAATGGAGTATTGGTAAAAATATGAAACTCGTTGAGTCCCTTTTAGTAGACTCAACTATAAGAGAGATAATTAAATAGAAAATTATTGTGAAAACTAAAGTTGTATTGTTCTTTGTAATTTCAGAGTTTGATAATGGACTACATGATGAAATATCTGATAAACTTAATATCAATCCAGATATTATAGAAGAGAAAGGAGTACTTGAATCTCCAAGAACAATTCCGTTTAATAGGAATCAATGGATATTGGATGCTTCTAAAGTAAGTGAGAATTTTGTTGAACAATTAAATTATTTGATGGATATTTTAACTCCAAAAATTGAGGTATTGCAAGATTATAACAAGAAATATAAATGTGAGTTTTCATGTGCCTTGTATCTTTTTGATAAAACTGTTTCAACACCTCATGTTTTCTTTGACGATAGGTATAATGATTTTATTAAAAAACTACCTGTAAAGTTTGACTTTGATATTTACATTTAAATTTAACTTTTCTTCCCTCTGAGTCTCCTGTCAAGCTTAGGTTAACCCATAAAATCTTTTCT
>CAYXKX010000066.1:0-9436 GCA_964465185.1 uncultured Chitinophagaceae bacterium
CAAACTAATAAGTCATTTACCCCTAGTATTTCTGGAAATTATGCTGTGAGAATTTTCAAAAATGGCTGTACTGATACTTCCGAGTGTATAAATATTAAACTTTGCAATAATGCAATAAATAAGAGTGTCAGTATTCTAAATAATGTTTTACATTCTCATGATACTCTGTGTACTTATCAATGGCTGGTCTGTTCCAATGGATATTGGATCATTGCTGGACAAACTAATAAGTCATTTACCCCTAGTATTTCTGGAAATTATGCTGTGAGAATTTCTAAAAATGGCTGCGTTGATACTAGTGATTGTATAACATTTGTTAAAGCTCAAATAATTGGAATTATCAATAATAATAAAATCTATCCCAATCCTGCGAGAGACTTTATCTATATAGTGTCAGATAGTCATACGGACTACATTGTAGATATTTATAATTCTCTGGGGCAACAGGTATTTTCTAGTATAGACCAGACTAAGAATAGGTTTAGGTTAGACGTTAGAGATTTGTCAGAAGGTATTTACCTACTTCATGTCAGAGATAGAAACGACAACCTAATCTAAACAGAAAGAATAGTGATAGCGCGAGGACACTGACGGTTGATGACTAGAGACTGCAAAACATGAACATCTAGCATATAATATCTATTCTCCTTATTTTAGTTTTGCGCCCAACTCTGTCCATAATAGCATTTGATACATATGGCAAAAAAAATGCCTCCCATAAAATGAGAGGCATCAAAAAGTATTTATAAATATCTACTGCTTAGCTCGCTTTCTTGCCCTTAGCTTCTTCCATAATGGTTTTCGCTACATTGGCAGGAACTTGAGAATAATGGTCGAACTCCATAGTAGAGCTAGCTCTACCAGAAGTAATCGTACGAAGCTGAGTTACATAACCGAACATTTCAGAAAGTGGAACTTCTGCTTTGATCACAGTGCCCGATAATTTAGTTTCTTGTCCTTTTGGAAGACCTCTTCTTCTGTTCAAATCACCAATAACACCTCCCACATATTCCTCTGGAGTGATGACTTCGAGTTTCATAATCGGCTCTAGAATCACAGGATTACACTTCGGAGCAGCTTCTCTGAAACCTTCTTTCGCACAAAGTTCGAAAGCGATAGGCTTGGAATCCACCGCGTGCATAGATCCATCATAAACTCTAACTTTCATAGAGTCGATGGTGTATCCTGCTAGAATACCATTATTCATCATTTGAGTAAAACCATCTATGATAGGCTTTTGATAATTTTTATCAATAGCACCACCTACAATACCCCACTTGAATTGAAGTTTTGTTTTACCTGACTTAAACTCATCACTATTCAAGAATTCCTCATCCGCAGGACCTAATTCAAACTCCATATCGGCGAATAGACCAGAACCTCCAGTTTGTTTCTTCAATTTCTCTCTATGCGTAACTGTTGTATTCAATGCCTCTTTATAGTTCACCTGAGGAGCACCTTGATTTAACTCTACTTTGAATTCACGTCTCATTCTATCGATGATAATCTCTAAGTGAAGTTCACCCATACCAGAGATAACTGTTTGACCAGTTTCATCGTCATAACGAGCTCTAAATGTAGGATCTTCTTCGGATAATTTAGCTAAAGCCATCCCCATTTTCTCTAAATCCTTTTGAGACTTAGGCTCTATCGCCAAACCGATTACGGGCTCAGGGAAAACCATAGATTCAAGTATAATTGGATTTTTCTCATCACAAAGCGTATCACCTGTTTTAATATCCTTAAAACCTACAGCTGCTCCAATATCTCCCGCTTCAATATATTCAATTGCATTTTGTTTGTTTGCGTGCATTTGATAAATACGTGAAATACGCTCTTTGCTATCACTTCTTGTATTCAACACATAAGAACCTGCATCTAATCTACCAGAATAGGCTCTAAAGAAGGCTAATCTACCTACAAATGGATCTGTAGCTATTTTGAATGCTAAGGCAGCAAATGGCTCTGTTACAGATGGTTTTCTTAGAATTTCTTCATCCGTCTTAGGGTTTGTTCCTTTGATACCTTCTTTATCCATTGGAGAAGGGAGGTAACGACAAACTGCATCTAGCATGAATTGAACTCCTTTATTCTTAAATGAAGAACCGCATACCATTGGTACAATAGCTATGTCAATAGCTGCTCTACGCAATGCATTGTGAATTTCATCTTCGCTAATCGTATCCGGATTTTCAAAGAATTTTTCCATCAAATTGTCATCATATTCTGAAACTGCTTCTATCAAGTACGCTCTATATTCAGCTACTTGCTCCTTCATATCCTCAGGAATTGGAACCACATCAAATGTAGCGCCTAATGTATCATCATGCCATACGATAGCTTGATTTTTTATCAAATCTACACAACCCTTGAAATTATCTTCTGCTCCAATAGGTAAGACCAATGGAACTGCTTTGGAACCTAGCATAGATTTCACTTGGTTACACACCATCAAAAAGTCAGCACCTTGTCTATCCATTTTGTTCACAAAACCAAGTCTTGGAACTTTATAGTTATCAGCTAATCTCCAGTTGGTCTCAGATTGTGGCTCTACACCATCTACTGCTGAGAATAAGAAAACGAGACCATCTAATACCCTCAATGAACGATTCACCTCGACAGTAAAGTCAACGTGACCCGGCGTATCAATGATATTGAAATGATAAGCTTCTGTTTTATCATTTTTTTGACCCTGATCTGTTGGGAAATTCCAAGAACATGTAGTCGCAGCAGAAGTAATTGTGATACCTCTCTCCTGCTCTTGTTCCATCCAGTCCATGGTAGCTCCACCTTCGTGAACTTCTCCCATTTTGTGATTGACACCCGTGTAGTATAAAATACGCTCGGTCGTTGTAGTTTTACCAGCATCAATGTGAGCGGCTATACCTATATTTCTTGTGAATCTTAAGTCTCTAGACATATTTTTAGTTTTTTCAGTTTTCAGTAGTCAGTAGTCAGTTTTAGCTAACTTGAGAACTGATAACCCAATTATTTAATCGTTATCTGTTAGTTATTAATATTGTATTAAAAATTAAATTAACGGAAGTGAGCGAATGCTTTGTTAGCCTCAGCCATTCTATGTACATCTTCTTTTTTCTTGTACGCAGCACCTTCACCTTTTGACGCAGCCAAAGTTTCTTGAGCTAATTTATCTGCCATTGATTTTCCATTTCTCTTTCTAGAAAATAAAATCAACCACTTCATACCTAAAGATACTTTTCTTCCTGGTCTTACTTCCATTGGGATTTGGAAGTTGGAACCTCCAATACGCTTACTTTTCACCTCTACACTTGGGCTTACGTTAGCTAGAGCTTTTTTCCAAATCTCATACCCATTCGTACCTTCCTCTGCCTTAGCATCCATTTGTGCTATAGCATCGTAAAAGATTTTGTAAGAAATAGATTTCTTACCATCGTACATCAAATTGTTTACAAATAGCGATACCATTTCGTCGTTAAAGACAGGGTCAGGTTGCAAATACCTCTTTTTTGGTTTACTTTTTCTCATTTCTTGAGTTTTTTTTCAGTTTTCCCGCATACATATTGATGCGACTTACTTAAGTTAAAATTTGGGTTTACTATTTAATAAGTTGCAAAATTCGTTTATAAGCGACAAGTAAATTAATATGAACTAATGATACTTGCAACTTGGAACTAATTACTTGAAACTAGATTATGCTTTTGGTCTCTTAGTACCGTACTTAGATCTAGACTGCTTTCTGTTATTCACACCTGCTGTATCTAGAGCACCTCTAACTATATGGTATCTCACACCTGGAAGATCCTTTACCCTTCCTCCTCTAATTAGTACGATAGAGTGCTCTTGAAGATTATGACCCTCTCCTGGTATATAGGCAATCACCTCGATACCATTAGTTAGTCTAACTTTGGCCACTTTTCTAAGTGCAGAGTTAGGCTTTTTAGGTGTTGTAGTATATACCTTTGTACACACTCCACGCTTTTGCGGGCAGGAATCTAGAGCCCTAGACTTAGACTTAACCTCTAAAACTTCTCTTCCTTTTCTTACTAATTGTTGAATAGTAGGCATTTATATATATTTTACGTTACTTTTTTATTTTGAGGGTGCAAATATAGTATAAAAATTGAATTTAAAGGCATTATTTTTAGATTACTTTTATTAATCGCCTCATTTTCTTGATTTAAGGGTCCTTTTTATGGTTAGGAATTTGCCGTGTTGGGTTCAAGCTGAAGTGCATATTAAGCTTTTAAGTGAAATCTGACTGTAGTATCATTCTCTAACGCGTAATTCTTTGCTTTTCTTATTTTTATAATTGTTTATAAATTTAAATTAGTTTCTAATTTTAAACGCCGCATATGATAAAACTAAAACTATTTTTGCTTGCTTTCAATATTTCGCATGTTTCCATTCAAAAAAAAAACCAATTTATCCATACAGATCGATTACAGTCAAATTGGCATTGATTTCCATGCCCACTGGTTGCCAGGAGTGGATGATGGTTGTCAAACGATAGAGGACACCATTCTAATTCTTTCAGAATTTAAAAGAATAGGTTATAAAAAAGTTTATACAAGCCCTCATATCATGGGTGATAAATATACCAACACCAAGCAAGATTTAATGGAGCGATTTGAGATTTTCAAGTCTGATGAACGGGTCAAGTCTCTTCAGCTAGAACTAGGTCTCATCGCAGAGTATCTTCTCGATGAACAATTTGAAGACAAACTGAAGGCAAACGATTTTCTTACCATTGGTGACAAACATATTCTTGTAGAAACTTCGATGAATTATGAATTTCCTTTTGTCAAAGACTATCTTTTCGAGTTGATAAAATTGGGATATACGCCTATTCTGGCACATCCAGAGCGCTATCGTTATATTTACAATGAAAAAAACTATGTAGAGAAGTATGAGGAATTAATGTTTAATGGTATCGAGTTACAATTAAACATGTTTTCACTTATCGGACTTTATGGAGATACGACACGAAAAGTCGCCGAGGCATTAATTGAAAATGAAGCCTATACTTTTGTGAGCTCAGATATTCACCTTCCCTCACAGATTAAATATTTTGAAGCTGCTCAGAAATCTCTATTTTTGGAAAAACTAATTAAATCCAATAAGCTTAAAAACCTTCAATTTCATTAAAATGGAAGTATTACAAACTACAATTCCAGATGTTATTTTATTTAGACCTAGAATTTTTAATGATTCACGAGGGTCTTTCTTCGAATCCTACAATCAAAATACAATAAAAGAAATAGGAATTACTCAAACCTTTGTTCAGGATAATCAATCCCAATCAGCTAGAGGGGTTCTGCGTGGGCTGCACTATCAGATGGGGGAGCATGCACAGGCTAAATTGGTCAGAGTTATCAAAGGCTCTGTATTTGATGTAGCAGTGGATATACGCAAAAATTCTCCGACCTTTGGCCAGTACTTTGGTTCTGTCTTGAGCGAAGAAAATAAACTACAAATGTTCGTCCCTAGAGGCTTCGCTCATGGATTTATTGTTCTGGAGGATGAAACTATTTTCGCCTATAAATGTGATAATTATTATAACAAAGCTTCCGAAGGTGGCATCGTATGGAATGATCCAACAATCAAGATAAACTGGCAGATGGATACAAACGATATACTACTCTCTGAAAAAGATGAAATACTACCAAGCCTAGCTAACTGCAAAAATGACTTCATCTATGCCTAAGATTTTGGTGATAGGAAGCAGCGGACAATTGGCAAGTGAATTGAAGCAACTCCAAGCTCCATTTTCCGACTATCAATTTCTCTTTACATCTCAAACCGATATCGATATTTCGGATATAAGATCTATTGAATCCGTGTTTAATAGCTTTCAGCCAAATTTCCTAATCAACTGCGCCGCATATACTGCGGTAGACAAAGCAGAAATCGAACAAACCAGAGCTTTCGAAATCAACGAAAAGGGGGTTCATAATTTAGCCTCGCTTTCCAAGGAACACTCCTGTTATTTGATTCATATATCCACGGACTTCGTATTTGACGGTAAAAAATCTAGTTTATATAAAGAAGATGACCAAACAAATCCATTATCCGTTTATGGTTTGAGTAAATTAAAAGGAGAAGAAGCCATTTTGGCATCAGGCTGCGACTATACTATTATTCGCACATCGTGGCTCTATAGCAGTTTTGGAAATAATTTCGTTAAAACGATGATGCGATTGGGAGCAGAAAAAGAATCACTCAACGTGGTCGCCGACCAAATAGGAAGCCCAACCTATTGTGCTGATTTGGCGCAATTCATTTTATCTCAATTGGAAAATCTTTCTTTACATAAAAACAATATCTACCATTACTCCAACGAAGGGGTAGCCAGCTGGTATGATTTTGCATATGAGATTATGCATATGTCTGAACTAAATTGCCGAGTGAATCCTATTCCGACTTCAGACTATCCCACACCTGCTACACGACCAAGTTTCAGTGTGATGGATAAAACAAAAATCAAAAATGATTTTAAAATAAACATACCCCATTGGAAAGAAAGTCTAGCGAAATGTATTCATCTATTACGCCCATAGAAAGCATCCGTATTGAAGAGCTATTGGATATAGCTATTCGAGCTGGGGAAGCTATTATGAAAATATATAATCAGCCATTTGACATAATAACAAAGCGAGATGGCTCTCCCTTAACTCTAGCAGATAAGAATGCCAATAAAATCATCACAGATTATTTATTTGCTAATTATGCGATTCCTATTCTGAGTGAAGAAAACGATGCTATATCCTTTGAAACTCGAAAAGAATGGAAGCAGTTATGGATTATAGATCCATTAGATGGCACGAAAGAATTTATTCACAAACGAAGAGAATTTACAGTCAATATAGCTCTGGTAGAAAACGGAAAACCAGTATTAGGTATTATATATGCACCTGTTTTTGAAGAGCTCTATTATGCGATAAAAAATCAAGGTTGTTTCTTCATTTATCAAAGAAGAAAAGAAAAAATTAAAACAAAACCTGCCCTAGATTTTAATAACAAAACATTTCATAAAATAAACAAACCTCACCTCAAAGTGATACTATCTCGGTCGCATAATGATGGATTCGTGTTAGAAGATTATATTCAACAAAAGGACTTCACTATTCAAGCCTTGGCTATGGGTAGTTCGTTAAAATTTTGCCGAGTAGCGCATGGCATTGTCGATATGAATATTCGCATGAAACCAACCTCAGAGTGGGATACAGCCGCTGCGCAAATCATACTAGAAGAAGCGGGAAGAAATTTAGTAAAATATGAGGATGGCACGCCTCTTGATTATAATAAACAAGATATTTTAAATCCCTATTTTGTAGCTTATTAAAATTTATTACTCGATGAAATTGACCCAAAAAATTCTTCTACTTGCATTCTTTGTTCTTCTTTTTGCAAATTCCTATTCACAAAATGGCTTCACAACCAATAATAATGAGTTAGAGGAATTGTATGAACGATATTCTATTATCTATCCTCAAAAGGATTTATTTACCAATATACGACCCTATAATCGAGCTGATATCGCTGATATTGTGTATAACCAATATGAAAAGGATTCAAACTTCACGGACAATAATTTAATACCCTATCTCAATAATGAATTTTATGATAAATGTATTTTCATAAAAAATACGCTGAATGCCAAGAAAAAATTGCACGGTTTTTTCTACCCAAATGATGCTGCCTTTGCCGCTGTATATGATAAAAATTTTACTTTAAGGCTCAATCCTGTATTGGAGTTGAAAGCCGGTAAAGAAACCGACAATGATAATATAATTTATCAGGCATTTAGAGGGGCAGAGATCATGGGCACCATTGGTGGTAGCATACATTTCTATACCCAGATAACTGAGAACCAAATGCGTCCTTTTCAATATATAAGTCAATATGGCGCAGGTTTCAATAGACAGAATAATTATAACTTCAACCCCTACTACACTTATTGGAAAGATATCCATAATTTTCAAGGTTATGATTTTAGCAACGCATTAGGCTATGTAGAATATAATCCAAATAAACATTTTTCACTCATGCTGGGACATGATAGAAATCATTACGGTTATGGTTATCGATCTTTATTTCTTGGCGACAATGGCGCACCTTATTTTCAAATCAAAGCCAATGCTTATATATGGAAATTTCACTATCACATGATGCTAGCAGAGTTTACAGGGCAATATGTGCGTGGAGCCGATAGATTATTGCCGAAAAAATATGGAGCATTCCACTTATTGAGTTTTAAACCATCTTCTAAATTAGAACTTGGGTTATACGAAGGTATTATTTTCAATAGACCGAATGGTTTTGAACTCAATTATCTCAATCCTATGATATTTTATCATTCAATAGAGCATGCACTCGGCAGTGCAGATAATGTATTTATGGGCTTTCAAGCGAAGTATAATCTCAACGAACATACACAATTTTATACCCAATTGCTACTAGATGATTTACAAGTTGGACAGTTTACTAAAGGCACTGGCTGGTGGGGAAATAAATATGGTATTCAACTAGGTTCTCGATTTGTCAATATCTTTAAAATACCAAATTTAGACGGTCAGCTCGAATTCAATATGGTAAGACCTTATACCTATTCACACTATAGTGGGGGTACTTCGGACACCTTAGATAATTTTACTCATTATAATCAACCATTAGCGCACCCATACGGTGCTAACTTTCTAGAGTTGTATGGCAAACTGAGCTATAAACCGATACCTAAGTTGAAGCTAGAAGCGAAATACAATTTTAACCGAAGAGGTTATGATGCCAATGGACGCCTCTACGGAAATAACATTTTCGCCAATACGAATGGACCAACCATACCCCAGGAATTTAATAATGAGCTCCTTCAAGGAGAAAGAATTAATCAACACATGCTCCTAGTGAGTGGCCAGTATAGTTTATTTCACAATATTTTTTGGGATCTAGATGTTTTCTATAGAAATACCAATGTCGATAGAACCAACGCCACAGTTAATTCCTTTGGTTTCATAACGGGGCTTAGAGTCAATTTGAGAAAGAGGGATAATATGTTTTAAAGTTTAATTTTAATTGTTTTTATAAACGACACATTATGTCGCTATCTTGATTCATATTTGCTATAAAATTTAGCAAAATGAAAAAGGAAATTAATAACGATGGAAATTTTGAATTGAAAAAAGAAATCATAATCTAAGAATTATTTGATTTTCGGAGGAGGGTAAGAAAAAATATAAGCATTATTTGATATTTTCTTAATAACGATAGGCTTTAGAAATAAAAAAAACTTTGAAGTAGAAAATGTAGAAATAAAAATATTTTCTTAACGATGTTCACTTTTTTAAGTTTAATTAAATTTTTCTCTTATTTGATGAGAGAGAGAATATATTAGAAAGAAATAGAGCTATTTTGCTTTCCATCAATTGAAAAAATATTGAAAAATAGCAGTTTGGAGGAA
>CAYXKX010000067.1:0-1340 GCA_964465185.1 uncultured Chitinophagaceae bacterium
TTTCTTTCAATTTTTAAAAATGAAATTCGCCTTACTAGGACCTGAATCTACTGGTAAAACCACTGCAGCATTAGAGCTTGTCAATAAATTAGAAGGAGCACTTGTTCCAGAAGTTTCAAGAGATTTTTTAAAAGAAAAAGGATTGAATTATAGCTATGATGATATTCTAGAAATAGCTAAACTCCAGTTTGCAAAAGAAATAGAAATCAGCGATGCGAACCCAGATAGAATAGTTATTTGTGATACGGAATTAATTAGTATTGAAATTTGGCTAGAGTACTACGAGTATGAAGTTCCGAGCTGGATCTCGACTTATATCTATCAGTCCAATTATGAAAAGTATTTTTTATTTGATATCGACATTCCTTGGGTTTCAGATGGACTTAGAACTAATGAAGGGGATAGAGAATTGCTTTTAAATCTGTTTAAAAAGAAACTCAATTGCTATAACAAAAACTGGGAACTAGTCAGCGGACAGGGAGAACCAAGGACTTTGGGCGTTCTTCAATCTATCAAAGAAGTGTTTGATAATTCTTTCGACTAATAAAAAAATCATGGAACTCAGTGAATAAACAATTCATTTAACAATTAAACGCAAAGTTTAAAAAGTCTAACGTAAAGCAAGCAAAGGTAAAACTTAAATAAATTCTCTGTATTTCGAGTGTTCTGTGAGAAATAATACTCTGCACCCCTGTTTGTCGACAGATAGATCTCAGGTGAAATACTTCTTTATAAATAAGTAATTCCTAGAGGAAACTCGGTGTTTACTAATTGAATTAATTTCTTTGATTGTTGTGGTTGATGAACGATATCATAATCTTTACCATCGATAATGACTATGCGATGCTGGCTCAATTGCTTGAAATACGATAAATAATTTTCATTGAGCTGCTCTAAATAGCTTTCTTCGATACCCATTTCATATTCACGACCGCGCAGCATTATATTTTTCCTTAAAGATTCTATCGTATGATAAATAAAAATAGTCAAGTCTGGTACAGGGATTTGCTGAAACATAATTTGGAAAAGCTTTTTATAGAGATCCAACTCATCACCTTTAAGATTGATGGAGGCAAATACCAGTGATTTGTAGAGTACAAAGTCACTTACAATTGTTTCCTGAAACAAATCTCGTTTCTCGATTTGATTCTTGACCTGATGATAGCGTGATGCCAAAAATGATAATTCCAAGGCGAAATTGTACTTGTCTTTTTCTTGATAAAATTTGGCTAGGAAAGGATTGTCCTCAAACTCTTCGAGAAGTAGTTTCGCTTGGTAGTAATCGGCTAAAAATTTGGCTAAGGTAGTTTTGCCAGCACCTATGACGCCTTCTATTGCTA
>CAYXKX010000067.1:1440-9400 GCA_964465185.1 uncultured Chitinophagaceae bacterium
GCTAAAAATTTGGCTAAGGTAGTTTTGCCAGCACCTATGACGCCTTCTATTGCTACGTATCTATAGTTCAATTGGAGTAAAATTGAAAACTATTTTCCTTTGTATTCAATGACCTCCAGCTGGTCTTCGCATTCTAATAATAAGTCGAGGATAGTAGCCCCCATGATAGGATGGTAGAGGTCTGGAGCTATTTCAGACAATGGAATCAACGTAAATCTTCGCTCGTGTAAAAACGGATGTGGAATGGTCAAATCCATTTCACAAATCATTTCATCTTCATACATCAATATATCGATATCGATTTCGCGTGGACCCCATTTATAGGTTTCTTCACGCTCCATCAACTTTTCAATTTCTGCTATTTTTTCAAGTACTTTTTTTGGTTTTAACTTGGTGTTAACTTCCAAGGCCTGATTGAGAAATTCATCTTGCTCATTCTCTCCCCAGGGCTGGGTTTCGTATATTCTTGATTTATTATTTATTTTGCCTATTTTGGACTCAATCTGCTCTCTAGCCTTATCCAGCTGCTTCATTCTGTTTCCTATATTGCTGCCTAATAAAAGGTGTATAACTGCCATTTTCCTTATCTTTACAGCAAAATTCAATAAAAAAAACCATTTAGTATGAGAAATTTTCTAAAGACCTTATTGGCAGTGATTTTCGGAAATATGATTTTCTTCGGAATATTCTTCTTATTGATGATAGGATTAGCTGCTGGTCTGGCTATGAGCGCAAAAAAGGGCAAAGAAGAGGTGAAAGGAGACCATATATTAACCTTAAACATTCGCAGTGGCTTGTCTGACCTATCTCAAGACAAGAGCTTTGATTTCGGCATGAGTCAAGGAAATCAAAGTGCAATCAGTATTTATGACATTATAGACGGAATCAAAAAAGCTAAAGAGGATAAATCCATCAAGGCTCTTTGGCTTCAAATGAATTACAATGAGGAATTATCGTATGCACAAGTTGATTTGCTCCGTCAAGCAATAGTAGACTTTAAAACGAGTAAAAAGCCTGTAGTGGCATATGGAGAAGCTATTTCTCAGAAGATGTACTATTTGGGTTCGGTTTCAGACAAAGTTGTGGTTAATCCTCAAGGAGCGCTTGATGTGAGAGGATTTGCAGCACAATTGACTTTCTTTAAGAAAACATTGGATAAGTTGGAAATCAAGCCACAAATTTTTTACGCAGGGAAATTCAAAAGTGCTACAGAGCCCTTTCGCTTAGAAAAAATGAGCGAAGAAAACAAAGTGCAGATGAAAGCTTTACTTTCGGATATATCTAATGTGGTTTTGTCCAATATAGCTCACGATAGAAAATTGAGTTTGGATGTGTTGAATCAGGCTATTAATGAGATGCGTACGAGTATGCCAGAGGATGCCTTCAATGCAGGATTGATCGATAAAATAGCTTATCAAGATGAAGCAGAAGGAGAATTGAAAAAACTGCTAAAACTAGGAGAAAAGTCAGAGATAAAAAAAATGTCTATGTCAAGTTATCTGGATGATAAATTTCCATCGATGAAAAGTGAAGGTATAGCGGTCTATGTGGCTGATGGTGATATTGTCGATGGCAAGGCTGAAGACGGAAGTATTGGCTCAGAGAATATGGTTAAGGATATTAGAGCTATGGCAAAGGACGAGGGTATCAAAGCAGTTGTGCTTCGGGTAAATTCACCAGGGGGGAGTGCCTTAGCCTCGGATGTTATTTTGCGAGAATTGGAATTATTGAAAAATAAGAAACCTTTGGTGGTTTCAATGGGAAATGTGGCAGCGAGCGGAGGCTACTACATAGCGAGTGGTGCTGAGAAAATATTTGCTGAGAAAAATACGATTACTGGATCTATAGGTGTTTTTGGAATTATTCCGAATATAGGTCAGATGATGGAAAATAAGTTAGGTGTCACCTTTGACGAAGTGGAATTGCACGAACACGCAGCAATGGGTATCAATAAAAACTTTGATGCTTTAGAAGCGTCTAAAATTCAACAAGCTATTGATAAAATTTATCTGAGCTTTAAATCTGTTGTAGCTAAAGGTCGAAAATTGAATCTAGATAGTGTAGAGAGTATTGCGCAAGGAAGAGTGTGGAGTGGCGCGCGCGCTAAGGAACTTAAACTCGTAGATGAAATAGGTGGACTGAAAGAAGCGATTGCATATACGGCTAAGTCCAATTCCCTAGAAGCTACAAATTACTTTTTCTATAATAAAAGAAAAAGTGAATTTGCTATGCTCATAGAAGAATTTTCTAGTGAAGATGCTAAATCATCCATTGAAGAAAAATATTTTAAATCGAAATTGGGGTCTTATGCAAAATACTACGATATGCTCAAATCGTTTGAGTCAATTCGCGGTGCGCAGATGAGAATGGTCTATCAAATTAATGGCTTGTAAGTAGAATCTTTTTTGTCAGCAGTTTTTCCTCTTTACTTTTTTGGTAATTTAGCCTATTGGAAAGCTATCTTAGCAGAGAATGAACTAGTGCTGTCTACTAAACAGCCTATAGCTAAAAAATCATACTCGAATCGGACAATAATTCTAATGGCTAATGGCTTGCAGACTTTGACCGTGCCACTGGTAGGAGGACGAGGAGGTAAAATGCCGTTTGAAGAAATCGAAATTTCATATGCTGAAAATTGGATAGCCAAGCACAAAATGGCGCTGCAATCGGCCTATGCAAAGAGTCCTTATTATGAATTTTATATGCCCTATTTTGAGAATATATTGGGTGCGAAACCTATATTGCTCATAGATTTGAATAAAGCAATTATCAAAGAAATTGTGCGGTTGTTGAAATTTAAAAAGGAAGTGATAGAATCAGAGGATATGGCTACCATGAATTTTATACCCAACCAGTTTGATAATAGCCTTCCTGAATATCCTCAAGTATTTCGATATAAGTCACCTTTTCAGCCCGATTTGTCCATTTTGGATTTATTGTTTTGTTTGGGGCCAAGATCTAGTGATTATCTTTTATCTAGGACTTAAATTTCTTTCTATTTTGAGAATTATCTCGTAAATTTGTAGGACTAAACACTGCCTTATATGGAAGTTTTATTGGAAGAAAAAAAGAAACAAGTTCATAAATTGATTGATGCCAATCAAGATGAAGAGTTTATAGATAGAGTCTTAGCTATGTTAGAAATTCAATCTATAAAAGTGAATCGCGATCCTAGTAAAGGAATCTCGGGGGAAGAAGCTAGAAACCAGACAATAGAAAAAATTAATTCCTGGTGGGGAAAGTAACCTATTCAAAAGAATTCATTGACCACCTAGATTCGTTAATTCATATTCTCTATGAAAAAGAATATTTCGGATATATAGAGTCTTCTATCGAATATGTGCTCGGTATTTATGATTTCTTAGAAGCAAATATTTACAAATTGCCACACAAGAAATTGCCCAATACCCTGAGACTTCTCGGTACCTTTTTCATTTCGTATAACTCAAATCACCAAACCACTTGGTATATCATTTTTGACAAGTATGATGATGGGATTTATATTACCTTTATCTTCAATAATCACGAAAAATTTGCACAGTATCTAGATTTATAAATTAAATATATGTTCACACAAGCTTTATTTCCAGTTAAAAAATTAACGGCCACCGGTACAAGTGAAAAGATTTATATCATACCTCCTCATAGAAATCGCTACTTGTCAGAGATAGCGGAGTCTATTCGAAAATTTAATAAAGATGCCAATGATCAGGCGGATATCGCACAGCGATTATTTGCCCTGCACCTAGCGAAACAAGAGGCGACCAAAGCCATGGACGATAGTCTTGTCGCAGCATTGGATAGATTGTATGAGTCACTAAATGAAAAGTTATCTGTAGAAAATCGCAAGATGATCGAAGGCTGGCAGGCTAAAGTGCAGCGCTATAAAGATGAATTTTATCTGTTCAAAGTGCGAGATAAAGAACTTAAAATTGCCACGCATACTAAGTCGCTTTCTCACTTGAGCATTCCTAAGATTTCTTTACCTAAATACACCGCTTGGGGAGATATTTTAAAATGGAATTTACAGGAAAATGTACCGGGAGAATTTCCTTATACCGCAGGAGTGTATCCGTTCAAGCGGGAAAATGAGGATCCAACAAGAATGTTTGCTGGCGAGGGCAGTCCGGAGCGAACCAATAAGCGATTTCATTATGTGTCTTTAGGATTGCCTGCTAAGAGACTTTCAACCGCCTTTGATAGCGTCACACTATATGGTGAAGATCCTGATTCTCGACCAGATATTTATGGGAAAATAGGTAATGCTGGGGTAAGTATCTGTTGTCTTGATGATATGAAGAAGCTATACAGTGGTTTTGATTTGTGCGAACCAAACTGCTCTGTATCCATGACTATCAATGGCCCTGCTCCTATGTTGGTTTCATTTTTTATGAATAGTGCTATAGATCAGCAGTGTGAAAAGTATATTAAAGAAAATGGATTAGAAGCGGATGTCAGAAAGAAAATAGCTGAAATTTATAAAGGCAAAACTCAGCCATCGTATATCCCTTATGAATCAAAAGACTTACCTGAAGGAAATAATGGACTAGGGTTAATGCTGCTGGGTGTCACAGGCGATCAAGTTTTGCCAAAAGATGTATATGGAAAAATCAAAATGGAGACTATCGCTAAGGTAAGAGGTACAGTTCAAGCGGATATTCTCAAGGAAGATCAGGCGCAGAACACTTGTATTTTCTCAACTGATTTTGCTTTAAAATTGATGGGCGATGTACAGGAATATTTTATTCAAAATAAGATACGCAATTTTTATTCGGTTTCAATCTCTGGTTATCACATAGCGGAGGCTGGCGCTAATCCTATTTCTCAATTAGCCTTCACACTCTCTAATGGGTTTACATTTCTTGAATACTATGTATCTCGTGGTATGAAAATCGATGATTTTGCACCAAATTTTTCTTTCTTCTTTTCCAATGGGGTAGATCCTGAATATTCTGTGATAGGACGCGTTGCTCGTCGTATATGGGCTAAGGCGGTCAAGAATCTCTATGGTGGAAATGAGCGTAGTCAAATGCTTAAATATCATATTCAAACTTCGGGTCGGTCGCTTCACGCACAAGAAATCGACTTTAATGATATTCGTACCACCCTACAGGCGCTTTATGCGATTTATGATAATTGTAATTCACTTCATACCAATGCCTATGATGAAGCAATCACTACGCCTACTGAAGAGTCTGTGCGCAGAGCCATGGCTATTCAGATGATCATCAATCACGAATTAGGTTTGGCCAAAAATCAAAATCCAAATCAAGGTTCGTTTATTATTGAAGAATTGACCGACCTAGTAGAAGAAGCCATTTTATTAGAATTCGATAAACTAACTGAACGTGGGGGTGTGCTAGGCGCTATGGAAACTATGTATCAACGCGGCAAGATACAAGAAGAATCTATGCACTATGAAATGCTCAAACATACGGGAGAATATCCCATTATCGGAGTCAATACCTTCTTGAATAGTAAAGGCTCACCGACAGTGATACCTGGCGAAGTTATTCGCGCTACCGAGGATGAGAAGCAGCAACAGATTGCCACTCTCAATGCCTTGCATACCACTTATTCTGCAGCTCAAATCTCCGCTCTAGAAAATCTGAAACTCGCCTCGCTTCAAAATAAGAATCTCTTTAATGAATTGATGGAAGCAGGGAAGGTTTGCTCTCTTGGTCAGATATCCCATGCGCTTTATGAAGTGGGTGGACTTAATCTATAGATTTCGATAAGTTAAAGCCAAGTATAAATCCATTGTTTCTTCCAGCTACATTGCCTGGATTTGTTGGGTATAGTTCGCTCAAGCCTTTGAAAAAGCGTATTCCCAAGCCAAATTTGTAGCCAGAGTTCAGTTTAACGTTAAAACCTCCCCCATAGTTTAGTCCGAAGTCGAAACTATTATATGCTCCATCTCCAAATAAATCACCATAGGTTTGATTATTTACAACCGCTTCTCCTCCTAGTCCAAGGGAAAAGGAAGGTCCAAATTCTCCATAAAGTTCCAAGGCATCTCCAACAGGAATTTTTGGTTTTAAAATGACAGGAACCTCTAAGTAATTAAACTTAATATTGATAGACTGACCCTGATTAAACTTATAACCTTTATTTGTAAAATTCAATTCAGGTTGGAAACTGAAATACTTCCCAATACCCAATTCCACAAACAAAGCTGAATTGAAGCCTACTCTGCTATCATAATCTCCTTTCAATTTGCCTTGTGATTCGGAAACATACATAGATGAGATGCCCAATCTGCCACCAAAATAATTTTTCTGTGCGCTGAGATTTAAAAATAGTAATGTAAAAAAAACAATTGTAATTTTAGTGTTCATAGTAAATAGATTATAAGCAAATTTATAGATTTAATAAAAACTTAAAAGAAAAAAATACAAATTCGACAAAAAATTGCCTCAAACTGATGTCATGTTTTATGATTTAGAAGGTATTAAATGAACGAAATAGTTTGTTTTTATTGTCAAATTATTATAGTCCTATAAAAGACTTATTAGGAATTAACTCAAACTTTATATAGTAGTCATGATGGAGGCTCCAAGTTTAAAGTCATTGAAGGATTTGTCAGTCCTTTTTCTATTTTCTTCAAAAACTGCTTATCTTTGCCTAAAGTCCTTAGCATGAAACAGGTTGTATATTTAGTAGTTTTCTGTCCTATTTTTATTCTAGCCCAATTTGGGAATAAGAGTCTACCGCCAGAGAGTTGGACGCGAGATGGAAAGTGGTCCGCTATAGTTACTAAAGAGATTAAGGCGGATGCAATTGAAATAGAGAGACTAAAAGAAGTAAAACATGCGTCCTATATTTGTGCAACAGCTATACCTACACAAATTAATTTCTCAGAATTTACCTTGGCAGAAATTTTGCCAAATAGTGATAAGGTATATAGACTGATAATAAAGTCGCCAAATGCCCTCGGACTTATGGTCATGTTTGAAAATTTCAAACTAGAAGGTAAAGCTAAGTTGTGGCTGTATAATAAAGAAAGAACTTATTTTGCTGGCTTATACACGGAGAAGGATAATTACCAATTAAATGGTGAGTTTTTGACTTCGCATGTTTTAGGAAGTGAAATCATAGTGGAATACATAGAACCAAAAAATGTCAAGACAAATGACTTTGTCATTTCTAGAGTTTATCATTATTTTAGAGGATTGAAAAGTGGTAACGGAAATGGATTCGGTCAGGCTGGTTCGTGCATGATCAATGCAATTTGCTCGGAAGGAAATGCTAAGCCTGCTGCGCGCGATGCTGCTTGCAGAATAAGAGTGACCGGCACTAATTTCTCTGGCTTCTGCAGTGGCACATTAGTGAATAATACCTCTGAAGATAAAACACCGTATGTATTGACAGCTAATCATTGTAGCGCCAAAAGCACTATAACCGATTTGGTCAATTGGGAATTTGATTTTCTCTACCAATCCTTATCATGTTCAAACCCTTCTAGCGAGCCTGCTGCTTTAACTTACAAAGGATGCACGGCTCCCGCATATTCAGGAACTGATAACGGAGAGAATTCTACTGATTTTTTATTATTAAAAATGAACTCTGCGCTATCGACCGCTACTTATGACTTTACTTTTTTGGGCTGGGATCGCGCTGATGGGAATCATTTCGGTAATTTTTGTTATCATCATCCGAAAGGAGATATAAAAAAGATTAGTACGTCGAATGATTGGGCTACCCTTTCGAGCTATGGAGGCAATGTAATGAATACACATTTTTCAATGAAATGGACTTCAACTTCTGGAGGTCGCTCCGTCACAGATGAAGGTTCATCTGGTTCGGCATTGGTCAATAGCAATGGTCTACTTATTGGCACCTTGACAGGAGGTTCAGCCTTATGCACTAACTTAGATGGAATAGATTTTTATGGTCGATTGTTTATGCATTGGGATAAATACGGTTCATCAAGTGATAGACGACTAAAACCCTGGCTTGA
>CAYXKX010000068.1:0-8995 GCA_964465185.1 uncultured Chitinophagaceae bacterium
AAAGAAGCCTTGCAAAGTGAAGGAGTTGAAGAAATTTTCAAACTTGGTGCCGAAGCAGAGACCGAACAAGACATTTTTGATGAAGATTATTTGGCGAAGATTAATAAAATCAAATTGCCGAATACGAAAATCAAATTGCTTCAACAATTACTGGCTAAAGTGATTGCAGAAATCAGAAAAGTAAACCGAGTAAAAGGAATTGACTTTACCAAAAAAATGCAAGCCTTGGTTGAACGCTACAATGAGAGAAAAGAGGATGTGTTAGTCGGTCAGGTTTTAGAAGATTTTGCAGAAGAGATTACAAAATTAATTTTAGAAGTTCACAAAGAATTTTCGGCAGGTGACGCTTTAGGAATTGACTTTGAAGAAAAAGCTTTTTACGACATTCTTAAAGAGCTTTGCATAAAATACGATTTCAAATATCCTGACGACAAAATGATTGAATTAGCAAAAGCCGTGAAAGATCTAGTTGATGGACAAGCCAAATTCCCTGACTGGAATAAACGTGACGACATAAAATCAGCTTTAAAAGTTGGACTAATTCTCCTACTTGACGAGTTTGGTTATCCACCAGTTGGGAGAGACGAAGTATATGTTGAGATTTTTGAACAAGCTGAGAATTTAAAGAAAAATCAGAACTAATGAGCCACCGCAGCAGACACACACATTTGCAAGCCTCACAACCCAGCCCGAAAAAACAAGTAAACGAATCATTGACAATAATTTACACGAACTACACAACCCTTTTACACATGCATCAGGGTATGTCAGTTCCTCATCATTCATCCAATTTGTAGTTGATTTTTTTTTTGGTTTTAGTTCATATTTTATACTTTAGAGGAGAAAATAAATTCAGTTTAAAATAGCCATTCTATGTATATCCGAATTTCATTCTTAGCTTTCTGTTTGATGCTATTGTCATCTTGTTCATTCGATTTCTTGGATTCTAATAAAAACCTAGATACAAGACTGGTGGGGGTATGGTATGGATCTGAGACGGGTCAAGAAATAAAAGGTGTAGAAAAGAAATGGGAAATGACACGACTAGAGGATGGCAGCTTTACGATTCAGTTTGCATTAATACAGTCTGGAAAATTGCGCAAATCAGAAGAGAGTGGCACCTGGTGGACTGAAAATGGAACATATTATGAAAATCATGATGCCTCTGGCCTTACGGATATATACAAATATGAAGTCATGGATGCCTTGCATATAAAATTCGTAGCTGAAAAAATGAGTTCACCTATGTATACAGGTACTTATGAATTTATAGACATTAAAAAGACTAAAAGTGATCGCTAATCCTATCTAAGCATGCATATTCCACTGCAAGTATTAGATTATCATTAAGTTGCTGTTTACATCTTGAAAATAGTTGACAGGAATCATTTTTGTTAATTTTTAATAACTAGGCTGGATTGTCAGTTTAATTTTCCGTACCTTTGAGTTCGAATTAGTATTAAGGATGATTAAACGCCACAAGTCTATTTTTAGTTTTATTCTCTGCATGGCGGGAGTTTCTCTTTCGGCTCAGGTGACCAGCTATGGAAATATCTATATAGACAATCAGTATGAAGTTGCGGTCAAATCATCTACCCTCCATTTTGAGAAATCCCAAAGCGGTGCTTTTCCAGGAATTTTAGGAACTGAGCGAAGGTTCACTCCAGGTTTTATTAGTTTCGTAGGCGCTACCTTCCCGATCACCTTAGATGATCAAAAGCATGTAGATGGCTATGTCAAATCCTATATGACAGGGCCTACCTTGTTCCCTATCGGAGATAACGGAGTCTATCGCCCTGCAGCCATCAGCAATGCCTCTGTGGCTAATCCTACGCACGCCGCTTATTTTGCTGTCAATCCTTCCTTGGCTATTACTTCTAGTTTGAGAGGAGGTAATGAACCTATTCTGCCCAATGGTATTGTCTATCCTGCCTCGGTAAAAGATACGACACTTACCTTCATCGATACCTCTGGATACTGGGATATCAATGGTACGGAAGCCACCAAGATTTCACTTTCCTGGACAGCGACGACCAATCTTTCGAAATATATATCCGATATCTCCCGTGTCACTATGGTCGGGTGGTCTGCTAGCTCCAAAAGCTGGGAAGAAATTCCATCCTCACTCGATGATGTATCTATGTTTGGCGCAGCCTCTACACTAAACTCGGGCAGTATATCGAGTACAAACCTCGTCCCTAATACATATGACGTATATACTCTAGGGTTTAAAAAAGAAATGCTAAAGTCCGACGACGAGTTACCGAACTATATATCGCCGAATGGAGATGGAATAAACGATAATTGGACTCTTCCAGCGTCCTTCTCTCGCATGTATCCAAACGCAAAAGTCATCATCTACAATCGCTATGGAAATATCGTATGGCGCAGCAATGGCGTATACCAAAATGACTGGGGTGGCGAAAGACTTCCAGACAATGAACCCTTGCCCGATGGCGTATATTACTACCTCCTCGAGCTAGATCCTAATTTCGCTACCACCAAGACTGGATTTATTCAAATCATGCGACAGTAGCAGTTTTTCACTGTGGTTGAATAATAATTTCATCCATCATGAGTTGAAAGCAAAAAAGGATGAATCTCACTCCACAGTAGTTAAAATAAATAGCTATTTTGAATAATATTCACTATATTTGTTCGCACTAAATAAGAGCTAAGGAAACTTTTTTACAATTTTATAAGTTATATACACAATAATTCACTTAACATTAAGTTTATATAAAAAACAAAAAAACAAAAAAAAAAAAAACACGACCCTATTACTATTTCTTATCCTGTCTATTGGCCTTCTAGCCAATAACGACAACAAAAAGACGATTACGATAAACCCTAGTAGCACCAAAAAAGTGGATTACACTCCTGTAGTGAGGGTAAAATACAACCTGAGTTTATCTAAAAAATATGATTTGAAGTACTCCTTGGTTATGCCCATGCGCAAAGAGAACCTTAGTTTATTAGGAGGAAACTTTAAAAAGAGTCGATTCGATTCCAAACCGATCTATCAGCCTAGATTCCAAAATTTGAACAAAGTGGATTTAGCCAGTATCGTGGAGAAAAATAAAATTTACAATCTCCAAAAATCTATTCAAATCAGGACTTACTAGTCTATGCTTGTCAGCACAGAAGGAATCGTTCTGCGCCAGTTCCCTTTTTCCGATACCAGTATTATAGTAAAAATCTTTACCCGAGATTATGGCTTGGTAGGTTTTATAGTTAAAGGAGCCAAGTCCAAAAAAAACGCCAAAGCCCAACTATTTAAGCCAGTCAATTTACTTGCTATCTCTTTTTATCAAAAAGAAAATCAAGGACTAAAACAAATCAGAGAAGCTCAACTTCTATTTGCCCCTGAAGCGCAAAACTTCGGTGTATATAAGTCAGCCGTCACCATGTTTATGGTAGAACTCATCAACCATACAGTGCCTGAAGACAGTGGTCAGCCCGATATAGAGAAGTATGACTTCATAGCTTCTAGCATACAATATCTCAGAGATCATCCCTTGAACGCTCATTTCTACCTATCCTTCATGTATCGGTATTCAGGGTATTTAGGCATAGAAATTCCATTAGAATCAAATTCCGATCTTGAAAATCTGACCGACTATGCCCATCTGGTGAATTTATCCTGGAAAAAAAAGGAAAGGCAAGCTCTGTTTCACAGTTTTGAAAGGCACTATTTGGAAAATTTAACACAGTATAAATCATTGAAATCCATTGATATACTAAATGAAATTCTACAATAGAAAATCAAGCCTAAACGAATTAATATTGTTCTTTATCTTAGTTTCAAATTTTATTTTATGAAGAAATCAGTAACCCTATTGTTCATTTTATTTACCGCGGAGTTTTTATTAGCCCAATGCCAATTCATGTCGGAGAGAGACTTTGAGGCGGTTAAATATCGTCTGAGTGGTAATCGTGGTAATATCAATACCTTTCAATCTGCAATGGATCTGAGTCGTGGTTATTGCCTATCCAGCAGACAAGCCAAAGAAATAGCCAACTATCTCGCCAACGATAGAGACAAATTTGATTTCTTAAAATCCACTTACCCTAATATCGCAGATAGAGAAAACTTCTCTGATGTGATGGATGTATTTAGATTGTTCTCCTCTGCTATCCGTCTCTATCATCAGACTATGGCCATGACTGTGTCTCAAGTGCCCAATCTGCAGCCTTTACCGTCCAATCCAAGCTGTCCTATAGCCATGAATCCAACTAATTTCAACAACCTGAGAAATCAAGTAATAACTCAAACAGATGACAGACAAAAAGCTTCCGCTATACTGAATGCAGCCAACCAATGTATGACAACCCAGCAGTGCGTTTCACTGGTAGAGTCTATTCGAGATGAAAACATACGATTGGATGTCATGAAGAGATTGTATCCACTCGTTTTTGATGTAGAGAACTATGCACAAGCTGCCAATGCCCTCTCGGCAAATTACAGAACACAATTTCTAGCTTTTCTTCAAAATCCGACGGCGACTCCTGCCGCGAATGCACAACCAATCGCTCTAGCTGAGATAGATTTTACCAATTTTTTAAGCAGTGTTCGAAAACAGAGTTTCGAAAAAGATAAGGACAACTATGTCAGAACCTATATGAAGAGCGCATTTATGAATACAGCTCAGATCAAACAAGTCTTGAATTTATTGAGTTTCGATGCCACGAAATTAGATTTAGCCAAGTTTCTATTTGACCGCTGTATAGATAAGCAGAACTATTTTCAGGTCGCTGACGAAATGCAATTTAGCAGCAGTAAAAATGAGCTCAATGATTATGTAAAGTCCCGTAAATAAAAGATTATATGGGTTTCCCACATACCATTAATTGCGTTAAATTAATGTTAAAAAGATAGAACTGTAGTACAAATCGTACATTAATTGAGTATATTTGTGGAAAATTTCTACTTATGTTCAATTTCATGAAGCAAAAATCGGCAGAATCAGGAGATATAAGCACTATCAACCTTATAGGCAAAGGGACTGAAATTAGTGGAAACATAACGTGTCATGGAAATATAAGAATCGATGGATCGTTGATTGGCGATATCACTACATCCAATAAGATAGTTACGGGACCAGAATCCGAGATCAAAGGGGATTTGAGAATAGGTAGTGGTAAAATAGGTGGAAAAGTATATGGTAATATATATTCTTCTGGAACCCTAGAAATAGAGAATACAGCTCTAATAGAAGGGGTGATAGAGTCCAACGGATTGATTATTCAAGAAGGTGCGAATCTAAAAGCCGAAATCAATTCTAAGAATAAGGCAATGTCGAAGATGCAAGACCTTCCAATCAAAAACAAAGCCGCAGACTTCTCTAGAGCAGCCGTGCTATAATATTTTTTTTTAAGCCCAAGATTTGCTTCGATCCACTGCCTCTAGCCACTTGGCATAGAGTTTGTTCGCATTTTCTATGGTCATGCTAGGTTTTCTCCTCTGCGAATCACCTAGGTTCAAATTATCTAAACTTATCCCGACTCCCTCCGCAGCCATCATGGCTACTCCTAGGGCTGTGCACTCTTCACTTGGGCTCAGGACGATATCTTTCTGTAATATATCGGCGAGAAATTGCTGTAAAAATGGACTTTTGCTGACTCCTCCATCTATCTGCAAGGACTGAATAGGGACACCCGAATCACGTGCAAGAGTCTCAACAATATCTCTACACTGATAGGCCAAAGATTCATAGGTAGCCCTGACAATATGCGCGCGATTTGTATTTCTATTTAAGCCTAAAATGGTAGCGCGTGCTCGCATATCCCAGTATGGTGCTCCCAGACCCGTAAAGGCGGGTACGACATAGACATTGTCGGTACTAGGTATCGAAGCTGCCATTTCATCTGCTTCATGATATTCATCAAACAAATTTAGATTTTCCTTTAACCATTTGAGTGCAGAACCTGCATTAAACACACTTCCTTCTAGCGCATAAGCTAGCTCCTCCCCTTTCTTCCAAGCGATGGTGGTCAATAACCTATTTTCAGAAAGTTTAAATTCATTGCCTATATTCTGTAGTAGAAAACAGCCTGTGCCAAAGGTGTTTTTCATCATTCCCTTGGTGAAGCATTGATGTCCAAATAAAGCAGCCTGCTGATCCCCAGCTATACCTGCTATAGGAATAGAATGTCCAAATATATCTTCATGGGTAGTTGCGACCCTCCCGATACTATCTACTACTTTTGGCAAAATGGCATGCGGAATTTTATAATGACTCATCAATTCTTCATCCCAGGCTAGTGTTTGAATGTTGTATAAATTGGTTCTGGATGCATTAGACACGTCGGTCACAAACGAAGTCCCTTTGGTTAAGTTCCAGATTAACCACGTATCTATTGTGCCGACACACAACTTCTCAAACTTCAATAATTGCAATGCCTTAGGTATATTGTTCAATATCCAACGAATCTTAGGAGCAGAAAAATAAGCATCTAAATTCAGGCCTGTTTTTTGTCTGTTGTTCTCGAGACCAAGACCCTCTTGGTCTTCTAAACAAGCGGTGGCTGTGCGTCTATCTTGCCATACCAAGGCATTGCAAATGGGCTCACCAGTCTTCTTATCCCAGGCTACAATCGTTTCTCTCTGATTGGTAATGCCGATCGCTTGGATTTGCTGAGGGAGAATCCCGGCCTTGTCTATGGCATCTATACAGCAGGCCAATTGACTTTCCCAAATCTCTATTGGATTATGCTCCACCCAACCTTCTTGCGGATAAATTTGAAGAATATCTCTTTGCGATTTTGAGACTATCTGAAAATTTGAATTGTATATTATAGCCCTGCTTGAGGTTGTGCCTTGATCTATGGCTAAAACGTATTTATTCATAAAGTACTATTCTAGGTCGAGAAATATCCAATTTTTGAAAATTGAACGGGAGTATTGAAGTTAGGACAAGTCCTCGCTGCGAAAGGCTGCTAGTAGATGGGTATAAACCATACTGAATCTGAATAACATCGAAAATTAAATTCTCATTTTTTATGGCAATACCTGCCGTGAGACCCGATTGAATGGCTGTCTGGAAAAAATCATCAAAGCTCGGTTGAATTTTAGCTAATTCGCCTAATGCAAACACAGAAAAACGAAACCCCATAAAGGTAAAAGGAATGAAGAGATTTGATTGAAAACCTGTGGTAAATCTAGATCTTCCATAAAAATCAGCATTGCGAATACCGCGAATACCATCATAATCATTCAACTGTATATCTATATCTTGATTCACTCCTATTGTCGTTCGCATTCTAAAATAATTTCTCAATCTAAATCCTCCGAATTTATAGGCACGGCTTACTTGTTGGAAATTAAAATCCCAAACTCCTTGACTAGCCTCCGTTTCACTTGCAAAAAAACCAAGTCTGACATTCATGTTCACGTAATACCCTTTACCAGTATGGTATTGACCCAATACTTGACCCCCGTAGTATTTTCTTGTTCCATGTTCATTCATATCTATCCCGAAAAGCGTATTGATAGAAATACCAAGGGGAATATCCTCGGCCCGACCAAAGCCATTGAGCAATCGATCTTGCATAAACTTAACTCTTGAATAACCAAGATTCACCAAGAAAAGATTGGTGTTACTATACTTAAACCGTTCATTTAGATTAGTTTGAGGACGCTCAAAATGTTGCACTGTATTTAACCCAATTCCCCCAACAATAGCATTTATAGTCGTGGTTTGTGATTTAAAAGGCAAGGCATGACTAATCCATACATTATTTTCAATGAAGTTATTTGGTGCTACGTCAAATCCATCCAACACACCAATTTCTCTATAAGAAAAAATATTACCCCCTGCCCATCGAAATTCTGGTCTGACAAATTCACGAAAGACTCCTAATTCTAAACTATTTTCAAGTCTAACATTCCGATACTGCGCAAAGCCATCAATAAACGATTTATTGATGAGATTGGGAATTGTATAACGAATTCCATATCCAAATAATTGATGATTATCAAAGGTATTAATTCTAAAATCTGTATTTACTCTATGATTCCATCCAGCAATATTGGCGTTTTCAATTCCGAAAGAAACATCTTTTGACCCATTCAATCCAAGTGAAAATCCATAAGGAAAAAGGTCTTGAATTCGATAGACCAAAATAATTTTTTGACTATCAGTACCAGAAATAAGTGCTTCTATTCGCACATCGTGAAATATTCCTGAGCTTCTGATCAATCGAGCATTTTCATAGGCTGTATACGATGAAAATAAATTGCCTTCATTCATAAATAAATATCTATTCCTAATCACCTTTTGACGGGTATTCACATGCAAAGAGTTGGAAATAAAATATTCAAATTTGTTACTTTGTATAGAGGTGTCATAAACACTTTCTCCAAAGGCATTGAGTTGAACAATAATAATTGTGTCAATTAATTTATTATTGAATGGAGCTAATCGATCAATTTCCTGTTTAAAAGCTTCTTCTTCGTTATAGGATTTAGTCGGATAAATATTTCTAAACAAAACATTGTGAATCTCATTCGTTATATTATTTTTTCGATATAAACTTGCAATTTTATTGCTTCGAATGCTATCGCGACGATTTAGTTTAGTTATCATTTCATCCTGCGTGTAACATGACAATGATATCACAATAAAATAAAAAATTGCGGTTTTTCGCATCATTCAAAATCTATATTATAAGTAAAGATAGACAAATAGAAAAGATAAAATAAAAGTATATTTGCACCCATTTTGAACATTAGACATGGAACACAACAATTTGACTGAATTAGAAATACAAAGAAGAAAAAATTTACAATCTATTATCGATATGGGTATAGAGCCCTTTCCCGCAGAGGAATTCGTGGTAACGAATTATGCGCATCAGATTTTAGAAGAATATTCAGAAGAAAAAAATAACTTTCAGAATATAACTATCGCCGGCAGACTTATGCAAAAGCGAATTATGGGGAAGGCATCTTTTGCTGAGATTCAAGATAGCACGGGAAGAATTCAAGTCTATA
>CAYXKX010000069.1:0-7968 GCA_964465185.1 uncultured Chitinophagaceae bacterium
ACTCGCGAATCAATCTTGAAAAAGTTATGATAGCGTGTAATGCACGACATGCGGATAAGAAGGCGAGAGAAATGGTGCAGCGAAAAACGGTTTTGACAGGCTCTGGTCTGCCCGGAAAGTTGGCGGATTGCTCTGAAAAAGATCCTGGTTTGAGTGAAATATTCCTGGTCGAAGGGGACTCTGCAGGGGGTACTGCTAAGACAGGCAGGGATAGAAAGTTCCAAGCTATTATGCCATTGAGAGGTAAAATACTCAATGTAGAGAAGGCTTTGGAGCATAAGATTTATGAAAATGAAGAAATACGAAATATTTTTACAGCATTAGGTGTCAGCATTGGGACGGAGAATGACCAGAAAATGCTCAACATTGAAAAATTGAGATATCACAAAATAGTCATCATGTGCGACGCCGACGTGGATGGTTCGCATATTACTACTTTGATTTTGACTTTCTTTTTCCGATTTATGCGACCACTAGTCGAGAACGGCTATGTCTATGTGGCATCACCTCCACTTTATCAAGTCAAAAAAGGTAAGAAAGCACAGTATTGCTGGAATGATAAGCAAAGAGATGAAGCTATTAAAGAATTAGGTGGAGAATCAGGCGGCGGTGTCATTGTGCAGCGGTACAAAGGTTTGGGAGAGATGAACCCAGAGCAGCTTTGGGAAACAACCTTAGATCCTGAACGACGAATTCTCAAAAAAATCACATTGGAAAATCCATTAGAAGCAGATCATGTATTCTCCATGCTCATGGGTGACGAGGTCCCACCGCGCCGTGAATTCATCGAACAGAATGCCATCTATGCAAATATTGATGTGTAATTATCCCTTAGCACTATCCAATTTTTAACAATTTAATAAACTACATAACCCTCGAATGAATATTGTAATTATGGTCGCACAGCTTTTATTGTCATTGACAATACTAGTTTTTGTGCATGAGCTTGGACATTTCCTCGCAGCTAAATTTTTTAAAACAAAAGTAGAACGATTCTATCTCTTTTTTGATTTCTTATTTCCAATGCCACACGTATTAAATTTTGCATTGTGGAAAAAAAAGATAGGAGAAACGGAATATGGTTTTGGTTGGTTTCCCTTAGGTGGCTATGTATCGATAGCTGGTATGGTGGACGAGACTCAGGATGTAGATCAATTAGCCACTGAGCCGCAACCTTGGGAATATAGAAGCAAACGAAGTTATCAAAAAATGATTATCATTTTAGGAGGGATTATTTTTAACTTGATATTTGCTGTTATGATATTTGCAGCTGTATTAAAGATTTATAATAAAGAGTATTTACCAGCAGAACAACTAAAGAATGGAGGCGTTATGGTAGGAGATGTAGCTAAGTCTCTGGGATTTCAAAATGGAGATGTGATTGTGAAAGTGAATGGAGAAACTCCTGAACGATTTGATGACCTAGTTCCTTTGAATATATTATTCGGCGGAGAGTATGAAATTTTACGCAAAGTGAATGGTGCTGAAACTGCACAAAAAATATCCATCCCTTCAGATTTCTATAAAAAATTTGAGAAAAGTCTTTTCTACCCTTTTTATCACACGGTATCTGTAGAAAATGTTGTTTCGGGTTCAGCAGCAGACAAGGCTGGCTTGAAAATAGGGGATAAAATTATTTCTGCAAAGAATTTAAGTGTTGCTCACTTTGACGAGTTTAGACAAATACTAGATTCAAGTAAAAGTCAAACTATAGGATTAGATGTTTTACGAGGCAAGGATACTGCTCATTTAACCGTCTCAGTAAGTGAAGCTGGTAAGATAGGCTTCAATCCGGGCTTTCAGCTAGCAGATAGTAAATATAAGATGAAAGAGTATGGACTATTTCAATCTTTAAAATACGGAGCAAGTGAATGTGTCAAATTATTTACACTTCAAATTGTTAATGTTGCAAAGATTTTCAAAGGGGAAATAAAAGCCAAAGATAGCGTCGGTGGACCAATTGCAATAGCAAAAGGATTTGGAGTGGAGTGGAACTGGCATAGATTTTGGTTGTTTACTGCCATGATTTCTGTTGGTCTGGCATTTGCCAATTTGCTTCCAATTCCAGGTCTAGATGGAGGGCATGCCGTTATAATTATAATTGAAGCCATTACAAGGAAACCAGTTAATCCGAAGGTATTGCAGATTTTACAATCCATAGGAACTTATATGATACTAGCCTTGATGGTTTATGTTTTTTACAATGACTTAACTAGAAAATAAATATTAAAAATTAAACAAATGAAATTAGAAGAAGTAAAATACGCACGCCCCGATATAGTGGGCTTTGAGAATGCAGTCAAAGATGCTTTGCAAACGATGCAAGCTATAACAGATTATGCGGAATTTAAAAAACATTTTTTAGCGATCAACAAATTGTCTAAAGAATTTATGGGCGCCTACACGATTGTGAGTGTTCGCTATAGCCAGAATACGGCGGATAAGTTTTATGAAGATGAGCAAAACTTTTTTGATGAAGTATTACCTCGTTTTCAAAAAGTTTCTACAGACTTTACCAATATGCTCCTAGATTCGCAACATAGAGCGCAGTTGAGTACTGAATTTGGCTCTCAGTTTCTAGATTTGGCCGAGTTGGCTCGCAAGACGATCACAGAAGAAGTGATGCCTCTCCTTCAAAAGGAGAATGTGTTAGTATCAGAATATCAGAAATTGACTTCTCAAATCAAAATTGAATTTGAAGGCAAGACCTATAATACGAGTGGTATGGCTCCATTGATGGAGAATACAAATAGAGACTATAGAAAAGGAGCTTCAAAAGCACTTTACTCTGAAATGCTCAAGAATCAACCAGAACTTGATAGAATCTATGATGAGTTGGTGAAAGTACGTTCGGAAATCAGTTCAAAGTTGGGCTATAAAACATTTACTCAGCTGGGCTATGACCGCATGGGTAGAACGTGTTACGGACCCAATGAGACGGCCAAGTACAGAGAATTTGTATTGAAATATATTACACCAAGAGCGAATGAATTAAAAACTAGAATCGCCAAAACACTCGGGATAGAAACTCCTTATCAATATGATGGGTTATTATTTCCGGACGGAAATCCTACACCTAAGACCGCACCAGAGCAAATGATAGCCGATGCGCAGGTCATGTACAATGAATTGTCTAAAGAGACTGGCGAGTTCTTTACTATGATGCAGGAAAAAGGGATGCTGGATCTCTTGAATAGAGAGAATAAATCTCCTGGAGGCTATTGTACCTATGTGGATGCCGTGAAATCCCCATTCATATTTTCTAATTTTAATGGTACTTCGCATGATGTGGATGTATTGACTCATGAGGCTGGCCATGCGTTTCAGTGTTATTGCTCTATGCATTTTGAGCTAGGCGAGTATTATTTTCCTACGTCAGAGTCTGCGGAAATTCACTCGATGAGTATGGAATTTTTCGCTTGGAATTGGGTGGATAAATTTTTCCTACAAGATACAGAGAAGTATAAGCTTGGTCATTTGATGAAGTCTTTCTTATTCCTTCCTTATGGTGTTACTGTAGATGAATTCCAACATAGAGTTTATGAAAATCCAACGATGACCCCTGAGGAAAGAAGAAAAGTCTGGTTAGAAATTCAAGGGAAATATATGCCTTGGGTGAAGTATGACGATGCTCCTTTCTTGGAGAATGGAGGTAGATGGCAAAATCAAGGACATTTATTCTTCTCACCGTTTTATTATATAGATTATACCCTAGCTCAGCTTTGTGCCTTTCAGTTTTATAAGAAAATGAATGAGGACTTCAAAGGAGCATGGAAAGATTATTATGATTTATGCTGTGCTGGAGGAAGTAAAAACTTCTTGGAATTATTGCCAATAGCCAAACTGAGCTCACCTTTCGAGGAAAGTGGTTTCAAAGCTACAGCAGATTTTGTGTTCTCGGAGATTGACACGATGTTTTCACAATTTAATAATAAAGCACAAGCCTAATATTTATGGAACTTGTCTTTTTAATCATTACATTCGCAAATAAAATTATTCAATAACAACTAAAAATCAAAAAAATCATGGGACTATTTTCATTCATTAAAGATGCAGGAACTAAATTATTCGGAGGTGGAGATACTGCTGAAGAACAAGCAGCGAAAGCTACGGCAGAGATCAAAAAATTTCAACTTTCAGAAACTGTTTCTGCTATAGTAGAGGGAGATCAAATCACCTTAACAGGAGAGTGTCCGACTCTTTTGGCTAAACAAAAAGTACTAACCATAGCAGGAAATATAGCTGGTATAGCTAAAGTAGTCGACAATATGACCGTCGCTGAGCCTGCCTCTGAATTATCAGACTCTAACTTCTACGATGTGAAACCAGGCGACAATCTTTCTAAGATTTCTAAGGAAGTCTATGGTGACCCGAATAAGTACAATACAATTTTCGAGGCGAATAAGCCAATGCTTACCCACCCTGACAAAATATATCCAGGTCAGAAATTGGTTATTCCTGCTTTGGGATAATAATAATAAAGTATAAACTATTTATTTAAAAGCACTTCCAACTAGGGAGTGCTTTTTTGTTTGGCAGTGGTAGTATCTTTGACTTCACCATAAATTCTAATTAGACTTATGGGATTTTTCTGGTCATTGGAATAAACCGTAACCGTTTTAGAAAACGGGCCAATATTATGTGTGTTATAGCGAATCTTAATGGTAGATTTTTTCTTCGGTGCAATAGCATCTGCAGGGCAATTGGGCACGGTGCAGCCACAGCTGGCGCGACAACTATTTATAATCAGCGGGTAGTTTCCTAAATTTGTAATGGTGATTTCTCGAAAAGGATCAGAGTCTCTTTCTATAACACCAAAATTTACTTCATTAGTACTGAAGTGTATAGTTCCAGCTTGAATATCTTCTTGAGCATACAGACTCAGAATTCCAAAATTTATAAACAAACAAGCCAGGGTTCTTTTCATTTTCTTCTCTCTTTCTTCATTAGAACTGCAAAGTTGAGAAAAGTTTATGACAGTCCTGGGTTAAAAAGACTGAATGATTATCAAAAAAGGAAAAGAAAGCAGATATTAACGCAAAACTTCCTTAACAGCCTCCGCAGCTTCGCGCAATAAAATGGCGGATTTTACTTTTAATCCACTTTCATCTATGAGACGCTTTCCTTCTTCTGCATTGGTTCCTTGTAGGCGAACGATAATAGGTACAGGGATATTGCCAATAGATTTATAGGCATCGACTACGCCCTGAGCTACTCTATCGCAGCGCACAATACCACCAAAAATATTAATTAATATAGCTTTGACTTTTGGGTCTTGTAGTATAATTCTAAAGGCTTTCTCTACACGCTCAGCGTTGGCAGTTCCACCTACATCGAGGAAGTTTGCGGGCTCACCGCCACTCAGTTTGATTATGTCCATAGTAGCCATAGCTAGACCAGCACCATTGACCATGCAGCCTACGTTGCCATCTAGTTGAACATAATTTAAATCATAGGAAACGGCTTCTACCTCTGTAGCGTCTAGCTCACGTTTATCTTCCATCGAGGCTAGGTCAGCCTGTCTATAAAGTGCGTTGTCATCAATAGATATTTTGCCATCTACTGCTATGATTTTATCATCCGATGTCTTTAAACATGGGTTGATTTCGACCAATGTCGCATCGGCGGACACATAAGCAGTATAGATATTTGCCATAAACTTGACCATTTCCTTGAAAGCGTTGCCTTCCAAGCCCAGATTGAAGGCAATTCTGCGACACTGATAGCCTTGGATTCCAATAAGCGGGTCTATATATTCTTTATGTACTTTCTCTGGGTGCGTTTCGGCTACTTCTTCGATATCCATACCACCTTCTGTAGAGTAGATGATGACATTTTTTTTTGTCGTTCTATCTAGTAATATAGATACGTAAAATTCTTTGATTTTTTCCTTCTCACCATAGTACACATCTTCCGCAATAAGAATTCTGTTGACTATTTTTCCTTGCGCTCCCGTCTGCGGAGTCACTAGCTTCATCCCTAATATTTCAGAGGCTTTCACCTTGAGTTCATCAGCATTTTTAGCTAATTTCACCCCGCCACCTTTGCCTCTACCACCTGCATGGACTTGTGCCTTGACCACATACCACTGAGTGCCTGTCTGCTCTGTGAGGGTTTGGCCAGCTTTTACGGCATCGTCTACAGATTCTACAGCTATTCCTTCTTGGATTTTTGCACCGTATTTTTTTAGCAACTCTTTGGCTTGATGTTCATGCAGATTCATGGATAATTTAATTTAATTGTCGTGTTTTGGGATAAATTTAAAAACTTTGCGAAGTTATAAAAAATCACTTAGACCTTAAAAGAATTTATTGACAACAACTCCGATCATTTCTGCCAGCCATCTCAAAAAAAATTACAACCACTTGACGGTTTTAGATGTGACTGAAATTCACATTGAGCCCAGCATAGTCACCACAATTGTGGGGCCTTCTGGTGCTGGCAAGAGTACGCTACTGCATATTTTAGGTACTTTATTGAAACCAACAGCAGGGGAGATATGGATTGAAAATCAACTGATTTCTAAAATGAATGATGACCAGCTCGCCATGATACGAAATCAATTTCTGGGCTTTGTATTTCAGACGCATCATCTCCTACCCGAATTTAATGCATTAGAAAATGTATGCCTACCGGCTATGATTGGAAATAGAAAAGAAGCAGAATATAAGGCTAAAGCCAAGGAACTACTTGAGTTTATAGGTCTAAAAGATAGAATGCACCACAAGCCTTCGGAACTTAGCGGGGGAGAGCAGCAGCGCGTCTCTATTGCTAGAGCACTTATCAATCAACCCAAAATAGTTTTTGCGGACGAACCTACAGGAAATCTGGACACAAAAAATGCCCTTGATATCCACGATTTATTTTTTCGATTGAAAAAGGAATTTGGCTATTCTTTTCTCATAGTCACACACAATCCGGAACTCGCCAAGATGAGCGATCGTGTGATAGAAATGAAGGATGGTATGTTGGTATAGGGCTTAACTATAAATCCCGTTTATTATAGAATGCCTAACCGCAGAAAAATAGTAAAAACAACAAAGCCGATAGAAAATCCATCGGCTTTGACTTTATAATTTTATCGTATGAATTAAAATCTCTCGCTAGTTACTGCGGTTAAGCGCTTTATTCAAAAAACTACTTCCCGATTTTCTCATTTAGCTTAGCTAAAATAGCTTGCTTTTTTTTCTCGTATTCACCGAAAGAAATCATAGTCTGCGTTTCTTCATCCCACATATTGGCGAAGATGGTTTTGAAACTTTGAGTTAAAGTAAGTGGAATACAATATTTCTGGAAGATAGGGTTTTCTTGGCTACATTTTCTCAGATTGTAGAAAGGAATCGTAGGAGCTAAATGATGAATGTGGTGATACCCGATATTTCCTGTCATGAAATGAAGAAAACTAGGTAGCTTGTAAAACGTACTTCCTCTGATAGCAGAAAGTAGATAATTCCAATTTTCTTTACCTTCTTTATACACTTCTTTATACTGATGCTGTACATAGAAAAACCAAAGTGCAAGCATTCCGAAGAAAAATAAATTGATAAACTGAACGAGGAAGAAATTTTTCCAACCCATTGCCCAGCCTAGCGCTACATAAGCAAAGGTAAACAGTATATTATTTAGGGTTACATTGTTCTTCACCTTTTCAAAATATTCTCCAGAAAGGAACTTAAAACGATTGAACACAGCGACATAGCTAATTCCACCTAGTGTTAATATGTATAGCGGGCTTCTGTAAATTCTATATCTGATTTTCTTTTTCCAGTTGAGTGCAGCGTACTGTTCTGTTGTGAGGCATTCAAAATCACCTACATCACAGGTTTCCAACTGTCCATTGTGTGCATGGTGAAAATCATGGGACTTAGCCCAGTACTGATAAGGAATAATGGTGAAAAAGCTACAAATAGTTCCTATGATATCATTGAGCCATTTTTTGGCTGTAAACGACTTATGACCACAATCATG
>CAYXKX010000070.1:0-7519 GCA_964465185.1 uncultured Chitinophagaceae bacterium
ATGATGAATCATATTGTATTATTGATGAGTGAAAAAGATCGATTGGAGAGAAAGAAGAAATAATTTGAAAATTAGTCAATTTGAAAATTTAAAAATGTGTGTGCAATGTCAATATCTAATATTGAGATGATGAAGTTTTGTGAAAATTTTCCTTTGATTTTATAGTGTAATTATGTGGCAATTTGAAATTAATCTCCTTTACCCGCGCCACTTCACACTTTCGACTTATCACTGGCCACAGATGTCTACCCACTTCTAACCTATAATATCTAACTTCTAAAATCTAAAATATACACCCGATGAATCAGAAAGCAAAAAAAGTTATAGGATTATTGACCGCACTGGTTATGGGGTTGGTATTCCTAATGTATAGTGGATTTGGAGTCAAAGAATGGTTTGATGCAAACTACCCCGAGTTTGATAAATCGAACTTACCATTGATTAATGCCGCATTAAATTCCTTGGTTTTTCTTTGTCTTTTAAGTGCGTTTAGCGCTATCAGGAACAAGAATATTCAAGTACATCGACGCTTTATTTACGCTGCTTGTATCTTATCCACCATATTATTGTTAAACTACGTTTTTTATCACATTATATCAGAAACGACAAAATATGGTGGAGCTGGATTCATGCGAGGTCTATATTTTTTAATTCTTGCGACGCATGTGGTTCTAGCAGCAGTAAGCTTCCCATTCATAGTCTATACCGCTTTTCTAGGTCAGACGATGCAAGTAGAGAGCCATAGAAAATTAGCAAAATATGTTTTCCCCGTATGGCTCTATGTCGCTTTGACTGGTGTGATAGTGTATTGGATGATATCTCCTTACTACCAGCATTATATCAACTAAATGTAAAATTTAACACAATATTGTTTGGTATATTACCGTGTTGTACGAGATGTTTCAATACACCCACAAAAAAACCTATAAATATTTAACTAATCGCTAATTGATAATATTATACATTTTACTTTAACTAAAATTTTATAATTTGAAAAAATTAGTTTTATTTCTTGTCTTATCAACTGCTTTTAATAGTTGTAATAAACCTGTAACAACAGGCCAAAACAATGCAACTAGATGCGGGAAGTGTTTTGACAAAATCGACTCAACACTTTGTGGTGCTTATTTGGAGCGTTGGTTTTACGATGAAACACTGCAAAAGTGTCTGAAGAAAGGATATAGTGGATGCAACGATATTGGATGTAAAACAGAGCAAGAGTGCATTGATTGTAAAGACGGAAAATCTTCTTGCTTGAAAAACGGAAGAGTTTTAAGATTCAATTTTGAAAAATGCAATTGTTGTTGGGGATTTGTTTTGAAAGTAAATAATGATACTTTTGTAGTAAATGATCAGAAAATATTTGACTTAATAGATTACACTAATATAACAAGCCCAATTGAAGTTGAAGTAGAGCTTGGAACAAAGCCGAACGAATGTGCTGAAACAGTTCTATTTGGATTAAAGCCAATAGCTATAAAACAGATAAAACTAAAATAAAAACAACACTTCGTAAACTGGTAGTTTGAAGAAATGCTTAAGGCAGTTTTTTATTGAATAGTCTGAATTCTAATTTAATTTGTGGCTAAGCAAAAAGTCGTGCTTCCAAATACGCACTTCTTCAAGCTGCCGAAACGATAGAAATAGTCAACTAATTTCAGGACGATTCACGGTACTAGAAATAGTTTTCTATAAGAGGTCGATTTTTAGACAGTCGCAGATCTTGTAATAGTGCTGCCTTAGGCCTAATTTCAATGGTATATGCCTGACCAATATTGGAAATCGGAATGTAATTGACCCGAAACTCCCAGCAATGCATATCTCGAATGGCACTAATTGTGGTTAACCCAATTTGCTTGGTGTTAAAATCAAATCCTGAGGAAATAGCAATCTTCCAGTTTTTTGTCAGGTTGAAATCGAAATTATTCAGAACGATAGATGCATTTACAATTGAAGTATCATTTAACTTATCTGCAGTAAATCTTCTATCCTGGTTAACATTAAATGACATGGCCAGATTCCAAGGACTATTGAAGTCATAAAAATAATGGTAATTTCTAAAGACAAAATTTCGTTCATATTCGCTACCCTTTTGTGAATTGAGAATTCTTCTTGAGACGTTATTTGCGTTTAAACTTAGATTGACTGTGGCGTTCATGTTCAATAATCTAGCTAAACCCTCTCCTTCAAAGAGTTTGAACTTATCTTTTCTTGCGCCATTTTCATAATGATACGGATCAAAAACCATGGACCCACTGAAGGTGAGAAATTGAAGAGTGGAGTTACTAAATGAGATGGTATATTTTTCCATTTTAAAACTATCCGCATTAAAGTTATAGCTACTATTGATACTTAATGCATCCAAAAGCATGAGCTTCTTCGTCCCTAGGGTGCTATCTTTTTTGTTTCTAAATTTACCTTCCAGGGCATTATTGATACCAAAACTTAATATGGCAGTTGAGGCGCCTCCTATGGACGAATTGGAGCCTAAATATTGAAAATAGCGAACTTCTTTATTTAATGTATCTGTATATCGATTGAAGTAGCCCCAAAAGTCTGTGCTAAAGTCGGGCGCATAACTGAAATCAACCACTGGGGTGATCTGGTGTCGAATCCCTCGAATCAATCCTTTTTTCGATATTGGAAACATGCCGATTATCACTGTGTTGAGGTTTATCCCACCATTAAAGTCTCGTGCTGTAAACACGCCATTGGTTATGATGGAGTCTGGCTTTTTCTCCCCTGAATCCCTCGAAATATTGATTTTCTTGAAATACATGTAATCGTTGTACGACAGTCTAGGTGTTAAATTGAAATACTTGAACAATCGTATATTTTGAAAGCTAAAGACGGCATTGTGCTGAAGCCCAAGGCTTAAATTTTTAAGAAATCTCCCATTGAAAATATTGCTATCTGGTGTCGAAGGCAACTGAGCCAAAGCATTGGTCGTATGCTGCAGGTTAATAACTAGCGAATTGGCTTTATTAGGGTTGTTGTAAATATTGCCGTTGTAATTAATTCTTAAGCTTGGTAGGCTTCCACTTACGGTTTCTGTTTTGAGATCCTGATTATAACTAATACCACCATTAATCGTTATGGGTGCTCGTCTAAATCGTTTTGTCACATTGAGGTTGGAATTGATTTGTCCAGTTATCCTGGACTGGTCAAGGGTGAGTGAGCGATTGATTGCCCCTTGGGTCATGTATCGTAGGTCAGAGTTAAAGTTAAATGTAGGATGCGCTTTAAGACTCTGAGTATGTCGCCAGATAAATATATAGTTGACAGGTGTGGTTCCCGATACGATTGGATTATCAGAATCACCTGTAAATATCCTGTTGGTTTCAGCCGTAAATTCACCATCATATTTGTATAGCTTATTATAACGCAGATTCCCAATGAATTTATAACTTCCATTGAAATAAACATCGGCCAATAGTTTAGCATCCATATAATCATTTAGGCCAAAATACACCCCCATATTTTGAAGGTTGAAAAAAGGACTAAATCCATATTGCTGCGGAAAAATAATACCACTTCTTCGTCCCTTTTGAGCTGGAAATATCCCGAATGGCAAATATATTGGTGTCTTGACATCGTTTATAACTATATTCGTAGGGCCAGTAACGATTGATTTTTTGGTTGTCAGTTTTAGTTTTTTGGCATTAAAGTAAAAGTGAGGGTGCTCAAGGTCACAAGTCGTGTATTTCGCCTTGTAAATGAACCAGTTTCCAATACTATCTTTTTTTACCTCATGTCCGTGCAGAAGCGCTTCTTCTTCTTTGGTTATAATATCGTAAACCTTACCTTTTTTTGATTTAAAATTGTAGAGTAACTTATCGGTATAATAGTCTTTACCGGCCTGCTGCATATATGGTCTCCCTTTGACACTATCTTTTTGCTTTAGTTGGTTCCCAGCGAGCATGCCACTTGTCCAATCATAATCAATGAAATAAGCTTCTACAAGCATATCCGTATACGCTATCTTTGATTCATTAAATAAATGCATTTTTTTTGTTCGGATATTGTAGATTATACTATCCTTTGCCTTATATTCTATTTTGGAGGCGATATCATTATTAGCCGATACCAAAGTGTTGGAATCTAATATGACTTTAGAAGAGTCTGCCTTCTTGGATACTTGGGCTTGTGCAATCAGAAAATTGAATACAAATGAACAAATAATTAGTAACTTTGTGTTCAATCTACATAGATTGATTAAAAAATTATAAGTAAGCAGAATCAAAGCAGTGGAGATAACTAAATCTAATTTTTTAAAACCTTTAATGACGAGAATAAACGGCAAATATATCATATATATTGCAATCCATTTTCTTTTTGCACATTGCATTCAAGCACAGACTGAAATCGGAAATCGTATAGTGGGCACAGTGGTTATAGACCCTGGTCATGGAGGCAGAGATCCAGGTGCCATTGGCAAAGTGTCAAAGGAAAAGGATATTGCTCTGTCTATCGGGCTTAAATTAGGAAAATTAATCAATCAGCGATTCCCTGAAGTGAAGGTCATGTATACTCGAAGTGATGATCGGTTTATTGAATTATATCAACGGGCAGATATAGCGAATAAGGCGAAATCGGATTTATTTATTTCTATTCACGCAAATTCTACGGTCAAACAAGGGCCGAGTGGCGTAGAATTTTGGGTTTTGGGACTTCATAAGGCCGATGAAAACCTAGAAGTAGTAAAAAAGGAAAACGCAGCCTTACAGTTCGAACAAGACGTGCGCAAAAATTATGGATTCGATCCAAATTCTCCAGAAGGATCTATTATTATGACGATGCAGCAAAATCTATATTTAGATCAGAGTATTCAATTGGCAAAACTCATGGAGTCAAGGTTTGTAAGAGAAGATAATCAGCTCAATCGGGGTTCGAAACAGGCGGGCTTCATTGTGCTATATAAAACCTCCATGCCCAGTGTTCTGGTTGAAGTCGGTTTCATATCCAATCCGGATGAAGAACAATACATAGCCAATGAGACTGGCCAAACAAAGATTGCAGCTAACTTAGCGAATGCTTTCGCAGATTATAAACTGAAATATGAAAGTGGTGCGATAAAGCAGGTTTCAAAAGCCATTGAAAACAAGACGACAGCCAGCTTACCTATAGAAAATTCAAACGCAGCAAATACTGGATTTACAAAAGCTTCAGCCAATGGAAACGTGGTCATTAATGCAGAAGAATCAAATCCTGTAGCTGCGGTTATTAAAAAGGAGAGTCCTCAATTAGCAGCCAGCTCAAAGCCTGTATCTTCAGATTTAGATATGAGTAACTATAAGAAAAAAATAGTGGTAGAAGATGAGGTAGAAAAATTCTCGGGGACAAATTCAGCCATACCAAGAGGCGAAGAGCATTCTTCATCAATTAATAATGTAACCACTACTATTGTCAATTCGTCTCCTAGTGTTAAAGCTCCTTCCAAACCTACTTCGTCAAACCTCGAAGCTAAACCTAACTCAAAGACAATCGTGGGCATGGAAGAATCAGAGGTTAAAAAGAAACCATCACTCACTTCTACTCCTATAGCTGAAAAATTTAATAAAAAGACCAAAGTGATTGATTCTTCTGCTCTGAGATCCAAGCCGGAGATACCTAGTAAAGAGACGATGAAAAAGGAGATTGTTGACAAATCTTTAAAAAATATTGAAGAAAAGCCAAAGCCTAGTTTGAAAATAAATACAAGCATTCCAGGTAAAATAAAGCTAGATGAGACAGGGTCAAATGTACCCTCTTATATTGCAGATAAGGATATCAAAAAGGAAATTGTAGATAACACAAAAAGCATTGATAAGCGAAATAACATTCTTGCAACCAGTGCCGTACTAGAAAAAATTGAAACGAAATCTAAAACCATAACTCCTCCTCCAGCGACTAGTTCTGCAGCTCCTGCGCCCGCGAAAGTAAAATTAGCTGGTAATGGAATTATATATAAAGTTCAAATCAAAGCATCTTCTGCCAAAATCAAAAGTGATGATCCCATTAATTCATCTATTGATGGAATTGAAGTGAGCTTTGAAAATAATATGTATAAGTATCTTGTCGGTAGCTATATGGATGAAAAGGAAGCGCTTGCTCGCCTGGAAAAAGTAAAAAACAAAGGTATAAAGGATGCTTTTCTGGTCAAGTATAAAGATGGTATCCGAATAAAATAAGGTAAAAATTATGGCAATCGATAGAGTCGAATTTGAGGTCGATAATACCCTTCGTGTAAAAGAGCGCGTGGTATTAGTAGGCATAGCGCAATCAAGAGCAGATTTGCCCAAACTGTATGAATATCTCGACGAGTTAAAGTTCTTATCTACGACCGCTAATGTAGAGCCAGTAGAAATCTTCCATCAAATATTGGAAAAGCCTGATACAAAATTCTTTGTTGGTAGTGGTAAATTGAAGGAGATAAAAGAGTATTGTAAATTACATGCCATTGATGCGGTTATTTTTGATGATGAGATTAGTCCTTCACAGCAAAATAATATCGAAAAGGAACTTCAAATAAAGGTGCTCGATAGAAGTATGTTGATTTTAGATATTTTCGCCCAAAATGCGAAAACGATGCAAGCTAAAACTCAGGTAGAACTAGCGCAGACGCAATATTTACTTCCTCGATTAAAAGGAATGTGGCAGCATTTGGATAGGATCAAAGGGGGTATTGGTATGCGTGGTTCAGGGGAGAAAGAGATAGAAACGGATAGGCGTATAGCGCAAACTAGAATTTCTCGATTGAAAGAAAAGTTAGAGGAAATAGCCAAACAAAATGTAACCCAACGTAAAAATAGGGGAGAGATGATTCGGGTGGCTCTGGTGGGTTATACGAATGTAGGTAAAAGTACTATAATGAACTTATTGTCTAAAGCCGATATTTTGGCTGAGGACAAACTTTTTGCCACCCTAGATACCACGGTCCGAAAGGTCGTTATAGACAATATTCCATTCCTTCTTTCAGATACCGTAGGGTTTATTCGAAAACTCCCACATCATTTAGTAGAGAGTTTTCAATCTACTTTGGTAGAGTCCTTAGAAAGTGATATCTTGATCCATGTCGTGGATATATCGCATCCCCAGTTTGAAGATCATATCAATGTGGTGAACAGCACACTGCGCCTGTTAAAAGTTGATGACAAGCCCACGATTATGGTCTTTAATAAAATGGATTTGTATCGAAAAAAAAATCTAGATGAATTTTTATTTGATGAAGAAAAGGAATTGATTTTGGAAGATTTTAAAAAGATGTGGATTTCCAAAACACATGAGAATTGCATTTTTATCTCTGCTACAGAAATGGAAAATTTGCAAGAATTTAGAGAAGAATTAATCACCAAAATTAAAAAACTCTACTCGGAAAGATACCCTTACAAGGCTAAGTTTTTATGGGGATATGATAACTGGGAAGCTAATAATTAATAGCTATTAGTTAAAAAAGTGGAGCTGCAGAGATTCCCTGTCTGCATGACGCAGTCAGGCAGGGAACTCTGTCTCATCAAACAGAGTTATTTTGATTAGAAAC
>CAYXKX010000071.1:0-6826 GCA_964465185.1 uncultured Chitinophagaceae bacterium
TTAAGAATATAAACTTTGATTTCAGGCAGTACAAGAAAATTAGAATGTTCGCTCATGCAGAAAATAACGATGCCTTGGCACTGAATGATATGAAGGATGGAGAAGTTTCTTATTTTGTCAGATTAGGAAATGATTTTAAGGATAACTATTATGAATTCGAGATACCACTTAAGGTGACACCACCTGGAATTTATAATGATAATAATGAATCACACAAACGAATTGTATGGCCTGATTCCAATGAGATGGTTATGCAAATAGCAGACATGGTCAAAGCCAAATTAGAACGAAATAAACAAAAATTTCCGAACAATGTCCCATTTGTATTCAAAACTCCTGATAACAAAAACATAACCATACTCGGTAATCCGGATCTAGGAATGGTGAAGGTCGCTATGGTTGGAGTCAGAAATAGAGCGGTGAATGATCCCTTTAATTTTATAAAGACGGATGATGGATTGTCGAAATGTGGTGAGGTTTGGGTCAATGAATTGAGATTAGAAGGTCTTAATGAGCAAGGAGGTTCGGCTGCTATAGGCAATATGGATGTGAAATTAGCAGATTTAGGGACTGCTCAATTCTCCTCCTCACTTCACACTGCAGGCTATGGGCAGATTTATGAACGTGTCAATGAAAGAAAACGAGACGATTATTTTCAATATAACTTTACCACTTCCTTGCAGTTAGGAAAGTTATTGCCAAAATTTCTTGGTCTGCAATTACCTTTTTATTTGCAAACTGGAAGAGGTACCAGCCAACCTCAATATGATCCATATTCAACAGATGTCTTAACTGAACAAGGTGTAGACGCTATAAGAGCTGCTTATGGCAATGATAGTGCTGCTAAGTATCAAGAAGCTATTCAAACGATAGATAGACGGTTTGGCTTCAATTTTACGAATGTTCGATATTTACCTGCCAAACCTACTAATAGTGCTTTCCCGCTTGCATTGCGCTTTTTCTCTGCTTCTTATTCATTCAATTCTATTCGTCGTTCCAGTCCATATGTCAAGGATGATTGGATGAGAAATTATATGGGCAACCTGAGCTATAACTATGCCGCTCAGCCCAAATATATTGAACCTTTTAAAAAACTAATTAAAAGTAAGACAAGAGCTTGGGATTGGGTGAAAGCAGTAAACTTTAATTTGATTCCTAATAGTATAAGTTTTACTAATCAAATAGATAGAAGTTTTGGTATCTTCCAGCAGAGACAGCTTCCTGGCGAAGTGTTCAATATGCCTGAACAATATATCAAAAATTTCACATGGAATAGAACCTATGGATTCGATTACAATCCTATGAGACCTTTAAATATAAACTTTACAGCGACCAATCTAGCTAGAATTGATGAGCCGCAGGGTAAGATAGACACAAAAGCTAAGGAAGATTCATTATGGAATAGTATACTTCGTTTGGGAAGAACGACAGATTATAATCATAGTTTAAATGCTAAATACAATCTTCCATTAAATAAAATTCCGTTCTTGGATTTTATGACAGCCAGCATCAATTACGGTTCGGGATTCAAGTGGATGACTGGTCCCCAGATTTTCAATATGCAAGGAGAGTTAATACAAAGCCCGCAGGGTAATATTATCAGTAATAATCAAAGCATTGGGACCAATGTAAATATTAAAATGGGTAGAATTTATAGTAAAATTCCATTACTAAAAAATACAGATATAGATAAGGCTGCAAGCACAGCCAATATGAACAAGGAGCAAAAAGAATCCCGAAATGATGCTATAAGAACTGAACGCAGCAATCTGGAGAAGCAATATGATAAACTTAAAGAAGATTTAGATAAATTAAAAAAGGAAAGAAAAGCGATAAAAAATGCAGATAGTATTACTAGAGAAGCTAAAAAACCATTGCTAAAAAATGTGCGAAAACGCATCAAAGAAATGCGAAAAGCAAAAAGAGAAATGAGTAAAAAACTATCCAATACCATGGTCACCTCGGGTATGTTAAAAGCGGTAGTGCAGCCTGTCATGGCTGTGAGAGATATAGATTTATCTTACAATATTGAGAACACAACAACGATAGCGGGATATACCCAAAAACCACGTTACTTTGGTATTGATTTAAATGAGTCTGAGCACTTAGATCCGGGTTTTGTATTTGGAATGCAGCCAGGTATACCTTTATTTGCGCCACCAGATAAGTACGCGCGTTGGAGATGGTTAGATGATTTTGCAGATCGCGGATTTATGACCAAGGATACCACATTTAATCAACCGTTTACCCAGACGAATGCAAAGAGATTTAAGGCCAGAGTGAGTTTGGAGCCATGGCGGAATATTCGAATTAGTCTGAACTGGGAGTCTGATTACTCACAAAATTTCACAGAATTTTTTATTTACAATCCGCAGGCTGATCAATTCGAACATAGAAATCCATTAGAATCTGGTTCATATACATACTCTGATATTAATTTATTTTCTTCGTTTAAACCTCTTAAAAATGATGGTCGTAGCGAGAATATTTCTGAGTTGGATAAAAATAGACAGCTTTATGCTCAAATTTTCCAACGGAATAATCCAAATCGAATCAATCAACAATATATAGATCCAATGACAGGTCAAATAAATCAAGATTTCTGGCTTGGATATGGACCGCTGCAACAAGATGTTCTCGTCAATTCCTTCCTGACAACCTATCGCGGAGAGCGTGCTTCTGGTGGAGAGCGCAATCTCAGTCCGTTTTCTAGGTTGCCTCTACCAAATTGGAATATTCAGTATAACGGTTTGACTCAATATCCTGTGTTTAAGAAGATATTTGAGAGTTTTACTATAAAGCATGGATATAGCTCGAGAACGACTATCGCCAACTTTAATTCAGATTTTAGATACGAAGGAGGTGGTGAAATAAAAAATCCAATAAAACTCGACAGTTTAAGTAATAATTTTATACCGCTTTATTTCATGCCCAATGTGGGCTTCAATGAAAACTTTAGCCCACTTTTAGGTATTGACTTTACTCTAAAGAACAAAATGAATTTTAGATTTGAGTTTAAGAAAAGTAGAATGGTGTCTATGAGTTTGATAGACTATCAACTGACAGAGAATGTCAGTTCAGGATTCACCTTTGGTTATGGATTCCAAACCAAACCTATCACACTTCCTTTTTCAAATTTTGAAGGAAAAAATATCGTATTGAAGAATGGGGCCAGAATTTCATGTGATGTGAACTATACGGACAATTTTATTGTGAATCATAGAGTAGGGCAAGATATAAGAATACCTGTGGGTGGAGCCATAAGACTAATGATTAACCCTAAAGTGGATGTACAGGTGAATGACAAGTTTAACCTCCAACTCTTTTATAGTTATATCTACAATGAACCGCGGATATCCAATACCTTTCCTATGAGCAACGGTGCTGGAGGAGTGCGTATGTCTTTTTCTTTAGCACCATAAATTTATATGAAGTTTCAAGGAACTATAGCTTCTTTTGATTCGAATGCATTGCTCTATGAGCATCATATTCCTATACCAGCTGATGTGTGCGCAGCAATGCTCAAACAAGCTCCTGATAAAAGAGTGAAGTGTAGCTTCGATAATGGCTTTGTGCATTATGCTGCGATGTCACCTAGTAAGAATTCATATCACTATATTCTTTTGAATGGGGATATAATGAAAAAAATGAAATGGAATCTCGGAGATACCATAGAAGTAAAAATTGAAAAAGCAGATTTGAAATACGGAATTCCGATATGCGAAGAACTCGAAGCAGTTCTAAATTCTGATCCAGAGGGTAGTGATTTTTTTCATGCGCTTACTATAGGAGCTCAACGAAGTTTGATTCACGTCATCAATAAATATAAGAATCCACAACTCCGTCTAGATCGCAGTATCATTCTTATGCGCCACTTATGTCTTCGAGGTGGACATCTAGATTTTAAAATCCTAACTGAGAATTTTAAGGAAGTAGTATAAAATCAATGGTTAGAAAATACCGATTTTTAAAACCAATACGACATACAAGTGATACAAAGATAGGTTTACATTGTTTTCCACGGTATAATTAGGATTACAAAGCGTTCAACTCCTCCCACACCTTACTCGCGGGTAGCCCCATAACATTATAAAAGCAGCCATCGATTTTTTTGACGCCTATCATTCCTATAAATTCTTGAATACCATAAGAACCAGCTTTGTCTAAAGGTTGATATTTATTTATATAATAATCAATTGCTTCTGGGTCTAGTTCGTTGAAATAGACATCCGTCTTATCTTCGATTTCTATACATTGATCTTTGAAATATATCGCTACACCTGTATGCACGTGATGCACTTTATTGGACAGAAATTTTAGCATAGCTTTTGCTTCTTCTACTTCTATAGGCTTGCCTAATACACGACCTTCACAAAGCACTATTGTATCAGCGGTAACTAAAATGTCATCTGTTAAATTTACTCTAGCCTTTAAATCTTCTCCTTTCAGCTTTGCTAAATAAATTGGTATTTTTTCTAAAGCCAAATCAGCGGGATATACTTCTTCTATTTCAGACTTTATTACTTGAATTTCCCCTTCCCATATCGAAGATAAAATTTCCTTTCGTCTCGGAGACCCGGAGCCTAAAATTATTTTTCTATCAAAGATTTCTCTCATCTAATCTCTATTAAACTTGAGTCTTTGACCTTTAGTATCACTTTGTATATCCCCATTTTTCTGCATAAGTATTCCATTGACGAAGGTAGAATCAATACTATGAGAAAAGCTATGTCCTTCAAACGGACTCCAGCCGCATTTATAGGCAATGTTATCTTTTGTTACTGTATAATTTTTCTTAGGATTGACTAATACGATATCTGCAAAATAACCCTCTCGAATATAGCCTCTATCTTTGATTTCAAAAAGTTCAGCCACCTTATGACTCATTTTATCTACCATCATTTCTAGGCTCATTTTTCCCTCTTTTACCTTTTCTAGCATCATGAGAAGAGGATACTGAATCAAGGGCACCCCTGCAGGACAGTTGGGATAGATGCCCGACTTTTCGTCCCACGTATGTGGAGCGTGGTCAGTGGCTATCACATCTATATTTCCGTTAAGAAGACCTTGCCATACAGCCTCTCTATCTTCTTTCGTCTTGATGGCAGGGTTACACACGATTTGATTTCCGTATTTTTCATAATCTTGATCGCTAAACCATAAATGGTGGACACAGGCTTCGGCAGTGATTCGTTTATCTTTTAATGGTATTTTTTCAAACAATTCGACTTCTTCCTTGGTTGAAATATGTAAAATATGCAGCTTGGAACCATATTTTTTAGCTAACTCAATCGCATGTTTTGAAGATGCAATACAGGCTTCTCTATTGCGAATAATTGGATGAAAAGACGGGTTATGTTCATTTTTATATTTCTCCTTATTAGCCACCACGATGGATTCCACTTCACAGTGTGTAGCAATAATCGTAGGGGAAAATTCAAAAATATCAGAGAGCGCCTTTTCATTATCTACGAGCATATTTCCTGTAGAGCTTCCCATGAATATCTTGACACCGCATGCATCTAGAGGGTTGAGACGTTTAATATCTTCTATATTATCATTGCTGGCTCCGAAGAAAAATGAATGATTAGCAGCTGAGGTTCGCGCAGCTATAGCATATTTTTCTTCCAATTTTTCTTTCGTCAAAGTCGCTGGATTAGTGTTAGGCATTTCCATATAGGAAGTGACTCCGCCTAACACCGCTGCTCTGGACTCTGTCTCGATATTCGCTTTATGTGTCAATCCTGGTTCACGGAAATGAACTTGATCATCAATGACTCCTGGCACTAACCAAAATCCTTCTGCATTTATTTCTTCGCATTTATAGTCAAGTGAAATGTTGTTATCAATTCGCTCTATTCGGCCATTTTTAATTAGAATATCATTAGAAATTGATTTTCCTTCGTTAATTACAATAGCATTTTTGATTAAGGTAGTATTAGACATAAAAAATCAAGTTTTTGTAAAAATATAGAAATCTCTTGCAACAAAACTAGATACTTTTTCAACACTTGAATGCGTTCTTTACTCGAACTAAAATCTTTATCATATGACTTCAACCATTCAAATAGCCAAATTTGGCACTATTGACGACCTGCTTTTCCGTGGCCGAAATAAATCTTACGGCGCATATCAACTTAGACAAGAGTACGAACACCGCCTCCGTAGGGCATTCTTTCTTTTTATGGCTAGTTTAACCTCCATAGCTGTTATGATGTCAGCTTATAATTATTTGTCAGGGAATTATATTGAAGTCATTAATGGTCCTATCGTGGATGGATCAGTATATAATCCTACAATTCTTACTAAAATCGATATAGATAATCCAGAAGTAAAACTACCTGCTGTAGCCCAGGATGTAAATTCCATCAAGCTAATTCCTCCTAGGATTGTCGAAGAAGTGCTAACAACAGAACTTAACACTACAGCAGATATTTTAAAAAGTGACGCTGTTATTTCTAATGTGGATAATAAAGGAATAGATATAAATATACCTAGTGCTGATCCTGTATTAGTTGGAAATGGTAACGAATTGGCTGGTTCAAGTGTAGAATCAAGCGAAGCCATTGATATAGCAGAGATTGAACCACAATTCCCAGGGGATTTAGATAAATTTCTAATTTCTAGAATAGAGTTTCCTCGTATTTGTCAAGAATTAGGGTATACAAAAGCTATGGTAGTAGTTGGCTTTATAGTCAATGAAGATGGAAGTGTATCGAATGTGCGGTTAGAAAAATCAGATCATGAAAGTTTTAATGCGCAGGCTTTGCGAGCTGTAAGAGCTATGCCAAAATGGATACCGGGCAGTAATCATGGACATAAGGTT
>CAYXKX010000072.1:0-6349 GCA_964465185.1 uncultured Chitinophagaceae bacterium
AAAAATGTATCCCGACGTTTGACCGTGAGATTTAGATGGACGAAACTATCGCAGCCTTCTTTATTGATATAGCTGAGTTTATAACTACCTGCTTCTGTATATTTGTTTCCAGAGAAATAGAGTGTATCTCCTCGACAGATGGTTCGGTTATGTATCATCGTGTCTCGGCGCTTGACAGTAAGTATAAATTTTACCGTGCTATCACAGCCTTCGAATAACTTAATATACTGATAATAGGTACCCGCTGCTGTTCGAGCAAATCCGTCAAACATAACTGTATCTCCTCGGCAAATCGTATCTCTGATGGTAAATGAATCCGTCTTGTGAACGACTAGATTTAATTTTATAAAACTATCACAATTATATACATTGGTAAACGTATCCCAATAAATACCTGACTTGGTGATATATTGATTATTAAAATAGTAAGGGAAAATTACACACGTTTCATCATTTATCACAGACGTATCTCGCTCTCGATAAGGTAAAGTAACAGGTGTATCGAGAAAGGCACAGCCCCGCTTGATACGAATAGGATAAGTGCCAGCTGTTAAATTATAAAATATACTGGCAGGCTGATAATTGTATCCAAAATCTCGAGAATATTTATTTTTAAAATCGATATTGAGAGGGAAAATATAAATCCGTTTATTATTTATAGAACACAAATTATCGAGAATGATGGAATCAATTCGGATAGTATCACTCGTCTTGGTCTTAACATATAGGTTAAATATCATAAAGCTGTCACATCCATCTGTACTAGTATATTTGTGAGAATAAGTTCCTGAAGTTGTATATCTATGTATTTGATATTTGAAGGTATCTCCAGAACAAAAGGTATCAAAAATGACAAAGGAATCCTTTGGTCGCACCCAAAGTGACAATATATCCATGCCGCAACCTCTTGAAAAATTATAGTCTCCAGAGGTAAAATATTTATTCCCACGATATAAAAATGTGTCTCCTTGGCAGATATTTTGCATAATTAATATAGTGTCAGGATTATTCACTTTTAAAACTAATACTTTCGTACTATCGCAGTTGTATTGATTTTTATAGGTTTTTTTATAAGTTCCCGATGCCCAATAGTTGGTACCTTGAAAAAGAAAACTACTCCCCTTACACATTTCAGCATGGGTGGTATCTATATGACTCTGCATACTCAAATGCAGACGAATATTGCTATCACAACCACTGGCATTTCTAATGATATAGTCATAAATGCCACTCTGGGTAAAAGGATATTTTCCTATGAGACAAGTCGTATCAATAATCGTATCAAATGTATGACTACCTATATTCACTGTAAACCGCAATGTATCGATAGATTTGCACTTGCCTCCAAAAGCTGTCACCATATAATCCGTCATGACAGAAGGCTTGAATACTAAGCGGGATGTATCCGTGTTCACTGTTACTTTTGTAGTTGGGCTCCACGTTACATTATACAATATAGTATCTAAAGTCAATGCTACGGAGTCGTTTGAAGTGCATATAGAAGTTTTTCGAGGTTTATTTATACTTTTTGAAACTAGCGAGAAGCCTCCCAAACAACCTGGATCTGGTTCAAATTTCCAAATGTCATTTGTACCAGTAGTACCACTAAACAAATATAAATTTCCTAGATCATCATTCCACATAGCAAACCCATTTTTATGGGGAGGGTGGTTGGAGCCACTTGCTACTCCTTTTGTGCCCCATACAGTTGTCGTTGCACTGCTCACTCGTAGCCAATAGTTAGAATCCACATGATATAGCCACAAATCTTGTTTTCCACCACCATAAGTCCAAAAAGAACTATTGCATTTAGATGTTTGAATCGTATGATTCTCAAGTCTGTTTCCTGGATAATAACCAGAGAGATGCATACAATTTTTAGGCGGACTAACACCTGCACTAGTTGACCCAAGTTCCCATGTGAACAAATTGGTTCTTAAATTAAAACTCCAGACATCTGCTTTAGCTGCACCGCCAAACAAATAAATTTTATCATCTTTCATCCACTTGGTATAAGTCCATCCTGCAGCTGGCTTTGAAGTAGAAGAAGGTATACCCAAGGTGCCAAAATTTGCAGTTCCATTTGGGGTATTATCTCCACCAATCCATGTCCACAAATTTAATGCAATCGAATATTTCCATACATCATTACAATTTCCGCCATCACAACCGCCTCCAAAAAAAATCAAATGATTATTATAAATCCAATTGGATTTACATTCCCATCTTCCACCTGGAAAATTCGATGAATTTGGCACATGAATAGTACCATGGTTTATCGAGGTTACAAAACCTAAATTTGGATTATCTCCATCTACCCATGTCCATTCATTAGAAGCTATATTGTATTTCCAAAGATCATTAAAAATTGAAGGAAATGAAAAGCCACCATACAGCCATAAATCACCGATACTATCCACCCAACATGCGGCTCCCCAGTATCTGGCCTTGGGATAATTGCTTGACGATGGAATTCCTTTAGTACCATAGATACCATTTGAACCGGCTGTAGTATTACTTCCACTGATCCATGTCCATTCCATTGAGGATACATCATACTTCCAAAGATCAGCAATATTCCCCCCATTAGTACTACCTCCAAATATCCAAAAATTTCCATCTAAATCTTGCCAGTAAGCTGGGTGGTATCTTCCTGGAGGAACATTAGTAGGAGAAGAAATCCCCTTAGTTCCAAAATTCCCAACTCCTGAGGTATTACTCCCATGTATCCAGGTCCAAGTACCACCATTTTGTCCATAACTGAGGTTATAGATAAATAGACTAAGAACAAGGATAAATTTCAACTTCACTTCAATCCTTCTTTATATTTTTTCTCTTCTTCTTCGTGCTCCTCATGATGATTGACTTCTCTTATGATTTCATTTTTTTGATTAATGAGATAGGTCTTTCCGTGTGAAACTACCTCAGCCGTTCCATCGAAAACAAATGCCATAGCTTGCTCGTATTGCGGGGGAATAGCCCAACGTCCATCAGGTCTTAAATAGCCATACAGCTTGTCTTTCCGAGCCAGAATTAATCCGTAAGTTAAATCAAAAATCTCGACAAAATCAGGCTGTAAAATAAATTCTCCGTTGGTATTGATCAATCCCCATTTATTATTGACCTGAACGCGAGCTACACCTTCATAAAAACTAAAGGCATTTTGGAAGGTATTTTTAATGACCCATTCATTTTGGGCATTGATGTAACCGTAAAGACCGTCTTTTTTGACACAAGCTAATCCATAATAAAAAGGGGAAGCATCTTGGTACTGGGGAGGAATGGCTTCATTGCCATATTTATCCAAATATCCTCTTTTAGCGCCAGCAAGTATTATAGCAAATCCATTCTCAAAATCGCTACCTGCTGTGTATTTATTTGGCACGATAACTACTCCTCTTTCATTCTTATAACCTACTTTATAGTCTTGGGTAAATTTGATTAAAACAGGATCTTTGACAATCGATTGCTGAGATCTCATACTCCCAGCTAGTATAGTTAGTAAAACGCCATAGTAGAGTTTTCGCATGTTTTAGTTTTTTAGTATCACAAATATAAGTTAAATTTTTGACATTAGGAAAACTTTATAGTTAGAATATTTCATGTAATTTTGTCCCATGTTCAACTCACTAGGTAATATCTTGCGCTTAACCACCTTTGGCGAAAGTCATGGTGTGGCAATTGGTGGAGTATTTGATGGATTTCCAGCTGGTGTAGTTTTAGATTTCGATGAAGTCGAGAAACAATTGGCAAGAAGAAAAACAGGCCAAAGTAGTCTGACAACTTCGCGAAAGGAAGATGATGAAGTGGAGTTTCTCTCGGGGATATACGAAGGGAAATCGACAGGTCATTCTATCGGATTTATAGTAAGGAATACAAATCAAAACACGATGGACTATGCCCATTTAGAACATGTATATCGCCCATCTCATGCGGATTTTACATACCAAGAGAAATATGGAATAAGAGATGCTCGTGGCGGCGGAAGAGCTTCGGCAAGAGAAACTACCAACTGGGTTATCGCTGGGGCATTGGCCAAACAATTGATTCCGGAAATTCAGATTTCCAGTTTTGTATCATCTGTCGAACATGTAGATTTTCACTATGATGAAAACTCCACAGATTTAAGTCAAACTGATTCGAACCATATCCGCTGTCCTGATACAGATAAAGCGAAAGAGATGATGGCTGCCATAGAAAAAGCTAAAATGGAAGGTGATTCTGTAGGAGGCACCATTACTTGTGTTGTGAAAAATATGCCTATAGGTTTGGGCGAACCTATATTTAATAAATTGGAAGCTGAACTAGCCAAAGCCATGCTCACTATCAATGCTTGTAAGGGATTTGAGATTGGGAGTGGATTTAGCGGAAGTCGAATGCGTGGCAGTGAGCACAATGATCGCTGGCAGCAAGATAGAACAACAAAAACAAATCACAGTGGCGGTATTCAAGGTGGCATCAGCAATGGTATGGATTTAGTTTTTCGTTTAGCCTTCAAACCCACTTCTACCATCATGCAAACGCAATCCACCATCAATGATAAAAATGAAGTCGTAGAATTAGAAGGAAAAGGCCGCCATGATCCTTGTGTATTGCCCCGCGCCGTGCCTATCGTGGATGCATTGACTGCGTTTGTATTGGCGGATATGTTCTTAATGTCGAAAATTAGACAATTTGAAAATGAGTTAATTTGATAATTGTGCGAAAAACCACCTATAAAAAAATCTTTATTAGATAAAAGTCTTATGAACGAACAAACCCATCAATTATAGCGAAAAGTCATAGCAATAAAGAAACTAATCTATTATATCACTTTAAAATCAGATTACACATCATAATAATATAATTTTCAAATCATCTCATTTTCAAATTATCAAATTACCCAAAAAAATGCGTGTATTTAAATTCGGAGGAGCCTCGGTCAAAGATGCTTCCGCTATTCAAAATGTCACTTCCATTATTCAATCTTATGTGGAAGAAAAAAATCCTATTCTCATGGTGGTATCCGCTATCGGCAAAACCACCAATAAGTTAGAAATTATTGCAAAAAAAGTTTTTGAACAATCAGAGGATGCAAAAAATTTATTGAAAGACCTCATCGAAGAACATCGTGTGATTTGTCGAGAACTAAAGATGGGTGAGGAATCCCCTGTATTTAAAGACCTCACCGATATTGAGACTAAGACTTTAGGATTTATCATAGCCAATGAATCCAATAATTTCAATTATATTTATGACCAAATAGTGAGTAAAGGCGAGTTGCTTTCAACTACTGTGGTTTATCATTACATATTATCTCAGAAAGTTTCCATAGACTTTATCAATGCGCGTTACCTCATCAAAACAGACAATAATTATACCGATGCTAATATTCTATGGCACGAAACTCAAGAAGCAGTCGATGCGGAATTAAAAAATCACTCCAGTCAGGTACTCATCACCCAAGGATTTATCGGAGCTAATTCAGAAATGCTTTATACAACACTAGGGCGTGAAGGTTCGGATTATACAGCCGCTATTTTAGCCAAGTGCACGAATACAAAAGAAATGACCATATGGAAAGATGTCGATGGCGTCTATACTGGTGATCCGAAGAAATTTCCCGAAGCTACGATTATAGATAAGCTAAGTTATAAGGAAGCCATAGAGATGACCTTCTACGGAGCGCAAATTATCCATCCTAAGACCATAAAACCTATTCAGAACTCTAATTGTATTCTTAAGGTCAAATCTTTTATTCATAAGGAAGCCAAGGGCACAGAGATAGGAAATTTTGAAAATATCGACTATCAGCCGGTCATTGTGCTAAAAGAAAGTCAGGTATTATATTCCTTTTCTGTTCGAGATTTCTCTTTTCTAAACGAATCCAATCTGGGAAAGATTATAGCCACCTTTGGTAAATACAGTTTGCGAATCAACCTTATGCAAAACTCTTCCATAGAATTTTTAGTGTTAACTGACGAGAAACTTGGGAAGAATGAACTCATAGTAGAAGATTTAAAAAATGATTTTGACATCAAGATGGAGAATCACTTAAAACTGCTCACCATTCGCCACTACACAGAAGATATCCTTGAAAAACAACGCAAAAACAAAGCTGTTCTTATAACCCAAAAGGGAGAGGATACGGTTCACTATCTTCTTAGAAACTAATACTGTGGCATTTTATATTTCTAATCCCAAGCCTAGCCATTCATGCTAAATTGAATTAGATTAAATTATAAATGATATAAAACGCTTTCTTAATTTCATAAAAAAAGGCCACCCGAAGGTAGCCTTTTAAACTTTATACTTTGAACCGTCCTAGAATAAGTTGACACAAAAGTTGACTTATATGGTAAACACTAGT
>CAYXKX010000073.1:0-6339 GCA_964465185.1 uncultured Chitinophagaceae bacterium
GTTCAAACTTCAGGCGCTGCGAAGGCGCTTTGTCAAAAGGGTAGGGGCATATAAATAAGATAGACTTAGCCGACATCCGCACACAATTTTTCATAAATAGCTGCATAAGACCTAACGCCTTCCGTTAAGCTAGCATAATCCAGCGCTCCAGCTCTCAATTTCGACTTATCAAATTGACTAAGATTTATTTCATTCAATATAGATGAGTAGTCTTGGACAGTTAATTTTGTTAGAACATAGCCTGCTTCATATTTCTTAACCAATACATCCGTATCACCTACTCCAGCATTGCAGATCAGAGGTATACCCATTGCCATAATTTCTGCCTGCTTGGTGGGACTTGAGGCAAGTTTCGAATAGGTCGGTCTAATAAAAAATAAAGATAGGTTGGATAGGCTCAACAATCCGGGGACATTGTCTCTAGAAGCTGGCCGTATAATAATATGTTGTTCAATTCTTCGTTTAGCAGCTTCTGTTTTTATGCGATCGTGCTCGTCATGGGTGATAAATAAAAATTTAGCATTCGCATATTTGGTTCTAAGCACAACAAAAAAATCCAACATTTCTTCAAGCATATACCAAGTACCTATAGAGCCGAGATAGGAAAGAATAAAATCTTTCTCTTTGATTCCTAGTTTTAGTTTCCATTCATTTTTATCTTCATCATTAATAGTATGGTAATCAAATAAGTCCATGTCGGCACAACAAGGAATGACGGTGATATTATCTATTATACCATGCATATATTCCCAGGATTGTATCTCTTTTTTTCCTCTCTCTGTAAGGCTTACAGTTTGGTCTGCATGGGTAAAAAATTCTCTCTCCCTTTTCTTGAAAAAATTATATGTCATTTTATATATTGGATGGTCCAATCTCCATGCACCAGCATCTACCTTTTCGTCTGCCCACAATCCGCGCATATCAAAAAGGAATTTCGTGCCGTAACGCCTTTTCATTCCTAAACCTATCAAGGCAGAAATATATCCACGACAATGCACTAATTTAAACGACTTTTCTTCTACTAATCTATACGCTAATTTTTGTATTTGATTCACATCCCAAATAGTCGATAAAATAGGTGGATATTTATGGTAGACCAAAGGCTGCCAATCGATGTTATTTGCTATGCAAATCTTTTCAATGACATGCTTATTCTTTTCATATCTATCGGGCTTTTCACAGCTAATAAGTGTAAATGCATAGCCTAACTTAGATATACCACATATATAAGGCAGCACTTGACTCTGACCCAAAGGATCTGTCATGCCATCGTAGGATATGTAGAGGATATTTTTTACTTCAACCATTTTTCATACCACAATTGAAACATCAATATATTCCATAATTGGGTCATATACTCTTTTTTGCCAGATTGATAAAGCGAGGTCCATCGAAGAACCAATTCGGAATTAAAAATTCCTTGCTTATCTAAATAAGTTTTATTGAGATAAATAGCGAAATATTCTGCCAACTCTTTAGAGAACCATTCATCTATAGGAATAGCAAAACCCGCTTTAGGTCTATCCATCATTTCTTTTGGCAAATAGCGATGGACGATTTCTTTTAGAAGATATTTTTTATTTCCATTTCTGATTTTATAATGATTTGGCAACTGCGCCACCCATTCTATTATGTTTTGATCTAGGAAGGGCTCTCGACCTTCCAACGAGACGCTCATCGTAGCTCTATCTACTTTGGTCAATATGTCATCTACCATATAAGTTTTATAATCCTTTGCCAAAACTCTATCTAGTAGACTAAGAATTTCAGGTGTTTTTTCATCAAAATAGGTCAGAGGATTTTCAAAACTGCTGATTAAAAGTTTAGCCAAACTTTCATCGTCCACTACACTGCACATAGCCTTGAGATAATTAGTGGCATTGGCCTCACGGATAAGATTTCTTGCCTTATTATATCGCTGCCCAATCAACTTTTTATTTTTTAATATAGGAACTTTTTCAGGAGAAATCAATCCAGAAGTTTGATAGGCAATCTCTCTGGTGAATTTTGGTAATTTCCCAAAAGTCGAATTCATTCGCTGGATTATAGGATAGCGGTTGTAACCTCCGAATATTTCATCGCCCCCATCCGCACTAAGCGCTACAGTCACAGACTTTCTCGCCAACTGGCTAACTAGCATAGTAGGGATGGAACTGCTATCGCCAAATGGCTCATCGTAAAAGTGAGATAAGGTAGGTAAAATAGATTTCGCCTCATCAATGGTGCAATAGTACTCTGTATGATCTGTACCTAATCTTTTCGCTACCTCCTTAGCAAATGGCGCTTCATTGTATTTTTCTTCGTGAAAACCTATGGTAAACGTCTTTATTTTTTGGCTAGCATCTTTCTGCAAAAGAGCCGCCACCGCACTGCTATCATATCCCCCACTCAAAAATACACCTACGGGTACATCAGCTACCATACGATAATCAAACGCTTTTTTCAATACTTTCTCCGTCTCCTCTATGGCTTCTCTCTCTCCAATGTCGATTTTGGGTTTGGTGTATGCGTCGTTTACATTCCAGTATAGATTAGTTGTCAGTAGTCGGTCGTCAGTAGTCAGTGTTAAGAAGTGTCCCGGCTCTAGCTTAAAGCAGTTTTTAAAAATACAATGCGGTGCAGGCACATAGCAATATTTGAGAAATAAAGCGAGGGCATCTTGATTGAGTTCTTTTTGAAACTGTGGGTGCTGATGAAAGGCTTTTAACTCCGAAGTGAAGAGAAATAACCCGTCCTGCCAATAGTAATAAAGTGGTTTGACGCCTGCTCGATCACGATAAATAGTTAGCGTCTGCTCTTGCTGATGATAGATTACAAAAACGAACATACCGATAAACTTATGCACTGCCTCCTGACCCCAGACTTCCCATGCATGAAGAATCACCTCAGTATCTGAATTCGTAACAAACTTATGACCTAAAACTTCAAGCTCTTTTTTGATTTCCCCAAAGTTGTAAATTTCTCCATTAAAGACAATAACCCAGTCCTTATAATAAAGAGGCTGATTAGCCCCTGCACTGAGATCTATGATAGAAAGACGAGTATGACCTAAACCAATAGCGAATTTATCCTTCTGACGAAAAAATAATCCTGAACCATCAGGTCCTCGATGATTCATAGTAGAGAGCATATTTTTCAATAAGCTCTCGCTGCTGTTACTTTTAAAATCTATAAAACCGATGATGCCGCACATTTATCCCAAATATTTTTTATAAATTCTATAAAACCATTGAATCAATTTCTTTTGATTAGGAAAGTCTTTGTAGGTCTTAGGCGGTAAGGCCAAATAAGCCTCCAATTCCGATAATGGAATACCGAATTTTTTGGCAATATATTCCTTATCCGCTGGAATTGATTCTGGCTTGTAAGGTAGCTCTTTCAGTTTCTCTAAAGCTTCCTCTCGGGTGATTTGTCCACTGACTATCTGGGAGGAATACGTAGCCCGGCGATAGTCCATATTATACTTGGTAGGCATGGCATAAGACTGCCAGAAAGCCGTGATTTTAGACTCGTGATGCTTACCCCCATAATCTGTCCACCCGAATTCATTTTTTAAAAACTCTCTCGCTTCATCTTTATTGTAGTCTGCTAGATTGAGTGGATAAAGTGTTTTGATTTGCTTAAAAAATTTATAATAAATCTCTCCCCAAAGACCAACAACAGGAATTTTCTTGAGAGGTGTGTTTGTATAATGTTTGACTATAGTTCTATAGAGGTTAGCATCTTTCAGGACATGATAACCCCATGTCAAAGGCAATATTCCCTCACCACTGTAATTCCCTCCTGACATAATAAATGGTATATCATACTTGACAGCCGTTTCATACAGACTAGCAGGTATAGCGATATCTGTAGGTAATTCTAAATCTACGATAGATGACTTTAAAAAAGCTAGTTGTATTTCTCTAAACTCATTCCAGTCTAGTACGTAACTGATATAGTCTAATCCGAGCTTATCTACTAATTTTTCGATATTACTGACGGCTATCTCCGAATTCCATCCATTATCCATGTGCAGTAGGAGAGGATTTAATCCCCATTTATGGCATAGATAGGCTGTGAAGCAGCTATCCACTCCACCGCTGATTCCTACCAAACAGTCATATTTTTTCCCTTTAGCCTTTATTGTCGATATCATGTCAGCCAATCGCTCTTTGGCATCATCTTTTTGATAATGCGGCTGCTGAAGTAGTTTTTCAAAATCTCGACAATGATGACAGATACCCTGTTCATCGAAGATGATGTCCTCATCTGAAGTATCCATCACGCAACGGGTACAGATTTGATAGACGCTTGCCTTTGACTCGAACATTTCATTCAGATGCTTCGCTAGGATAGAGGCCTGGTGCTCTCGCGAGTAGAATTTGTTTAGCACTCTATCCGTTTTAAACGAGTCACTAACCCCACTCATCTTAGTCTGAATCAATTTTTTAATATAACTGAAACATTCATCTATATCATGAACTGCTACTCCGCATTTAGTTTCTAAAATAAAACTCTCCATTTCTGCCCCATCACTTGGACATAGAAGTATAGGACGATTTACTAAATAATAGTCAAAAATCTTCACTGGATACCATCCTTTTATATTGCCGTAGGCGCATAATAGCATTAAGTCACTTTGACTAATTAAATCAATTAACTCATTTTTAGCTACACGCTTAGTAATAACAATCTTTAATTTTGTATTAACGAAAATATTTTTTATTTTTTTTGTTATGTTTGCATCTTCGCTTAACCCAATAAATTTCAATGTAATGTTTAGGCGATGACTATAAAGTTCAAGTATTCTATTTAACGCACCATTAAACATAGTGAAGTCCTGATCTGAATAAATGGTCCCATTATAAACAATTATAAACTCATTAGGGTCTAATGAAAAGGCTTTAACCATAATGCTATGAGCCTCATAGCCATTCATGACCTTAACTCCCAGAACATTTATAAGTTTTCTAATATTTTTTACCCAATAATCTGAGACCGTAATGAATAAACTGGCATTGCTTGTCCATTTAACTTCGCGATTTTTTGCAATAAAAGCTAATAGTTTTGAAATTGGATCTGCTGACTTCACTCCTTGAAAAGTACTCCATTCATCCCTATAATCTGGTATCCAATGTAACTTTGGAAATTCTTGTTTCAACTTATAACCGAAATGGAATGACTCAAAAGGACTACCTGAAACAATAACTGCACCAATAGTGCTATCATTCTTTAAAATTTTCTGCGCCTTTGTATAGAGATTAGTATAAGGCAAGAAATCTATACAAAAGCTAGAGGCTATAAGTTCGAATACTGTGAGCAAGCGGCGAAGGATAGTACAGAAAAAACAGGTTTTGCCAAACAATCTATCTCGAAATGACCTTTGGTAGGGCATATAATACTCTTCATGCGTTTCGAATAGGCAATGCTTGAAACTATTGTCCTTTATCTCCTCATAGGTATTGGTCTGATTTTCATTCCAATTTCGTGTGACGATAATAGGATAGATACCAAACTTATGCAGATGCTTAGCAAAAGAGCCGATGCGCTCGGCTCCTACGAAATTAGCAGGTGGGTAATAGTAGGAAAGAATGAGAATTTTTTTCACTTTAAAGCCAATTTTAGTTCTCGAAAAATAGGCTTTAAAAACCAATATGATAAAAGCAACCTAAGTATTCCCAATTTATCTTTAAATGTTAGCAAATTGTAAATTAATTTAAACGTGTATCCACACAAATAGAATCTTCTAATAGTATACTTTATTAACTCAATTTTAGCACAATTTGAATAACTCGTGTGATTGGTGTACTCCTTAGATTTAACTCTTTTATAAAAAAGAGATGACCGATTATGGTGAAGGTATGTTCCTTTTAATAAATAATAACATAGGCTAGGAAATATATTATTCAATGCTGTTCTATTACATGGCCACCACCAATTGGGAAACTTTACACCTTGAATAAGGGATGTTCTAAAAAGACCATAACCAAAACCATCATCGGAATTTTGAATAAAATAGTTTAATGACTTTACAACATTTTTATTGTAATAACTAACATTAATAGTTTTTATATGTTCTTTACTATGCTGCTCAATTTGGTCATATTGTGAGAAGGCAACAACTGCAATTTGGTTTTGCTCTAAAAGTTGCAATAAAATTTCTATAAAATTTGGTGCCCACAAATCATCATCAGCAGCCCACATAAAAAAAGGAGTTTTGCACTTATATAGCAAAAATTCCATATTTTTTGAAATGCCAAGGTTTTTTTCTTGCTTTATATAGGTAATTCTCGCATCTAATAGAGCATACTTTTTACAAATATCTGCTGAGCCGTCTGTACTGCCATCATCGGATAG
>CAYXKX010000074.1:0-4864 GCA_964465185.1 uncultured Chitinophagaceae bacterium
GGAACAGCAGGCATGATCAATGAAGTCATAGATCGGCCCATGCTTATGTATTTGCTACCCGGAACTATGCTTGAGAACAAAGCTCAGGTAGGTATTTATAGCATCAATTATAAGCTTGCTATTATAATGACCTTAGTCATTCAAGCTTTTCGTATGGGTGCCGAACCCATTTTTTTTAAATTAGCCGAAGATAAGAACTCAAAGAAAATCTATGCCATTATTATGGATTTCTTTGTCATAGCCTGCTCTATGATATTGGTAGTCACAAGTATCAATAGAGACTTAATAGCCAAAGTAAATGAATCTTCTTTTGCTGTAGGGATAGATATATTGCCTATCCTCTTATTAGCCAATTTATTACTCGGCATGTATTATAACACTTCGATATGGTATAAAGCGACTAATAACACGATGAAGGGCGCTTATATCTCTATTTTAGGAGCGATTATAACACTTGTACTGAATTGGATTCTCATACCTCATTTAGGTTATATGGGCTCAGCGTGGACCACCTTAGTTTGTTATTTTGCCATGCTTATCATGAGTTTAGTTTGGGGAAGAAAATATTACCCCGTGCCATATCATTATACCTATAATTTTAGCTGGATAGGGTTAAGCCTAGTCTATAGCTCCTTGGCTTTTTATTACTTCGCTGAACATACTTGGCTACTTCTCATTCTATCCTTAGTTTACCTCCTACTTGCCCTATTTTTTACCTACAAGAGATTTCTTCATATTCGACCCCATATTAGTTAGATTCTTGTATTTTTGCAATGCTAATACCGCAAATACATTCGCAATAGTCCAATTTTATAGGTTTAAAACAACTGTTATCACATTATTAAACCTTAATCATCTAGACTAAATATTAAATATAATTGGTATAACCTTAAATTATGGACCAAGAACAGAATAAATTATTAAGAAAAATCTCCGCGCTCGTTTTTGGAATAATTTTTTTGTCAGTTATCGTTCTGTTAGGACTTACATTTTTCAATCCTGATTCGAAAATAAATCGTTCTGAAAAAATTATTACTCAATCTCCAACTAAGACCTGGCAGGCAATTTACGACAAGAAGTACTATCTGCAATCTAAAAAAGAAATCATCAAATACAAAATTTACGATAGCCTATCACCTAGATGGGTAGAGTACTATACGCCAGGAGATTCAGTGGAGAATCATACAAAAACCATTATTCCCAAAACGAAGTTTACCTACTTTACGATAAATAAAAAACACCAACAAATCAATGGTTTTTCCTATAGCTTGGATTCTATTAGTGAAAATCAAACAAGGGTTAAAATATATGAATTGTCAAGATATTTTAACGTATGGGGCTCTATATATTTTCAACTTTTTCATCCGAATACCGTCTTAGATTATGAGTTTGTGAAATTAAATAATACACTAAGCATTATGGATAGTCTTGCTAAAAATCAATAATTATATGACTAAGTTTTTGTTTTTCTTATTTTGCTTATTAGGCCTATTTTCTTTCGGTCAGAACATGGATGAAACCAATGGCTATATAGATCGCGAACAGAGAAGACTTGACAGCTTTGATGGAATTATAGATGGTAAAATTGAGCTGAAAAAAAATGACGAACAAAGCAAATTATACAAAAAAATCTATTTTAAACTCGTTGATTCGTTTCAAAATAGAGTGAATCAAAGTTCAGAACTCCTTGCCTACCAAAGAAGAAATTTACTATATGGTATGTACATGACACTAGCAGATATAAACGGAAAAACATTTAATAATATCCCTCTTTATTACCAAAAGCTTTTTCTTCACGCTATGGGATTAATAAGAGCTTCGGAGAATAAAGATATTATTTCTTACCTCATCACCGACCCCTTATACTCAATAAAAAATATTTATTTTTATAAATACGATTTCGTTGCTAAAGATTTTCTTATCTCTTCCTGCCACACTTATCCAGATGAAGTTTTAAAAGCTTTTTCCAAATATAGTGACCGTCCATACAAAGACACAGTTGTAGAAATTTGTGCTATTCAAGCGCCCAATGTTGCAAAAAATTATTTGATAGGAGAGACAGGCATTAAACAGATACTAATGACCAATCCGAGTCCTAATATTATGGGTATGCGTGGATTCTTCGCTCAATATAACATCTTATCGAAAGGTATGGTATTGGTAGATGATATCGTAGAAGGAAATATCACTATCGAAGAAGCACATACTATTTCTTTAGATAAACGTAAGTTTCTAAGGAAGATGATAGAAATTAGAAATAGTGATTATATCATGGCAGATTATTCATTAGATCAACAGCTCAAGGCTACTAGTTTAGAATACGTGCGAATCATGAATGAATTACATGATGAAAAGGATCCCAAAAAAAGATTCGCTTGTATTGATGATTTTAATTGGAAGGAACTCTATACTCTTTTAGTTTATAGCGAGGAAGAAATATTTACCTCTACGTTCAATGGCGTATTCGAGCGCTTAATCTTTAGAATAAATCAAGATAAAATTAGCGGAGATAAAATGCTTGAATTGGTAAAGTATAATAAGTTTAGAACCTTTATTAAAATATGTGCCAATTTTAATGCATTAGGCGATTACCTTAAGACAATGCCCAAGGATCAGTCCAGGTTACTTATAAGTAAATTCACAAATAATTTGGACAAAAACGAAGGAGACTTGAGTTCTGCCATCAATGTGGCTAATGCATTTAGCAGTATCAATGATTCATTTCTCCTAAGCTATATGAGAGAAAACATAGATAAAGAATATAAGAGAACTCAAAGAGAAGAAAATAGAAATGGTACAGCCATTTACGGTTTACTTAAAAGTTTATTTGTGGTACCTGAAAGAAAGGATGCCCTTTGGTTTCAATCCATGGCTATGAAATACAAACTGCAACCTATAAATAAAATTGACAGCTGCTCCTTAAGCGGACTCGATGGGGTTCATAGACAAATTCACTTCTTCTATGATGATGAAGACGGAGAAGCTTCATTCGCTTCATTCATTACTACATTTACTACACCATATTACAAAATCACCCGTAGGAAAAATTATGTGGCTATCGAATCCATTAAGGGTAAAAAAGTGGCAATCTATGCCAATCACCCAAAATCTGAATTGGAAGGACAATCAGACCTCATCACTGTCATGGACTCATTTAAAAAAGACATTCAATTGTTTGTGCACCGCGGCCATAGCTACTATGCCATGAATACTATCGATCAGATTCCACCGCAAACTAAGATTGTCTTCCTAGGGTCCTGTGGGAGTTATCACAATATTCATGAAGTCTTGAGTCGATCAGAAAATGTACACATTATATCTTCAAAGCAAATTGGAACTATGGGAGTCAATAATCCATTATTGTATCATATAGCCGAAAGTGTAAGGGAAGGAAAAGATCTCATATGGAGCGATATTTGGACCAAAACTGGTAAAACAATTGCGAAAAATAAAGACGCTATGGAGAAATTTAGAGACTATGTAGCACCTGATAAAAACCTTGGGGCGATATTTTTACAAGCATTCACTCGACTGGTAACTCAGGATTAGTGAGGCTTTTATTTTTTTATTTGTTTATTTTAGGTGTAGGGAAAATACAAGCTCAGTCGCCCTTCATCAAAACAGATGGAATAAAATTTACAATTCACAACCAATCATATTCTTTCATAGGAACCAACTATTGGTATGGGGGATATCTCTCTGCGGATACTTCCAATAATGGCTACCAAAGGCTTTGCGGTGAATTAGATTTTCTCAACAAACAAGGAGTCACTAATTTAAGAGTGCTATTTTCTGGAGAAGGAGATTCTTGCTATCCTTATCGCGTTTATCCTTCTATTCAGGAAAAACCGATGCAATACAATAAGGCTTTATTGAAAAGCTTTGATATTTTTCTCAATGAAGTATCAAAAAGAAATATGAAGGCCGTGCTCGTCCTCAATAATAACTGGGAGTGGAGCGGAGGCTTTGGACAGTATTTAGAATGGGCAGGCTATTCCAACCCTATTTTGCCAAAAACTCCCCTCTGGGATTGGGACAAATACAGTAGTTATATTTCTCAATTTTATGATTGCGACAGTTGTCAAATTTGGTATAGAAACTGGATAAAGAAAATAGTGACACGACGTAATACGATAAATAACAAGCGTTATATCGATGATGAAGCCATCATGTCTTGGCAACTCGCAAATGAGCCTAGACCTATGAAACCCTCTGCTATAAGGCAATATAAAAACTGGATTCAAACCACTTCAGAATTTATTAAATCACTAGATTCAAATCATTTGATAAGCATCGGGCTAGAAGGAATCATTGGCACCTCTATGGATACTATGCTATTTGGAGAAATTCATAGTATGCCAAACATACATTACGCCACCATTCACCTATGGCCAAAAACCTGGCATTGGTATAATGGTCAAACAGAGCATGCTAAAACAGATACTACCCTTGAAAAAACGAAAAATTATATTCAACTTCATAGCCAAATTTGTAAGAAAATTAAAAAACCACTAGTCATTGAAGAATTCGGACTCCATAGAGATGCTAATTTATTTTCCGAATTTTCTAGCACCATAAATAGAAATAAATACTACAAATATGTTTTTGATGTAGGCCAATCAAATTCGGTTTCCGGCTATAATTTTTGGGGAGCGTTTGCTCTTAGGGATAAACGGTTGAATCAAAACTTCTGGTCCACAGGTCTCCCTTATGGAGCAGACCCTCCGCAGGAAGAGCAAGGTTTATATGGAGTTTTTATCTCAGATACTAGCACATGGAAATTGATAAAAAATTTCTCATCTGAAAAAGCTGGATTTTAGATCTGCTACCATATCTGCACTACTACAAGTATAGTTTTCAAAAA
>CAYXKX010000074.1:4874-5352 GCA_964465185.1 uncultured Chitinophagaceae bacterium
CATGTAGCATGAGCCTCATTTAGCTCCGCAAATAAGTGGACATTCTCCGAGGTAATTCCGCTGCCTGCCATAATTGAAATCCTATGCCCGTATTTTCTATTTAAATCTAGGATAGTATACAGTCCATCTACTGCTGTAGCTCTACCTCCACTAGTTAGCACTCGTTCAAACCCTAAGTCAATAATCATACTAATTGACTTTTCTATATTACTTACCAAATCAATTGCTCTATGAAAGGTAGCTGGTTTATTCTTCCATTTTTTAAGCAACTCCTTGCAAGCAGCAATATTTACTTCACTATTCTCATCTAAAATACCAAAAACAATACCATCTATATTTAGATGATGACAAATCTCGATGTCAGATTTCATAATATCTAGCTCATCTTTGCTGTACACAAAATGTCCTCCTCTAGGACGTATCATCACATAAATAGGTATAGCAGAAATTTCCTTTGCTTTTTTCATCATCCCGTAGG
>CAYXKX010000074.1:5362-6253 GCA_964465185.1 uncultured Chitinophagaceae bacterium
CATCCTCCATCTATCAAATTTTCAAAAAGCTCTATACGCGAGGCGCCACCTTTATTGGCATTTATAATGGAATCTAAATTACAACAAGCTATTTCTAATTCCTTCACTATAATAAATTCAAGTACTGTGATACCCCTAATCTATCTGCACCTGCTTTAACTAGTTCTTCGGCTATTTCTCTAGTCGAAATTCCCCCTGCTGCCTTTATTTTAATTTCAGGTAAAAGCTTTTCACGGAATAATTTCACATCTTCTAATTTTGCTTTTCCATAAACGCCTGTAGAGGTCTTGACATAGTCCGGCTTGTGCTTATTGGCTAGTTCTAATAGTTTCAAAATTTGCTCCTTAGTCATTTCGGATGATTCTATAATCCATTTTGAAATCACATTATTTTGTTTGCAAATATCCACCCACGCCAAAGTCTCTTCCTCTATATTCTCAAAATCATTATTCGACAAATACCCTCGATGCACTACATAGTCTATTTCATCAGCACCTCGACTTATAGCATCCTTCAGTTCCAATAATTTTACTGGAATCGTCTGATAGCCTGTAGGGAAACCTATAACAGTAGCTAGTTTCACAGAAGAGAGACTCAACTCCTTCTTACAGATTTCTATCATAAATGGAGGAATACAGACGGCAGGGAAATTAAATTCAACTGCATCCTTACAAAGTATTATAAACTCTTCTTTTTTCGCTTCTGGCTTTAAGATTGTAGCATCAAGATATGGATTCAGTTGCATCAGCTTGAATTAATTTATAAGATGTCTTTCCCAAAATAGAAAGAAACTTCCTAGTAATTTTTTGATTGGCCTCAAAATCGAATTCACTTCTAAAATCAACAATTTGATTGTTTTCTAGCTTACCTTGACCCCATGCTTTGATATAA
>CAYXKX010000075.1:0-6022 GCA_964465185.1 uncultured Chitinophagaceae bacterium
CGAATGGCTACTTGGCTCGCCAAACTCGAAGTGAATGATACAACCAAAGGCACAAAGCCCACTAATTCATTACGTCAATCGAATCTAGAAACTACAGTTGCGGTATACCCTAATCCGATTAAAAATAGTCTTTTTCAAGTGAATTTTGAAATAGATGATAATGAAGACTTAAGTTTTGATTTGTATGATAATATTGGGAGAAAGGTAGTAAGATTACTTGATACCAAAGGCTATAAAGGGAAAAATGAATTTAGTTTCCGGACAAATGATTTGCCTAAAGGGCAATACATACTCCAAATTAAAGGAGACAAAACAACAAATATTGCTAAGACGGTATTAGTGGAATAGGTTTTGCCATATCGATTTATCCAATGGTATTTCCGAAGGGAGCAATCGTTTACCTATATACATTGAACTATCTTTCATCCCATTAATATTGGTTATTTTACCTTTAACCATTTCAATCTCTATCCCCCGAATGGAAATCATGCCTGTCGCTGCTGTGTCGAAAAAGTACTCTTGATGGCCATACTTTTCCAGAATTAGTTTATGAACGGCTTGGCCATCTATATATTCTTTCGTTAGGTTCGTATCAAAACCAAGTTTTGAAATACATTCTTGAATAAATTGTTCTTGATTTAAGAATGTATAATTAACAATATTATCAATCGTGGATCGAATACTCTTGCTAGCTTTGGTTTGCAGAGCAAAGGGATTCTTTTGTATTAGCTTATCTATTTTATCCAAGTCTGAGTCAAACAACAAAGTCAAATGGCTCAAAATACTAGCACTTGATGAAAACTGCGCACTACCACTGACTTTTTTACCATTGCTCAATAGGATAGCATTGCGGTCATTCATCGTCGCACCAATACCTAATTCATTTAATACATCTACTAATCGTCCTGTAGATCTATCGTAGTTATTAACATTTTTCAACTGATGTTTTTCAAAAAAAGCAAAGTTAATATTGCCTCTATCATGCACCACAGTGCCGCCGCCGCTTATTCTTCGGGCAAGTTTATACTCTGAATTGAAAAAAGTACGTAAATGAACTTCTTGAAAAAAGTTTTGATTTTTACCTAGTACTATACAGGGTTCATTGATATAGACTAGCAACAATTCTTGCTGGTCAAAATCAAAATTTCTGACGAAATACTCTTCTAGAGCCAGGTTGTAATAGATGTTATTGGACTCAGAGTAGTGAAATACTCTATTCATTTTGTTTATGGTAGATTATTCTTCTCCTTCCACATTCTTCTTAGCTTATCCTGAGTTAAGAAAAATATCATAACTGTAGCCACGATCAGCAATAATGAATCAATTATGGTGTATAAAACAAATGCTTGAAACATAAAGCCCGTCATAAACTTTATTAGCATAGAAACAATAAAAAATATAGGAGCAGAAATAAGAATTAAATGACTAGCTGTTTTTTGGGCGAAAAACCAGTTGTAATCATTCTTTAGGGCTAAAGGAGTTCTGAATCCATAAAATCGATTCTTTGTTGGGGGATAAAACTTAAGAAAAAGTCCACTTAGCATAAACATCCCATAGAATAGGATAGTTTGTAAGGTTAGTAAGAATTGAAACTTGTCCATTTTATAATTACTTTCGATCCTTTAGTGTTGTATAGCTTCTAGGTGTCTCACCTGTATATATCTGACGCGGTCTACATATTGGTTGTTTTTCTTCGACCATTTCTTTCCACTGAGCTACCCAACCTGGCAGTCGTCCTAAAGCAAAGAGAACGGTAAACATTTCTGTAGGATATCCTAATGCTCTATAAATAATACCTGAGTAAAAATCAACATTTGGATACAGTTTTCGCTCTACAAAATAGCTATCGCTTAAGGCCATTTGTTCTAGCTCTAGAGCTATATCGAGCAACGGATCTACCACGCCTAGTTTTTTTAATACGTCATCTGCTGATTTTTTAATGATAGTTGCACGAGGGTCAAAATTTTTATAAACTCTATGCCCAAAGCCCATTAATCTAACGCCAGCTTCTTTATTTTTGACTTTCTCTACATATTGTTTTGTAGAAATTCCAGAATCCTTTATCTCTTGAAGCATTTCCAATACTTCTTGATTTGCTCCACCATGACTTGGTCCCCAGAGAGCCGCTATACCTGCAGAAATTGTAGCCCATAGATTTGTGCCTGCAGAGCCTACCATTCTCACTGTAGAGGCAGAGCAGTTTTGTTCATGATCCGCATGAAGAATTAGTAACTTATTCAACGCAGAAGCTATTACAGGATCAACTTGATATTGTTCACATGGATTACCAAAGGTCATAGATAGATAATCTTCCACATATCTCAATGCATTATTTGGATACATGACAGGGTGACCTATTCTCTTCTTGTACATCATAGCACATAGATTCGGCATCTTAGACATCACTCGAATAATTGTCAAGTTTCTATCTTCTTCCATTTTTTGAGGATCTTGACTATTAGGATAGAAGGAAGACATCATCCCCACCATCGTCATCAATTGTCCCATAGGATGCGCTCCTGTGGGGTAGGCATCGAATACTTTTTTGACATCTTCATGCACTAGGCTATGTCTAGTCATTTGTTTTTTCCACTCGGTGTATTCTGCTTCATTTGGCAATTTACCATAGATTAGTAGGTAAGCCACTTCCATAAACTCAGCTTTCTCAGCCAGCTCTTCTATACCAAAACCTCTATAATGAAGTATTCCTTTGTCTCCGTCGATAAAAGTTATCTTAGACTTAGTCGAACCTGTATTTTTATATCCATCGTCAAAAGTCACTAGTCCTGTCGTATCTCTCAACTTGCGAATGTCCACTGCGGATTCATTCTCTGTTCCTGTAATAATAGGTAATTCATATACCTGTCCGTTATACTCTAGTTTAGCTACGTTTGACATATAGATTTAGGTTGTAAAATTATTATGTGGTAAATATAATTATTTTCAGATTGAAAACAAGTACCAATTTTAAAACAAAATTTGTCTTAATAAGTTCTATTGAATCCTAGATTTATAGTAACGAAGAAATAGGACACCCACAATAGCAAAGACTAATCCTAAAATTGCCTTTAATCCCAACCCATGGCGGACAAACTGAAACAAGGCAGATACAAATAATAAAATAACGACGAAAAGCCAGCCGAAGTAGATAGATCGATTCATATGATCGATTTTTTATATTTAATGTTTAAAAAACAAACAGACATTTAATTTTAAATGCCTGTTTTCAATATCAATACTAAAGTTATTAAAATTCAATAATTTTAATAAGTATATTTTGTGGTAGTGCTTATGATTTGCCCATTCTGTTTTGAGGTATAAATGCCTAAACCACACAAAAATACATATTCTAAAGTAGAAGAGCTAGTCGTAATTCCTAACATACTTATTTTATTTTCCAAAGAAAGTCGGATTCCATTAGAATAAGTTTTACCATCCACTGTTGCCGAAACATTTCTTTCTAAAATTTTCATATTAAAAAGATAATCCATTGTAACTCCTGACATGCCTATTGATGTTTTATATGACCAAGTATCTCCGACAGCTTTTGAAGGATTCAACATGATATATTCTGTAGCTACAGAAATGGCTCCTCCTCCCAATGCATTACCCCCACTAGTTTTTGCCCAAACATTGCCAGATTTATCTAAACCTATAAATGATCTTACTGTTGTTGGATTATTTGAAGCTTGAGTTTCATGATATAATATACCATTAATCGTTGTATCTTTTATTACAGTAAATGAAGTGGTATTGCCTGAGGCATCTTTGGATTCTACCTTGGTACCAACTCTATATGGTAGATAGCTACTCGTGCATGTATTGTTAGTTCCACCAGTACCTCCAGAAGAAGAATCTTTAGAACAAGAAACAGCGAACAAAATCGATAAAGTAATAATAGTGTTTACAAAAGTTAGTTTTTTCATTTTTTTGAATTTTTTTAAGAGCCAAAAATAACAATATATTTTTAAAATTTAATTTAGATATATAGGTTGAAAATTTTTGAGACATTTTGACTCGTTTTCTCAGCCACTTCTTCCATGGTTATGCCTTTTAAATCGGCTAGATAAACGGCAATATCTTTAACAAAAGCCGATTCATTGCGTTTGCCGCGATAGGGCACCGGTGCTAGATAAGGAGAGTCGGTTTCTAAAACTATATGTTTAAGGTCGATATTTTTTATCACTTCTTGTAGTCCAGATTTAGGATAAGTAAGAACACCTCCTATGCCGAGATAAAAACCACAATCGATGATTTTTTCGGCTTCTTGTATCGAACCAGAAAAGCAATGCATGACTCCTCTCAATCCTTTTTTGGAGTATTGGGTTATCATAGGTATGACATCCTGATTGGATTTTCGACTGTGAATCGAAACGGCTTTATCAAATTCTATCGCCCAGTCAAACTGCATTTCCAAGGCTTGCTTCTGTTCTTTTTGAAAAGTCAGATCCCAGTGATAATCCAGTCCAATTTCCCCTACACCGCAGTATTTCTCTGGATTTTCTTTTAGTATGGTATAGACTTTTTCTAATACTTCAAGATAATTTTCCTTGACATCACAGGGATGTATTCCCATCATAGGGAAAAACGTGTTTGGATAAGCTTCACAGAGCGCTTGCATAGGCTCTATAGATTCTAAATCTATATTGGGTAATAGAACTTTACCAACCTGATTGTTCTCTAAACGCTGTATCCATTCCTCTCTATCTTCTAGCATAGAAGGCAGGTAGCAATGGGAATGGGTGTCGATGAGGTAGTTGTAAGTCAAAAGTTTAAAGTATAAAGAAGATGTGTCATAACTTGAAAATCTATTAAAAATTTAGAATTCAAATTTAATAATTAATGAAGCATTTCCTTACAAGCCTCATAGACACTATCTGCATCTAATCCATATTTTTTCATCAATTCGCTCGGTGTTCCGCTTTCGCCAAAACTATCCTGCACTGCTACAATAGACATTGGTGTCGGCATTTCTTCCGCTAAAAGCAGAGCTATAGTGCTAGCTAATCCTCCTAATCTTTGATGTTCCTCCGCTACGACTATTTTCTTCGTTTTGGCAACACTTTCTAGAATAGCAGGTTCATCTAGTGGTTTGATGGTATGTATATTGATCACTTCTGCTGCGATTCCTTCTTCTTTTAATTTTTTTGCAGCTACTATCGCTTCCCAAACCAAATGGCCTGTAGCCACTATGGTTATATCACTTCCTTCGGAAAGTTTGATCGCTTTTCCTATTTCAAATTTACTATCCTTTGGTATGAAAATAGGCACTTTTGGTCTACCGAATCTCAAATATACGGGTCCGTCAAAATCTGCAATGGACAATGTCGCCTGATAAGTTTGGTTATAGTCACAAGTATTGATCACGGTCATGTTCGGAAGCATTTGCATCAAACCGATATCTTCAAGAATTTGATGCGTAGCACCATCTTCACCCAAGGTCAAACCTGCATGAGAAGCACATATTTTGACATTTTTATTAGAATATGCTACGGATTGACGAATTTGATCATAAACTCGTCCAGTAACGAAATTAGCAAAAGAGGTCGCATAAGGAATTTTCCCAGCTATGGCTAGTCCTGCTGAAAGTCCAATCATATTCGCTTCGGCAATACCCGCCTGAACAAATCGCTGAGGCACTTTTTTCTTGAAATCGCCTAATTTCAGAGAGTCCGTCAAATCAGCACAAAGGGCAATAACCTCAGGGTGCGTATCCGCTAAAACCGTCATGGCATCACCAAATCCTGAACGCGTGTCATTCTCACCTAAAACTATTATATCGTCTAAATTCATAAGGGAAATATCTATGACGACAAATGTAGAAAAAAAAGACCTAAGTTTTTAACTAACCATCCACAGAGTGTGAATTCTATTAAAAACCATCAACCTTTACTTCCAGCAGAGTCTCTCGAAGAGCCTGCCTGTGCAGACAGGGACTCGGATAGTTTACATCTCTGTCATTACTCTTCTGAGTCCCTTGACAGGCTTAGGTTAACCCATAAAAATTAACCTCAATTTTGGT
>CAYXKX010000076.1:0-4098 GCA_964465185.1 uncultured Chitinophagaceae bacterium
CTAAAGCAAGGAGACAGTAGGGCTAAGACTTAGTCTTAAGCAGCTACGGCGTAAGTATTTTCGCCAATTAAAAAAGTTCAGCATATGGATTTAAGAGTGCTAATGCCATCACTCTACGTGCCAGTATAATTTGACATCACCAGTCAATTCCGGTCAGCCCCATTAATTTAAATTAAATATTCAAAGAACAAATTTTATTAAGTTAGATTCGCATTCGAAAATAACCACATAGACCACAAAGGTCTATATTTTTTTTTAGTTTTTGAAATTAATGTTGAATAAGATTGGGATACTTCGTGAGGAGAAACAACCGGAAGATAAGCGAAGTCCGCTCACGCCATCAGATTGTAGTGATTTGATGAAAAAATACAAAGGGTTACAGATTTTTGCGCAGCATTGTAAGGAAAGATGTTTTAAGGATGAGGAGTTTAAAGCTGCAGGTGTAATAATCCAAGAAAATCTACTGGATTGCGATTTACTGCTAGGTGTCAAGGAAGTACCTTTACATTGTCTCATGCCTTCCAGACGATATATGTTTTTTAGTCATACGATCAAAAGACAATTGCATAATCTCAAGTTGTTGCAAACTATCCTTGACCTTAATATAGAATTAATTGATTATGAAGCTTTGGAAAACGCAAAAGGAGAGCGTGTTGTAGCATTTGGCTATTGGGCGGGGATTGTAGGAGCATACAATGCGATTTGGATGACGCAAAAACGTCTATATAAAAATACTATTCAACGATTGTTTGAGTTCGAGACCTACGAACAAGCTAAAGAAAATTTGAAAGGACTTGATTTTGGACAATTAAAATTTATTATTACTGGCACAGGTCGTGTAGGGTCGGGTGCAGCACAGGTGATGGAAGATGCTGGAATTAGAAGGGTCACACCGGAAGAATTTCTAACCACATCTTTTAATGAAGCTATATTCACCCAATTGGGTTCCGCAGATATGTTCGTGCCCAAGTTTAAGCATATTCAGTTTAGCAGAGAAGAATTTCATGATAAGCCCCTTAACTTTAAATCCAATATGGAGGCCTATACTCAGGTGGCAGACGTGCTAATTAATGCCATCTATTGGGATCCCAAAGCCCCGCAGTTGTTTACGATGAAAGATATGAAAAAGTCTTCTTTCAAAATAAAGTCTATCGCAGATATTACTTGTGATATTGCACCAGAGTCGTCCATCCCTTCTACCATTAAGGCTACTACAATTCCTCAGCCTGTATTTGGTTTTTTACCCCTGCGCGAAAAAATGGTAGAACCATTCACCAAAAGTGCAATCGATGTCATGAGTATCCCTAATTTACCAAGTGAGTTGCCTATAGATGCTTCCAAGCATTTTAGTGAAAATTTATGCAAAATAGTCATCCCAGAATTTTTTAAAGAAGACAGTGCTATGCTTCGCGGAGCGCGAGTGACTAAAAACAAACAATTGACCCCTGAGTTTCTCTACTTAGAGAGCTATGTATATGATGATGTATATAGAGCTAGTAGGATAAAGTCTTAAGAATTTATCAATATAAAATATATCTAGAGGTTGGTTCCTTAGGAACACCCCCGTAGGCGAGCGCCTCGAGGCCTGTTCAAAAAGAAGAGTAGTTCATGAAGACACACAAACCACGTATGTAAAATGTAAATATCAAAGGATTGCTAAATACGTATATATTTGTCAAATATTTCAAACAAGAATTCCAGTGAATTTAGAAAATTATAAGAACCTAAAAGATAGAATGGCCTCGCTTAAGAGGTATCTTTGACGTCGAGAATCGAGTATTTAAGATTAAAGAAGAGGAGCAGCTGACCCTGCGACCTGATTTTTGGAATGATACGTCCAAGGCGGAGTCTGTGCAGAAATCGATCAAAGAAAACAAAACTTGGGTTGAGGAGTTTCTAGGTGTTGAAATTTTTATGAATGAAATCGATACCTTGCTCGAATTTCGTAGTGAAGGGGAAACTATAAAAGAGGAGGAACTAGATGCACTTTTTACACAGCTGGAGACGAACTTAGAAAATTTAGAAGTCAAATCAGCTCTTTCAGATCCGGAAGATGCTCTGGGTGCCATTTTGAAAATCAATGCAGGCGCCGGTGGTACGGAAAGCTGTGACTGGGCTTCCATGCTTGAGCGCATGTATATTATGTGGGCGGAGAGCAAGCGCTTTAAGATTACAGAACTAGATAGAAATGAAGGTGACGTGGCTGGCATAAAGTCTGTCTCCCTACAAATAGAAGGTCATCTCGCCTATGGTTTTTTGAAATTTGAAAATGGAGTGCATCGCTTGGTGCGCATTTCACCATTTGATAGCAACGCAAAGCGGCATACGTCTTTTGCCTCGGTATTCGTTTATCCTCTTGTAGATGATACCATCCATATTGATATAAAAGATGCCGACCTCGAAGTGATTACATCGCGCTCTGGTGGTGCTGGTGGTCAGAATGTGAATAAGGTAGAAACCAAGGTTCAAATGACACATAAGCCTTCTGGGATAACTGTTGTATGTCAGGTAGAGCGCTCGCAGCATGGCAATAGAGCCATAGCGCTTCAAATGCTACGCTCTCAATTATATGATTTAGAGATTCAGAAAAAAAATGCCGAACGAGACAAAGTCGAAGCAGGGAAGATGAAAATCGAATGGGGATCGCAGATTCGCAACTATGTGCTTCACCCCTATCAGCTAGTCAAAGACGCCCGGACAGGCTATGAAACTAGCCAATCTCAAGATGTATTGAATGGAAATTTAGATCCGTTTATGAAGGCATTGTTGTTGCATAAATGATTTTGGTAAGAACACGCCCTTAGGAAGACGTTTCGATGCGTGTTCTTACAGAAATTAATATTCTTTTTCCTTACCTCATTTCCTCTATCTTTGTTTTATGAATATTTCCAAATCTGATATTGAAGAAAAATTAGACCTCGTGCGTCCATTTTTAGCAGAAGACGATGGAAATGTAGAGCTGGTGGACATCACTGAAAAAGGTGAGGTTAAAATACGTCTAAAAGGCAACTGCAGTAATTGTTCTATGAAGGAAAACACCATAAAACTTGGTATAGAAAATATCTTAAAACAGTTCTATCCTGAGGTTTCAGTGGTAGAAGTAAAATAAAGTCTTTCAACGACATTTTTTGACACCATAGAGCGTCATCTTTGTGATAAATAAATTTTTATCATATGAACTCTATCCATTTCAAAGATTTAATTTTGTATTTCGTTACAGCCAATACCTTTTTCTTTCTGCTGCTGAATTCAGATAATGAATTTATGGTAGTCCCATTTGGTATTTTGCTCTTAGTATTATTATTTATCTATTTGGTGCGCATGCAGTCTGATTTTCATCTTGATTAGAACTATTGCTATTCGTTTATAAATCAGTTGATGGAGCAGAGAATGGCTTGATTTTAGGTTGTTTTTTTATTAGGTTGTTTTCTGTTCCTTCACAATTATTTACTAATCATTCGCAAGATTTTATATATTCGTTGCAAACTTAACCCATAAGTATTGCCTCGAATTCTCCTCCTATCAGATAATCATAGTCATATAGAGACTAAGCTAAATCCCTATTTCGAAAAGGCAGATGAAATATGGAATGCAGGCGATATAGGCAGTATGGAGGTAGTAAACTGGATGGAGAGTTTTGGCAAACCACTTCGCGGCGTTTATGGCAATATCGATGATGGGAAACTGCGACAGAAATTTCCCGAAGACAATATTTTCAGTATAGAAGATGTGAAAGTATGGATAACCCATATTGGTGGCTATCCAGGAAGATATAGTTCTCGTGTGCGTTCGATGTTTAAAGAAATTCAGCCCTTACTGTTTATTTGTGGTCATTCACATATTGTCAAATTAGAACAAGATCATAAATATGGTCATTGGGTGTTCAATCCTGGTGCAGCGGGTAATCATGGTTTTCATCAGGTGAAGACAGCTATAAGTTTCGAAATAAATGGAAATAATATCACTAATGTGGACGTGATTAATCTAGGACCAAGAGGGAGTTAATTTGCTGGTGTGATGATGAGAAAATATGTTGATGAATTTGAAAATGTGTCAATTTGAAAATGTTAAAACTCTGCGTTCTCTGCGTCTCTACGG
>CAYXKX010000076.1:4121-5886 GCA_964465185.1 uncultured Chitinophagaceae bacterium
CAAAATTGTTATTCGTGGCAAATATGAAAAAAATTCAATAAATTTAAAGTTCAATTTATGAATAAACAATCCATTTATAAACTCACTCAAAACTATTTAAGTAAATATCCTGAAGACTCACACGCTCTTCTCGTTTTAGATTTTCTAGATGAGCACGAAAACTTTTGGCAGCGAGATAATTCATATGGACATATCACTTCGTCCGCATGGGTTGTGAATGAGGCTCGAAATAATGTTTTAATGACTCATCATAAGAAGTTGGATATTTGGATTCAGCTTGGTGGCCATATAGAGGCTGAGGATAATACTATTTACGAAGCTTGTGAACGTGAGTTGAGAGAAGAATCAGGTTTGAATGATTTTAAACTTTTATCCGACGAGATTTTTGATATCGATGTACATAACTTTCCTGCATCTGCCAATGGCTTCCCTGAGCATTTTCATTTAGATATTCGACTTTTATTTCAGGGAAGTTCGGAAGAAGAGATTAATTTTGATTTATTGGAATCGAACGAAGTGGCTTGGATACCGATTAACGAAGTTGAAAAATATCAAAATGCACGGTCTGTTATGCGAATGGTGGAAAAGGTAAAACTGTATAAATGAAAATAGGCGTCACAGGTGGTATAGGCAGCGGAAAATCTCTAGTGGTCAATGAGCTAGAGAGGCTCGGAGCCGTGGTGTATCACGCAGACAAGAAGGCAAAAGAGTTGGTGTATTTACCAAAGGTCAAAGAACAAATTTTAAAAAAGTTTGGATCTATGGCTTTTGAAAACAATTTATATAACACGAAATACATTGCATCTATCGTTTTTGAAGACAATACTAAACTCCATGCTTTGAACGCCATTGTGCACCCTGCTGTGTTCAAAGATTTGGATAAATTCTGCATTGAAAATAAAGGCAAAACTATTGTTTACGAATCTGCTTTAATGATGGAAACCGGTCATACCCATTTGTTTGACAAAGTGATTTTAGTGACAGCCCCACTAGAGTTAAGAATAGAGCGAGTAATGGCGAGAGACAAGGTAGATAAAGCTGCTGTGGTCAAGCGAATAGAAAAACAATGGACCGATGAAAAGAAAAGAGAATTGGCGGATATTATCGTAGTGAATATAAACAAGGAAGAAACTTTGATGAAAGTACGCGAATTATGGGAGAATAATTTTAATCTAAAAGCATAAATGATTGTAAAAAGTACCGATTTGTATCCTCTTTTTAGGGTAGAAAAAAATATAGATCTGCAAGCTTATGTAGAGAGCTTTATGACTCTGGATCGCATACAGAGTTTAAAAAACGTTTTGGAAAATCGAATGCGCTATATGAGTTTGGTCGCTGAAAATTTTATTGATGAATTCAATGTGCACGCTATGATTCGCACGAGTGAGTGTTTCGGATTGCAAGATTTTCACAACATAGGACAGAAAAATGTCTTGATGAAAAAGAATAAATCGGTCAATCGTGGCGCCTTTCAATGGACCCATATCTACGACTATACTGACTGCGCAGAGCCTAGCTTGACTTGTATCAAGCATCTAAAATCCAATGGATATCGTGTATTTGCCACCTCCTCCCATTTAGAAGCCACCTGCACTCCAGACAATATACCAATAGATAAGCCTTTGGCTATTATTTTAGGGAAAGAGCATGAAGGCATAAGTGATGTCGCCTTGACGCATTGTGACGGCTTGGTTAGTATTCCTATGTATGGTTTTACGGAAAGCTTCAATGTGTCGGTGGCTGCTTCCTTGCTGACTCAAACGAT
>CAYXKX010000077.1:0-5079 GCA_964465185.1 uncultured Chitinophagaceae bacterium
GGAGTGCAAAGATAAACATATTTATTTTTTATATACAAGCTTTTTTTTGAATATTGGAGAAATTGACCAGCAAATGGCAGTTTGTCAGTGTATTATAGCTTTAAAAAAATCTTGTTTGAAGACATAACGGTCTTTTAACTTCGCTTATTTCAATTTCTAGATTAAGTTCATTAATTTTGCGAAGAAATTTTGATGGAATAGTGAATGAGTTAAAGATAAATTATATTGAGGACACCTTGCCAAAGGTGAATAGAGAGCTGAGCTGGCTGGCCTTTAATGAGCGCGTATTATTTGAGGCTCTGGATAGTAATGTCCCTGTTTTAGATAGGCTGCGATTTCTAGGAATATATTCGAACAATTTAGATGAATTCTTTCGAGTTAGAGTCGGCACCTTGCATAGGCTTATGTTGGAGTCGAATGAAGCCAAGCTAAACTATAGTCCCAAAGAGGTATTGTCTCAAATTTATTTGAAACTTAGAGAAGATGAAAAAATCTTTGCAACTGCCTTTCATGATATAAAGGCTGAAATGAAGAGTCAGGGTATTCAAATACTATCTGAGCACGAATTAAATGAAAAACAACTATCATGGTGTAGAGATTACTTCAAGAAGAATATTCGAAAAGGTATAGCCCCACTTATTTTAAAGGATAGCCAAAGCTTTCCAACACTTCGAGACCAGTCTATCTATCTAGCAATCAAACTGACGCTACAAACTGGAAAAAAGGTCTATTCGCTCATAGAAATACCCACTGATTTTTTTTCTAGATTTATAGAACTGCCTGCACCGAAAAAAGGAGAGCATAGAGTCATACTTTTAGAGGATATGATACGGATCAACTTAGATGAAATATATAAGGTATTTAATTGTAAGGAAGCATCTGCCTATACCATAAAACTGACGAGAGATGCTGAACTAGACCTAGATAGCGATTTTTCCAAGTCGGACTTGGGGTATTTGTCAAAATCTCTAATGCAAAGAAAGAAAGGTCAGCCCGTTCGATTCATAGCCGATAAAACTATTGCGGAGGATTTATTGGCCTTTCTATTGAGAAAGATAAAAATATCCAAGAGCAATTTGGTCCTTAGTGGTCGTTACCACAATTTCAAGGACTTTATGCAGTTTCCCGAATTTGGTTTGCGGCAGTTGAGATATCCAAAGATTGAGAGCCTACCCAATATAAAACTAGAGGGCCAGAGAAGTCTACTTGAAGTCATAGAGAAGCAAGATGTCATGCTATTTTACCCTTACAATTCTTTTTCCTACTTACTCGATTTTTTGAGAGATGCCTCGATTGATCCATTTGTGGAAGAAATAAAAATGACTTTGTATAGATTGTCTTCCAAATCTCAGATTGTTAATATTTTGACCAATGCAGTAAAAAATGGGAAAAAAGTGACAGTCATTATGGAAATCACCGCCCGTTTTGATGAAGCCAATAATATCTACTGGGCCAATCAAATGACAGAAGAGGGCATTCATGTCATATTTGGTCATCCTCAACTGAAGGTCCATTCTAAGCTGGTCTATATCGTAAAAAAAATAGGCCGAATAAGAAAGGAATATTGCAATATATCTACAGGTAATTTCAATGAAGTGACGGCGGACATTTATAGTGATTTAAGCCTATTCACGACCAATAAAAATCTAACGTTTGAGGTGGGAAAAGTTTTCAACTATCTAGAATTTTCTAAACCTCATAAATTTAAGCACCTATTAGTATCTCCATTTACTATGCGTTCTCAAATTCTTAGTAAAATCAATAAAGAACGGACTCATGCTATAAATGGAAAGAAAGCGGAAATTATAATTAAAATGAATAGTCTGGTAGATGACGAAATCATCGATGCCCTTTATGAAGCGGAAAAAGTAGGAGTGAATGTCCAAATTATTGTTAGAGGGATTTGCTGCGTAGCGCTCGATATTCCAAAAAATAAACAGTTATATGCTATCAGTATCGTCGATAAATTTTTAGAACATGCGCGTGTGCTATACTTCTATAATGATGGTGACGAGGAATGCTATATAAGTTCCGCCGATTTGATGGTAAGAAACCTAGATTATCGAATAGAAGTGGCTGCGCCGCTGCTAGATCCTATCATATTGCAAAAAGTAAAACATTTTCTAAATATTCAGCTAAGTGATAATGTCAAGGGACGAGTGCATAATGACAATATGAGTAATGCCAGAAATACGCTACAAAAACAGAAAAAGAAAGTAAGAAGCCAAATAGAAATATACAACTGGCTAGAGCAGGACTATCTAACAAAAAAGGCAGGTAAATAAAAACCTGCCTTTTGTATAATTTTGATCCTAAATAGCTTTAGATGTGTTTGTTGATCAAGTCAACTAAAGCGGCCTTAGGCGCAGCCCCCACTTGCTTATCTACTACTTCGCCATTTTTTATGAATAGTATAGTTGGAATATTGCGAACGCCAAACTGAACGGCTAAATCGCCTTGTTCTTCTACATTCACTTTACCAATGGTTGCTCTACCGGCGAACTCTTCACTCAATTCATCAATAACAGGTCCTATCATTTTACAAGGACCACACCACTCCGCCCAAAAATCTGCAACGACTAATTCATCTTTTTTACCGGTTAATTCTTTGAAATTCTCTGTTGTAATTGCTACTGCCATTTTTTTATTTATTTAAAATTATTATCAATCGTCTTTATGTATTTCCAATTTTCTGATAACATAAAAATTTTAAAGATAGTTTCTTAAATATGCTTAAAGTGAAGGACAACCTGTGCGCTTGGAGCTTCGACCGAAACATCCATAGAAGTTCACAGACAGCTCTGGAGAACTCACCCCGCTTAGGTTTTGAGATACCCCACCTATATGCAAATCGTAGCTGAAAGCAATAGACATTCTACCCACATCCAATCTAGCCGAAGGTACAATAGCATCATTACTTTTATACCAAAATCCAAGATAGCCAATAATAGGATTTCTTGTTTCATGTCCTGAAACCAATGTCGTGCCAAAATACCCTCCCACATTATAATTTGTGTGCTGCTGATACTGAACTTAGTCAGTCGGTAGAATAAAAAATCCACCTCGATACAGATTAGCTCCAGCATGAAAATTAACTCGCATAGGGAGTTTATATTCATTATTTGTAAAGGAGATATTGGGACTCAACAGATGCATAATCGATGCGCCACCGTATAGATTGGTGTTTTCATTTGGATTAAGGGTTATCAAAGCCCCGAAATTAACCTCTGGATAGAATATAGAGTTGGAGTTAAAACTTTCACCGGATGTCATATTTGGGATTGGTCTACCGAAAGCATCCAACTCACTAGCGAATGTATATCTTCCAATATTAGCCCCTCTATTTCCAAGTCCAAGACCCATGCCAAACGAAAGGAAATTTTGCCCTTCCATCCCAAATCGAGCATGATAGGCCAGATTGGCCATTACGCTAAAATTGGTAAATGCTCCTACACCCGCCTGATCATAAGATGCCATTAAACCCAAACCCCAAAGATTGAGTTGTTCGTTATACACATTATTTAAATTGAAATCACCGGCTATGGTGCCTGATTTATATGAGTTTACATTCTGTACCCCAGTCCATTGGCTGCGGCCGATGGCTGACACTCGATAATTACAAGCGTTATTTCCAGCAAAGGCTGGATTAACCGCCAAAGGCATGGCATTGAATTGAGAATATATCAAGTCTTGGCTCATTAGAGGAATAGCGCAAAGAGACCCAATTAATACAATAAAACTTAATTTAAATTTATTCATGATCTAGACTATCTTAGTACGGTAATTTCTCCTTGAAAGTTTAAAACTTCATCATTTTTACATACAGCTGATATGTTGTAAATATATAATCCCAGAGGCACATCTTCGCCGTTATTGTTGATTTTTCCATTCCAATAGTATTGTTTATCATCCGCTGGTACATTGGTCACATTAAACACTTTATTACCCCAGCGATTATATACGTTGAACGATAAAATGGTCTTTAAGGCAAAAGACTTAATATAGAATTCATCATTCAAGGCATCTCCATTCGGAGAAAAAGCCGTTGGAATTTTTAAAGAATCTACCTGACAATCTGTATTGACAAAAATGGTTGCCGAGTCTTCTTGAGAGCAGACATAGTTATTTAAGCTATAAAAAAGCTTCACTCTATAAGTAGTGGTTAGCTTAGGTGCTGCACCGGTAGAGTCAAATTTTGGTCTAGACAAGCTAGAGTCTGGTGTCCAAAAAAGGCTATCTAATATACCATTTGTTTTCAGTTTCATACTGCTGACTGCACCTCTCAGTATATACTGAGGCTCGGTGGTTACCTTGGTCTCCAAAGGCTGTACAACACTTATTTTTATATCTTTACTTGTTGGTGGACATTGTGGTGTCTTACCATATACTTTATACGTTATTGTATTTCTTGGAGTAAATAAAACGATAGAGTCTCCGCTTATCTTATTTCCCCATTGAAAATTTCCGTACCATATGGTATCAGAACCTCGAGTGGTATATTGAACGCTCTCTCCAAAACAGATAGTAGTATCTGTACGAGGGGTGATCACGAGCGTAGGAGTCGTGTCTACCTGACTAATAAATACATCTGAGGTATCTTTACATCCATACTTATTTGCTCCAATCAGATATACGAAAGCCTGCTTTGCATAAAATGGGTGTGTATGCGTAGCATTTTCAAATAGTTTGCCCGTGCCATTTATCTGTTTAAGTGAAGGTAGTATAAATGAATCTTGCCCCAGACTTCCTTTTATGAATAAACTATCAATAAAATCCCACTCCCAAACCCAAGTAGAATCCCTACCATCTGTTCTATTTTCATACAAAACCAACGAATCCTTGCAGCGGGGCTGAATAGGAATAAATTTAACTTCTGGTTGTTTAATTATTGTGAGTTGCAGACTTGCGCTGCTTACACAGTTTTTATTGTCTCTCACAGTATAGGTGGCATTATATACCCCCATAGCTCCATAAGCATATAATAGGTTATTATTAACGGAGCCAAAAAGCACAGAATCTGTGCCGTCGCCAAACTTTACGTTCCAATTCGTTAAAAAAGCCCCGTTTGCAGGATCGAAT
>CAYXKX010000078.1:0-1855 GCA_964465185.1 uncultured Chitinophagaceae bacterium
AAACGTATATTCTTATCCGTCCGAAACCAATAAAACTCCGTTTATAAAATCTAACTTTTTGTGACTCTATACGTATGTCTGATGGTAAGGTGTATCGATTCAATTTTAGTTATCAAGACACTATTAGGACTAAGGACACTTTAGCTTGTGATAGTTTATATTTTCCAAAATTGTTGGAGAAAAAATCGAAAGTTAATATGACGATCTCCATCGTCCCTATGTTCGATGAATATTTCAAAGGAGAGAAGGTAGAACTGACTACTTATCCCGCTAAGAAATTATTCTGGACAACTGGAGATACCATAGCTAGAATTAAATTAGTTCTAAATGAAGATCAAACTATAGAAGTGATAGGCTGGGATAGCGAAGAGTGCAAGGATACGGCTTCCATCAATTTGCGTGTGATAGAACCTGGACTTCTCGATATACCGAAGGCCTTTGCACCCGATGGTATGATTGAAAACCGCCTTTTCAAACCTAATTTTAAAGGCTTGGTAGAAATCAACCGCTTTGAAATATACAACCGCTGGGGAGAGAAAATTTACAGCACCAATTCAAAAGAAAATATAGGCTGGGATGGAACCTACAAAGGCGAACTTGTGCCTTCGGGCGTATTTACATTTTTACTAGAATACAAAGTGAACCGAAGTATATTTTTTAAAACGGGAGAGGTTTTATTGGTGAGGTAGGCGATTCTACATCTTTACCCCAAAACTCAAATACCAAGTTCTACCTTCACCAGAAACCAAGCCTGGTCCAGGAAAACCGCCAGCTCTGCGTGTTGCATAGCCTTTGTCTGCTAGGTTATTCACCCCAAAACCTAGGTTGTATTTGCCATTGATTTTGTATTGAGCAGAAAGGTCGAATAGAGAATAGCCTTCGATTTTTCCGTTAGTTGCTGCAGCATTGGATAGTTCTACGTTCGAAGCATCGGTATAAATATCAGAGATCGTTCTACTTTGAATTTGGATGCCAAAGCGCTTGTAATTGTAATTTATACCAGTGCTGAGAATCCAATTGGGAGAATATTCTACTTGATTTCCTTTTAAGTTGCTTTCCGTTATGACCACATTGGGCGCTGTACCTGTGGAAGTATAGGTTTTGAAATCACCATAAGAAGCATCAATATAAGAGGCACTAATAAAGGCACTCATTCTACCCAACCCTTGGTCTTTCTTCAACCATTGAGTCACTTCTAGTTCAATGAAACTCTCTATACCTCTATGAATAGCTTGACCCAAATTTGTTCTATATTGGTAGGTAGCTAATGCAGGATTGTCATTAATAAATCTACGCACAGTGCCTATTTTGTCATTATAAATTAGATAAAATCCGCTGACATCATATTTCAATATACCTTCTATATTCCCTCTTACACCTAAGTCTATATTCCATCCACTATTGTCTTTGAGATTAGGGTCAATAACATCGGTGGTCGCAGGCGGCACTAACTCGCTAAATAAAACAGGCCTAAATGCTTGTGTGGCGGAACCATATACACTCCATTTTTCATTATGCTTGTATTGAAAGCTTATACGACCGAGTAAAACATTTCGCGTGATTTCCGTTGAAGGTACAGGAGTTTCAGTAGTATTGGTTTTATTACTTCGACCGATCATTTGGCTTTGAATCCATTCGTATCGCAGCCCGGGTGTCAAAGAAAATTTATCTGTGATATGAAATGTATTCTCAGCAAAGGCTGCAAAATTCTTGGTGTTAAAATCTAGCGCTAATGGATAATAAGTATTCAATTCAGTCATATCAAAATCGCTTCCAGTTGTTCCTTTTCCTCGTTGGTTTCTGTCCGTTTGGGCTGCATAGTCTCTTACTCCTAGAGACAAGTCTTGGTTTTTTT
>CAYXKX010000078.1:1865-5010 GCA_964465185.1 uncultured Chitinophagaceae bacterium
ATTCCATCCCGAAGTTTCGATAAGCATCTTTATCAACTTGTCTATTGGCTTGTAGTCCTGTGATTGGATGGACTGCATCGAGCACATTGGCAGCAGATAGGAATCCTACGCTATTGCGCTCACCCCAGAGACCGAAGGCAGAGATTTGCATATTGTAGTTTTCAGTCAGTTTATTATTATATTGTATATTAGCTATTGTCCAAGGTGCACTAAACCAGTTTCTCGCCCTAAAAGACTGCCGTGGATTGTCTTTGAAGGTCGCATCGGTAAGTCCTCCTCCCATTTGGTTTCTGTAATTCATATTCGTGAGTTCAAAGGAAATAGATGATTTCTCATTGAATTTATATTGAAGAAAACCATGAGAATTTCGGATATCATAGTAGCCGTTATCCCTCCAGCCATCTCCTTTGCGGATTTGATTGTAGAAATAATAATTCCACTTTTTCATCTGACCATGAATAGCGGTATATAAACTAATCATACCATAGCTACCAGTAGTCACCTGACCTTCAAAATTCAAAGGTCTATCTGATTTAGTTCTTTTTAAAATATAATTGACCATGCCACCAAACTGAGGACCATACTGAAGGGAACCACTGCCACGAATGATTTCAATTTTATCTACTGCTTCCAATGGTGGATTGTAATAAGCCTCGGGGTAGCCGAATACATCAGATGAAATATCATAACCATTTTGTCGGGTATTAAACTCCCAACTTCTATTCGGGTTCAAGCCTCGGGTTGAAATTCCAATTTGTATTCCGGATCCATCTGTTTCCCATATATTGATGCCTGGAACCTTTGCCATGACTTGTCTTACATTATTGGTAGCTTTATTCGCGAGTACATTTTCCAATAAAATAGTTTCATTTTTTTTGCCTTCTAGAATCAAAAAATCTTGATTACTCGATTGAAATACGACTGAGTTCTTATTGCCATGTATATTGACTTCGGGCAGTTTTTTAGAATCTTGGGATAAGACACTATTTTTAAAAATTACGATGCAGATAAGAAACAGGATCAACTTCTTTGCCACTAGGATTAAATATTTAATTAAATAATTATTGAGACCGCAAATATATTATTATTTAGAATAGTTCTAATTAAAAATTAATACCGATTGGTATTAATCTAATGACATTCGAATTAAATGCTAAATTTTCAGCTCTTTAGCCAAAACAGTTTTTAAATTATTTTCATGTACATTTGCCTTAAATCAAATTAAAACTATGCGTTATTTTATTTATCTATTGTTAATCTCTAGTTTTTTTCTCAGTTGTAAAGGAGGTAAAAAAGGTAAAAATGAAGTGAATGCTCATGAATTAGCTGATCCTGATAAATTGTGTCCATATGCCTCTACATCGGCTAGTGCTACTGCCATTGAGCGATTTATGTTTCAGAAATTGATCGATTGGGATTATAATAAGGGAGATTTTGTTGGAATGCTCGCTGTGGGCAAACCTAATATTTCAGAATACGGCAATGGGTTGAAATTAGACTATGAAATTAGACCAGAAGCCACGTGGGATAACGGCAGTCCTGTAACGGCACATGATGTGGTTTTTTCTTTTAAAGCGGCATTAAACCCAAAAACGAATTGCGAGCAAATAAGACCTTACTTAGATTTCTTAGCAGACGTTATTATTGATACAGCCAATCCAAAAAAGTTTTCGGTGATTTCTAATCAAAAATATATTCTCGTTGAGGAATATAGCGGCTACTGGGTGATTCCTGAATATATTTATGACAAGGAAAAAATCATGCGCAATTTCTCTATTTCAGATTTTAGAGATTCTAAAAAGAAAGAAACTTTAAAAGGGGATAAGAATATATTGCGATTTGCGGACGAGTTTAATTCGCAGAAATTCTCGAGAGAGAAAGGCTTTGTGGTCGGCAGTGGTCCATATGAATTTGATGAATGGGTGACCGGATCTAAATTGACTTTGAAGAAAAAGAAAGACTGGTGGGGAGATAAGACGAATGATGCATTTTTGAAAAACTACGGCAATATTGAAACGATTAAGTTTAGAATAATCAACGATTGGAAAACGGCAACTACTGCCATTAAAGGGAGAGAGCTAGATGTAGCTAGAGGTATTGAATACAAGATATTCAATGATTTAAAGAATGATGCCAAATTTAATGAGAATTATTATGCTTATTCTCCTACTTCACCACAGTATTTATACATCGGCCTTAATTTGACCAATCCAAAATTAAAGGAGTTAAAAGTGAGACAAGCGCTTGCACATGCCATTGATAAAAAACAAATTATTTCTACCTTATTATTTGGATTAGCGACCCCGACCGAGTCGATGGTGCAGCCAGATAAAAAATACTACAACAAAAATCTAAAGAAGTTTGATTTTAATATTGAGCTCGCATCAAAATTATTGGATGAAGCTGGCTGGATTGATAGTGATGGTGATGGAATCCGCGATAAAGTAATCAATGGGAAGAAAATACCTTTGGAATTGACTTATAAGTACAATTCAGGGAATGATACACGAAAAAATATTGGACTTATTTACAAGGAAAATTTGAAAAAAGTAGGAGTTGAGTTAAATATAGTAGCCAAAGAGTGGACTGTGTTTTTAGAGGATACAAAAAAACATGATTTTGAAATATATTGCGGCGCATGGGTCGGTGATCCGAATGTAGAAGACCCTAAGCAAATTTGGCATAGTGAATCCTCCGCTGGGGGCTCTAATTATGTTTCTTATGGTGATGCCACATCTGATAAAATGATTGATGATATTCGATCAGAGTTGAATGAAACAAAACGCGATGCTATGTATCTGAAGTTTCAAGAAAAAGTGCATAATGAATTGCCTTATATTTTCCTTTTCGCACCTTTAGAAAGAATAGCAGTAGCTAAAAAATATGATCCCAATACTGCTAAGACGTATTCTGTAAGACCAGGTTATGACTTAGGTTTATGGAAAATGAAAGAGTGATCTCTAATGAGCAAAGAGTTATGAAAAATGGGAGCACAAAGTTCCACAGAGTATACACAAAGTTTCACGAAGTTTTTGTTTGGGTATTTTTGTGTTCCTCTCTGCTTTCTTAGTGTTTCTTTATGGTATAGTTAAAAAAATCGTTGCAAGAAATAAAGTAAAATTTAAATAGTGGAGATAAATCCTAA
>CAYXKX010000079.1:0-3318 GCA_964465185.1 uncultured Chitinophagaceae bacterium
CGGTACAGTTTCCCGTACGTCAGTTTAGCAAACTGGTGGTTTCAGCCACTCACCCATCTCACCTTTACTCTCCCTCAAAAAAGGAGTGCAAATATATTATTATTTTTTTAATTTGCTTATAAATTGCTCAAATTAATTCTTTTCTTGAGCTCTTCAAGGTCTTCCCTAAATTTTTTATCGACTTCAAGAAGGTTGTCTACTACTTGAATAGAATGTATAACAGTACTATGATCTTTATTTCCAAAGTGTCTGCCTATTTCCTTGAGTGAATTCTTCGTGTACTTTTTGGCTAAATACATTGAAATCTGGCGCGCATTCACAACTTCTCTTTTTCTTGTATTTTGTTTTAGCAAATCTGCATTTATTCCAATAAACTCGCAAACTGTCTTTTGAATGTATTCCACAGATACTTCTCTTGAAACAGATTTCACATAATTCTTAATAATCTTTTTAGCTAAGTCTATATCGACATCTCTTTTTACCAAAGAAGCTTGAGCTAATAAAGCGATCATAGCGCCTTCTAAATCGCGTACATTTGTATTTATATTAAAAGCAACATATTCGACAACTTCTTTTGGAAGAATAACCCCATCGGCATACATCTTTTTTTCTAAAATAGAATATCTGGTCTCATAGTCAGGCATTCCCATTTCAGCTAACAGTCCCCATTTCAACCTAGACAACAACCTCTCTTCAATGCCATCCATATCTTTTGGCGCTCTGTCTGAAGTTATAACAATTTGCTTACCATTATTATGGAGATGGTTGAATATATTAAAAAATATTTCCTGTGATTTTTCCTTACCAGAAAAAAACTGAATATCATCAACTAGTAATACATCTATAAGATTGTAGAAATTTACAAACTCATGCGTATTATTATTTTTTGCTGATTCTATGAATTGATTAATAAATTTATCCGACTGGATATAGAGAACTGTTTTGCTTGGCGTAATCTGTTTTATTTGATTACCGATAGCTTGCAATAAATGTGACTTACCTACACCAGTACCCCCATAGAGAAAAAGGGGATTAAAAGCTGTGCCACCAGGCTTTTTAGCCACTGCATACCCTGCCGCACGAGACAATCTATTGCAATCGCCTTCTATGAAACCATCAAATGTGAAAATTGGATTGAGCTGTGAGTCAATACTAACCTTTTTAATCCCTGGAATGACAAATGGATTTCTTATCTGATTGCCAACTGTAATGGGCATAAATACCTCTGAATTTTCACTGGAGTTTCCCTTTGTATTCGGATAAGATATTGCACTCTTACTATCATTTTTATCGAGTAGAATTCGATACTCCAATTTCGCTTTTTCGCCAATTTCTCGAATCAGCGCCTTTCTGATGATAGTAACGTAATGCTCTTCGAGCCACTCATAAAAAAATTGAGACGGTACTTGAATCGTCAGTATATCTTTTTCCAAGGCAACGGGCACTATAGGTTCAAACCAAGTAGAATACACTTGAGGTGATACATTACTCTTTATCACATCGAGGCATTTTGCCCACACCTTCTCAAAATTTTCTGACATACTTTATTGTTATTATTTCGTTAAGAAACTTACTTAAATTTCCTGCTGCGAATATGAACAATTTAATGTGAATAACTCGATATTTTTTTCATTAAATCTGACATTTTATCAAATTAGACAGATTTTTTTCAATCGTTTTTCTCGACCTATTAAAATAAATATCTAGTTTGCCGAGAGTTATGCCCCCAAAGCCAACTTGATTGACTATAACAAATTTTTTTTCAGGTTTTTCTATAAGAGTTGGACATTCCAAAAACGTATGCGTATGGCCTCCTATAATCACGTCAATATTGTCTACTTTTTCCGCCAGTTGTATGTCGCTAATTTTCTTACTCTTATAGCTATACCCTAAATGGGATAAACAAATAATTATATCACAGTTTTCATCAGACTTTAAAATATTGGCGTATCTATTCGCTGTTTCAATAGGGTCTAAATATACAATACTTCCATAATTTTTTTTACTAACAAGTCCGTTCAGCTCAATTCCAATGCCTATTACACCTACTTTTACCTTTCCCTTATTGAATACAGTATAAGGTGCCACTTTATTTGCCAAAACTGAATCTGTAACATCATAATTGCTAATAATAAAAGGGAAATTTGCATGCTCCATTTGTTTAGCCAAATTATCAGCGCCATTATCAAAATCATGATTCCCTATGGTACTGGCATCATAACCCAAATAGGACATAGCTTTCATCTCTATTTCTCCATTGTACATATTGAAATAAGGGGTGCCTTGAAAAATATCTCCTGCGTCTAGGAGTAAGTTGTTATGTTCATTAGCTCTTACTTCATCTATTATTTTTTTTCTAGCTACCACGCCTCCGAAGCCTTTATACTCACCATCTTCAAATGGATCAATTCTACTATGCGTATCATTGGTATGGAGTATAGTTAACTTTTCATAGGGTGCATCCGATCCTTTCCATAAATGATTATACGATTGAAGCATCGGTAAAGAAATGCCCGCTACAAAACTATTTTGAAGAAAATCCCGTCTTTTCATCTTGAGAGTAGTTAATTATAAGTTTATGGTTGATTGTTATAAATGCTTCAAAGTATGCTATAATCTTACATTGCAAATTTTCAAGTCAAAAATGCCCCATTTACACTATCGACAAATTGCCCAAAATTATCTAGCCAATCCTCCACATACACCAATGATTTGACCAGTGACATATGAACTCATATCAGACGCTAAAAAAACAACAACCTTGGCTACTTCATCCGGCGTGGCAAATCGCCTCATAGGTATTTGATCTAAATATCTTTTCTTGAGATCCTCTGGCAATTCATCCGTCATTTCTGTTTGAATAAAACCAGGCGCTATAGCATTGCATCTGATATTCCTGGAACCCAATTCATCCGCTACAGATTTCGTAAGGCCTATCATTCCTGCTTTTGATGCTGAATAGTTTACCTGACCCGCTTGACCTTTCAGGCCTACAATTGACGTTATATTTATGATACTACCTCTTTTTTGCTTTAGCATAACTGCAGAAGCATGCTTCGTCAGATTGAAGGCAGACTTGAGATTATTATTTATCACATCATCCCATTGTTCTTCACTCATCCTCATAAGGAGGGTATCTCGTGTGATTCCTGCATTATTGACTACTACATCTAGTGTGCTAAACTTGGATACAGCTGCATCGCACAACTCTTTGGCGGCGGTAAAGGAAGAGGCATCACTTTTTACAGCTAACCCTTGTGCACCGAGCTTTTCAATTTCTTCAACCAACGCTAGGGCTTTTGCTTCACTAGAATGAAA
>CAYXKX010000079.1:3336-3808 GCA_964465185.1 uncultured Chitinophagaceae bacterium
TGCCTCCAGTAACGATGGCTGTTTTTCCGGTCAATAATTTATGCATAGGAATATTTACTTCTTTTTCTTCTTTTCAAAAAAAAAATGATATAGATAATAGCCAACGGTCACCACTATAAAAATACTGACAATAGTTAACGCGGTACTGATTATAGTTGCTACGACTTCTGGATCCAACCCTAAAATAGTATCAGAATTTTCCATGAATATTGGTTATATGGACAAATGTAGTAGATTTAAATTGAAAACTGAACAAAAAAAGAAATATTCGGTCGGCATATTCCACATTGTCTATATTTGTATATTTAAAATTTTAAAAATTTGATATGAAAAAAATTATTTATTCATTTTTAGCTTTAGGAGCTTTGGTCTTTTCTTCTTGTTCTTCAGATCCATGCAAAGACAAAAGTGCTACTACGCTATGCAGTGGAAATGGCACCCTAGAGGCCAGCGGCTCTAATTGTAATTGTAA
>CAYXKX010000080.1:0-1580 GCA_964465185.1 uncultured Chitinophagaceae bacterium
CCAGAGGCATAAGTATTGTTAATTTCAAGAAGGAAAATTGTATCATTCGAAGCGTCGACATTTCGGACAGAGAGAAAATACATATTGCTATCTGGCTCTGTCGTTTGGTACTTTGCTGGACATATATTTCTCAAATTTCTACCATTGTTTTTAATGTCACTCCAAAGGGTAAATTTCAATGAATCCCCATCATAGCCTTTATGCTTATCCAACTGCCAAATAACCGATTGCTTAAATCCAATTGTCCAGCTAATATTGTCTTTAACCTGATTAAATGTGATAAATAAATCCTTATTTGAGAAAGAAATAATTGGGTAATCGCTCCATGAAGAATCATTGAAAGAAGCTCCATTTAAGGTATAGAAATTCCATGCGCCTGCAGGGTCATTCGTTTTGGTAAAACCAACTATAATTTTATTGGTAGAACTCACAACACCACTAAACCAAACCATGATATATCGGTCTGCTTTAGGGTCATACAATACACGAGGATCTGAATTTTGACTTAGGCTACCCAAACTAGACGCTAATGTAGCTAAACTCTTACTGGTTCTTAAAATACCAGCTTCGGTGAAAATTTGAATATTGGTATTGACAGCACTAAGTATAGTTCCATCAATCCCTATTGCCACATCATTATCGCTTGGTGATCCGTTGGCTACATTACCTTCGAATTGTTGTATCAATTTTGGGCTGACTGCTTCGTCGCCATTTCCGCTTTTTTTTTTGGCTTGGATAGCTTTTAATCGCTTCCTATAAAGCTCTTCTTTTTTATCTCCATACTCAGAGGCCGGAATAGGTTGTTTGTCTATAGAATTCAAATTAGGCGCATAGTCTTTCAAAGCTGTATCAGAAAGATTGATTTCCTTTGCCTTTGGAGCTGTGCCATCAGTCTTGGTCTGAGCAACTAATGAAAAGCTAAATTGCAGACATACAAGAAATAGAATTAATCTCATTCGGTTTAGTTTTATTGTTAGACGTAAATATACCTAAAAATGTTTATTTCTACAAGAATCCCAACTCTAGCATAGCTTCCTCGCTCATAAAAGTCTTATCCCAAGCTGGTTCAAACACGAGCTCGACATGTGCCCCGTTAACACCCTCCACTTCAGCAACCTTTGATCTAACATCTTCTGGCAGTGAACCCGCCACTGGGCAATTCGGTGAAGTCAAGGTCATAACCAATTCTACATGCGCCTTTTCATCAATGTTCCACGGGTATTTCTGGATCATAAATGGTCTTGAGTGCCTCTATAATTTTTTCTCTGAGTTCGTTTCGTTCTTCTTGAGTCATGTATTGATAAAATAATGAATATTTTTATACTAGGTGTTTACTAAATTCGCTAGGCCTTTCACCTTTTGTATCATGGCGGTCAATCCATTATTTCGCTGAGAAGTGAGATGCTTCCGCAATTCAATTTTATCTAGTATATCTAGACTCGCTTCTGCTATTTCCTTTGGTGTAAGATCTGACCAAAGAAAAACTAAAATAGCTACGATGCCTTTGGTGATGGCGGTATTGCTGTCTGCTTTTAGATTAAGTTTGCCATTATCGAACTTATAAGTGAGCCATACTCTAC
>CAYXKX010000080.1:1714-2605 GCA_964465185.1 uncultured Chitinophagaceae bacterium
GTAATCTTTTTCCATAGTCCATTATCTGCACATATCGATCTGTCTCGTCTTCGATCCACTCAAAAATTTCAATAAGTTCTGCTTCGCGCTCTGCTAAATTCATTATAGTCTTTTCGGTAGTCAGTCACAGTGATTAGTGGCAGTTATCAGTACTTTATACTTTCCACTTTTCACTTTTCTCGCTAAATTCCTCCTTTTACTTTATACTCCTTACTATTCTTATACTCCTTAGAGGTTATTTTCATTTTTCCTCGATAAATATACATATCCTCCTCGTCCATGCCATCTATTCGTTCCCAAAACTTCATATCGAGCGTCAATTCAAAATTTTCATCTTCATATTTTCTGAAATACTTATTTTTCTTTTCGGTTTTATCTTCGGTCAGAATGAGTCTAAAATTGCTGTCTGCCAACCTCACATAGGCATCTGATTTTCCTACTTCTGGTTTATCGGAAACCGCAATAGCGACTATTCTATGAAGCCTCTAGAAAACTATCCTTCAAAGGATTATCTCGATCATAAAATAACCCGTAATAACCGCCTTCATTTAAAACATCAACTTCATCTCCATACATTTCTATCATTTCCCAATCTTTAGGAATCGTTGATTTAGATTCTCCATCCCCGCAGCCACAAAATAAGGCTAAAAAAAGACCTAAGAAGAAAAATTTGATTATTGTCATACAAATATTATAATGAGTAAAAATAACAAATTAATACCTATTTATCGCTAAAAACTTGATTCTTCAAGGTCGTCCACTCATGATAGAGTTTTTCCGGGTATTTGATACTATGCCATATCCATTCGTAGTAAAGATTCTCTTTCTCGTCTTCACTAAACTGCCATTGTATATCACTCTTTCGAATGCGTTCCACTATCGTTTGAGTCC